>NZ_JBBCMO010000006.1:0-251951 GCF_037152305.1 Pantoea sp. AS142 | reverse complement strand
AGTTCGCTGGATGTCAAGAGTAGGTAAGGTTCTTCGCGTTGCATCGAATTAAACCACATGCTCCACCGCTTGTGCGGGCCCCCGTCAATTCATTTGAGTTTTAACCTTGCGGCCGTACTCCCCAGGCGGTCGACTTAACGCGTTAGCTCCGGAAGCCACTCCTCAAGGGAACAACCTCCAAGTCGACATCGTTTACGGCGTGGACTACCAGGGTATCTAATCCTGTTTGCTCCCCACGCTTTCGCACCTGAGCGTCAGTCTTCGTCCAGGGGGCCGCCTTCGCCACCGGTATTCCTCCAGATCTCTACGCATTTCACCGCTACACCTGGAATTCTACCCCCCTCTACGAGACTCAAGCCTGCCAGTTTCAAATGCAGTTCCCAGGTTAAGCCCGGGGATTTCACATCTGACTTAACAGACCGCCTGCGTGCGCTTTACGCCCAGTAATTCCGATTAACGCTTGCACCCTCCGTATTACCGCGGCTGCTGGCACGGAGTTAGCCGGTGCTTCTTCTGCGGGTAACGTCAATCGGCGCGGTTATTAACCGCACCGCCTTCCTCCCCGCTGAAAGTACTTTACAACCCGAAGGCCTTCTTCATACACGCGGCATGGCTGCATCAGGCTTGCGCCCATTGTGCAATATTCCCCACTGCTGCCTCCCGTAGGAGTCTGGACCGTGTCTCAGTTCCAGTGTGGCTGGTCATCCTCTCAGACCAGCTAGGGATCGTCGCCTAGGTGGGCCATTACCCCGCCTACTAGCTAATCCCATCTGGGTTCATCCGATAGTGAGAGGCCCGAAGGTCCCCCTCTTTGGTCTTGCGACGTTATGCGGTATTAGCCACCGTTTCCAGTGGTTATCCCCCTCTATCGGGCAGATCCCCAGACATTACTCACCCGTCCGCCACTCGTCACCCGAGAGCAAGCTCTCTGTGCTACCGTCCGACTTGCATGTGTTAGGCCTGCCGCCAGCGTTCAATCTGAGCCATGATCAAACTCTTCAATTTAAGTTTGATTTGCTTAAACACGTTAAGCGGTGCTCATCTGTAAAACGTCATAATGAATTTCATTATGTGTTCACTCGTGAGACTTGATATTTTTTACGTCCGGAGACGCTGATATCAATCCTGCGAGTGCCCACACAGATTGTCTGATAAATTGTTAAAGAGCAGCGCGAACAGTGCGTTAGCGTCCTGTCGCGAGGTGGCGTATATTACGCGTTCCTCCTGCAGAGTCAACCTCTATTTCAGAAGTTTTTCTCCGGCGGCCCAGTCTCCTGTGCCTCTCAACCCGTTTCCCGTTGCCGGTGTGCCGTGTCGATGGAGGCGCATTATAGGGATCCCGTTTCAGAGCACAACCCTTTTTTTGGATCTTTTACCTGAACGGTTATAAATGATCCAGATTGATGAGATCGCAATCGATCCAGGCCAGAATGGACTTGTCAGCTGGCGAAAAACGCATCAGGCTGAACTGAAAACAGATAAAAGGAAAACAATGATGACTTCCGCCCTACGTCCCTATAAAGATCTTTTCCCACAAACTGGCCAGCGCGTTATGGTCGATCCCAGCAGTGTTGTTGTCGGTGATGTCATCATAGAGGATGATGTGAGCATCTGGCCGCTGGTTGCGATCAGGGGTGACGTGAATCAGGTCCGCATTGGTGCACGTACTAATGTGCAGGACGGCAGCGTGCTACATGTCACCCACAAGTCGTCATCCAATCCAGAGGGATTCCCTCTTATTATTGGTGAGGATGTGACGGTCGGACATAAAGCCATGCTGCACGGCTGTACCATTGGCGATCGCGTGCTGGTTGGAATGGGATCGATTCTGCTGGATGGTGTAATAATAGAAGAAGAGGTGATGATTGGTGCCGGAAGTCTGGTGCCACCGGGTAAAAGACTAGAGAGCGGCTATCTCTATCTGGGTAGTCCGGTCAGGCAAATCAGACTGCTGAATGACAATGAGAAGGAAGGTTTACTTTATTCCGCTAATAACTATGTCGCCTGGAAAGATAACTACCTGGCTGGAGATAACCAGATCCAGCCCTGAGCATCAATATTATCCTGACGAATTGCCGCTTCGGCCTCATCTTCCAGATCCCAGCGATGGTGCTGAAACAGCGCCATCACCTCCCCTTCGCCGAAACGTGACGCCAGCAACTCGCGGCTGATTGCACAATTTAACCGCATGCCGTTCACCAGCACAGGAAAACAGACCGCGTTCAGTTCAGCGTTATAGATTTCATCATCAGGAAACTGTATCGCCTGATTCATGGCTGCATTGCCTGCTTTAGCTGAGCAATCACCGGAGCGATTTCCGGCATCACACCGTGCCACAGATAAAAGGCATGAGCAGCCTGACCCACCAGCATACCCAGTCCGTCTGCCAGACGATTCGCGCCCTGCGCCTGACACCAGAGCAGAAAAGGGGTCAGCCCACTTTGATAAAACATGTCATAACAGCGCACACTGGAATGGATCACTTCCGCAGGTAAAGGTGGCGTTTTTCCCTCTACACCGCTTGAGGTCGCATTAATGATCAGATCGAAGTGTTGGTCTGCCAGTTGCTCAAAACCAGATGCGCGGATAGTTCCGCTCTGACCAAACAGACTAGCCAGCTCTTCTGCCCTCTCTGCGGTACGGTTGACAATAGTGAGTGTCACGCCTGATAAGAGTAGCGGCAGAATTACCCCGCGTGCGGCACCGCCTGCTCCCACCAGTAATACACTATCGCCAGCATTGATCATCATCAGCCGTTCGAGATCGGTTAACAGGCCAATACCATCCGTGTTGTCACCGAGGATCTGCCCATCGCTGAGCTTTTTCACCGTGTTTACCGCGCCGGATAGGGCTGCACGTTCGCTGAGTTGGTCGGCAAATTCCCATGCCTGCTGTTTAAAAGGTAACGTAACGTTGGCGCCACGGCCTCCCTGTTCGAAAAAGACAGTAAGCGCCAGAGGAAAACCATCAACCGGGGCACAGAGTCGACCATAGCGATGATCAATGCCCGTCTGTTCAGCAAAAGCCTGATGGATCAGCGGAGATTTACTGTGGTTGATCGGATTACCGAAAACGACGAATTGATCCATAACTTAACCCTGACGTAAAAGTTCGCCGCTGGTGACATCGCGGATTTCAGAAGGATTGAGTCGTCCACCCGTTTTTCCCGACAGAACCGGGAAGTGCCCACCAAACTGATGCTTCACTGCTTCGGCTGTGCGGCAGGGTGGGAGGCCTGACAGATTTGCGCTGGTAGAGACCAGCGGTTTACCAAAGGCGCGGCAAAGCGCCTGAACATCAGGATGGTCACTAACGCGGATGGCCAGTGAATCAAACTGTCCGGTAAGCCAGCGAGGCGTTTGTGGTGGAACAGGTACAACAAAGGTCACTGGGCCAGGCCAGCATGCAAACATCCGCTCACGCTGTGTCACAGACAATTCGTGAGCGGAGATGTACGGTTCAAGCTGGGTGTAATCAGCCGCTATCAGGATGAGTCCCTTTTCTACCGGACGCTGTTTCAGCGCCAGCAAGGCCATGACGGCAGATTCGCTGTCGGGGTCACAGCCCAGACCAAATACGGCTTCAGTGGGATAGGCGATGACCGCCTGTCGATTCAGATGCTCTAAGCAGGTCTCAAGTGAATCGGCGAGGTGTTGATTTTCCATGATCTATAAATTCTCTTCAGCAATGGCCTTGCCACAACCTTTACTGGCGCAAAAGCGTTTGATCCCTTGTGCCGTCTTTTTTTCGACTAACAGCGGATACTGGCAATAAGGACAGATTCCGGTAACGGGTGTCAGATTCACGACAAACTGGCAGGCTGGATAGCGATCGCAGGAGTGAAAGGTTTTGCCGTAACGGGAACGCCGCTGAATTAATCGGCCTTCACGGCACTGTGGACAGGCCAGCGAGGTTTCATCCGGTTTGTCGATGGTTTCAGTGTATCCGCATTCCGGATAGAGGCTACAACCAATGAACATACCAAAACGTCCCTGCCGCAATACTTTATCCGCTCCGCATTCGGGACAAGCGTGTCCGTCCAGCACTTTGACCACGTGGCCATCGGCCTGACCTTTTAAGGGACGAATGTAGTCGCACGCCGGGTAGTTCGCGCAGCCCAGAAAAGGACCGTGCTTACCAGAGCGAATAACCAATGCTGCCCCGCAAGCGGGGCAGGGATCCTGTTTACGCACGGTGAAGAGTGCAGCTTTACTCATAGCGATCAATGCATGAAAGAAAATTTAATGCAGCATACCTTCATTGACGTCGAATAGCAGTTCTTCCATCTTCTGATAGGCATTTTCACATCCTGGAATGTTGAACAACACCATCAACACCACCCATTTTAGATCCTCCAGGTCAAACTCAGAGGTATCAAGTGCCATGACTCGTTCGATGACCATTTCACGGGTTTCCAGATTCAGCACCTGAATCTGCTCCAGGAAAAGCAGGAACCCACGATTATCAGCATCTAAACGTTTGCTCTCTTCATCGGTATAGATGCGCATGGAGAGCGGATCATTTGTCAGTAAAATTGGCGCAACCAGCCCATCCTGATAGTCAGCCAATCTTTCCAGCCAGTTCAGCGCACTGTAAACATCTTCACGATGGAACCCGGCATCCGTCAGGTCGTCTGTCAATCTGTCCTGATCAACACCCATTTCTGCTTCGTTGTGGATATATGTCTCAAACAAATACATCAGTACGTCGAACATGGCATGCCCTCCTCAATCGGACATAGCCGCCGGGTACAGCTGCGACCCATCCTGCTAACTCCAGTTCCAGCAACTGAGCTGAGATAACTGGCACAGATTGGCCGGCACGTTCAGCGACAACGTCAACAGGTGTAACATCATCACCTACGTTAGCCAACACATCAGCAAATGGCAATGGAGCATCGTCACTCACCTCAGAATAAATTTCGTTTGCCTGGGTCACCGGCAGCCAGTTAAGCGCACTTGCCAGATCTTCGACGATGTTATTGGGATGGGCCACCAGCAGCGCGCCCTGCTGAATCAACCAGTTTACGCCTTCGCTTAACGGGTTGCCGAGTGCGCCAGGTAAGGCATAGACATTGCGATTTTGCTCCAGCGCATAACGAGCCGTTACCAGTGAACCACTCTTCAGAGAGGCTTCTACCACCAGCACCCCATGGCTAAGGCCACTGATGATACGATTACGGCGGGGAAAATTGAGCGGATACGGTATAGTCGTAAGCGGAAACTCAGAAACCACAGCACCACCCTGTTCAACAATCTCTGCGGCAAGATGAGCATGATTTTTGGGATAGAGCCTCTGCAATCCACTACCTAACACAGCCACCGTTTTACCGCCCACGTTGAGTGCTGCCTGATGCGCAATACCATCAATACCCCGTGCCAGACCGCTGGTAATGGTCAGACCGCTGAGGCTTAAGTGCTGTGTAAACCAGTCACACCAGTAACGGCCATTGTGTGAACAGTTTCGGCTGCCTACCACCCCTAACTGTGATGTGCTGATGACTGCAGGATCGCCATCAATATAGAGCAGCGGCGGAAAGCGGTTTGTTTCTTTAAGACGGGCTGGATAGGCTGCGTCCAGAGCGGTTACCAGATGATGAGCCGGACTCTGCGACAGCCATGTATGCACTTCCGCGAGTTTTTTTTCAGGCAGATCATAATATTGCTGGCACTGGCTGGCATCTAACCCAAGCAGGATAAGCTGCTCCCTGTCTACCTGTCCGGCACCTATCCGCTGCGCCACCTCAACCCAGCGTTTCCCTGTCATTCCAGTGACGGTTGCCAGCCGTACATACTGCGCTATTTTGTCCATCATATGCTCACTGATCGTCCTTGCTTCCTGCCGGACAATGCTGTCAATCAGGCCTCGAAAAGTCTACAATATGAGGCAGTAATCTTTTCTTAACCGAATACAGATCTGGATATTTATGTCAGTTTTGCAGGTATTACATTTTCCTGACGAGCGTCTTCGGAAAGTCGCCGCGCCCGTTAAAGAAGTTAACGCAGACATTAAGCGTATCGTTGATGATATGTTCGAGACGATGTATGCCGAAGAAGGTATTGGCCTTGCGGCTACACAGGTAGATATTCATCAGCGTATTATCGTGATTGATGTTTCTGAAAGTCGCGAAGAGCGTTTAGTACTGATTAACCCTGAGCTGCTGGAAAAAAGTGGCGAAACCGGTATTGAAGAGGGTTGCCTCTCTATTCCGGAACAGCGCGCGTTTGTTCCGCGTGCCGAGCGAGTAAAGATCCGCGCTCTTGATCGCGACGGTAAAATTTTCGAGCTGGAAGCCAGCGAGTTACTGGCCATCTGTATCCAGCATGAGATCGATCATCTGGAAGGCAAATTGTTTATCGATTATCTGTCGCCTTTAAAGCGGCAACGGATCAAAACTAAGTTAGAGAAACTGGCGCGTCAGAACGCGCAGACTTCCTGAGATCTTAAGAAGGGATAAATGTGTCTCCCCCGCTAAAAATCATCTTTGCCGGCACACCTGACTTTGCAGCGCGTCATCTTGACGCGCTGCTTAGTTCTGAACATCAGGTTGTCGGCGTATTCACCCAACCCGACCGTCCTGCTGGTCGCGGTAACAAATTAACGCCAGGCCCGGTCAAAACGCTGGCGCTGGCACATGACATTCTGGTTTATCAGCCCAAGTCACTGCGACCTGAAGAAAATCAGCAACTGATTGCTGACCTTAAGGCCGATGTGATGGTTGTCGTAGCCTACGGATTAATTCTGCCTAAGCCCGTGCTCGATATGCCACGCCTGGGATGTATCAATGTGCATGGATCGCTGCTGCCACGCTGGCGTGGAGCCGCGCCTATTCAACGTGCGCTGTGGGCTGGCGATAGCGAAACCGGCGTGACGATCATGCAAATGGACGTAGGATTAGATACCGGCGATATGCTGCATAAGCTGGCTTGTCCGATTGCCGACCAGGATACCAGTGCAACACTGTATGAAAAACTGGCACAGATTGGTCCACAGGCGCTGCTGGATACGCTGACATTACTGGCCACTCAGCGGGCTGCACCTGCAAAACAGGATGAAACACTGGCCAACTATGCTGAGAAGCTAAGTAAAGAGGAGGCGCGTCTTGACTGGACACTTTCTGCAGAACAGCTTGAACGTTGTATCCGCGCGTTTAACCCGTGGCCAATCAGCTTTTTCACCATTGACGAGCAACCGGTAAAAGTCTGGCAGGCAACCGTTCTGCCCCACAGCGAGCGTTCGCCGGGTGAAATTATCAGTGCTGACAAGCATGGTATCCAGGTGGCGACTGCTCAGGGCGTACTGAATCTGCTGCAGTTGCAGCCCGCCGGTAAGAAACCGATGTCGGCTCAGGATCTTCTCAATTCGCGCCGGGAATGGTTTGAACCTGGAACCCTTCTGGACTGACTCTCAGGCCCGGTCACTCACCGGGCTTTTTGTTTGATGACAAAAACCCTATGACTAAATCAATCAATCTGCGTAGCCTCTCCGCTCAACTTATTGAGCGCGTCGTCGACAAGGGTGAATCCCTGAATACGGCACTGCCTGCCGCCCAGAAGAAACTCTCTGACAAAGATAGCGCGTTAGTGCAGGAGATCTGTTTTGGCGTATTGCGCACATTACCGCAGCTGGAAGCGCTAATTGGCAAACTGATGGAACGTCCTCTTACCGGCAAGCAGCGGGTTCTGCATTATCTGATCATGGTCGGGCTTTATCAGCTGGAATATACCCGTGTACCTGCTCATGCCGCGCTGGCAGAAACCGTTGCTGGCGCCGAGGTACTGAAGCGCACCAGCCTGAAAGGCTTATTAAATGGTGTATTACGTCAGTTTCAGCGCCAGCGAAAAGAGTTGCTCGCCAGCATTAAGGATGGCCCGCAGCGTTATCTGCATCCGGGGTGGCTGCTAAAACGGTTGCAGCATGCCTGGCCAGAACAATGGCAACAGATCGTCGAAGCAAATAATCTGCGTCCGCCGATGTGGCTGCGAGTTAACCGCCAGCACCATGATCGTGACGCGTGGCTGGCAATGCTGACCGAAAGCGGCAGGAGTGCGCAAACCGCTACCGATGTGCCAGATGCCCTGTGGCTTGACGCCCCTGCCCCAGTCAGCCAGTTACCCGGTTTTGATCAGGGCTGGGTGACCGTGCAGGATTTATCCGCTCAGCGCTGTGCTTTGCTGCTTGAACCCCAAAACGGCGAACAGATTCTGGATTTATGCGCTGCACCCGGCGGTAAAACTACCCATATTCTTGAAATCGCACCTGAAGCAGAAGTTATGGCCGTTGACGTCGATGCACATCGTCTAAAACGCGTGAGTGAGAATCTGCAGCGACTGGGCATGCAGGCTGACGTGAGACAGGGTGATGGACGAACGCCGCAACAGTGGTGCGGTGAGCATCAGTTTAACCGTATTCTGCTCGATGCACCCTGCTCTGCGACCGGCGTTATCCGACGTCATCCCGATATTAAGTGGCTGCGTCGCGATCGTGATATCGCCGAGCTGGTAAAGCTTCAGAGTGAAATCCTTGACGCTATCTGGCCGCACCTGAAACCTGGTGGTACGCTAATTTATGCCACCTGTTCCATCCTGCCTGAAGAGAATCATCAGCAGATAGATGCTTTCCTGCAACGCCAGCACGATGCCCAGGCAGAATCACTCAGGGATGCGCCCGCGAACGGATTACAGGTATTCCCTCAAGCCGAAGGCGGAGATGGTTTCTTCTACGCTAAGCTGATAAAAAAATCGGGTGCAAACTGAGATGAGTATTAATAACCGATGAAAATAATCATTCTGGGCGCAGGACAGGTTGGCGGAACCCTGGCAGAAAATCTGGTGGGTGAAAACAACGATATCACGGTGGTTGATACCGACTCTGCACGCCTGCGTCATCTGCAGGATAAGTTCGATCTCCGCGTCGTACAGGGTCATGGTTCCCATCCGCGAATTTTGCGTGAGGCGGGTGCGGAAGATGCCGACATGCTGGTTGCCGTGACCAACTCGGATGAAACCAACATGATTGCCTGTCAGATTGCTTACTCGCTTTTCAATACGCCGAATCGTATCGCCCGTATTCGCGCGGCCGACTATTTGCGTGATGCGGACAAGTTGTTTATTCCTGAAGCGGTACCCATCGATCACCTCATCTCGCCTGAGCAGCTGGTAATCGACAATATTTATCGTTTAATCCAGTACCCTGGCGCGTTGCAGGTCGTCAACTTTGCTGAAGGCAAAGTCAGCCTTGCAGTGGTCAAAGCTTATTATGGCGGACCATTAGTGGGTAATCCTCTTTCGATCATGCGTGAGCATATGCCACACATTGATACGCGCGTAGCCGCAATCTTTCGTCAGGATCGCCCGATTCGTCCGCAGGGTTCAACCATCGTAGAAGCGGGTGATGAAGTCTTTTTCATCGCTGCCAGTCAGAATATTCGTGCGGTAATGAGTGAGATGCAGCGGCTGGAGAAACCTTATAAGCGGATTATGTTGGTGGGTGGCGGCAATATCGGTTTCGGTCTGGCACAGCGGCTTGAGAAGCACTACAGCGTTAAGCTGATTGAACGTAACCCCCAGCGCGCAGCGGAACTCGCAGAACATCTGCATGATACCGTGGTCTTTTATGGCGATGCGTCAGATCAGGAGCTTCTTGCTGAAGAACATGTTGAGCAGGTTGATCTGTTTATCGCCGTCACCAATGATGATGAAGCCAATATTATGTCAGCCATGCTGGCGAAAAAAATGGGTGCGAAGAAGGTGATGGTGCTGATTCAGCGCCGTGGTTACGTCGATCTGGTACAGGGCAGCGTTATCGATATTGCTATTTCACCTCAACAGGCCACGATTTCTGCCTTGTTGGGTCATGTACGCAAAGCGGATATCGTGGGCGTTTCGTCGTTGCGACGCGGTATTGCAGAGGCGATAGAAGCGATAGCGCATGGCGATGAATCTACTTCACGCGTGGTCGGCCGCTCTGTTAATGATATTAAACTACCACCCGGGACCATTATTGGCGCAGTAGTACGCGGTGATGATGTGATAATTGCTAATGACAACCTGCGTATTGAACAAGGTGATCATGTCATCATGTTCCTGACCGACAAAAAATTCGTGTCAGATGTAGAACGTCTCTTCCAGCCGAGTCCATTCTTCCTGTAAATGCCGCGTCTTCATGCTAACAAAATATATGGAAAATAAAACTGCCGCTTAATACGCAGTGATGATGGCAAAAACAGTAAGGTTTGTTAGACTTTATGGCATTGGCTTGGACAAGGAGATAAGTATGAGTTTAATCAAAGAGTTTCGCGATTTCGCAATGCGCGGCAACGTGATGGATTTAGCCGTTGGTGTCATCATCGGTGCTGCATTTGGCAAAATCGTTTCATCATTAGTCGCCAACATCATTATGCCACCATTAGGCTTACTCATCGGTGGTGTCGACTTTAAATCATTCGCTTGGGTACTTAAGCCCGCGGCTGGCGATGCTCCAGCCGTTGTAATGCAGTACGGTATCTTCCTTCAGACCATCTTCGATTTTGTCATTATTGCTTTTGCAATCTTTATGGCGATTAAGTTAATGAATCGTCTTTATAAGAAAAAGGAAGTAGAGAAGCCAGTTGCGAAACCTTCAAACGAAGAATTACTGTTGACTGAAATCCGCGATCTGCTGAAACAGCAGAACACCCGGGTATAAATATTAAGTCGCCTCACAGGCGGTTTTTTAAACTGTAAAAGCGGGAGGGCAGTGATAAGACGCTTTCTTATCACTGCCCTCCCATCCATTCCCCTTACCATGTTTCTCTTTCCGCATGAAACTGCCTTTACCTTTTTGCTTCTGCTCGATGCGCTGTCGAAATAGTGGGTCGTGTAGCAGAGCCTGCATCGCATTATCGCGGATTTTACCTTTTGTGTGCTGATATTTATTCATGACGCCTCCTGTTGAGATCAGCTGAAACTCTATTACTCTACAGCGAAATAACAATATACTTATTTGCTCACAGCCTCTCCTCGCTCCAGCGCCTCAAGAATTGAGCATGAAATGCTACTGTGACTGTCACCACAGCAGGCAATAGAAAGATGTCGCAGGGAATGCTGCATCGTTTCTAATTCTGAGATCATCTGAGCAACTTCAGCCAGCCGTTTTTCAACAATCGCTTTAGATTCCTGACAGGTATGGTGCGCAGGATCGATCCGGATCGAGAGTAGTTGTCTGATGGCTTCCAGGCTAAAACCTAGTTTACGGCCATGACGAATAAATTTCAGACGCTGAAGATCGCCCTTGCTATAAAGGCGAAAACCACCTCCCGTTCGACTATCATGATCCATCATCTGCTGTTTTTCATAAAACCGGATTGTGTCTGGCGTCACCTCTGCAAGCTTAGCTAGATGGCCGATACGAAACATTTATTTCTCCTCACAGAAACGGTGTTGAATAGCATTAGAATAACTGCCATGAAGAAAATTGGTACTCATTCCTGCCTGACGTAATCGCAATTCCAGCAACTGAAGTCGATGACAGTAGCTCTGATAGCGTTGTTCAGAAGGATCAATCTGGTGAATAAGTTTATTAATTTCAAGGTATTCCCTTCTTAACTCAAGTTCAGGAGGCAGAAAGCCTGAATTTTTCAGTATCCGATAGCCCGCTCTCAACTCCGGGGGAACATGGCTGTCATCATCCAGTTGCAGCGGCTTGCCAGAGCCGGGAAGATTACTTAGCTCGCCTTTAGCCATCGCAGCTTGGATGTGTTGTTCAGCAAGTTCGTCAACCAGCCACATAGTTGGCTCCTTAAACGTGAAAGACCATGTTTTAAGATAGTAAATTTCAGGCAATAAAAAACCCGCCGGAGCGGGTTTTTTACGTTGCTACAGATTACTCTGCGGCTGCTTCTGCTTGAGCTTCTGGACGATCAACCAGCTCGATGTAAGCCATCGGAGCGTTGTCACCAGCACGGAAGCCACACTTCAGAATACGAGTGTAACCACCGGCACGGCTCGCGAAACGCGGGCCCAGCTCATTAAACAGTTTTGCCACGATCTCGTTATCACGAGTACGGGCGAATGCCAGACGACGATTAGCTACGCTGTCGGTCTTGGCAAGAGTAATCAGCGGCTCAACTACGCGACGCAGTTCTTTGGCTTTCGGCAGAGTCGTTTTGATGATCTCATGACGAACCAGAGAACCGGCCATGTTGCGGAACATAGCCTGACGATGGCTGCTGTTGCGGTTCAGTTGACGACCACTCTTACGATGGCGCATGACCTTATCCTTCTCAGTGAAACCTTAACCTGTGATCTGATTATTCATCAGCAATGCTTGCTGGAGGCCAGTTCTCAAGGCGCATGCCCAGAGAAAGACCACGCGAAGCCAGCACATCTTTAATCTCAGTAAGAGATTTTTTACCGAGGTTAGGCGTTTTAAGCAGCTCAACCTCCGTACGCTGTACCAGATCACCGATGTAGTGGATAGCTTCTGCCTTAAGGCAGTTAGCAGAGCGGACAGTCAATTCCAGATCGTCAACAGGGCGCAGCAGGATCGGATCGAATTCTGGTTTCTCTTCTTTTACTTCTGGCTGACGTACATCACGTAAATCAACGAAAGCTTCAAGTTGTTCTGCCAGAATGGTTGCCGCACGACGAATCGCCTCTTCAGGATCGATTGTGCCGTTGGTTTCCATTTCGATGACCAGCTTGTCCAGGTCGGTGCGCTGCTCTACACGCGCTGCTTCAACATTGTAGGCGATACGGTCTACAGGGCTGTAGCAAGCGTCAACTAACAGGCGGCCGATTGGGCGCTCATCTTCTTCCGAATGAATTCGGGCAGAAGCCGGCACATAGCCACGACCACGCTGAACTTTGATACGCATGCTGATAGAAGCGTTCTCATCGGTCAGATGGCAAATGACATGCTGAGGCTTGACGATTTCGACATCACCATCATGGGTAATGTCGGCTGCAGTCACAGGGCCAATGCCAGATTTATTCAGGGTCAGAATAACTTCATCTTTACCCTGAACTCTTACCGCCAGCCCTTTCAGGTTGAGCAGGATTTCCAGGATATCTTCCTGTACGCCCTCTTTGGTGCTGTACTCATGAAGTACACCATCAATTTCAACCTCGGTCACCGCGCAACCCGGCATGGATGAAAGCAGAATACGGCGCAGTGCGTTACCAAGAGTATGGCCAAAGCCACGCTCTAAAGGCTCAAGGGTCACCTTGGCGTGCGTCGAACTCACTTGCTCGATATCTACCAGGCGCGGTTTTAGAAACTCTGTCACAGAACCCTGCATTGTGTCCTCTCTTTGGTACTAAGCTTTACTTGGAGTAAAGCTCGACGATCAGGTGTTCGTTAATGTCCGCAGACAGATCAGTACGTTCAGGAATACGCTTGAACACACCTTCCATCTTAGTCGCATCAACTTCCAGCCAGGTTGGCTTTTCACGCTGCTCAGCCAGCTCCAGAGCGGCCTTCACGCGAGATTGCTTTTTGGCTTTCTCACGGATGCTAACGACATCATTCGGAGATACCTGATAAGAAGCGATGTTAACAACGCGGCCATTTACCAGAACAGACTTGTGGCTCACCAGCTGACGTGCTTCTGCACGAGTGGCACCAAAGCCCATACGATAAACTACGTTGTCCAGACGACCTTCCAGCAGAGCCAACAGGTTTTCACCGGTGTTGCCTTTCAGACGAGCTGCTTCTTTATAGTAGTTACGGAACTGACGCTCCAGAACGCCGTAAATACGACGAACTTTCTGCTTTTCACGTAACTGACCGCCGTAATCAGACAGACGCGGTTTACGCGCACCATGCTGACCAGGAGCTTGTTCAATCTTACACTTGGAATCAATCGCGCGAACGCCAGACTTAAGGAATAAGTCAGTGCCCTCACGACGGCTCAGCTTGAGCTTAGGACCCAAATATCTTGCCATTTTCTTTCTCCAACTATCCTAAAAAAACGGGCGTTATACGCGACGTTTTTTCGGCGGACGACAACCGTTATGAGGGATCGGAGTCACATCAGTAATATTAGTGATGCGGAAACCAGCGGCGTTCAAAGCACGAATGGTAGATTCGCGACCTGGACCCGGACCCTTTACCATAACTTCCAGATTCTTAATTCCGTAATCTTTTACCGCTTCTGCACAGCGCTCTGCAGCGACCTGAGCAGCAAACGGAGTGGATTTACGTGAACCGCGGAAACCGGAACCACCGGCGGTTGCCCAACCCAGTGCGTTACCCTGACGATCAGTAATGGTAACGATGGTGTTGTTAAAAGAAGCATGGACATGAGCCACGCCATCTGAGACTTGTTTTCTTACACGCTTACGTGCACGAACTGGTGCCTTTGCCATTATTTACTCACCCCGATTATTTCTTGATCGGTTTACGCGGACCCTTACGGGTACGTGCGTTGGTCTTAGTACGCTGACCGCGAACCGGAAGACCACGACGATGGCGCAAACCACGGTAGCAACCAAGGTCCATAAGACGCTTGATGCTCAGGGTGATTTCACGGCGCAGATCACCTTCTACAACGAATTTCGCAACTGCATCACGCAGCTGATCAATTTGTTCTTCAGACAGCTCACTGATCTTAACATTTTCAGCAATACCCGTTGAAGCGCAGATGGCTTTTGAACGAGTTTTACCGATACCGAAGATCGAAGTTAATGCGATAACGGTATGTTTTTGATCAGGAATGTTAATGCCTGCTATACGGGCCACTATGCACTCCTATAATTAAACAAGCGCGTCCCATGCTGAAAAGCCCGTTTTCAGGATACTCAAATGGAAACGCACTGACATACAAAAGATTGGCTGGCTAATCTAGCCAGCTCAACCCGACTTTGCAAGAAAAATATGTGACAAAATCAGCCTTGGCGCTGTTTATGCTTTGGCTCGGCACTGCAGATCACACGCACGACACCGTCGCGACGAATGATTTTGCAGTTACGACATAATCTCTTGACGGAAGCACGAACTTTCATTTTTACTCTCCGTAACTTCTCAACCAACTGAATTAACGGCCGTAGCCTTTCAGGTTAGCTTTCTTCAGTGCCGACTCGTACTGACTCGACATCATCAGAGTTTGCACTTGAGCCATAAAGTCCATGATGACGACAACTACGATAAGCAGTGATGTACCGCCAAAGTAGAAGGGAACCTTCATCGCATCACGCATGAACTCCGGGATAAGGCAGATAAAAGTAATGTATAGAGCGCCGATTAAGGTCAAACGTGTCATTACTTTATCAATATACTTCGCCGTTTGCTCTCCCGGACGAATTCCCGGTACGAATGCACCAGACTTCTTCAGGTTATCTGCTGTTTCACGTGGGTTGAAAACCAACGCCGTATAGAAGAAACAGAAGAAGATGATTGCAGTCGCATAGAGTAGCACATAAAGCGGCTGTCCTGGCTGCAAATACAGCGAAATTGTTGTCAGCCAGTTCCAACCGGTTCCACCCCCAAACCACGATGCAATCGTTGCCGGGAACAGAATAATGCTGGAAGCAAAGATGGCCGGAATTACGCCCGCCATATTCACTTTCAACGGTAAATGTGTGCTCTGTGCAGCGTAAACGCGACGACCCTGTTGACGTTTTGCGTAGTTCACCACAATGCGGCGTTGACCACGTTCAACAAAAATAACAAAGAAGGTCACTGCGAATACGAGTACTGCAACCAACAGCAACAGAAGGAAGTGCAGGTCGCCTTGCCGCGCTTGCTCGATGGTATGGCCAATGGCCGGCGGGAGACCCGCAACGATACCTGCGAAGATAATGATCGAAATACCGTTACCGATACCACGTTCAGTAATCTGTTCGCCCAGCCACATCAGGAACATCGTTCCCGAGACCAGACTCACAACAGCGGTAAAGTAGAAAGCAAAGCCTGGATTCATTACCAGACCTTGCATCCCTGGCATATTCGGCAGACCGGTTGCAATACCGATAGACTGAAATATGGCCAATACCAACGTACCGTATCGGGTGTACTGGCTAATCTTACGACGGCCAGCTTCCCCTTCTTTCTTAATTTCCGCTAACGCTGGATGAACCACCGTTAATAACTGGATGATAATCGATGCCGATATATACGGCATGATGCCCAGTGCGAAAATAGAAGCACGGCTGAGAGCACCACCAGAGAACATGTTGAACATTTCAATAATGGTGCCACGCTGTTGCTCAAGCAGTTTGGCAAGTACAGTGGCATCAATACCAGGGATTGGAATAAAAGAGCCAATACGGAAGACAATGAGTGCGCCAATTACAAACAGTAGTCTGCGTTTCAGCTCACCAAGGCCACCTTTGGCACTTTGAAAATCTAATCCCGGTTGTTTAGCCATCTGCTACTTATTCCTCGATTTTACCGCCAGCAGCTTCGATTGCAGCACGAGCACCTTTGGTGACACGCAGACCGCGAACCGTTACCGGTGTAGAAACTTCACCAGACAGAATTACTTTAACGAATTCAATCTGAACACCGACAATGTTGGCTGCTTTCAGCGCGTTCAGGTCGACGATACCGCCTTCAACTTTCGCCAGATCAGACAGACGAATCTCTGTAGTGATCATTGCTTTGCGAGAGGTGAAACCGAACTTCGGCAGACGACGGTACAGAGGCATCTGACCACCTTCGAAACCGCGACGTACGCCACCGCCAGAACGTGAGTTCTGACCTTTGTGACCACGACCACCAGTTTTTCCGAGGCCAGAACCGATACCACGACCCAGACGCTTGGTAGCGTGCTTAGACCCTTCGGCCGGAGACAGAGTATTTAAACGCATCTCTTACTCCTCCACTTTAACCATATAGGAAACCGCGTTAACCATACCGCGAACTGCAGGCGTGTCTTCACGCTCAACGGTGTGGCCAATACGACGCAGACCCAGGCCAACCAGAGTGGCTTTATGCTTAGGCAAACGGCCAATAGCACTACGGGTTTGAGTGATTTTAATAGTCTTAGCCATCGTGATTACCCCAGAATTTCTTCAACGGATTTACCACGCTTAGCAGCGACCATTTCCGGAGATTTCATATTGCCCAGGCCGTCGATAGTTGCACGAACCACGTTAATCGGGTTAGTAGAACCATAGGCTTTTGCCAGTACGTTATGAACTCCAGCGACTTCCAGAACGGCGCGCATTGCACCACCGGCAATAATACCGGTACCCTCTGAAGCCGGCTGCATAAACACGCGGGAACCCGTGTGTGCACCTTTAACTGGGTGCTGCAGGGTGCCGTTGTTCAGCGCGACGTTAACCATGTTGCGACGGGCTTTCTCCATCGCTTTCTGGATCGCTGCCGGAACTTCACGCGCTTTACCGTAACCAAAACCTACGCGACCATTACCATCGCCTACCACAGTCAGTGCTGTGAAGGAGAAGATACGACCACCTTTAACAGTTTTAGAAACACGGTTTACCGCGATCAGTTTTTCCTGCAGTTCGCCAGCTTGTTTCTCGATGTGTGCCATCTTAGACCTCTACCTTAGAACTGAAGGCCAGCTTCACGGGCAGCATCTGCCAGTGCCTGGACGCGACCATGATATTGGAAACCGGAACGGTCGAAAGAAACACCAGTGATGCCTTTTTCGATTGCGCGTTCTGCGATAGCTTTACCTACTGCAGCTGCGGCTTCTTTATTACCGGTATACTTCAGTTGTTCAGTGATAGCTTTTTCTACAGTAGAAGCAGCGACCAGAACTTCGGAACCGTTCGGGGCGATTACCTGTGCGTAAATATGACGCGGGGTACGATGTACCACCAGGCGAGTAGCACCCAGCTCTTTGAGCTTGCGACGTGCACGGGTCGCACGACGGATACGAGCAGATTTCTTATCCATAGTGTTACCTTACTTCTTCTTAGCCTCTTTGGTACGCACGACTTCGTCGGCGTAACGGACACCCTTGCCTTTATAAGGCTCAGGACGACGGTAGGCGCGCAGATCCGCTGCAACCTGCCCAATCAACTGTTTATCAGCACCTTTCAGCACGATCTCAGTCTGAGTTGGACATTCTGCAGTGATACCTGCGGGCAGCTGGTGATCGACTGGATGAGAAAAGCCCAGAGACAGGTTAACCACGTCGCCTTTAACGGCTGCACGATAACCTACACCAACCAGCTGCAGCTTCTTAGTGAAGCCTTCGGTAACACCGATAACCATTGCGTTCAGCAGCGCGCGAGAAGTACCCGCCTGCGCCCAGCCGTCAACGAAACCTTCGCGCGGGGCGAAAGTCAAAGCGTTGTCAGCATGCTTAACTTCAACAGCATCATTGATAGTACGAGTCAGCTCGCCGTTTTTACCTTTAATCGAAATTACCTGACCGTCGAGTTTTACCTCTACGCCGGCAGGAACAACGACAGGTGCTTTAGCAACACGAGACATATGTATCCTCCGATTACGCTACGTAGCAGATAATTTCGCCACCAAGACCTGCCTGGCGCGCTGCACGATCAGTCATGACACCTTTGGATGTAGAAACTACAGCGATGCCCATACCAGCCATTACTTTTGGCAGCTCATCTTTTTTCTTATAGATGCGCAGACCAGGACGGCTTACTCGCTGAATGCTTTCTACAACAGCTTTACCCTGGAAATACTTGAGAGTAAGTTCCAGTTCCAGCTTGATGTCGCCTTCGATTTTGAAATCTTCAATATATCCTTCTTCCTTCAGAACGTTGGCAATTGCCAATTTCAGCTTGGAGGAAGGCATGGTGACCGCAACTTTGTTCGCGGCCTGACCGTTACGGATACGGGTCAGCATATCCGCGATCGGATCTTGCATGCTCATCTGTGTTACTCCCGTGATTCAATTGGTGACAATTACCAGCTAGCCTTTTTCAGGCCCGGGATTTCACCGCGCATGGCGGCTTCGCGGACCTTGATACGGCTCAACCCAAACTTCCGCAGGAAACCGTGCGGACGACCTGTTTGACGGCAGCGGTTACGCTGACGTGAAGGGCTGGAATCACGCGGCAGACTCTGCAGCTTCAGAACAGCATCCCAACGGTCTTCGTCGGAAGCGTTCACATCAGAGATGATCGCTTTCAGTTCAGCGCGTTTAGCGAAGAATTTGTCTGCTAATTTTGCACGCTTAACTTCGCGTGCTTTCATAGATTGCTTAGCCATTAAGTAACCCTACCTTACTTACGGAACGGGAAGTCAAAGGCAGCCAGCAGAGCACGGCCTTCATCATCAGATTTCGCAGTAGTGGTAATGGTGATATCCAAACCACGAACGCGATCGACTTTGTCATAGTCGATTTCTGGGAAGATGATCTGCTCACGTACACCCATGCTGTAGTTGCCACGACCATCGAATGACTTAGCGGACAAGCCACGGAAGTCACGGATACGTGGAACAGCAATGGTGACCAGACGCTCAAAGAACTCCCACATGCGCTCGCCACGCAGAGTTACTTTACAGCCGATCGGATAGCCCTGACGGATTTTGAAGCCTGCAACTGATTTGCGTGCTTTGGTGACCAGCGGTTTTTGACCGGAGATTGCTGCCAGGTCAGCTGCTGCGTTATCCAGCAGTTTCTTGTCAGCGATCGCTTCACCAACACCCATGTTCAGGGTGATCTTCTCGACCCGAGGGACTTGCATGACAGAATTGTAGCCAAACTCTGTCATGAGTTTCTGGACTACTTCGTCTTTGTAGTAATCATGCAGTTTCGCCATCGTACTACTCCAAATTACTTGATAGTTTCGCTGTTAGACTTGAAGAAACGGACTTTTTTGCCGTCTTCGAATCTAAAGCCTACACGGTCAGCCTTACCAGTTGCCGCGTTGAACAGTGCAACGTTAGAAACCTGAATAGCAGCTTCTTTTTCAACGATGCCGCCTGGTTGGTTCAGAGCCGGAACCGGCTTCTGATGTTTCTTCACCAGGTTGATACCTTCAACGATGACCTTACCAGAAGACAGGACATTCTTAACTTTACCGCGCTTACCTTTATCTTTACCGGTTAACACGATAACTTCGTCGTTACGACGGATTTTAGCTGCCATTGTTCGCTCCTTAGAGTACTTCTGGTGCCAGAGAGATAATTTTCATGAACTTTTCAGTACGAAGTTCACGAGTTACCGGCCCAAAAATACGCGTACCGATAGGCTGCTCACTGTTATTGTTCAGAATAACGCATGCATTACCATCGAAGCGAATGACAGAACCGTCCGGGCGACGAACACCCTTCCTGGTGCGCACCACTACCGCCTTCAGGACATCACCTTTTTTGACTTTACCACGAGGAATTGCTTCCTTGATGGTAACTTTGATGATGTCACCGACGCCTGCGTAGCGACGGTGCGAGCCACCCAGAACCTTGATACACATTACGCGACGTGCACCGGAGTTGTCGGCGACGTTCAGCATAGTCTGTTCTTGGATCATTTTAGTGCTCCGCTAATGTCAACTACTACTTCGGGACCTAAACCTCAGGTCGTTAGAAAGCCCCATAATTGAGGGCGCGGCATTGTAACACCGGTTCTCACAGATGGGTAGAAAAAATAAACGGCTCTCAATCGAGCCGCTGATTTCCCCTGATGACAGGGAGGGCGTATTCTAGGGAATAGTGCGAACAGTAGCAAATGTAATCTGTCTTATTTTTCGTCGCTTCCCAAATAAAGTGTCATTCTGACTCAACCAGCCAAGTTTAATGGCCAGGTGGTGATGCTGCCGCAGCAAGGCTGGTAGTTCAATTCCGGCCAGTTTTTCATCACGCCCCCTGACTTTTCCGTTAATGATATTAAGCAACCTATCCCGGATTACAGAACACAAAGGCGGCGACCGGATCGTGCCCTGCCCCGGCAAGATCAATGCGATTCAGGTCAAAGATGGCAAGATCTGCCATCATGCCTGGCGCAATGGCACCCACATCATTACGGTTAAGCATTTTCGCCCACTTACTCCAGTACCTGACATACTTCAGCCATCATATCTGAACAGCCACTCGAGGCTAAGCCATCTTCACCCATACCGACATGTACGCCGGCATCACACATATGCCGTAACGGCGCAATTCCCGAGACAAGCCGCATGTTTGAGCATGGACAATGCGCGACGCCAGCCCTGGTGTGCGCAAAAAACTCAATACCATGCTGATCCAGTTTGACCCAGTACGTGCCACACATTCCAATCAACCCAGCCGAGGTCATCAACATGCTGCGCTGGTGTCATATGAATTTTTTGCGGCTATGCCACATATGCTGTTTATTCTCCGCCAGATGGGGATGCATAGAAACGTTGAAGCTGCATGCCAGCGCAACGGACTGCTTCATCAGCTCACGACTGAGTGAGCACGGCGCACATGACACAATCACGATACGTAACATCGAAATGTGACTTTCATCGTGGCAGTACTGAATCACACAGGCTGCGTGTCTATCATAATTGCGGCTTTATTCTCTACCAGTGCGTCGGGCGGCTGGCCACCCAGGGATTTACTAACGCTCATGCTGCCCCGGCTCGCATGGAAACCATGCCCATTAAGACTGCAGTTTCATCAATATGGGTCGTTAAGTTTACAGCCATTAGAGTAGGCACAAAGGTGGTTATTGATGGTGGTGCAGCCAAAGAACATTAACCCGGCCATTAAGATCGGCGTGGAGATATGACTCATCTCGGGCGTCAGATTCTGCCACAGTGGGTGAAGGCAGGTCAGCCAGTTAAAAAACTCATCATTTGGTACTGCAGGAATCGTGCGGGTCAGACTCTGTTACATGTGATGATGCGTATTGATTAGACCCTGAATAACAATGTGGCTTAGCAGACCGATAATCTCATCCGCGCTATCGGGTATCGAGCCTGCTTCCCCTAACGCCACGATCTGATTTCATTTGTTCAGAATGCTTGTATTGAATATATCCCAACTGTCGACATCCATGCAGACCACGCATCCGGCGTTGTTTAGTAACAGAGTTCGTTCCATGCTATTGCCTGTGTGTTGTGGTTGTGTGCGACATGATAGTAGCGGCAAACTTTTGGCTAAGCTAATAGTAGGTAATAGCTCGTAATACAGCTAACAGTAGTAATTTCAACATTGACCGGCGTAAGCGGTCATGACTCTCCATTTTCACGGCACATTTCCTTGTACAGTTATGATAAATGCGGCATCTATAGTCCGGCCCTTCCAGGCTACATAGCCTGAAGAGTCGCAGCTTAATCCTCGCAAGCCATTAAATTTTTGAGCAACATCAAACCTGCATGGTCACAGGCACAATGGATCAGGTATGAGTAAGAGGCAAAAAAAAACCCCCTGCCGAAGCAGAGGGTTTCCTCAGAAAAAACAATTCTTATTACAGAACCGCTTTCTCGATTACGCGAACCAGGGTCCAGGATTTAGTCTTGGACAGTGGACGGCATTCGCGGATTTCAACCACGTCACCAATTCCACATTCATTGTTCTCGTCATGGATGTGCAGCTTGGTCGTACGTTTAATGAATTTGCCGTAGATCGGGTGTTTCACGAAACGTTCGATAGCAACAACTGCAGATTTCTGCATTTTGTCACTTACTACACGACCCTGCAGAGTACGGATTTTATCGGTCATTACGAACCCGCCTTCTCAGTCAGTAAAGTCTTAACGCGTGCAACATCACGGCGAACCTGTTTCAGCAGATGAGTCTGCTGCAGTTGGCCAGATGCTGCCTGCATGCGCAGGTTAAATTGCTCACGCAGCAGATTAAGCAGCTCAGTGTTCAGCTCTTCAACGCTTTTTTCACGCAGCTCAGTTGCTTTCATTACATCACCGTCTTAGTTACAAAGGTGGTTTTGATAGGCAGTTTTGCTGCTGCCAGCTTGAATGCTTCACGGGCCAGCTCTTCTGGTACGCCGTCCATTTCATACAGGACTTTACCAGGCTGGATCAGGGCAACCCAATACTCTACGTTACCCTTACCTTTACCCATACGCACTTCCAGCGGCTTCTCGGTAATCGGTTTGTCCGGGAATACTCGGATCCAGATCTTACCTTGACGCTTAACTGCACGGGTCATAGCACGACGTGCTGCTTCGATCTGACGAGCAGTCAGACGACCACGGCCAACAGCTTTCAGACCGAAAGTACCGAAGCTGACATCCGTACCCGCAGCCAGACCGCGGTTACGGCCTTTATGCACCTTACGGAATTTCGTACGCTTTGGTTGTAACATCAGCGACTCTCCTTACTTACGGCCTTTACGCTGCTGCTTTTTAGGTTGAGCAGCCGGTTCCGGTTGTTCAACAGCAGCCATACCACCCAGGATCTCACCTTTGAAGATCCATACCTTAACGCCGATTACACCATAAGTGGTGTGCGCTTCAGAGGTGTTGTAGTCAATGTCAGCACGCAGTGTGTGCAATGGCACGCGACCTTCACGATACCATTCGGTACGTGCGATCTCAGCGCCACCCAGACGGCCGCTAACTTCAACTTTAATCCCCTTCGCGCCAAGACGCATGGCGTTCTGAACCGCACGCTTCATAGCACGACGGAACATAACACGACGCTCCAGCTGTGAAGTGATGCTGTCAGCTACCAGTTTCGCGTCCAGTTCCGGCTTGCGGACTTCGGCGATATTAATCTGTGCAGGAACGCCAGCGATTTTCGCGACGACCGTGCGCAGTTTTTCTACATCTTCGCCTTTCTTACCGATAACGATGCCCGGACGAGCGGTGTGAATAGTCACACGAATGCTCTTCGCTGGACGCTCGATAACGATACGAGAGACAGATGCTTTAGCCAATTCTTTTGTCAGGAACTGACGTACTTTAAAATCGCTGTCCAGGTTGTCAGCGAATTCGTTGGTGTTCGCAAACCAGGTAGAGTTCCATGGTTTTACAATACCCAGGCGAATACCATTAGGATGTACTTTCTGACCCATTGCTAGTCTCCAGAGTCTCAGCGATCGGACACAACCACAGTAATGTGGCTGGTGCGCTTCAGGATGCGATCTGCACGACCTTTGGCACGCGGCATAATGCGTTTCATGGTCGGACCTTCATCTACGAAAATTTTCGTGATTTTCAGATCGTCGATATCAGCGCCATCGTTGTGTTCGGCGTTAGCAATGGCAGATTCCAGGACCTTCTTAACCAGTACAGCCGCTTTCTTATTGGTGTAGGTTAAAATATCCAGAGCCTGCGACACTTTCTTACCGCGAATCAGGTCCGCAACCAAGCGTACCTTCTGGGCAGAAGAACGAGCATGGCGATGTTGAGCAATAGTTTCCATCTCTTCCTCCTACTTATTTTTTCTTGGCTTTTTTATCAGCCGCGTGACCGCGATAAGTACGTGTCGGCGCGAATTCACCCAGTTTGTGACCAACCATTTCGTCGGAAACAAAGACAGGAACGTGCTGACGACCATTATGGACAGCGATGGTCAAACCGATCATGTTAGGAAAGATCGTTGAACGACGGGACCAAGTGCGCAAAGGCTTCTTGTCACCGCTTTCCACCGCTTTCTCTACCTTCTTCAGCAAGTGCAGGTCAATAAAAGGACCTTTCTTGAGAGAACGTGGCATGGCTTATCCTCTAATATTATTTGCTACGGCGACGTACGATAAATTTATCAGTACGCTTGTTGCTACGGGTCTTCTTACCTTTGGTCTGAACGCCCCACGGAGTTACCGGGTGCTTACCAAAGTTACGACCTTCACCACCACCGTGCGGGTGATCAACTGGGTTCATCGCGGTACCACGAACGGTCGGACGAACACCACGCCAACGGGCTGCACCAGCTTTACCCAGAACGCGCAGCATATGCTCAGCGTTGCCGACTTCGCCCAGTGTTGCGCGGCAGTCAGACTCGACTTTACGCATTTCACCTGAACGCAGACGCAGGGTAACGTAAGAACCTTCACGTGCAACGATCTGCACGTAAGCACCGGCTGAGCGAGCAATCTGACCGCCTTTGCCCGGTTTCATTTCTACGTTATGCACGGTTGAACCCACCGGGATGTTACGCATCGGCAGAGTGTTACCTGCTTTGATCGCAGCATCAACGCCAGATTGAATCTGGTCGCCGGCTTTCAGGCCTTTAGGGGCCAGGATGTAACGGCGTTCGCCGTCTTTGTACAGAACCAGTGCGATGTTCGCAGAGCGGTTCGGATCGTACTCAAGACGTTCAACAACTGCCGGGATACCGTCTTTGTTGCGTTTAAAGTCAACAATACGATAAGCCTGCTTGTGACCACCACCAATATGACGGGTAGTGATACGACCATTGTTGTTACGGCCACCGGATTTGCTGTTTTTTTCTACCAGCGGGGCAAATGGTTTGCCCTTGTGCAGCTCCGCGTTTACCACTTTAACTACATGGCGACGACCCGGAGATGTCGGTTTACATTTAACAACTGCCATTGTCTTTCTCCTCCGACTTACTCAGCGCCGCCAGCGAAGTCCAGATTCTGGCCTTCTTTCAGGGTGACGTAAGCTTTTTTCCAGTCGCTACGACGACCGATACGCTGTCCTTGACGCTTAACTTTGCCCTTAACTACCAGGGTGTTTACGTCTTTAACTTCTACTTCGAACAGTTTCTCAACAGCAGCAACGATCTCTGCTTTGGTCGCGTCATTAGCAACTTTGAGAACGATGGTATTGGTTTTTTCCATCGCGCTAGATGCTTTTTCAGATACGTGCGGCGCGCGCAGTACTTTCAGCAGACGTTCTTCACGGATCATGCCAGCATCTCCTCAACTTGCTTAACTGCATCAGCAGTCATAACGACTTTGTCGAAGGCGATCAGGCTAACTGGGTCGATACCGGATGCATCACGCACATCAACCTTGTACAGGTTACGCGCAGCCAGGAACAGATTCTCATCCAGTTCACCAGTGATGATCAGCACGTCTTCCAGAGCCATGTCTTTCAGTTTCTGTACCAGCAGCTTGGTTTTCGGTGCTTCTACAGCAAATGATTCGACAACGATCAGACGATCTTGACGTACCAGTTCGGACAGGATGCTTTTCAGCGCGCCGCGGTACATCTTTTTGTTAACTTTTTGACTGTGGTCCTGCGGCTTCGCAGCAAAGGTCACGCCACCTGAACGCCAGATTGGGCTCTTTACAGAACCTGCACGCGCACGGCCGGTGCCTTTTTGACGCCATGGCTTTTTGCCTGAACCGGTTACTTCGGCGCGAGTTTTCTGCGCACGAGTACCCTGGCGGGCGCCAGATGCGTAAGCAACAACAACCTGGTGAACCAGCGCTTCGTTGAAATCACGACCGAAGGTAGTTTCGGAAACAGTCAGCGCGCTCTGCGCGTCTTTCAATACTAATTCCATTGCTATCCCCTTACGCCTTCACAGCTGGTTTAACGATCAGGTCGCTACCGGTAGCACCGGGAACTGCACCTTTAACCAGCAGCAGGTTGCGCTCAGCGTCAACACGTACTACGTCCAGACTCTGAACGGTTACGCGCTCATTACCCAGCTGACCTGCCATTTTCTTGCCTTTGAACACTTTGCCCGGAGTCTGGTTCTGACCGATAGAACCCGGAACGCGGTGAGACAAGGAGTTACCGTGAGTAGCGTCCTGGGTACGGAAGTTCCAGCGCTTAACGGTACCGGCGAAACCTTTACCTTTAGAGGTACCGGTTACGTCAACTTTCTTAACTTCAGCGAAAATCTCAACGCTGATGCTCTGACCCACAGAGTATTCGTCACCTTCAGCAGTGCGGAATTCCCACAGGCCACGGCCAGCTTCAACGCCAGCTTTAGCAAAATGACCAGCTTCAGGTTTGGTCACACGGTTTGCTTTTTTAGCACCGGTGGTAACCTGAATTGCCTGGTAACCATCGTTTTCCAGACCTTTGACCTGGGTAACGCGGTTCGCTTCAACTTCGATTACGGTGACGGGGATAGAAACGCCATCTTCAGTGAAGATGCGGGTCATGCCCACTTTTTTACCGACTAAACCAATCATTGTTTCAACCTCTTAATCGCTCGATGACCTGATTAACCCAGGCTGATCTGCACGTCAACACCGGCAGCCAGATCCAGACGCATCAGAGCATCAACGGTTTTTTCAGTTGGCTCAACGATGTCTACCAGACGCTTGTGAGTGCGGATTTCGTACTGATCACGCGCATCTTTGTTAACGTGCGGAGAGATCAGAACGGTAAAACGCTCTTTGCGGGTTGGCAGCGGGATTGGACCACGAACCTGCGCACCAGTGCGCTTGGCGGTCTCAACGATTTCCGCGGTTGATTGATCGATCAGACGATGATCAAACGCTTTAAGACGGATACGGATTCTTTGGTTCTGCATGAGACCAGAGCTCCAAACTTTTTATAGACGAAAAAAATTACTACTCGAGCCCATTACGATTGATGGGAGAGTGTAATCGTTCAGCATATAACTCCACAATTGGGAGTATTGTCAGGCGGCCTAAATTTCAGCCGTCTGCGATTCTGCTCGAATCGCGCCTGCAATATCTGCAGGCCCGCGCATTATACGTAAATCTGTTCAGGAAGCAACCCGCGTTTAGTTTTTACCCATCAAATAGTGGACGGTTGTTGAGGCACCTGTCGCATAACATTGCCATGTAGCTGATAAATCGTGTATTCGGTTGTGAAGCCATTTCCGCCTTTCTTCACTCATAGATGACACAAAGCTGAAAGCCGATAAGAGTGCTCGTAACCTTTTGGCCGGAGCTTGATCATGTCCCTAATCCTTATCATTCAGATGACTGCACTTGCTGGCGGAGGTGCCCTGGGAAGTTTTCTTTCTCTGGCCTGCGAACGCTTTGCGCCCGCCCTCTCACCTGCTCAATGGTTTACTGCATTTTGCTTTCCCGGTTCACGATGTGATCATTGCCAGCAGCGCCTGTTGTGGCGCGATGCTCTGCCACTAATAAGCTGGCCACACTTAAAAGGACAGTGTCGCTTCTGTCAACATCCTTTCGGCGCAGGAAGCTTTATCATTGAATGGCTGTTCGCAATACTATGCTTGCTGGTACTGCAAAGTTTTGACCAACCAGCAGACTCTATTTTCATTATCATTGCCTCGAGCCTGCTGTTACTTATAGCTGTCATCGATGGTCGCCACTTCTGCATACCAGACCCACTCAACTATCTTCTGCTCTGGCTCGGATTGCTCCATGCCACAATGACCGGAACCGCAACAGCGGCGATATGGGGCGCCATGGCGGGCTACTGTGCGTTATGGCTGCTTGCCTGGAGCTATCTACACGTTCGGGGGTATGAAGGATTAGGTTATGGTGATATTAAGCTCTTCGCAGCGTTAGGTGCCTGCTGCGGCTGGCAGGCATTACCGTGGATTGCGCTGGGTGCCACCTTACTGGCGCTAGCGGCGATCGTGATATTGCAGCTGCGGGGTTTCATTCAGGGGGACAGCCCGCTGCCGTTTGGCCCTTTCCTGGCTATTGCGGGCTGGGTAATGGTCGTGCTCCAGACCCGATTCACTCTTCTTTAATCTGAGCCTGCAGATAGTTCTGGATGCCCATTTTCTGGATTAACTCAAGTTCTGTCTCAATCCAGTCAATGTGATGCTCTTCATCAGCCAGGATTTCAATCATCATGTCACGACTGACATAATCATGAACTTTGTCAGCATAGGAGATGGCTTCACGAAGATCCTTAGCACCTTCCAGCTCCAGATTCAGGTCTGAACTCAGCATCTCCTCAACGTCTTCACCGATCCGCAAACGTCCCAGATCCTGAAGATTTGGAATGCCTTCAAGAAAAAGAATGCGCTCAATATATTTGTCGGCATGTTTCATCTCATCGATTGATTCATGGTATTCAACGTCATTGAGGCGCGTCAGACCCCAGTTTTTGAACATGCGTGCATGCAAAAAGTACTGATTGATAGCAACCAGTTCATTTCCAAGCAGTTTGTTGAGATGACTGATAACTTTGATATCGCCCTTCATTGTTAACCCTCCACGTCTGGTTTATTAGAGCGTAGATGCGGTTAAAAAGAAGTCAAAAAAACGCGACAGAAATTGTGGGTATTCACGCACCGATCGTCGGTCAGGCTATCTCTTTGTAGAGTGGTGCATGCTGCATCTCTTCATCCATAATTTCACGCGCAGCGCGAACGCATTTGCCGCATTGCTTGCCGACCGGCACAAGCTGGCGCAGTTGCTGAATAGATTTGGGCTGATAGCGACGCACAACTTCACGAAGGGTTTTATCACTGATGGCATTACACAGGCAGACGTACATTGATTAATCACTCGGGTACATTTTCTGTACACAGAGTAAATAAGAATCATTTTTATTTCAAACCCACGTTTTGCAGGGTTATGCCCATCTTCAGACCAAAAAAAAGAGCACCGGAGTGCTCTTTTTACTGTGTTGCAGTGGCCATTTGCACGACCACAGCAGATATCACAATTATGCGATAACTTTAGCAACAACACCCGCGCCAACGGTACGGCCACCTTCGCGGATTGCGAAACGCAGACCTTCGTCCATTGCGATTGGGTGGATCAGGGTAACAACCATTTTGATGTTGTCGCCTGGCATGACCATTTCAACGCCTTCTGGCAGCTCGACTGAGCCGGTTACGTCAGTTGTACGGAAATAGAACTGTGGACGATAGCCTTTGAAGAACGGAGTATGGCGACCACCTTCGTCTTTAGACAGAACGTAAACTTCTGACTCAAACTGGGTGTGTGGCTTGATTGAGCCTGGCTTAGCCAGAACCTGGCCACGCTGGATGTCTTCACGCTTGATACCGCGCAGCAGAACACCACAGTTTTCGCCTGCCTGACCCTGGTCCAGCAGCTTACGGAACATCTCAACACCGGTACAGGTTGATTTCGCAGTATCTTTGATACCCACGATTTCAACTTCGTCGCCGACTTTAACGATGCCGCGCTCAACACGACCGGTAACAACAGTACCACGGCCAGAGATTGAGAATACGTCTTCGATTGGCAGCAGGAACGGCATGTCGATCGCACGCTGTGGTTCTGGGATGTAGTTGTCCAGATGCTCAGCCAGCTCGATGATTTTCGCTTCCCACTCAGCTTCGCCTTCCAGCGCTTTCAGGGCAGAACCACGAACGATTGGGGTATCGTCGCCTGGGAAGTCATATGCTGACAGCAGGTCACGCACTTCCATTTCTACCAGTTCCAGCAGCTCTTCATCATCAACCATGTCACACTTGTTCAGGAACACGATGATGTAAGGAACGCCAACCTGACGACCCAGCAGGATGTGCTCACGGGTCTGTGGCATCGGGCCATCAGTCGCTGCAACAACCAGGATCGCGCCGTCCATCTGCGCAGCACCGGTGATCATGTTTTTCACATAATCGGCGTGGCCTGGGCAGTCAACGTGCGCGTAGTGACGAGTCGGGGTTTCATACTCAACATGTGAAGTGTTGATGGTGATACCACGAGCTTTCTCTTCTGGTGCGTTATCGATCTGATCGAATGCACGAGCCTGGCCGCCGTAAGTTTTAGACAGTACGGTAGTGATAGCTGCAGTCAGGGTGGTTTTACCGTGGTCGACGTGACCGATGGTGCCCACGTTTACGTGCAGTTTGTTACGCTGAAATTGCTCTTTCGCCATGGCGATAATTCCTTACGTTGTGCCTTCACCATCTGGGTGAAGGCATCAGTTCAAATTTAAACCGTAGCTTATTTGCTACGAGCTTCAATAACGGCCTGCGCTACGTTGTTTGGCGCATCGTCATACTTCAGGAACTCCATGGAGTAAGAAGCACGACCTTTGGTCAGAGAACGCAGCTGAGTTGCGTATCCGAACATCTCAGACAACGGAACTTCAGCGTGAATCTGAACGCCAGTAGCGTTAGATTCCTGCCCTTTGAGCATACCACGACGACGGCTAAGGTCACCGATGACATCACCCGTGTTCTCTTCTGGCGTTTCAACTTCAACCTTCATGATAGGCTCAAGCAGAACAGGTGTCGCTTGTTTAAAGCCCTGTTTGAAGGCAAGAGACGCGGCCAGTTTAAACGCCAGTTCTGAGGAGTCGACATCGTGGTAAGAACCGAAGTGCAGACGCACGCCCAGGTCCACAACCGGGTAACCAGCCAGAGGGCCTGATTTCAGCTGCTCCTGGATACCTTTGTCAACCGCAGGGATGTATTCACCAGGAATCACACCACCTTTGATGTCGTTGACAAATTCGTAGCCTTTCGGGTTCGAACCTGGCTCCAGTGGGTACATGTCGATAACAACATGGCCATACTGACCACGACCACCAGACTGCTTGGCGTGTTTACCTTCAACATCGGTAACTTTGTTGCGAATCGCTTCACGGTAAGCAACCTGTGGTTTACCCACGTTTGCTTCAACGTTGAACTCACGCTTCATACGGTCAACGATGATGTCGAGGTGCAATTCACCCATACCGGCGATGATGGTCTGGTTAGATTCTTCATCAGTCCATACGCGGAATGATGGGTCTTCTTTTGCCAGACGGCCCAGAGCCAGACCCATTTTTTCCTGGTCAGCTTTGGTTTTTGGCTCAACGGCGATAGAGATTACCGGCTCCGGGAACTCCATGCGCTCAAGGATGATGACGTTATCTGGGTCACACAGGGTGTCACCAGTGGTCACATCTTTCAGGCCAATCGCAGCTGCGATATCACCCGCACGAACTTCTTTAATCTCTTCACGCTTGTTAGCGTGCATCTGAACGATACGGCCCAGACGCTCACGGTTTGACTTAACCGGGTTGAACACGGTGTCACCCGTGTTAACAACACCAGAGTAAACGCGGAAGAAGGTTAAGTTACCCACGAACGGGTCGGTAGCGATTTTGAACGCCAGTGCAGCAAACGGCTCGTTGTCATCAGAGTGACGAACAGCCGGCGTGTCTTTACCGTCGTCCAGCATACCGTTGATCGCGGTAACGTCAGTCGGTGCTGGCAGATATTCAACAACTGCATCCAGCATCGCCTGAACACCTTTGTTCTTAAATGCAGAACCACAGGTTACCAGGATAATTTCGTTGTTCAGAACACGCTTACGCAGAGATGTTTTGATCTCTTCTTCAGTCAGTTCTTCACCACCGAAGAATTTCTCCATCAGCTCATCAGAGCCTTCAGCAGCGGCTTCAACCAGCTTCGCATGCCATTCTTCAGCCAGTTCCTGCATATCAGCTGGAATATCTTCGTAGACGAAGGTTACACCCTGGTCTGCGTCGTTCCAGTTGATTGCTTTCATTTTCACCAGGTCAACAACACCGGTGAATTTCTCTTCTGCGCCGATAGCCAGCTGCAGAGGAACTGGAGTTGCGCCCAGACGAACTTCCATCTGTTTAACAACTTTCAGGAAGTTAGCACCCATGCGGTCCATTTTGTTAACGAACGCAATGCGTGGAACTTTATATTTGTTAGCCTGACGCCATACGGTCTCAGACTGTGGCTGAACGCCACCAACTGCACAGTAAACCATTACCGCGCCATCAAGCACACGCATAGAACGTTCAACTTCGATGGTGAAGTCAACGTGTCCTGGGGTGTCGATGATGTTGATGTGGTGTGGTTCAAACTGCTTGGCCATACCAGACCAGTAACAGGTGGTCGCAGCGGAAGTGATGGTAATACCACGTTCCTGTTCCTGCTCCATCCAGTCCATGGTTGCTGCACCGTCATGTACTTCACCGATTTTGTGGTTTACACCGGTGTAGAACAGAACGCGTTCGGTAGTGGTAGTCTTACCGGCGTCGATGTGCGCACTGATACCGATATTACGGTAGCGGGCAATGGGTGTTTTACGAGCCATTTGATTCCTCTGATTCTCGGACGTTCAAGGTAAGTCGACCCCAGCGGGTTGGCTGATTGAGCGCCCGCTGGTTTAACAACTACGTGGTGATTACCAACGGTAGTGTGCGAACGCCTTGTTGGCTTCTGCCATGCGGTGAACGTCTTCACGTTTCTTAACTGCTGTACCTTTGTTCTCTGCAGCATCAGAAAGTTCGTTCGCCAGGCGAAGAGCCATTGATTTATCACCGCGTTTACGAGCAGCATCTACGATCCAGCGCATTGCCAGAGCATTACGACGAACCGGACGGACTTCTACTGGTACCTGATAAGTAGAACCACCAACGCGACGTGACTTAACTTCGACAGTCGGACGCACGTTTTCCAGGGCTACTTCAAAAGATTCCAGAGCGTTTTTACCTGAACGCTGAGCCAGGGTCTCAAGCGCGGTATAAACGATTGATTCTGCAGTAGATTTTTTACCATCTACCATCAGGATATTTACAAATTTGGCCAGCAGCTCTGATCCGAACTTAGGATCTGGCAGAATTTTACGCTGACCAATGACGCGACGACGTGGCATGGAAATACTCCGTTGTTAATTCAGGATTGTCCAAAACTCTATGAGTTTATTTTGACATTTAATTTAAAACGTTTGGCCTTACTTAACGGAGAACCATTAAGCCTTTGGCTTCTTCACGCCGTACTTGGAGCGAGCCTGCTTACGGTCTTTAACACCTGAGCAGTCAAGCGCGCCACGAACGGTGTGGTAACGCACACCTGGCAGGTCTTTTACACGACCGCCACGGATCAGGATCACGGAGTGTTCCTGCAGGTTATGACCTTCACCACCAATGTAGGAGGTAACTTCAAAACCGTTGGTCAAACGCACACGGCAGACTTTACGCAGTGCGGAGTTTGGTTTTTTAGGAGTGGTGGTGTACACACGCGTACAAACGCCACGTTTTTGCGGGCAAGCTTCCAGCGCCGGCACGTTGCTCTTTGCAACTTTGCGGACGCGTGGTTTGCGAACCAGCTGGTTAACTGTTGCCATTAAATAGCTCCTGGATTTGCTTTTGCTTCGTAAACACGTAATAAATCGCCTCGTAGAATTACGAGGAGGCAGAATTTTAGGGCTGCGTCAAAGGGGTGTCAAGAAATAACCAGGTTTTCGCTGATTACCAGATCATTTGTTGCTGATGCCTGATCGTTAGCGTGACAAACCCAGTATAGTCTACTGACTGCACGCTGGTCGAAATTTGCCCAGCGAGACCGCGAGCCTGAACATCTTCGTCCAGTACCCACAGCGTCGCGTCACACTCTGAGAACCGCATCAATGCGCCACTGCCCGCCAAGGCAGCTAGCACGCCATCCTGCAGAAGCAGCACGTCATCGCCCGCACCTGCCATTAAAAGCAGGGTCTCAAGATCACAGTGTGCCGGTGAGTGCAGTAAGGTATGCAGCATTAACGTCTCTTAAAAAGTAAGAATGCGATCGTAGCGGGCCAGAGTCTGCCGCAGTTCCGCCGCATCCAGTAGCGTAACATCCAGCAACCGGTCAGCGTCAACCTCTAATCCACGCGCTATCAGCGATGTCCGGCAGAGATAGCAGTGTTCAATCTCATACAGGGCCAGCACGCCAAAGGTCGCGGCATAGTGACGGCTCTTAATCGTCTCAGGTTGCTGGTGCAGATTAAGCTGCAGCACGCCATCACCAATAAAAAATAAGCCGATATCTTCACTGAGTGCGCCCGTGGCCAGCGCGGCATCCAGCCCCTCACGCCCTGCGCTGCTGCCGTGCGGCGCCCGGGTAAAGACAAACGCTACCCGATTCATCAGAACTGCACCATGCGTTCACAGCTCAGCGCGGCTTCCGCCAGTGCGCCTAACCCACTCAGAGTAAAGCCGGGCTGCAGGTTACTACCCGCCAGCTGAAGTCGTGCCGCTTCATGCGAGTCGCTAACACCACGCCGTAGCGCGGCCGCCACACAGATGTTCAGAGCCACGCCCTGCTCCTGATGTAATGTCTGCCACGCACGCACCAGATCAAATTCATCACTGGCCGGCGTAGTCAGCTGGTTAGCATTCAGCACCCCTTCTCGATAGAAGAATACGCTGTCAAGCTGATGGCCCGACGTCAGCAGTGCGCGGGCAAACAGATATGCGCTGGTTGCCTGTTGCGTACCGTACGCCGGGCCGGTCACGAGCAGGGTGTAACGCATTACCGGTCATGTCCCTGAAAGTCGCCATTTTTAAACTGGCGGATATAGAGATAGACGGTGTGTTTCGAGATGTTCAGCCGATCGGCTACCTGGTTGATGGCATCCTTAATGTCGAAAATCCCCTTCTCGTACAGGTTCAGCACAATCTGACGGTTCTTGGCATTGTTCGATACATTACGGTCAGCACTCACCTCTTCAATGGTGAACTCCAGCGTCTGCATCACCAGATCGTCTACCGAGCTGGCGAAGTTAACGTTGGAGTCAACCTGCGGCATCTCGGGTGGCATAAAGGTCGACATAATCTGTGAGAACGGCACATCAAGGTTCATGTTGATGCAGAGCAAGCCAATGACTCGTTGCTGACGGTTACGAATCGCAATGGTGACCGATTTCATCAGCACGCCGCTTTTGGCACGCGTGAAATAGGCTCGGGAAACATTACTGTCCGCTCCATGCATATCATGCAGCATACGCAGGGCTAAATCGGTAATAGGGGAACCGACTTTACGGCCAGTGTGTTCACCATTGGCGATACGCACTGCTGAACATTTAAGATCTTCAAGTGAATGCAGGACAATTTCACAATGCGAACCGATCAACATCGCCAGGCCATCTACGACAGCCTCGTACGATTTCAGAATATCGTAATCAATTTGTTCGAACGGGCGCTGCTCCAGAAGATCGAAGTCACTTAGTTCACCCGGATTGAATGGATTAGACATTGAAGAGTATCACCCTGTATGGCTGGAGCCTGTCGCAGCGGCTTATGGGCAGACTCAATATTGGGATAATTAGGCAGGCATTAGTCTGGCAAATGTCGTCGCCTTAAGCCAGAGGTTTGTCGTGAAGCCGAAATGTAACCGCCGCCAGAAGGCGGCGGTCAGCAGATTATTGCGCTTTTTCTGCAGCAGCAGGCGCAGGAGCCTGTGCTTTATCATCTGCCTTTGGCGCGGGTTTGATATCAAGCAGCTCAACATCAAACACCAGTGTGGAGTTAGCCGGAATGCCCGGGACCCCATTTTTGCCGTAAGCCAGCTGCGGTGGGATTACCAGCTTGATCTTGCCGCCTTTCTTCACATGCTTCAGACCTTCAGTCCAGCCCGGGATGACACCATCCAGACGGAATGAGAGTGGCTCGCCACGGGTATAAGAGTTGTCGAATTCAGTACCGTCAATCAACGTACCTTTGTAGTTTACCACTACAGTATCGCTGTCTTTAGGTGCGTCGCCGGTACCCTCTTTCTCAACTTTATATAGCAGACCGCTTTCGGTTTTCTTCACACCGCTCTCTTTCGCAAATTTGGTTGCGTAAGTTTCGCCCTTCTCGGCGTTCTCTTTCGCATCTTTTTCCATTTTCGCTGAGGCTGCGCCTTTCACGCGCCCTTCAAAGGATTGTAGCGTCTGCTCAATCTCTTGATCCGAGAGTTTGCTCTTACCGCCAAATGCATCCTGAACACCAGCAATCAGCTGCTGCTTATCCAGTTTGATGCCCAGTTTTTCCTGCTCCTTCAGAGAGTTGTCCATGTAGCGACCCAGTGAAGCACCCAGCGCGTAAGCAGACTGCTGGTCTTCATCTTTGAAGGCAGCATTTTTTGGAGCCTGAGGTGCGGACTGTGGCGCAGCGGCTGGTGCAGCCTGTGGTGCCGCAGCAGTATCTGCCGCCATTGCCAGCGGAGCATTTAGCGCAACAGCCATGGTGGTAGCTAACAATGTGACTTTAAACAGTGATTTCATCCATTCTCCAAAACCGAAGCGTCTAACCTCGGGAAACATTGCGGACTTCAGGGCCCACACTATAACTTTACGTGGCAGTGTCGAACACTCCCACAATGTAATTACCCGGTCTACCTCCGACCTTTATAACATCGGGAAGTTTCATCAGAGTTGATGCCGCGCTGCCTTTTTTCAAGCGCAACGCCTTCGATCGTGAAAAAAACAGGTGATTCCTGGCATTCAGGTCGTAGAATCACGCCCCGAGTCGCACCTTAACAGAGGAACAGGTCATGCAACAATCTGAGTGGGAACAGCGTCTGGAGACGTTAGAGAGTAAACTGGCCTTTCAGGAAATGACTATCGATCAGCTGAACAGCGCGGTCGTTCAGCACGAGCTGGAGATGAACAAGATGCGTGAACAGATGCGCATTCTAACCGACAAGCTCAAAGCGAATGCGCCATCAATAGTCGCCTCACAGTCTGAAGAGACACCACCACCACACTACTGATAGCGGGATTTCTGGTCCACTGCTCACCCAGGCATGACCAGAATGATCGCCAAAAGAAAGGCCACCCGGAGGTGGCCTTGAAAGGTCTGTTGAGACTTAGTGGCTGCAACCGCAACCGCCAGTACCACAACCGCCTTTACCGTGATCATGGTCGTGAGCATGGTCATGGTCATGATGATGGCCATCTGCACCGTGAACATGGCCATGAGCCAGTTCTTCCGGCGTTGCTTCGCGGATAGCAACCACTTCAACGTTGAAGTTCAGGTTCTGACCCGCCAGCATGTGGTTACCATCAACCACGACATGATCATCTTCCACTTCGGTAATTTCTACCGGCACCGGGCCCTGATCGGTCTCTGCCAGGAAGCGCATGCCAACCTGCAGTTCATCAACGCCCATGAAGACGTCTTTAGGGACACGCTGCACCAGGTTGTCGTCATACTGGCCGTATGCATCATTTGCTGGGATATGCACATCAAACTTGTCACCGGCAATGTGATTTTCCAGCGCATTTTCCAGACCAGAAATCAGGGAACCATGACCGTGCAGATAGTCTAACGGTGCGCTCACCGGTGACTCGTCAACTAACACGCCGTCTTCTGTACGTACCTGATAGGCCAGGCTTACCACCAGGTCTTTTGCTACTTTCATGATATCTCCTAACCGTTGAGAGCTGAGATCCTGTCTCATTGGTCTATTCTTGCGTGCAATAACACCAACCAGAAAGGTTCGGGCTGGGTACAAGAGGGATTTCACTTTCTCTTGCGACCCCAGACTTACTGGCGTCAATTGTAACGGAATTCAATCCCGCTGTAAGTTTAAGCGTAAAAAAAGCTGCGTCATTGCGCTATTCAGGATGGAAAATGCCGATAACCTGCTCATTCGTGCGAACCTGATCGCGCGCCTGCTTATCCACCTCACGCATCTGGTGACCACACTTCACACATTCCACCACATCGACATTATTTTCACGCCACATCGCCAGCGTGTCCTTCTCCTGACAGTTCGGACATGTCGCACCGGCAATAAAACGTTTACGCATTAGATTCTGCCTGTTTAAAAAGGTTATTGATCATCGTCCCAACCATCGATCTGCCGCTTTTCGCGCTGCATTTCGCGCTGGAAGATATCTTCCAGTTCACGCCGCGCTTCACGCACCCGCGAAACCTGCGCACTGTCAGAAAGGCTTGGCATCAATTCGCGCAGCATGCGCATATCGAGCCGCCGGAAATACTGCTGGGCGCGGTGCGCCTGATGCGGATGCATTCCCAGCGTCATCAATGCTTTACGCCCTAACTCAAGCGCACTGGAGAAAGTCTCACGCGAGAACTGCGTGACGCCTGCCTGTAATAACTCATGCGCTTCAACACGGCCACGGGCACGCGCCAGGATCTGCAACTGCGGAAAATGTTGCTGGCACAGATGCACGATAATCATCGCATCTTCCGGCTCATTACACGTGATAACAATCGACTGGGCGCTGGCCGCACCGGCCGCACGCAACAACTCCAGTTCGGTGGCGTCGCCGTAATAGACCTTATAACCATATTTACGCATCAGACTCACCACGCTGATATCGCGCTCCAGCACGGTGATGCGTTTACTATTCGCCATCAACAGACGACCAACCACCTGCCCGAAGCGGCCAAAACCCACCACAATCACCTGCGGCTGGTCATCTTCAACAAAGTGTTTCTCTGCCTCATCGTCCGTTTCGTTAAAACGACGCGCCAGCAGACGATCAATCCCCTTCATCAGCAGGGGTGTGGTCATCATCGACAGGGTCACTGTTACCAGCAGCATCGGTAGTTGATCGCCTGAGAAGAGCTTCGCTGAAGAGGCCGCTGAAAAGAGGACAAAGGCGAACTCGCCACCCTGACTCAGCACGCCAGCAAACTGCTGCCGCTCGGAACTGCGTAAGCCATAAATGCGCGCCAGCAGATAAAGCACCAGCGTTTTCACCGCCACCAGCGTCACGACGCCCAACAGGATGGTCACAATATGGGTATAGAGCACGCCGAGGTTAAGCGCCATGCCAACTGAAATAAAGAACAGGCCCAGCAGTAACCCTTTAAAGGGGTCAATAGCAACTTCCAGTTCATGCCGGTATTCGCTCTCCGCCAGCAGGATCCCGGCGATAAAGGTGCCGAGCGCCATTGACAGCCCCAGCGCATCCATAAACAGAGCAGAGCCCAGCACCAGCAGCAGCGAGGCGGCGGTAAAAACTTCGCGCACGCCCGACGCAGCGATATAACGGAAGATAGGTCGCAGCAGATAGCGTCCGCCTATCAGCATGCCGGCAAATGCCAGCACTTTCATACCGACTTTCATCCAGTCAATATGGCCGTTGTCGGTTCCCGCCAGCAGCGGGATCAGCGCCAGGGCGGGGATCACCGCGATATCCTGAAACAGCAGCACCGAGAAGCCCAACTGGCCCGCTTCGCTGCGGTTCATACCCTTATCCAGCATCAGCTGCAGCGCCATAGCGGTCGAGGACATCGCCAGACCAATCCCACCGATGACCGCAGCCTGCCAGCTAAAGTTAGTCAGCCACAATAAGCCGCCCAGAATGGCCGAGGAGAAGATCACCTGCGCTGCGCCGACGCCAAATATGGAGCGGCGCAGCGCCCACAACTTTGCCGGATTCAGTTCCAGCCCGATAATAAACATCAGGAAAACCACACCGAGCTCAGAGAAATGGAGAATCTCGTCAACGTCGCTGATAAAGCCTAACCCCCACGGCCCAATAGCGATACCCGCCACCAGGTAGCCCAGAACTGCACCAATACCGAGGCGTGCCGCCACCGGTACAATCAGTACCGCCGCAACCAGATAAATCACCCCCGCGGTCAGCAGCGTTTGTCCTTCCATTTACACCCCTCCATTCGGCAGCGGTGCTGCCAGCCAGTCGCCATAAGCGCGGGCATAATTTTTCATTAATTCCAGATCCTGACGACGCGCCCAGTAGACGATCATCGCCGGCATCCAGTGCATACGGCACATCCGCGCGGTCAGTTCGAAAGGACGCATAATGTCATTCAGTGAATAGCGGTTCAGACCGTGCTGTTTAAAGGCACTCTCTGGCTCACCGGTGGTCACCACACTGCGCCAGTACTTGCCTTCCAGTGCATTGCCATCCACACCGTTGGCGAAACCACGCGACAGTACCCTGTCCAGCCACTCTTTCAGCAGCGCCGGACAACTATAGGTATAGAGCGGATGCTGGAAAACGATGACGTCATGTTCACGCAGCAGTTGTTGTTCATGATGCACATCGATAAAAAAATCCGGATAGGTCGCGTACAGATCGTGCACAGTAACGTGTTCCAGCGCCTGAGCTGGCTGTAGCAAAATCCGATTAGCGATCGAATCCTGTGATTCCGGATGAGCATAAAGCAGCAAAACCCTGGGTGGCTGCGACATCCTTTCCCTCCAAAGCGTCGTCATTGGTGCGGTTTTCCGCTACCATGCACGACGCAGCAAAATCTCATTATGTTGCCAGTAAATTAACATATTCTGACGATACGGCGCTTACATGATTGTCTTCTCAGCCTTACAAATTCGCCGCGGCATCCGCGTCCTGCTCGACAACGCCACCGCCACCATCAATCCTGGCCAGAAGGTCGGGCTGGTGGGTAAAAACGGCTGTGGTAAATCCACGCTGCTGTCGCTGTTAAAAGGTGAAATCACCAGCGATGCCGGTACCGTCACTTTTCCTGCTCACTGGGCGCTGGCCTGGGTGAATCAGGAAACCCCTGCGCTGGACAAAGCCGCGCTGGAGTATGTCATCGATGGCGATCGCCACTATCGCCAGCTTGAGGCGGAACTGGCGGATGCCAATCTGCGCGACGATGGCAATGCCATTGCGCTGCTGCACGGTCAGCTGGACGCGGTGCAGGCGTGGAGCATCCATGCGCGCGCCTCAAGCCTGCTGCACGGTCTGGGATTCAGTCAGGAACAGCTGCAACGCCCGGTCAGCGACTTCTCCGGTGGCTGGCGGATGCGCCTCAACCTGGCACAGGCGCTAATTTGCCGTTCCGATCTGCTGCTGCTGGATGAACCGACTAACCACCTCGATCTTGATGCGGTGATCTGGCTGGAGCGCTGGCTGAAGAGTTATGAAGGCACGCTAATCCTGATCTCGCACGATCGTGACTTCCTCGATCCCGTCATCGACAAAATTATTCATATCGAACAGGAGTCGATGTTCGAGTATACCGGCAACTACAGCTCCTTTGAGCGGCAGCGCGTCGCCAAACTGGCTCAGCAGCAGTCGCTGTATGAGAGCCAGCAGGAGAAAGTAGCGCACTTACACAGCTACATTGATCGCTTCCGCGCCCAGGCTACCAAGGCGAAGCAGGCGCAGAGCCGCATCAAGATGCTGGAGCGCATGGAGATGATTGCGCCTGCCCATGTCGACAATCCGTTCAGCTTCAGCTTCCGCAAGCCAGAAAACCTGCCCAATCCGCTGCTGAAGATGGAGAAGGTCACCGCGGGTTATGGCGAGCGCATCATTCTCAACGCTATTAAGCTCAACCTGGTGCCGGGCTCGCGCATCGGCCTGCTGGGACGTAACGGCGCCGGTAAATCGACCCTGATTAAGCTGCTGGCGGGTGAGCTGGAGGCGATGGACGGCAGGATGGGGCTGGCCAAAGGGATCAAGCTCGGTTACTTCGCCCAGCATCAGCTGGAGTACCTGCGTGCCGATGAGTCACCGCTGCAGCATCTGGCACGCATTGCGCCTAACGTGCTGGAACAACAGCTGCGCGACTATCTGGGCGGCTTCGATTTCCGCGGCGATAAAGTCACTGAAATCACCGAGCGCTTCTCCGGCGGTGAGAAAGCGCGACTGGTGCTCGCGCTGATTGTCTGGCAGCGCCCTAACCTGCTGCTGCTGGATGAACCGACCAACCACCTTGATCTCGATATGCGCCAGGCGCTGACCGAAGCGTTGATCGACTTTGAAGGTGCGCTGGTGGTGGTATCGCACGATCGTCATCTGCTGCGCGCGACCACCGACGATCTCTATCTGGTGCATGATGGCAAAGTAGATGTATTTGAGGGTGACCTCGAAGATTATCAGCAGTGGCTGAGCGATCTGCAGAAGCAGCAGGCGCAACAGGATGCCGCGCCGAAGCAGGATAACGGCAACAGCGCCCAGGCGCGTAAAGATCAGAAGCGCCGCGATGCCGAGCTGCGCACCCAGACGCAGCCGCTGCGTAAAGAGATAGAGAAACTGGAAAAGCAGATGAGCAAATGGCAGAGCCAGCTGGCCGATGCCGAAGCGCAGCTCTCAGACAGTGCTATTTATGATCAGAGCCGTAAAGCGGACCTGACCAGCGCACTGCAGCGTCAGGCCGAGAGTAAATCTGCGCTGGAAGAGGTTGAGATGGCGTGGCTGGAAGCGCAGGAGCAGCTCGAACAGATGATGGCCTCATAAATAACATCTCCCCGCTCGCGGGGAGATGCTCTTTTAACGCGGTTTGTCGCCCAGCACCGTTGCCCGCTGCATGATCCGTCGTGCAGGATAGTAGTCGGCATTGGCATAATGCTGCGTGACCCGATTATCCCAGATAGCCAGATCGTCTGGTTGCCAGCGCCAGCGTACCTGAAACTCCGGTTTAGTGGCGTGCGCAAACAGAAAGCCCAGCAGCGCATCACTCTCCTTCTCACTTAACTCCACAATCCGCGTAGTAAAACCTTCATTCACAAACAGTGCTTTTTTACCGCTAACCGGATGCGTGCGGATGACCGGATGCTGCACTGGCGGATGTTTTTCTACCGCCTGCTGCCAGCGCTGATGCTCCTCTTCGGTTTTTCTGTACTTATACTCCTGGAAAGACTTTTTGAAATCATGCTCGGCGCGGAGATCGGCCAGCAGCTGCTTAAAGGGCTCAGAGAGCGCATCGTAAGCCGCAATGCCACTGGTCCAGAGCGTGTCACCACCCGCCTCCGGCAGCACTTTTGACGCCAGCAAGGCGATCGCCGGCGGTGTGTCGATAAAGGTGACATCGGTGTGCCAGTTGTCATTATCCGGCGGATTATCCTCGTGGGTATCCAGCACGATAATCTCCTCGACGCCTTCTGCATGCGGATAGACCGGATGGATATGCAGGTCGCCAAAGCGGATTGCTAGCGCCCGATGCTGTTCTGGAGTAATTTTCTGGTCGCGCAGGAAAAGCACCTGATGACGCAGCAGGCCATGATAAAGCTGCTCAAACTGCGCATCACTCAATGGGCGGGATACATCCAGGTCAGAGACCTGCGCGCCAATGTACGGACCAAGCGGGGTAAAATTGAGACGTTCGTTCATGATTGTTCTCCACTCCAGGGCGTCAGACGGCGTTGCAACGCGCGGAGCCCGAGTTCTAAGCTAAAAGCGATAAAGGCGATCACTGCGATACCCGCCAGCACAACATCTGTGGCGAGGAATTCTCCCGCTGACTGCACCATAAAACCGAGGCCACGCGTAGCAGCGATCAGTTCAGCCGCCACCAGCGTTGACCAGCCAACCCCCAGACCAATGCGCAGACCGGTGAGGATCTCCGGTAGCGCGCCCGGCAGAATCACCCAGCGCAGCAGCTGCCAGCGGTTAGCCCCCAGCGAGCGCGCAGCACGAAGGCGTACCTGCTGCGTGTTGCGTACCCCGGCAAGGGTGGAGAGTGTCACCGGCGCGAAAATCGCCAAATAGATCAGCAGGATTTTAGAGGTCTCACCAATGCCGAACCAGATCACCATCAAGGGCAGATAAGCGAGCGGCGGAATTGGGCGATAGAGTTCAATCAGGGGATCGAGCAGCCCGCGTGCGACCGGGCTGAGGCCCATCAGAATCCCCACCGGAATGCCGATGACAGCCGCTGCGGTCAGCGCAATCAGCATTCGCGTCAGGCTGGCGGCAAGATGCTGCCACAGCGTGGCATCCATAAACCCCTGGGCGCTGGCAATCAGCAGCAGCTTGCTAAACACCTGCTGTGGCGGTGGCAGGAACAGCGGTGCAATCAGGCCCAGCGCGGTCACGCCCCACCAGAGCAGTAACAACAGAGAGAGGCTCAGCACGCTCAGAGTAAAGGCCGTTGAAAACGGCCAGCGCAGCCGACGGCGCACTGGTAGTGACTTGTCGTGGATTAACGCACTCATGCAAACGCCTCCCGCTGATCAAACACCCGGCTCAGCACATACTCGCGCTGGGCAATAAACTGCGGATCGGATTTAATGCTGCGGCACGACTCCCCCGCGGCAAAGCGCTGACCAAACCCGGGCCGCAGCCGCTCAACGATGCGTCCCGGTCCTGGCGACAGCAAAATCAATTCGCTGGCGAGGAAAATGGCTTCTTCTATGTCATGAGTAATTAGCAGAATCTGTTTACCGCTGTCGCGCCACAGCGTCAGCAGCAGGGTTTGCATCTGCTCGCGGGTAAAGGCATCCAGGGCGCCAAAAGGCTCATCCAGCAGCAGCAGTTGCGGATCGGTGGCCAGCGCACGCGCAATGCCAACGCGTTGACGCTGACCGCCAGACAACTGCCAGATGGCGCGCTGTTCTGCCCCTTCCAGCCCCACCTGCCTGATGAGTTTCCGCGCAATGGTGTCGCGCGCCTGGCGCGGCATCCCCGCCAGCTGCAGGCCAAAAGCAACATTCTCCAGGACGTTGCGCCACGGTAATAAACCTTCATGCTGAAACACCACGCCGCGCTCCGCACCTGGCCCGTTTACCGGCTGATTATCCAGCATGATGCTGCCTGACTCTACCGGCAGAAAGCCGGCAACCAGATTGAGCAGCGTGGTTTTGCCACAGCCGGAGGGGCCGAGCACCACCAGCAGTTCATGGCTATCCAGTTGCAGATTGATATCCTGCAATACCGGCTGCCCGGCATAACGTGCATTAAGGTGAGCGATGCGCAGCATAGTGCCTCCTTAAGGTTTAACTAATGGCTCGACGAAACGGGAGGTCACGTAGCTGCTGTAGTCGTTATCCGCCTGCGGCACTCTGCCTTGCGCTTTCAGAAACTGCGCGGTATCGACGATCGCCTTGTTGACCGGTTTGCCCAGTTGTTCAACCTGCTGCTGCGCCGTGAGATAGGTATTGCCCTTCACCAGATCCGGCACCTGCGCTTCCGGCACTCCGCTAAGGCGAGAGAGTTTGCTGAGGTTATCGGGTTGCTTCAGCCAGCTATCGGGGCTGTTAAGATAGGCTTGCTGCGCGTCAAGCGCGCTGCGGGCAAAAGCGGTCACGATCTCCGGATGCTGCCCGGCAAAATCTTTACGGACCACCCAGACATCCAGCGTCGGTGATCCCCAGCTTCCGACTTCCGCAGAGTCGGTTAACACCTTACCCTCTTTTTCCAGCTCGTTGACTGCGGGCGCCCAGACGTAAGCGCCATCAATGTCGCCACGCTGCCAGGCCGCGATAATCGCGGGTGGCTGCAGGTTCACCAGTTGTAACTGCGACGGCTTGATGCCCCAGTGTTTCAGGGCAGCCAGCAGGCTGTAGTGGGTGGTGGAAATGAACGGCACCGCGATGCGCTTACCGATCAAATCGTGGGGTGCGGTGATGTTCTTTTTCACCACCAGCGCTTCAGAATTACCCAGTTGAGAGGCGAGTAAGAAAGCTTCGATCGGCAGCTTCTGCGCCGCCGCAACCGCCAATGGGCTGGAACCGATATTGCCAATCTGCACGTCGCCGGAAGCCAGTGCGCGTAGTACGCCTGCGCCGCTGTCAAACTTACGCCAGTCAACACTCGCCCCGCTCTCTTTCGCAAAGCTGTTGTCAGCCTGCGCCACTTTCGCCGGTTCGGCAGAGGTCTGGTAAGCCACGGTGACATTGACCGCATCAGCCCGAAACGCCAGCAGTGTCAGCGCTGCGGCTAAAAAAGTTAAACGTGTTGCTGCCATGATCCTTACCCCACCGTTTATATAGTGGAGTCAGTGTCTCTGGGCGCTATTTTTTCATAAAGGAATTAAAAATTATTCCTAATAGAAATAAGTTCTTAGATCACTATCTGAAAAGCTAAGCAAAAAAGCGCAAATGCTGAAAATCGCTAAAGTAAGCAAAAATGTCAGGCGCTCACATTATCCCTGTGCTATTCATATGCGTTCCCAATTATCGCCTGTTAAGGTCTCTGTATCCGATGTCGATCGAGAAAGTCGCTCAGCTAGCTGGCGTCTCCAAAGCCACGGTATCGCGGGTTCTCAACGCACACACTGGCGTAAAGCCCGATACGCGCGAGAAAGTCCTGGCGGCAATCTCTGCCTGCGCCTATCAGCCAAATTTACTGGCACGTCAGCTACGTACGGCGCAAAGCCACATGCTGCTAGTGCTGATCTCGGATATCACCAACCCTTTCTGTTCACGCGTGGTTAAGGGCATTGAGGCCGAAGCAGAAATGCACGGCTATCACATCCTGCTCTGTCACTCTGCCTCGCAACTTCAGCGGGAAGCCGCTTATCTCTCCCTGCTGACCGGGAAAGTGGTAGATGGTGTCATTACCATGGATGCTGCCTCAGGCTTACCGGATTTGCAGGCGCTGATCGCCGGTGCGCCCTGGGTGCAGTGCTGTGAGTTTGATCCGGATATCCCCGCCTCCTCGGTCAGCATTGATCACCTGGAGGCAGCCCGAGACACCGTCCACTATCTCGCCGGTAAAGGGCGTAAACGCATCGGGCTGGTCAATGGCGATATGCGTTACCTTTACTCGCATCATCGTGAAAAGGGCTACCGGCAGGCGATTGATGAGCTGGGGTATGCATGGTCCGGTATCGCCTATACCCACGAAATTTCCTGTGAGGCGGGCAGCCAGGCGCTAAGGGAATTCATGGCGCTACCCGAACCGCCGGACGCGGTATTTGCGGTTTCAGATGTGTTGGCGGTGGGCGTAGTCCACGCGGCACTGGAAGCGGGTATGCGCGTGCCGGAAGATCTGGCGGTGGTCGGCTTTGATGGCGTGTCGTTTACCCGCAGCCTGAATCCGCCGCTGACCACCATTGAGCAGCCAATGAACGAGTTGGGCGCGCGCAGCGTTCAGCTACTGCTGCAGAAAATACGTCAGCCGAACGCACCGGTGATCCGTGAGGTGCTGCCCTGGAAACGCGTTGAACGCGCATCCAGCTAACTCAGTGCCAGATTAACAATACGCAGGCGGCGGTCAGCAGACCCATGGCAAGGTTAAACATTTTCCAGGCGCGTCGGCTGCGCAGAATGCGGCCGATCATCGCGCCAAATCCCATCCATATCACGCCCGATACCAGATTAACCAGAAACATGCCGATGCTTATCGCTATCACGGAATGACGATAAGCGTCACCGGCCAGGCTGAAGCTGGCGACTGCGCCCAGTGCCATCAGCCAGGCCTTGGGATTGATCAGTTGCAACAATCCGCCCTGCCAGAACGGCATCGGTGTATCCGGTGCCCGATCGGTTTCCAGCTTTTCATAGCTGGACGTCGCTATCTTCCATGCCAGCCAGAGCAGATAGAGGCTACCGGCAATTTTCAGCACCAGGTGCAGCGAAGGATAGAGCAAGATCAGACCGCCTACGCCAAAGGCGACCATCAGCAGCATCACCTGCATACCGATCATGATGCCGATCATCAGCGGAATGGTGCGCAGAAAGCCAAAATTAGCGCCCGAGGCGGTGAGTAACATATTATTAGGTCCAGGCGTAATAGCCGCGACCCAAAGAAATCCCAACATTGATAAGAAAAGACTCAGTTCCATGGCAATCGGGTACTCCTTACCCCTGCAAGAAAAAACTTATCGAAGCTAACAGTGTGATATGGAACAGACAAGCTTTTACCAGATGAAATTTACCGAACCGGAAAACGAGCATTTCACACCGCCTGACAGCCTGCGTAACGCGCACCTGCAGACCCTGCTGCCGCGCCTGTTACGGCGCCGTATCACGGTCGATCCCCACTGGCAGCGACTCGACCTGCCCGATGGCGACTTCGTCGATCTTGCCTGGAGCGAAGACCCGCAATGTGCGCAGCATAAACCCCGCGTGGTGCTTTTTCATGGATTGGAGGGCAGTTTTCACAGCCCTTATATTCATGGTCTGATGGCGATCTGCCGCGCACGCGGCTGGCTGGCAGTGGTGATGCATTTTCGTGGCTGCAGCGGTGAACCTAACCGGCTGAACCGCATCTATCACTCTGGCGAAACCGAAGATGCCCGCTTTTTCCTGCACTGGCTGCACACCCGCTGGGGCCGCGTGCCCACCGCCGCCGTCGGTTTCTCGCTGGGCGGCAATATGCTGGGCTGTCTGCTGGGCCAGCAGGGCGCAACCGCCGAAGTCGATGCCGGCGTCATTGTCTCAGCACCACTGCTGCTGGAGCCCTGTAGCGTTAAACTGGAACGTGGCTTCTCACGTTTCTATCAATACTATTTGCTGGCGCAGCTAAAGAAAAATGCCCGCCGCAAACTGCACGCCTGGCCGGATACGCTGCCGATTAATCTGGCGCAGCTGAAAGCGCTACGGCGCCTGCGCGATTTTGATGATGCGATTACCGCCCGCGCCCACGGTTTTGTGGATGCGACAGATTACTATCACCGTGCCAGCGCCATGCCCTGGCTGAAACACGCAGAGAAACCGCTGCTGATCATCCACGCCAAAGATGATCCTTTTATGAGTGATGAGGTGATCCCGCACAGTAGCCAATTATCTGCCACTATTACCTATCAACTGACGCCCCATGGCGGCCATGTTGGTTTTGTCGGCGGGACGTTACGCCAGCCAGAAATGTGGCTGGAACAGCGCATTCCCCAGTGGATCGCCCCTTTTTTGGATAACTGATCTCGTGATTATTCCCTGGCAACAGGTCTCACCTGAGACCCTTGAAAATCTGATTGAAACCTTTGTGCTGCGCGAAGGCACGGACTATGGTGAGCAGGAGCGCAGCCTGCTGGATAAGGTAGCCGATGTGCGACGTCAGCTGGAAAGCGGTGAAGTGGTACTGGTGTGGTCGGAGCTGCACGAATCGGTCAATATCATGCCGCGCAAAGAATTTCGTGGCTGATGCACCCAACACCATTTCATGATAACAATGCCTGTCACCCGACCTCACAGGGAGCTTTTCTATGTCTGCACGTCATCCTATTATCGCGGTGACCGGTTCCAGCGGCGCAGGAACCACCACCACCAGCCTCGCGTTTCGTAAAATCTTTCAGCAACTCGACCTCAATGCAGCGGAGCTGGAAGGTGACAGCTTTCACCGCTTTACCCGCCCTGAAATGGATATGGCGATTCGTAAGGCGCGCGATTTAGGACGTCATGTCAGTTACTTCGGCCCCGAAGCCAATGATTTTGGCCTGCTGGAACAGAGCTTTAGAGAGTATGGTCACAGCGGACAGGGACAGGCGCGTAAATATCTGCACACCTACGATGAAGCGGTACCGTGGAATCAGGTGCCCGGCACCTTTACACCGTGGCAGCCGCTGCCGCAGGACACTGATATTCTCTTCTATGAAGGACTACATGGCGGCGTAGTGACGGCGCAGCATAACGTGGCGGAACAGGTTGATCTGCTGGTCGGCGTGGTGCCGATTGTTAACCTGGAGTGGATTCAGAAGCTGGTGCGGGACACCGGTGAACGCGGTCATTCACGTGAAGCGGTGATGGATTCAGTGGTGCGATCGATGGAAGATTATATCAACTTCATTACCCCACAGTTTTCACGCACCCATATCAACTTTCAGCGCGTCCCAACCGTGGATACCTCGAATCCGTTCGCCGCCCGTGCCATTCCGTCACTGGATGAGAGCTTTGTGGTGATTCACTTTCAGGCGGTGGAAGATATCGACTTCCCCTATCTGCTGGCAATGTTGCAGGGTTCGTTTATCTCGCACATTAATACGCTGGTGGTGCCGGGCGGCAAAATGGGTCTGGCGATGGAGTTGATTATGGGGCCGCTGGTGAAGCGGCTGATGGAAGGTAAACGCATTGAATAAAAGGTCAGAAAGGACCTCATCAGACTAATGCCAATGCCAATGCAGGGTGAGTCTTACAGCAGCGAAAAAGCTTAACACGTGGGGAACCGGGTCTGAGCAGGAAAGCGTCCTGCGCCAGGGGACAAAAACGCCGGGAGCGTTTTTGAACAACGCAAAGCGTTGGCCCGGCTACGGGCGCACCTCAGGGATGAGGTGCGTAATCGCGCGGACCGGAGCGGCCAGGGATTGGCTTAAGCGACGTTTCGATCTGACCCGGTTCACTGCGCAGGCACGGTCTTAAGACTACACGAATCCGTTTTTGCCATTGCCCCTAAAAAGCCCCTCCGACTATTACAGTTCGATCACTTCATAGCTGTGGGTAAGGGTGACGCCTTTACCCAGCATGATGGCAACAGAGCAATACTTTTCAGCAGAAAGATCCACTGCGCGTGAGACCGCTTTATCCTGGAGCGTTTTGCCACTCACAATAAAATGCAGGTTGATGTGCGTAAAGATTCGCGGCGTCTCTTCACGACGTTCTGAGGTCAGTTTTACTTCACAATCAGCCACATCGTTGCGGCCTTTTTGCAGAATTGATACTACGTCAATCGCGCTGCATCCACCCGCCGCCATCAGCACCATCTCCATTGGGCTGGGCGCTTTATCACCCGAATTTCCATCCATCAGTATCTGATGGCCGGATGAGGATTCTCCGAGAAATGTCAACCCTTCTACCCATTTCACTCTTGCCTGCATGATTTTTGCTCCGGAATACGCTGTTTTGTCGCCAGCGTACGCTTTCGCCAGGTAAACAGCAATCCAGAGAAATCCGCCTGTAGCTGAAGCGAGACAACAGAAGACAGTCGACAAAAGCTGTGCTACAAACAGTGCTGAAAATATTTTTCGTCACCCGATGGCGAAGCCGGGAAGAATGATGCGCACTGCGCCTGATGCGGCCCGAATGATTTCCTGAAATGGAAACGCTTAAAGCTTTCACCGCCTGACAGGGAAAACTGCCCCCTGTATTTTGGGCACGATTACAACAGAGGATAATAGCGAATGGTTCTCGGCAAACCGCAAACAGACCCTACACTCGAATGGTTCCTGTCCCATTGCCATATTCACAAGTATCCATCCAAAAGTACGCTGATTCATCAAGGTGAAAAAGCAGAAACGCTCTACTACATCGTGAAAGGTTCCGTCGCGGTTCTGATTAAAGATGAAGAAGGCAAAGAGATGATTCTTTCTTACCTGAATCAGGGCGATTTTATTGGTGAGCTTGGCCTGTTCGAAGAAGGCCAGGAGCGCAGCGCCTGGGTACGTGCGAAAAGCGCGTGTGAAGTGGCGGAGATTTCTTACAAAAAATTCCGTCAACTGATCCAGGTTAACCCCGATATCCTGATGCGACTCTCATCGCAGATGGCGCGTCGCCTTCAGGTGACGTCTGAAAAAGTAGGTAACCTCGCTTTCCTCGACGTGACCGGACGCATTGCACAGACCCTGCTTAACCTGGCGAAGCAGCCAGATGCCATGACGCATCCCGACGGCATGCAAATTAAAATCACTCGTCAGGAAATTGGTCAGATTGTTGGTTGTTCACGTGAAACCGTGGGCCGTATTTTGAAGATGCTTGAAGATCAGAACCTGATTTCCGCACACGGCAAAACCATCGTCGTTTACGGCACCCGCTAATTCCTGTCACCCACGGCGTGATGGCAACATCACGCCGTTATTGTTTGTGTTGAGCCGATGTGGCGTCGAATTATTTACCATCCTGAAGTTAACTATGCCTTGCGGCAAACGCTGGTGCTTTGTCTGCCTGTGGCGCTGGGCTGGCTGGCTGGCGACCTGCAAAAAGGTCTGCTGTTCTCGTTAGTGCCCGCCTGCTGCAATATCGCCGGGCTGGATACGCCGCATAAACGCTTCTTTAAACGTCTGATTGTTGGCGGCAGCTTGTTTGCCCTCGGCAGCTTTCTGATTCAGTGGCTCACCCTGCATGCTATTCCCCTGCCGCTGATCCTGTTCGCCATGCCATTGTTGCTCGGCGTCACCGGGGAGATCAGCCCGCTGCATGGTCGCCTGCTGCCCGGCACCCTTATCGCCGCCATCTTTACCCTGAGCCTGATTGGCCGCATGCCAATCTATGTTCCCCCATTGCTCTATATCGGCGGCACGTTATGGTATGGGCTGTTTAACTGGTTCTGGTTCTGGCTGTGGAAAGAGCAGCCGATGCGCGAAAGCCTGAGCCTGATCTACCGTGAACTGGCTAACTATTGTGACGCCAAATATACCCTGCTGACGCAGCTGACCGATCCGGAAAAGGCGCTACCGCCGCTGCTGGCTCGCCAGCAGAAAGTGGTCGACCTCATCACCACCTGTTATCAGCAGATGCATATGCTGTCGGCAAGCCGCGATCACAGTCATAAACGGCTGACGCGCGCCTTTCAGGTGGCGCTGGATTTGCAGGAGCATATCTCAGTCAGCCTCCATCGGCCGGAAGAGGTGCAGAAGCTGGTCGAGCAGAGCCATGCCGAAGCGGTGATCCGCTGGAATGCCAAAACTATCTCGGCCCGACTGCGGGTGCTGGCGGATAACATTCTCTATCACCAGTTACCCGATCGCTTTGCGATGGATAAACAGCTCGGCGCGCTGGAGAAGATCACCCATCAGCATCCCGACAATCCGGTGGGTAACTTCTGCCTCTACCACTTCAACCGTATCGCGCGGGTGCTGCGCACGCAGAAACCGCTTTATCAGCGCGATCTGATGGCCGACCGTCAGCGCCGACTGCCGCTGTTACCGGCGCTGCGCAGTTACCTCTCGTTTCGCTCGTCGGCACTGCGCACGGCGGGTCGCTTTGCGGTGATGTTGATGCTGGGCAGCGCGCTGGCGCTGTTCTTCAACATCCCCAAACCCTACTGGATCCTGATGACCATTATGTTCGTCAGCCAGAACGGCTATAGCGCCACCCGTGTCCGCATTCAGCACCGGGCGCTGGGCACCTTTGCGGGGCTGGTGATCGCGGCCGCCACGCTACGCCTGGCGGTGCCGGAATCGCTGGTGCTGCTGACCATGCTGGCGATAACGTTCATCAGCTATCGCTTCACCCGCCAGTTCTATGGCTGGTCGATGATTGGCTTTACGGTTACGGCGGTTTACTCGCTGCAATTGCTGTCGCTGAATGGTGCGCAGTTTCTGCTGCCGCGACTGATGGATACGCTGATGGGCTGTCTGATTGCCTTTGGCGGGATGCTGTGGCTGTGGCCACAGTGGCAGAGCGGATTATTGCGGCAGAACGCCCATGACGCGCTGGAGACCTATCAGGATGCGCTGCGGCTGTTGCTGGGCGACGAACAGTCGCCAGGGAAACTCGCCTATCAGCGCGTGCAGGTTAATCAGGCCCATAATGCGCTGTTTAACTCACTGAATCAGGCGATGCAGGAACCCGCGTTTAACGCCCAGTATCTTAAAGATATGCGGCTCTGGGTCACCCACAGTCAGTTTATCGTCGAGCATATCAATGCGATGACGATTCTGGCACGTGAGCACACCATGCTCACGGCCTCGCTGGCTGAGCGTTACCTGCAATCCTGTGAAATCGCACTGCAGCGGTGCCAGCAGCGGCTGGAATATGATGGTGCAAGCTCCCAGGTCAATCTACTGGATGAGCTGGAGAACATCAGTGAGGGGCCGGTTACGGTGGTGGAACAGCATGTGCGGCGCATTCTCGATCATCTGAGCGTAATGCATACCATTTCATCGCTGGCGTGGAGCCAGCGACCCCAACATGGCCGCTGGCTGATCAGACGCTTACGTAAAAATTAAATCAGCCGTTGAGTACGTTGCTGATGGCCGTGGCGAAGCGGCTCATGCCCTCTTCGATGTCGGCAGGCTCAATGATCAGTGATGGGGCAAAACGCATCACGTCGGTTCCGGCGACCAGCACCATGACACCTTCAGCGGCGGCGGCATTCAGGATGTCGCGCGCCTTACCGGCATGCTGGGGTTTCAGTGCCGCGCCAATCAGCAGACCCTTGCCGCGAATGTCGCTGAAGAGATCATACTTCGCGTCGATGGCCTGCAGCGCCGTGACAAAGTACTGACGACGCCTTTCCACGCCCGCCAGTACCTCCGGGGTATTGATGATATCGAGCGCAGTTTCGGCAATAGCACAGGCGAGTGGATTGCCGCCATAGGTGGTGCCATGCACGCCCGGCGCCATAGTCGAGGCGATCTCGTTCGTGGTCAGCATGGCGCTGACTGGAAAACCGCCGCCCAGCGCCTTGGCAGAGGTCAGAATATCGGGCTGGACGCCATAATACTCATAGGCGAACAGCTTACCGCTGCGTCCCATGCCGCTCTGTACTTCATCCAGCACCAGCAGCGCCTGATGCTGATCGCACAGCTCACGCAGTCCCTGCATAAATTCCTGGGTCGCGGGTACCACGCCGCCCTCACCCTGAATCGGCTCAACCACGATGGCGCAGGTGTGATCGTCAATCACCGCTTTCACTGCGTCCAGGTCATTGAACGGCACGTGGACAATATCCGCTGGTTTAGGACCGAATCCGTCAGAATATTTTGGCTGTCCGCCAACCGTGACGGTAAACAGCGTTCGGCCATGAAAGGCGTTATGAAAGGCGATAATCTTACTTTTGAATGGGCTGTAACGTTTGCAGGCGTAGTAGCGTGCCAGCTTAAAAGCAGCTTCGTTGGCTTCGGCACCCGAGTTCGCGAAGAAGACTCGTTCAGCAAAGGTTGCCTGAATTAACTTACTGGCGAGACGCAGGGCCGGTTCGTTGGTAAAGACATTGCTGGTATGCCACAGTGTCTCGCCCTGGCTTTTCAGCGTCGCCACCAGCGCAGGATGGCAGTGTCCAAGTGCAGTAACGGCAATACCACCCGAGAAATCGATATACTCTTTGCCCTGCTGATCCCATACACGACTGCCCTTGCCTTTTACCGGCACGAACTGCGCAGGTGCATAAACAGGCAAAATAACGTTATCGAACGTCTCCCGCGTGACCGCAATTTTTTCCGCTGCCATTGATGACCCCATTTAAATGATAGTTGTGCAAACCTGAAATAATAAGCACAAAATATGCATAAAAAATCACTTAAAGGCAACTTATTGCGCAAGGAAATTGCGCAGCAACTGATGTCCCTGCTCGCTGAGAATGCTTTCGGGATGGAACTGTACACCTTCCAGCGCCAGGGTTTTATGGCGGAATCCCATAATTTCGTCAGGCTCGCCGTCACGCATCGTCCAGGCAGTCACCTCGAATACGTCGGGCAGGGAATCACGCTGCACTATCAGCGAGTGGTAGCGGGTTACGGTAAGGGGATTATTCAGATTGCGAAACACGCCCTGGCCGGTGTGCTGAATCGCGGAGGTTTTGCCGTGCATCACCTGACGTGCGCGCACGATCCGCGCGCCATACGCCTGGGCAATCGCCTGATGTCCCAGGCAGACGCCCAGCACCGGCAATTTACCGGCAAAATGCCGGATCGCCGCCGGCGAGATACCCGACTCTGAAGGCGTGCAGGGGCCAGGGGAAATCACCAGATGGGTCAGCGGTAAGGCCGCCATCTGCTCCAGGGTGATGGCATCATTACGCACCACCTGAACCTGTGCACCCAGCTCGCAGAAATATTGATAAAGATTCCAGGTAAAGGAGTCGTAATTGTCGATAAGCAGCAGCATGACCTGTCCAGAATGATAACTCGCGCCGCTATTCTACGCGGTTAAGCCGCCTCGCTCACCACTTTCGCAAATACCTGCTCCAGCGGAGCCAGGTTTCCGGCCACAGCGGCCTGATTAGCCGCTTTCCAGCTTTCAGCGTCAGTCTCTTCCCACGCCAGCAGATAACCGGCATGCAGCGCCAGCTGTTCAAAGAAAATCCGCTGTACCCGACCGTTCCCGTGGCGGAAAGGATGCAGCATATTGATTTCGCAGTAGTAATGGGCGATGCGCTCAATAAACGCCTCAAGCGGCAGGTCAGCCAGCCGCTTCTCCTCTTCCAGCGCGGCCATCAGGACATTGCCTTCCTTTTCGATATATTCGAAATGACAGAGCGGTGTCTCACCACGCCAGATATCGATAGTGCGCAGTTCACCGGCCCAGCTGTAAACGTCCTGAAACAGCGTGCGGTGGATCTGGCGCAGGTAGGGCAAACCAGGATTACAGGGGCCAAGCTCCAGCATGGCGACGCGTGCCGCACTGAAGCTCAGCTCAGCCTTACGCAGCTGTGCGGCATCATGAATATCGGGCAGGTTTTTCAGCACCCTGTCGTGCTGCCACAGGTAGGGGTCCTGGCTGACAGCAGTATCAGAGTCCATATTGCCTCCTCAGTGACGCCAGACGTGCGGCCGCATCATCGCTGTTTACGCTGGTTTCATTCGGCGAGAAGCCTTCCAGCCGACAGCTGGCCTGATAGCTGGCGCTACGCCGCTGTTGCCACAGAGTGACCTTTTGCTTTTCAGTGAGTTTGTTCGCCATGCCGCCTCCTGCTCAGGTTTTGCCCTAAGTATAAGAGTAAATTCGGGCTTTGCCGGACGCGGCAGACGGTCGCCATCCGCAGATGGCGACGGAAGGGCTTAAGGCAGGACTTTGGCGGAGAGGATAACTACCGGTTTGGACGGAACATTCTGGTACGGACCCACATCTTTGGTCGGTACCTGAGAAATTTTTTCAACCACATCCTGACCTTTCACAATCTTACCAAAGACGGCATAGCCAAAATCGCGCTGTCCGTGGTCGAGGAATGCATTATCCGCGACATTGAGGAAGAACTGGCTGGTCGCACTGTCTTTATCGGCGGTACGCGCCATGGAAATGGTGCCGCGCAGGTTACGCAGGCCATTATCCGCTTCATTCTTGATCGGCGCGTTGGTCTGCTTCTGCTGCATGTCCGTGGTGAAGCCACCCCCCTGCACCATAAAACCAGGGATCACGCGGTGAAAAATGGTGTTGTTATAAAAACCGTTATTGACGTAATCAACGAAGTTTTTCACGGAAACCGGCGCTTTTTGGTTATTCAGTTCGAGTTCGATATTACCGGCGGAAGTGGTGAGCAAAACGTGAGTGTCACCTTTTGCGGCCAGCGCCTGGGCGGAAACGGAAGAGAGCGCTAACAGGGTGATGGCCGCTGTTAAAGTACGTTTAAACATGAAAGATTCCTTACCTGGGAGAGCGGGCACAAAAACGTGATTGATTGTAGAGAGACTCGATTCCCGGAGCCAGCGTTTTACCTATATTTACGCTGTTGCGGCAAAAGGGGTGAGCAAACGTTAAACTCCGGCAATTTCGTGATTAAAATCACACAACACATGAAATATGGAGCTGTAGTTTCACTGCTAGTTTATTAAGATCACAGTTCCGTTTACACTTTCTGACACTTTTAGGCACCCGGTTCTCAACAGGCTCAGAACATGACAAACCGTAATCGTATTGGCCTCACCTGGATAAGCTTCTTCTCCTATGCGCTGACCGGCGCACTGGTTATCGTTACCGGCATGGTAATGGGCGATATCGCAAAAGATTTTCAGATTCCCATCTCCAGCATGAGTAATACCTTCACCTTCCTCAACAGCGGCATCCTGGCTGCGGTTTTCCTGAACGCCTGGCTGATGGTGATTGTGCCACTGAAGCGGCAGCTGATTTTCGGTTTTATCCTGATGGTTCTGGCGATAATCGGGTTGATGACCAGCCGCGATCTGACCGTTTTCTCGCTGTGTATGTTTGTGCTGGGCGTGGTCAGCGGCATTACCATGTCGATCGGCACCTTCCTGATTACCCACATGTATGAAGGGCGCCAGCGCGGTTCACGCCTGCTGTTTACTGACTCTTTCTTCAGCATGGCGGGCACGCTATTTCCGGTGCTGGCAGGGATCCTGCTGGCGCGTCAGCTGCCGTGGTACTGGGTCTATGTCTGCATTGGCTTTATCTACGTCGCAATCTTCATCATGACGCTGTTTGTTGAGTTCCCGGTGCTCCGTAAGCCCGAAAACAGCCCAACGGTTGAGAAAGAAAAATGGGGCATGGGCGTGCTGCTGCTGGCAGTGGCGGCACTCTGCTACATTCTGGGCCAGCTTGGCTTTATCTCCTGGGTGCCGGAATATGCCACTAAAGTCATGGGCATGAATATTAATGACGCCGGACAACTGGTAGGCAGTTTCTGGACAGCTTATATGGTCGGCATGTGGGCCTTCAGCTTCCTGCTCCGTTTCTTCGATCTGCAACGTATTCTGATGGTGCTGGCGGGTCTGGCTACGGTACTGATGTACTGGTTCGTCAGTAGCAGCGATGCCAGCATGCTGAAATGGATCATTATGATTCTTGGCTTCAGCTCCAGCGCCATCTACACCACCATCATCACCCTGGGGTCACTGCAGACCAAAGTGGCGTCACCGAAGCTGGTGAACTTCATTCTGACCTGCGGCACCGTCGGCACCATGCTGACCTTTGTGGTCACAGCGCCTATCGTTGAGAAAAGTGGTGTGCATACTGCACTGGCGACGGCTAACGCGCTCTACGCCGTGGTGTTTGTGATGTGTGCCCTGCTCGGCTTTGTCAGCCGTCATCGTACCCACGGTCACGTCACGCATTAATCATTCAGGGCGGCGATTGATCGCCGCCCTGCTGTTTAACGCCGGAAGTCTATGCGCTCCCGCTCCCGCCAGTAAATCTCGCTTTCTGCGGGCTTCGTCTCTGCCACCACCACACCGCGACGTAGCGAATAGCGCACCGGAACTTGTCTTCTTACCGCATCAAAACCACTCTCGGCCGGCAGAATAATCAGACTGGCATCTTTGCCGCTCTGAATACCATAGCCTGAAAGCTGCAGCGTCTTCGCGCTGTTATGCGTAATCAGATCCAGACCCGCATCAATCTGCTCGTAGCCCATCAGCTGACAGGCATGTAATCCCATATGCAGCACCTGCAGCATACTGGCGGTGCCCAGCGGATACCAGGGATCAAACACATCGTCGTGGCCGAAGCAGACGTTAATCTCCGCCTCCAGCATCTCTTTCACCCGCGTAATCCCTCGCCGCTTAGGGTAGGTGTCGAAGCGGCCCTGAAGATGAATATTGACCAGTGGATTTGCGACAAAATTAATGCCCGACAACTTAAGCAGCCGGAACAACCGTGAGGTATACGCGCCATTGTAAGAGTGCATTGCGGTGGTATGGCTGGCCGTAACACGCGCACCGTTGCCATCGCGATGCGCCAGTGCCGCCACGGTTTCCACAAAGCGCGACTGTTCATCATCGATCTCATCGCAGTGAACATCAATCAGCCGGTCGTAGCGGTTAGCCAGCGCAAAGGTTTTATGCAGCGACTCGACGCCATACTCGCGGGTGAATTCGTAGTGCGGAATGGCGCCGACCACATCCGCGCCCAGCCGCAAGGCCTCCTCCAGCAACGCTTCGCCGTTGGGATAAGAGAGAATCCCCTCCTGAGGAAACGCCACAATCTGAATAGTGATCCACGGCGCCATCTCCGCCTTCAGTTCCAGCATCGCTTTTAGAGCCGTCAGTGACGGGTCTGACACGTCAATATGGGTGCGAACAAACTGAATACCGTTGGCGATCTGCCACTTCAGCGTCTGCAACGCCCGCTGTTTAACATCTTCGTGGCTGAGCAGCGCCTTGCGCTCTGCCCAGCGCTCGATCCCTTCAAACAGCGTGCCGGACTGGTTCCACGCCGGTTCGCCCGCCGTCTGGGTGGTATCCAGATGAATATGTGGCTCAACAAAAGGCGCGCAGGCTAAGCCGCCTTCGCCGTCCAGCGAGTGATCCGCCGGTGAAGAGTGCTGCGGCTGGGCTGAAATTCGGGCAATTTTTCCGTCAGCGATTTCGATTTGCCACAATCCTTCCCGCCAGGGTAAGCGCACGTTATTGATCCTGCTGGGTGACAGCATGGCCGACTCCTTATCCGATTAACCTTTGTGGTTAAAACTAGCACGATTCATACCTCCTGCAGCAATGCTGTACATTCAGCAGGTTAGTCTCGCCGGATAAAATCAATTAAAATCAATGGAGTAACCCTTAATGGGTATATGGCGTTGTGGTTGATGCATATCAATAAGTGCCCGAAAGGGCGCGCTATTGTAGCCGCAGATTTCACAAATTTGAGGCCAAAATGAGCAAGCACAATGTCGTCGTTATCGGTAACGGCATGGTCGGCCACCGCTTCATAGAAGAATTACTTGATAAAGCGGAACCCAACATGTTCTCGCTGACCGTCTTTTGTGAAGAACCCCGCGTCGCCTACGATCGTGTCCACCTGTCTGCTTACTTCTCACATCACACTGCTGAAGAGCTATCGCTGGTTCGTGAAGGCTACTACGACAAACATCAGGTCAATGTGCTGCTGGGCGAACGTGCCATCACCATTAACCGTGATGAGAAAGTGATTCACTCCAGTACCGGTCGTACAGTTCATTATGACACGCTGATTTTTGCTACCGGTTCCTATCCGTGGGTTCCGCCGATCAAAGGAGCTGAAGGCAGCGACTGCTTTGTCTATCGCACCATTGAAGATCTCAACGCCATCGAAGCCTGCTCGCGCCGCAGCAAACGCGGTGCGGTAATTGGCGGCGGCCTGCTGGGGCTGGAAGCGGCCGGGGCCCTGAAAAACCTCGGCGTCGAAACCCACGTCATTGAGTTTGCGCCAGTGCTAATGGCGGAGCAGTTAGATCAGCAAGGCGGCGAGCAGCTGCGCCGTAAGATTGAGCAGATGGGGGGACGGGTACACACCGGCAAAAATACCCAACAGATTGTGCATCATGAGCACGGCGGTAAAACCCTGCAGTTTGCCGATGGCAGCGCGCTGGAGGTCGATTTCATCGTCTTCTCCACCGGCATTCGCCCGCAGGACAAACTGGCAAAGCAGTGTGGATTAACCCTGGGCCCGCGCGGCGGCCTCGCCATTGATGACCAGTGCCGGACCAGCGATCCCACTATCTACGCCATCGGTGAATGTGCCGCCTGGCGGAATCGCGTCTATGGCCTGGTGGCGCCGGGTTATAAAATGGCCCAGGTGGCCAGCGACCATCTGCTGGGTCGCGACAACGCGTTTACCGGCGCGGACATGAGCGCCAAATTGAAGCTGCTGGGTGTCGATGTCGGCGGCATTGGCGATGCGCGAGGCACCACGCCAGGCGCACGCAGCGTGGTCTGGCTGGATGAGCGCAAATCGATCTACAAACGCCTGATTATCAGTGAAGATCAGAAAACCCTATTGGGTGCCGTGCTGGTGGGCGACACCAGCGACTATGGCAACCTGCTGCAGCGGGTGCTAAATGCCATTCCGCTGCCTGCTAATCCGGAAGCGCTGATTCTGCCTGCAGGCAGCGGGGATAACCCGGCCATCGGCGTCGATTCTCTGCCTGATAGCGCGCAAATATGCTCCTGCTTCGACGTCAGCAAAGGCGACATCATTAAGGCGGTTCAGGGTGGCTGTCATACCCTGGCAGCACTAAAAAGCAGCACCCGTGCAGGCACCGGCTGCGGTGGCTGTATTCCCCTGATCACCCAGGTCCTCAATAGTGAACTCGGTCGTCAGGGTATCGAAGTCAATAACCATCTTTGCGCCCATTTCGCCTGGTCTCGTCAGGAGCTTTATCACCTGATTCAGGTGGAGGAGATCAAAACCTTTGATGAACTGCTGGCCCGCTATGGGCAGGGTTACGGCTGTGAAGTGTGCAAACCCACGGTTGGCTCACTGCTCGCCTCCTGCTGGAATGAGTATGTGCTCAAGCCACAGCACACGCCATTACAAGACAGCAACGACCTCTATCTGGGTAACATCCAGAAAGATGGCACCTATTCGGTGATCCCGCGCTCGCCCGGGGGTGAAATCACCCCACAGGGATTGAAAGTGATTGGCGAGATCGCCGAACGCTACCAGCTTTACACTAAAATTACCGGCTCCCAGCGCATCGGTCTGTTTGGCGCGCAGAAAGACGATCTGCCCGCTATCTGGTCACAGCTGATCGATGCCGGATTTGAAACCGGTCAGGCCTATGCCAAATCGCTGCGTATGGCGAAAACCTGCGTCGGCAGTGCCTGGTGCCGTTACGGCGTGGGCGACAGCCTCGGCTTCGGCGTGCTGCTTGAGAACCGCTACAAAGGTATCCGTACGCCACACAAGATGAAATTTGGCGTCTCTGGCTGCACCCGCGAATGTGCTGAGGCGCACAGCAAAGATGTCGGCATTATCGCTACGGAAAAAGGGTGGAATCTCTACGTCTGCGGTAACGGGGGCATGAAGCCGCGTCATGGCGATCTGCTGGTGGCCGATCTCGATCAGCAAACACTGGTCACCTACCTTGACCGCTTCATGATGTTCTATATCCGCACCGCCGATCGCCTGCAGCGCACCTCATTGTGGCTGGAAAGTCTGGAAGGCGGCATCGACTATCTGCGTAAAGTCATCGTGGATGACAAACTCGGCCTCAACAGCCAGATGGAACAGCAGCTGGCAGCGCTGCGCGCCAGCGTCAGATGTGAATGGAAAGTGACGCTGGAAGATAAGGCACAGCTGACGCACTTCGCCCACTTCATCAACTCGCCACAGCGCGATCCTGGTGTGCAACGCGTCGCGGAGCGCGACCAGCATCGCCCGGCACGCGCCGATGAACGTATTGCCGTGACCCCGATTGAGGAGACCGACTCATGAGCCAGTGGTATCCGGTGTGCCCGCTGACGCAGATCATGCCCGCGACTGGCGTATGCGCGCTGGTCAAAGGCCAGCAGATTGCTATCTTCCGCCCACGCAATGACGAGCAGCTCTTTGCCATCAGCAATATCGACCCGTTTGCAGATGCCAGCGTACTTTCACGCGGCATTATCGCTGAACATCAGGATGCGCTCTGGGTTGCCAGCCCACTGAAAAAGCAGCGCTTTCGCCTCAGCGATGGCTACTGCATGGAGGATGAAACGCGCTCTGTGGTGGCCTGGCCGGTGCGGATCAATGCCGGACAGGTCGAAGTCTGCCTGTCACTCCCATCAACAGCCCACCTTAGCGGTTTTTTTTAAGGACCTCTGATGGACTACTTCCCCCTTTTCTGCCGCCTGCAGGGCCGACGCTGTCTGCTGGTCGGCGCGGGTGACGTGGCTGAGCGAAAAGCCCGCCTGCTGCTGGAGGCCGGAGCCGATCTGCGGGTCGGTGCCCTTGATTTCTCCCCCGCCTTCCGGCAATGGGCGCAGCAGAAAGCCGTCACGTTACTGCCAGGGGCGTTTGACCCACACTGGCTGACTGGCTGCTGGCTGGTGGTGGCCGCGACCAGCGATGAGGTGGTCAATCAGCAGGTGGCTGAGGCAGCGGAAAGTCAGCAGATCTTCTGCAATCTGGTGGATGCACCGCAGCAGGCCAGCGCCATTATGCCGTCGATAGTCGACCGTTCGCCACTGATGGTCGCCGTCTCTTCCGGCGGACGCGCGCCGGTGCTGGCTCGTCTGTTGCGGGAAAAGCTGGAGGCGATACTGCCACAATATCTGGGCCAACTGGCGCTGCTGGCTGGTACCCTGCGTCCGCGCGTGAAAAAACAGTTCGGCTCTATCAATGCCCGCCGCCACTTTTGGGAGCGCTTTTTTAACAGCGAGCGGCTGGCCCATTCGCTGGCCAACGGTGACAGTGAACGGGCGGGGCAGATTACCGACCACCTTTTTAACGCTAGCCTTCCCCAACAGGGTGAAGTGGCGCTGGTCGGTGCCGGTCCGGGTGATGCAGGACTGCTGACCCTGAAAGGCTTACAGCTAATCCAGCAGGCAGACGTCATCGTCTATGACCGCCTGGTCTCCGACGAGATCCTGAATCTGGTCCGCCGCGATGCCGAGCGCATCTTTGTCGGTAAACGCGCCGGCCATCACTGTGTGCCGCAGGATGAGATTAACCAGTTGCTAATCCGGCAGGCGCAGCAGGGTAAACGGGTGGTCCGGCTGAAAGGCGGCGATCCCTTTATCTTTGGTCGCGGTGGTGAAGAGCTGGAGGCACTGGCGCCGTTGCGGATTCCCTTCAGTGTGGTGCCTGGGATCACCGCTGCGTCGGGCTGTGCAGCCTACAGCGGCATTCCACTGACCCACCGCGATCATGCGCAGAGCGTCAGACTGGTTACCGGGCATCTGCAGAAAGAGCGCTCGCTCGCCTGGCAGACGCTGGCGGCGGAGCAACAGACGCTGGTCTTTTATATGGGGCTGGCGCAGGCCGGAGAGATTCAGCAGCAGTTGATAAAGCACGGTATGCACAGCGATATGCCGGTGGCGCTGGTGGAAAACGGCACCAGTACGCGTCAGCGCGTAGTCACCGGGACACTGAGCGAGCTGGAAGCGTTAGCCAATCAGGTAACCAGCCCCAGCCTGATGATCATCGGTAGCGTGGTGAGTCTGCGCGACAGTCTGCGCTGGTTCTGAAACCGGCAAATAAAAAACGGCGGGCACGATGCCCGCCGTCCTGTTTGTCTGCTCAGCCATTATGGCATCGCCACAAAGCCCACCGCCTGATAGACCTTCTTCAGCGTTTCCTGCGCCTGTGCGCGTGCTTTTGCTGCGCCATCACGCATTACCTGCTCCAGCAACGCTTCATCGTTGCGGAAACGGTGATAACGCTCCTGCACCTCAGAGAGCATACCCGACACGGCATCCGCTACCGCGCCTTTCAGGTGGCCATACATCTTGCCTTCGAACTCCTGCTCCAGCTCGACGATGGTTTTACCGGTCACGCCCGACAGAATATCCAGCAGGTTAGAGACGCCCGCTTTCTCTTTAACGTCGTAACGCACTACTGGCGGCTCTTCAGAATCAGTAACGGCGCGTTTAATCTTCTTCACAACCGCTTTCGGATCTTCCAGCAGGCCGATGACGTTATTGCGGTTATCGTCAGATTTGGACATTTTCTTCGTCGGTTCCAGCAGCGACATCACGCGCGCGCCAGACTTCGGAATGAACGGTTCTGGCACCTTAAAGATATCGCCATAGAGCGCATTGAAACGATGCGCGATATCGCGGCTCAGCTCCAGATGCTGCTTCTGGTCTTCACCGACCGGCACCTGATGGGTCTGATAGAGCAGGATGTCAGCCGCCATCAGCACCGGATAGTCAAACAGACCCGCGTTAATGTTCTCTTCGTAACGCGCTGATTTATCCTTGAACTGCGTCATGCGGCTCAGTTCACCGAAGTAGGCGTAGCAGTTCAGGATCCAGCTCAGTTGCGTATGCTCTGGCACATGCGACTGAACAAAAATAGTGCTTTTTTGCGGGTCGATACCGCAGGCCAGATAGAGCGCCAGCGTGTCCAGCGTCGCTTTACGCAGTGCAACAGGATCCTGACGCACGGTGATAGCGTGCAGGTCAACAATGCAGTAAATGCAATGAAAATCATCCTGCATCTGCACCCACTGACGCAGCGCTCCCATATAGTTACCAATGGTCAGTTCGCCGGACGGCTGTGCGCCGCTGAAAACGATGGGTTTCATACTTAAGTCCTGATATTTACAGCCCCAGAGCGGGCAAAAGTTCGTCGAAAGAGTCAAGGGTTAAATCGGGCTGGCTGGTAGCAATCGGCTCGCCATAGTTATAGCCAAAGGTCATGCCGACATTAGGGATGCCTGCCGCCTGCGCCGCCTGGATATCATTGCGTGAGTCGCCGACAAACAACAACTGATTTGGCAACAGACCAAAGGTACCCAGCACCATAAAGATCGCCGCAGGATGCGGTTTTTTGACCGGCACATCGTCGCCACCAATAATCAGCGAAAACGCATCGGCAATACTAAGCGATTCCAGCAGCGGTGCCACAAACGGCGTCGGCTTGTTGGTGACTATCGCCATCGGCAGCCCGGAAGCCTTTAATGCGGCCAGCGTCTGCTTCACCTGGGGGAAGAGTGTACTGCCCGCATCCACGGTATCGGCGTAATGCCGGTCAAACAGTGCCCGCGCTTCACGCTGTTCTTCCGGCTGCGGCTCGCGGCCCAGCGCGAAGGTCAGCGCACGGGCCATCATGATATCGGCGCCGTTGCCAATCCAGGTTGAGACATGCTCAAGGCCCGCCTGCGGCAGACGGAGGTCGTTCAACGTGCGGTCGATCGCATCGGCCAGGCCTGGCGCGCTATCAACCAGCGTGCCATCAAGATCAAATGCCAGCGCACGAATATCAGTGAAATGAGCCATTGGCCTTCTCCAGTTCGTTGCGCATATCGTCGATCACTTTTTTATAGTCAGGATGACCGAAGATCGCAGATCCGGCGACAAACATGTCGGCACCTGCGGCAGCAATCTGGCCGATATTGTCGATCTTCACGCCGCCATCCACTTCAAGACGAATGCTGTAACCGCTCTGATCGATACGTCTGCGCGCTTCACGCAGTTTATCCAGTGTGCCGGGAATAAATGACTGACCGCCAAAACCGGGGTTTACTGACATCAGCAGAATGATATCCAGCTTATCCATGACGTAATCGAGGTAGCTCAGCGGAGTCGCCGGGTTAAATACCAGACCCGCTTTACAGCCATGCTCTTTAATCAACTGCAGGGTGCGATCGACGTGTTCGCTGGCTTCGGGATGAAAAGTGATGTAGGTGGCACCCGCTTTGGCAAACTCAGGGATCAGCGCATCTACCGGCTTCACCATCAGATGCACATCGATGGGGGCGGTGATGCCATAGTCCCGCAGCGCTTTCAGCACCATCGGGCCCATGGTCAGGTTAGGTACGTAGTGGTTATCCATCACGTCGAAGTGTACCACGTCACCTCCGGCCGCCAGCGCTTTGGCTGTGTCTTCGCCCAGGCGAGCAAAGTCCGCAGAAAGGATTGAAGGGGCCAGCAAATATTGTTTCATCCGATTCTCCCACTGTTGTGCGCCAGCCCTGCGGCTGGCGTAATGCGTTGGTCGCGGACGAAACAGACTAGCGATAAAGTGCCAGCAGTTCGTCGACCTTAGTGCGACCCGTTATGCTTCGGCTGATAGAACGCCGGGCTTTGACCACATGTAACACTGCACCCTGATACCACAAACGCGTCAGTGCAGTGTCGTGGTTAGAAATCAGTACCGGAATCCGGTGTTCTGACGAAGCGAGCTGTGCCGCTAGTGCCGCCAGATTCTCCTGCTCACGCAGGCTGAAGCTGTTCGTGTGATAAGCCGTGAAATTAGCCGTTGCCGAAAGTGGCGCATAAGGCGGATCGCAATAGACGACCGAACCTTTACCGGCATTAGTCAGGGTAACATCGTACGATTCACAGACAAACGTCGCTTTTTGCGCGCGCTCGGCAAACCATAACAGTTCTGCTTCTGGAAAGTAGGGTTTGCGATAACGGCCAAACGGCACGTTGAACTCACCACGCAGGTTATAGCGGCAGAGGCCGTTGTAACAGTGACGATTCATATAGAGGAAAAGCAGCGCGCGCTGGTAGGCGTCGGTGCTGGTGTTAAATTCGGTGCGACGCTGGTAATAACAGATTTCGTTGTTACCTTCCGGCGTAAACAGCAGCTTCGCGTCACGAATGAAATCCGCGGTGCGCGTTTTTACAATGTTGTAGAGATTAATCAGGTCGCTGTTGATATCAGCAAGATGGTAGCGATCAAATTCAGTGTTCAGAAACACCGAACCTGCACCAACAAATGGCTCCACCAGGCAGTCGCCTTGCGGCAGATGACGATGGATCTCTTCTACTAAGGGAAATTTTCCCCCAGCCCATTTCAGGAAAGCGCGATTTTTTTTCATGCTGTCGTGGTTATTACATCTTAATGTGAGGCTGTGGCTGGACCGACAGCAGATCTGCGCTTATAACGGGGCCAGATACTGGCCCCACATCCGCTATTGGCTGGCTTCTTTCTTCACCTGGCTTACCGGTTTAACCCACGGATTCTTGGCTCGCACTTCCGCAGGCAGCGAAGCTAGCGCGCGTTTGGCATCAGCCGGTGTGGCATAAGAGCCACTCACCAGCACGTACCACGACTGACCGTTACGGGTGGTTTTGTAGACGTGATACCCACTCAGATTCTGTTGCTTAGCCCAGGCATTCAGGCTTTCTGCCTTCGATGCCCCACTCAGCTGTAGGGTGTAGCTTCCGCCTGGCAGTGATTTGCTGGCTGTACTGCTGCCTGCCGCGGCGGCCGGAGCAGAACTGGCTGGCGTACGCGCTGGGGTGGTATGGGCTTTGCTGTCACGGGTTGCAGGCTTCGAGGCAGTTTTATGCGATGAATCGTGCGCCGGACGGGCAGGAGCGTTTGATTTGTTCGGCGTCTGACGGCTTGCAGGTGCCGTTACAGGATTCGCAGACGTTCCCGCATTGCCGCTGACAGTAGCAGGCGCTGTTGGCAGTGAACTGCCACCTTGCGTCCCCATAGCGGCACTGTCGACCTGCTGCTGCTGATTACTCAGTGCGCTGTTCAGATCGCCCGGCAGCGTGACACGCTGCTGATTTGCAGGCGAGTCAACCGGTGCAGCCTGAGTTGGGGTGGAGGAGACAGGCGGCATCGAGACATCACGCTGCGGATTGGACGCAGCATCACCGTTGGTCGCCGCGTTATTTTCGACAGTACCCGGACTGTTTTGCGCACCTGACATGGAAGAGGAACCGGCCAGGTCGATATTTTTCTCGCTGCCGGAACCCCCACCCGCCGCCGGTGTGTTGCCCGCAGTTGCCGGTTTTTTCTCATCCGGGCCATTCAGCGCTGAACCAATACCCAGCACCAGTAACAGCAGAACCAAAATCCCAACGCCCATCATGATGCGCTGGCGCGAAACCGGTATTTTGGCTGCGGTAGACGACTTACGAGGGCGCGAGGGACGGCGGTCGCTGGCGTCAGGTTTTAACTCATCTTCCGGTTTAAACTCATCCATTTTGCCTCCTCCGTAAAGCGGTATTCCGCACTGCGCACCCTGCGCGTCGCGTCACCACTCAACTGCTTAATCTCAGGGTTGCTGACAATCGTTAACTGCAGCCAGCACCATATCATGTGCCACGCCACCACGCACTTCAGAGCGGCCAATCGACAGCGGGAGTACCAGCCGCAGTTTGCCCGCCAGAACTTTCTTATCACGCATCATATGCGGGAGATACATCTCCGCACTCATCGCCTGCGGCCCATGAACCGGTAAACCGGCACGCTGTAACAGAGCAATAATGCGTTCCGTCTCTTGCGCCTGGAACTGCCCCAGACGTTCAGCCGTGCGTGCCGCCATCACCATACCTGCAGCAATCGCTTCACCGTGCAGCCAGTTGCCATAGCCCATGTGTGCTTCGATCGCATGACCAAAAGTATGGCCCAGATTAAGCAATGCCCGCTGACCGTTTTCACGCTCATCGGCAGCCACGACCTCGGCTTTCAGTTCACAGCAGCGACGAATACAGTACGCCAGTGCCTGTTCATCCAGCGCCAGCAGGGCATCAAGATGCTGCTCCAGCCACTGGAAAAACGCACCGTCGAGGATGATGCCGTATTTGATCACTTCAGCCAGGCCGGAGGCTAGTTCGCGCGGGGGCAGCGTCTGCAGACAAGCGGTATCGATCACCACCGACGCGGGTTGATAAAACGCGCCGATCATGTTTTTGCCCAGCGGATGATTAACGGCCGTTTTACCGCCAACCGAAGAATCAACCTGCGACAGTAAGGTGGTCGGTACCTGGATAAAGCGTACACCACGCTGATAGCTGGCCGCAGCAAAACCGGTAAGATCGCCAATGACGCCGCCGCCTAAGGCGACAAGCGTCGTATCACGACCGTGCGGCTTTTGCAGGAGTGCGGTAAAAACCTGATCCATCACGGCCAACGTTTTGTATTGCTCACCGTCGGGTAAGATCACCTGATCCACGGTTACACCTGCCGACGTCAGCAGCGCCGTTAGCTGGTCAAGATAGAGCGGAGCCAGCGTCTGGTTTGTCACCACCATGGCGTTTTCGCCCGCGGTCAGCGGCCAAAAAGAAGCCGGATCGTTAAACAGTCCGGCGGCGATAGTGATGGGGTAACTGCGTTCCCCCAGTGAGACGGTGATCTTCTCCATGAAGCTCGATACCTGTTAAAAAGCCTTCGAACGTTGGATCAACTTTTTTCCAACAAGTGGATAATCTGATTCGCCACCACTTTCGCACTCTGATCATCTGTACGAATGGTTACATCGGCGATCTCTTCGTAGAGCGGGTTACGTTCGCCAGCCAGCGCTTCGAGCACTTCACGCGGCGGTGAATCCACCTGCAGCAACGGACGTTTTTTGTCACGTTGAGTGCGCGCCAGTTGCTTCTCGATGGTGGTTTCAAGATAAACCACAACACCGCGGGCTGAGAGACGATTACGCGTTTCCCGGGATTTGACGGAACCACCGCCTGTCGCCAGGACGATGCCTTGCTTCTCGGTCAGTTCGTTAATGATTTTTTCTTCGCGATCGCGAAAGCCAGCTTCGCCTTCGACATCAAAAACCCAGCCCACATCCGCTCCGGTGCGTCGCTCAATTTCCTGATCGGAATCGAAGAACTCCATGTTGAGTTGCTGAGCCAACTGACGGCCAATAGTGCTTTTGCCGGCACCCATCGGCCCAACCAGAAAGATATTGCGTTTCTCTGCCATTTTGTCGGTATTACTAAGAATTCGTTAATGATACCCCGCGTTCAGCGTTTGCTGGCGGGACAGGAACTGAGACCTCATGAGCGTTAGCAAGAGTCAGATGAAAAATTATCTCAACACTCAAGGCTGTTTGGCAACCGATTATATTGCCTTCAGCACATCCATTTCTGAATTGGCCTGTGTTCGCGAAACTGTAACGCGCCAGCGCTGCGTCTTTACAACGCTGCTTACAGAGGAGTTTTCTGATCTGTTTGCCAGGATTTACCCAGCATAGACGGTTACACCGTATTGAAAATCGCTAAACCTTGTAAGCTAATTCCTCTCCTGCGTCAACGCAGATGGCCTTAAGGGACGCATTTTCCGTTTTATCCAGCCGTAAGCGCTGCTTCCCTGACCAATCGCGGTGTAATGAAGATCACCAGCTCTCTTTTTTTGCGTTGCTCAGATTGCTGGCGAAACAACCCACCAATCAGCGGCACATTTCCCAGCAGCGGCACCTGATTCTGTCCACGGGTACGCTGCTGCTGAAAGATACCGCCTAACGCCAATGTTTGCCCGTCACTGACCGTGACCTGAGTCTCAATTTCCTGTTTATCAATGGATAATATGTCACTATCGCCGGTTTTGATGCTACGCCCCGGCATATTTTGACTGATATGGATTTTCAGCTGAATGCGGCCATTGCCGGAAATTGTCGGTGTCACCTCCATGCCTAGCACCGCTTCTTTAAACTCAATACTGGTGGCGCCGCTGTTTCCCGCCGATACTTCATAGGGAATTTCAGTGCCCTGCTTAATCGAAGCGGTCTGCTGATGTGAGGTCAAGAGACGCGGACTGGCGATGATTTCAACCTGGTTCTCCTGCTCCAGCGCACTTAACTCCAGATCCAGAAGCTGACCCCCGATGCGCGCCAGCGACATACCTACGCTGATGCCAGGGGAATTCACCGCCAGCGGAATATCCAGCCGGGGATGATGCAGGATGTCTGTTACTGCGGCGTCACCTGCCTGCAATCCCCACTTCACACCCAGTTCCTGCAGATGCTCTTCGCTGATGGTGACGATGTGAGCCGACAGCTCAATCTGTTCCAGTGGCAGGTCCAGCGCCCGTATCCAACGCTCCGTCTCTTTCAACGCTGCCGCAGTATCACGCAGTAACAGGGCGTTGGTGCGTTTGTCGACCGTTACGCTGCCGCGCGGCGTCATCAGCGACTGTCGCTCACTCAGCAGACTGGCATGCACCTCACTGGCGCTGGCGTAGCGCAATATCACGGCGCGCTGCTGCAAAGGCATCTGTTGCAACCGCTCCTGCTGCTCAGCCTGCCGTGCGTGATACTGAGCCTGCTGCCAGCTCTCTGGATAGACCAGCAGGACATTATCCTGTTCAATTAGCGTCAGCTTTGCCATGCGCGCCACCAGGTCCAGCGCCTGATGCCAGGGCAGGTTATCCAGCCGCAGTGATAACGAACCTTCAACCTCTGGCGCAATCATCAGATTGATCTGCTGATAGTCAGCCAGCGCCTGCAAAATACGCTCTACTGGCGCGTTATCAAAAGTCAGGCTGAGGGGCTCCTCATCAGCGGCGTAAACGGGGAACAGGCAGCTTAAGGCCAGCAGCAGGGTGGCTATCCTTATCATGCGAACGTCCTTTTAAATAAAATGCAGTCTGTTGTGCGGTGCAGCTTTTCGGCACCGCTAAGGTGATGCTGCGGCGAGTCATCTCAGCCAGTTGCCAGGGTGCTAATGGAAATGGCTTGCCACTGCGGGCTGTGATGCTCTCTCCCTGCGGGCTCAGCAGCCAGGCATTGAAATGCGCCTCCCGGCCAATAATCCCCTGCAGACGCCAGCCGGTAAGAGGTTCCACTGACGCCTCACAGACTGAACCGGTAACAGGCCGGAACGGATCCCGCGCCAGCACGCCACCACAGCACAGCAGCAAAATCAGCAGTCTATGGCGCATCTTCAGGTTCCAGCCAGAGTTGAGCCACCAGGAACTGCGGCTGGGCCAGCAGCTGGAAATGTACCGGAAACGGCGCGGCGGCATCAGCAAGCTCAGCAAAAAGCGACTGAAACGCCTGCCACTGCAGATGCAGCGTCAGCGTGCGGGAGGATGCATCCGGCTGCCACTCTTCCAGCTGGCTACGGCGTGCCGCCAGGATCTCTTCTACTGCCCGGCCCGATGCGCCCGATGCAGGCCTGGCGCTCTGCATCGACTGCAGTTGCGCCTGCAACTGCGTATTATCGGGATTCTGACGCCACTCTTGCTGGCGCTGCTGCAGGGTGCGGGTCAACTCAAACAGCGCCTGCTGCTCAGCGGTCAGCGTCTGTTGCTGTGGCCGCAACCACAGAATCCAGGAGAGCAGCAGCAGACCCGATGAAAAGGCGGTAAGCAAGCCGTAGCGCGGTATAGCGTCCATCTGCCACCAGCGATCAATCATCGTTCACCTCCTGCACCGCTGCCCGCAGTGAAAACCGATAACTGCCATCAGCCTGACGCTTAACCCCGCCCTGCTTCACCTGACTAAATAGGGCGACGGTGGTTAACTGCTGGCGGAACTGCCGGATCGCTGCCATATCCTGCGCCAGCCCTTCCAGTGTCAGACGACTGTCGCGCTTCTCCAGCCGGGTCAGCCAGGCGGCGTCGGGCAGCAACAGAGGTAAATCAAGCCAGAACTGCTGCCAGGCTGCCAGCTGGACAGCCTGCTGGCGATGCCTGGCCTGTTGTTTTCGTACGACAGCGAGCTGCGCCAGTAACTGCTTCTGCTGCGCTAACTGCTCTCCCACGCTTTCCAGCGCCTGCTGCTGCACCCTGCTCGCCTTCGCCACATTTTGATGCGCCAGATGGATCCGCCAGGTTTGCTGCATCACCACCAGTAACAGGGTACCCAGCATCAGTGATAGCACCACAAAGCTTTGCCGCTGCTGCTGTTGCCGACGGCGCTGCCGCCAGGGCAGCAGATTAACCGCCACCATCACTCATCTCCATCGCGCAGCGCCAGACCAGCCGCTAGCGCAAAAGCGCCCGGATTCTCCGGCAAGGGCGGCTGCTTATAACGAAACAGATCAAAGGGGGAAAACACGAGGGCGTTAGCGGGCAGCCCAGCGTGACCGGATGTACACCAGGTAACAGAAATGGCGTCGGGAAAGGCGTGCTGCTGCAGCGCCTCCAGCGTGGCGACTTCTCCTGTGTCAGCAGCGCTGTGCGTATCGCTCCAGAGCCAGCGGTTATCCTGTTGCAGAACCAGCACCGCGCCAGTTTTCAGTTCTGCCTGTCGGGCTAACCGTTTCAATGCTTCAGTGGTCAGTTCGAACACCTGTGGCTTTAATCCTGCTTGCAGCAGTGGTGCCGCCCACTGATCGATAATCTCCAGCCTTGCTGCCGTGACGCAGAGCTGGCCACTCTGCACATCCGGTCGATAATCCAGCGCCAGCGCAGTAGGTTCCAGCGGAAAAAGACGGCGTGCAGCCGCCTGCACGTAGTGCCCCAGTGCGGGCTCATTCAGCGACTGCGCGGGCAGGGGAAGCTGACGTTGCAGCACCAGTTGGGCTGGCAGTCCGACCCGCAGCGAATAACGGCGTGGTAACCGCTGACGCCAGGCCGTTAAAGCCGCCAGTAATTCAGGCGAAGATTGCAGCACGCCGTTTCTTAACGTATCTTGCGGCAGCCGCTGCTGCCACCAGTGGCGCAGTTGCCAGCCATCACGACGAGGCTGGAGGGCCAGGGCGCAAATCTGCCTATTCTGAATATCCAGCCCAATTTGCCAGGTATGAAAAGCCATGCGCGCGATCTCCTTATCGTCCGGGAAAATGGACATATCAAAGCGTCTGGCTTGCCTTTATACTACCGCGCGGTTGTTTATAAACTGCTCAAACGACAACAGATGGGAAATTCCAGGTGAAGTTCGTAAAGTATCTATTGATCCTTACAGTGTGTTGCATTCTGTTGGGAGCTGGCTCGATTTATGGTTTATACAAATATATAGAGCCACAGCTGCCCGACGTGAACACGCTGAAAGATGTGCGTTTGCAAACCCCTATGCAGGTTTACAGCGCCGAGGGCGATCTAATCGCCCAGTATGGCGAAATGCGCCGTATCCCTTTGACTCTGCAGCAAGTGCCACCTGTGATGGTGAAAGCGTTTATTGCGACCGAAGACAGCCGTTTTTATGAGCACCACGGTGTTGATCCGGTGGGTATTTTCCGCGCGGCCAGCATTGCGCTGGTCTCCGGTCATGCCTCGCAGGGTGCAAGTACCATCACTCAGCAGCTAGCCCGTAACTTCTTCCTGAGCCCGGAACGCACTCTGATGCGTAAAATAAAGGAAGCGTTCCTGGCGATCCGCATTGAGCAGTTGCTGAACAAAGATGAAATTCTTGAGCTCTATCTGAATAAGATCTATCTCGGCTACCGTGCTTATGGCGTCGGCGCAGCCTCGCAGGTCTATTTTGGTAAGCCGGTTGACCAGCTCTCGCTGAGTGAAATGGCGATGATTGCCGGTCTGCCGAAAGCGCCTTCCACCTTTAACCCGCTTTACTCGCCTGGCCGCGCTCTATCGCGCCGCAATGTTGTGCTGGCGCGTATGCTGGATCAGCATTACATCACGCAGCAGCAGTATGATGAGGCACGTAATACGCCGCTGGTGGCGAAGTATCACGGCCCGGAAATCGCTTTCTCTGCCCCTTATCTCAGTGAGATGGTGCGTCAGGAGATGGTGAAACGCTACGGTGAAAATGCCTACACCGACGGTTACAAGGTCTACACCACCGTGACTCGCCGCCTGCAGGAAGCCGCTCAGACCTCGGTACGCAATAACGTCATGGCCTACGATATGCGTCATGGCTATCGCGGCCCGACCAGCGTGCTGTGGAAAGTGGGTGAACCCGCCTGGGATCAGACGAAAATTGAGAAAGCGCTGAAGGCACTGCCAGTCTATGGTCCGCTCTATCCGGCTGTAGTTACGGAAGCGCGAAGCGATGAAGCGACCGTGATGCTGAAAGATGGCAGCAATGTGTCGCTGGCATTAGCTGGTGTGCGCTGGGCGCGTCCTTATAAGTCTGACACCGTACAGGGTCCGACGCCGAAAAGCGTCACGCAGGTATTGCAGGCAGGCCAGCAAATCTGGGTGCGTAAAGTCGGTGATGACTGGTGGCTGGGCCAGGTGCCGGATGTGAACTCGGCGCTGGTTTCACTGGATCCCAATGATGGTGCAGTGCGCGCGCTGGTGGGCGGTTTCGCCTTTAACCAGAGCATGTTTAACCGCGCGACTCAGGCGCTGCGCCAGGTCGGTTCTAACATCAAACCTTTCCTCTATACCGCCGCTATGGATCGCGGGCTGACGCTCGCTTCGATCCTTAATGATGTCCCGATTTCACGTTGGGATGCGGGTGCGGGTGCTGACTGGCGTCCCAAGAACTCACCGCCAACGTATGATGGTCCCATTCGTCTCCGCCAGGGACTGGGCCAGTCGAAAAACGTGGTGATGGTGCGTGCGATGCGTGCGATGGGCGTGGATTACGCCGCAGAGTATCTGCAGCGCTTTGGTTTCCCGGCACAAAACATTGTTCACACTGAGTCGCTGGCATTAGGTGCGGCGTCGTTCACACCGTTACAGGTGGTACGCGGCTATTCCGTGATGGCGAATGGCGGCTTCCTGGTCGATCCTTACTTCATCACCCGGATTGAGAACGAACAGGGCGGCAAGGTATTTGAAGAGAAACCGAAAATCGCCTGTCCACAGTGCAATCTGCCGGTGATCTATGGTGAGACAAAAAAAGCGCTGGCGTTGAATGAAGAGAGCGTCGAGAACGTTGCTGCCTCTAATAACAACCAGAATCAGGCGGTTCCTCAGCCTGAACTGGAACAGGTTCCCGCTCAGGCCCAACAGGGTGATCAGCAATATGCACCACACGTGATCAATACCCCGCTCACCTTCCTGATCAAGAGCGCGCTGAATAGCAACATCTTTGGCGAACCGGGCTGGATGGGCACCGGCTGGCGTGCCGGGCGTGACCTCAAGCGTAATGATATCGGCGGTAAAACCGGTACCACCAACAGCTCGAAAGATGCCTGGTTCTCTGGATACGGCCCCGGCGTGGTCACTTCAGTCTGGATCGGCTTTGATGATGCGCGCCGCAATCTGGGCCGCAGCACGCTCTCCGGTGCCATTCCTGACCAGATTTCAGGCTATGAGGGCGGCGCGAAGAGTGCGCAACCAGCATGGGATGAATACATGAAGCATGCGCTGGAGGGTGTACCGGTGCAGCCGTTAACGCCGCCGGATGGGGTGGTTACGGTCACTATTGATCGCAACACCGGCAAGCTGGCAAATGGGGGGGGCAACACCCGTCAGGAGTACTTCATCAATGGCACCCAGCCAACCGAATATTCGGTTCATGATGTGGGTACGACCATTATGGATAACGGCGAAAGTCACGAGCTGTTCTGATGTGATATCTGCAATGTGAAATATCTGAGGCTGGTCACTCGAAGTGATCAGCCTTTTTTATCGGCCCGTTTATCCTGATGAAACAGGCAATGCTTTTCGTGGCTGAGCAACTGAGTCAGCCGGAACGGAAAAAAAGAAATATAGGCCGGAAAGATAGCCCCCTCTATTGCTGAGAAAAATGCCGATCGCCCTAAGCGATCGGCATTAATTCAGTGTGATAATAAAAAGCAATGTGTATGAAGCGATTCAGAAACTGAACCGAAAAGGAATATTGTTATTATATCGCCATGATTAGCCTGGTCTTCCCTGATGCCAGCAAATATGATTATTGACATGTCAGCTGAACAACGGTAGCCAGCTTAATATTAACTGCGCGCAATAACAGGAGGGATATTAACCCTTGCGCATCGCTTATCATCATGATAAGAATAGAAAGCCTGATAACCTCTATTTTGATTCAATCACCCATGGATACGTTTATATATGGAAATTAAAGTGGGCCATACGCAAGACCCTCAGACTGAAGAATATATTATTCAGCAACTCTGGCAGCATAATGGACGCTTTGCTGACATCAATATGAAAACGCTAAATGTTATCCTGTATGACGACCAGAAAAATATCCAGGGCGGCCTGTTAGCCCATACCTGGTGTGGCACGCTGGATATTCATTATTTATGGATAGAAGATGCCTGGCGGCTGCATGGCACCGGCCGTCAGCTGATGCAGGCAGCGGAAGAGGAAGCGCGCAATCGAGGCTGCCATATGTCCGTCGTTGACACGTTAAGTTTCCAGGCGCGTGGTTTTTACGAAAAACTGGGTTATCACGTCTATGGCGAACATGATGGATATGCGCAGCGCTACGCACGTTATTATCTGGCAAAGAGATTATAATCTGAATGCTTTCAGCGAGGCGCCATGGATAGCCCATACCAAAGTATTGATGAATTTATTTCTGCATTCGCCACCACCATGGATTTATTACCGACGCCCTGGGGTTTTAAGAATGCAGCATCACAGCATCTTTATATGAATGAAGCTGCAAGAATGTATACCGCCACGCCCAGGAGTTATTTATTAGAGGGGAAAAGAGACAGTGAGTTTCCCACGCGCTGGAGTGATTGCGCCGATAAATTTTGCGAGCACGATCAGCAGGTAAAATTGAATAACAGCAGCGTGGCCGTGATCGAAACCCACTACTGGTATGGCAACAATTATCTCTCTCCTTTTATCAGCGAAAAATATCCTGTATTCGATAATCGAAAGCAGTGGCTGGGCTGCATCTGGAATGCACGTCCGGTCGATAACCTTACGGCAATGAGCTTTATCGATCCCAAAAAATCTTCTGTATTGACGACGCGCCTGGATCATCCCCTGTTTACCCCCGCTGAGCTGGATGTCATTTTCCTGCTGCTGCGGCGATTCAGCGCGAAAGAGATCGCCCGCATCTATGACCTCAGTGTAAAAACTATCGGTAACCGTATCACCACGCTTTATCAAAAAGCAGGTGTGCATTCGCTACAACAATTTGAGAGCTACTGCCGTGCGGAATCACTGGAGAATTATCTGCCAGAGAGGTTTCTCAGCACAGGCGTTATTTACATATAAACCGGTAAGGAAACCCTGTTGTGAGTAAATTTGATGATTATCCTCTGAGCCCTGTGCCTGCAAATAAAAGGCTTTCACTGCTGAGCGTCGCTATTGTGCATATGGGCATGTTGACTGCACTGGATCAGTTTATGCTTGGCGCGGTTCTGGGCAACAGTATGACGCCCGGCGAGGCATTTACCGCGATCACGCTGGCCAGTCTGCTATTTGGCGTGTTGACCTTCGCACTCGGCTATGCGGGAATGCGCGAGGGACTGCCGGGCAGTCTGCTGGCTCGCTGGTGTGGTTTTGGTCGCCACGGCTCAGTGTTCATTGGTCTGCTGGTCGCAGTCAGCCTGCTGGGCTGGTTCGGCATTCAGAATGCCGTTTTCGCCCGTTCGCTGAGCTATGCCCTGAACGGCAAACTCAACTTTGCAGCGTCGGCAGCGCTTTCAGGAACTGTTCTGACGTTACTGGTTACCTTTGGCTTTAAGGCTCTGCGCTTTACTGCGCGCATTGCAGTTCCGCTGTTCATCATGCTGGTCGGCTGGATTTTCTGGCACGCGTTCCACGGTCAGTCTGGCCAGAGCACACCGCCGGTTATCGCGAGCGAAACCATTACCGTGAGCGCCGCCATTACCATGGTGATTGGCGGTGCAATCCTGGCCAGTCTGATGACTCCCGACCTGACGCGTTTCTCACGTAGCGGTAAAGATGTCTTCGCCATTACGCTGCTGACCATTCTGGCGGGAGAATATGGGATTAATGGCCTGGCGATTCTAATCGCCAGAGAACTGCAGACCTCAGACATCATCACGATTATTACGCAAACCACCAGCTCCCTGGGATTGCTGGTTGTGGTCTTTTCTACCCTGCGCATTAACGACCTGAATCTCTACTCGTCAACGCTGGGCATCGCCAACGCGATTGAAGGCGTAACTGGCTATAAGCCGCGTTATCCTGTGATTACGCTGCTGCTCGGCCTGCTCGGCACACTCTGTTCAATTCTTGGGATTCTTGATCGTTTTGTCGATTTTCTGGAACTCCTGGGAGTCATCTTTCCGCCAGTACTGGGCGTAATGATCATTGACTACTATGTACTGAAAACTGACCGCCAGACGCTGGCGCTGAGCCGCAATAGCAATGCCTTACCGGCAAACTCGCAGCTCATCGGCTGGCCCGCACTGATTGCCAGCATCGCGGGCGGTGCCACCGGTCTGCTGATTGAGCGCGGTGTACCGGTGCTCAATTCAATTCTCGTAGCGTGCGTGGTTTATCTGTTGATCGCACCACTCCTGAAACGCACATCAGCCGCACAGGAAAAAGTAGTTACTGAATAACGCAAAACGCGCCGGCTGGCCGGCGCGTTTGCTTGCTGACCCCTCTCTCTGTCAGTAACTCAGCCGCCCCTGTTTTACCAGCCATTCGCGCGCCATAAATAACGCACTGACATTACGTGCCTCGCGAAAATCGGGCTCTTCAAGCAGCGACAGCATATCGCTCAGCGGCCAGCGGTGAACAATCAGCGGCTCTGGCTCATCGCCTTCCAGCTTGTCGGCGTAAAGACCTTCCGCCACCACGATGTTCATTTTGCTGGAAAAGTAGGAGGGTGCCATGGTGAGCCTGCCCAGCGTTGTCAGCTGTTCGGCACCAAAACCGACCTCTTCTTTTAGTTCGCGAACAGCCGCTTCATTCACAGTTTCACCTGAATCAATCAGCCCTTTCGGGAAACCAAGTTCGTAGGTTTCCAGTCCGACAGCATATTCCTGAATCAGGATTAGGTGGTCATCAATAATCGGCACAATCATCACCGCTTCGCGTTCTGAGGGCTTCATCCGCTCATAAACGCGACGCGCACCATTGCTGAAAGCCAGATCGACTGATTCAATGGTGAATAATCGTGAACGCGCCACGGCGGTGATATTGAGGATGTCAGGTTTTTTTGGAATTTTCATATCAGCCTCAAATTATTCTGCGCCGGCTATCAGTAGCGAATTAGCATACCTAACCACAGGCAATTGTGCGACAGTCAGACTGTGACGTTATCGTTGCATAGATTACAGCGATTGAATAACAGCCTTTGGTTATCAGTTAAGACTAAATTTGCATTAGTCAATATGCTGCGATAAGTTTCAGATAATACCGATATTTAATCCAGTCTGAGCCGGTTACCATTCGGGCAAGGCAGGGTTTAAAAAATGCTAATCAGATATACGCTGGCACTATCTCATCGGGTGTCTGACTCCTCAGGGTTATATAATCTTCCGGAATGTCTCTTTTATAGTGAGCATAACCGGGAGCGTCAGTTTAAAAGTGAAGGCAGCATTTTGGCTGAATTGAGCAGAGCATGAGCACAATCTTTATGATCCTGGCCATAGTGCTGGCCTGTTCAATCCTGGCAGGCATTGGGTTCTGGTACGCTATGCGGCATCGGCCGCCGTTGGCGAAACCTCTGCCATTTATCAGTCCGCCCTGCCGTAAACTCTCGGCTCAGGAGCGTGAGGCGGTTGATAAGTATGTCGCCGCACTGGAGAAGCAGCCCCGAACCACGGTCACTACCGATAAGCGCAGCGCGTCTGAACGTCTGACGCTGACGGCGCAGAGCAACAATGTCTATCCGGTGACCCGCGCGATTACCCGCTACGGCCTCTCAACGGACGATCCCCATAAATGGCGCTACTACCTTGATGAAGTTGAAGTTCATCTGCCGCCACTATGGGAGCAGTACATCACCGACGAAAACTACGTTGAGTTAATCCGCACCCAATCTATTCCGCTGGTGATCTCGTTGAATGGCCACTCGCTGGTGGATTACGCCGTGGATCAGCAATCACTGCCAACGCTGATGCGTCCGGTGTCGACCAACGCCTCGATCCGAAAAGCGGAAAAGGAAAACGTCGAACTGCTGCAGGTGCGCAAAGAGACAGCGGAAGAGTATCGCCTGTCGCGGCCAGACGGCACGCGTGAAGCGGTGATGATCTCCCTTGCCTTCTTACTGTTCTTCTTCAGCCTCTTTGTGCCCGCCACTCTGATGATCTGGCTGGTGCTGACGGGTGCATTAATGATTGCCGCCAGCCTGTGGCTGCTCTGTCGCATTCCCGGTGAGCGCGGCCTGCGTGACATACACTGTCTGCGCGGCGCGCCAAAGCGCTGGGGACTGTTCAGTGAATCGAACCAGGAGCAGAGCAACATCACGCTGGGAATTATTGACCTCGCCTATCCCCCGCACTGGCAGCCTTATGTGGCACATGATCTCGGCCAGGTGACCGATGTGGAGATCTACCTCAACCGTCAGGTAGTACGTCAGGGTCGCTTTTTGTCGCTGCAGGATGAAGTCAAAAACTTTCCTATTCAGCGCTGGCGGAAGAACGTGGTGTTGGCCTGTGGCTCGCTAATGGTGCTGACCATGCTGGTCACCTGGATCCCGCTCGGCATGCCCATCAAGCTCAGTCTGGCCTGGGCCAGGGGCACCGACAGCCTGGAGGTCAGCAGCGTCGATAAACTCAGCAGCGTGGCCCTGAACATTGGTGACAATCTCAAGGTAAGCGGTACTGGCATGTGTTCGGTGCCGGACAATTATCAGAGCAACCGGAGCTACGCTTATATGCCGTTCGACTGCTCGGCGGTTTACTGGAATAACGCAACGCCGTTGCCGCAGCCACAATCGGACATCATTGATAAAGCCGCTGCCCTGCTGGATACCACCACAAAGCAGCTGCATCCTGAGACCAATACCGATCCCAAACTGAATCCGCAGCTGGCGTCCGCGATTCAGAAGTCCGGGATGATCCTGCTGGATGACTTCTCCGACCTGGTGATGAAAACCCAGGATCTCTGTAATCAGCCACAGGATTGTATGCGCCTGAAAAATGCGCTGGTAAACCTGGGCAATGCCAAAGACTGGGAAGCGCTGATGCGCCGGGCAGATTCCGGCCAGCTAAACGGCATGAACGTGCTGCTGCGGCCGGTCAGTGCGGAAGCACTGGAAAACCTGGTGAATACGGCTACCTCTACCTTCTTTTTCCGCGAAACCCGTCGGGCGGCAGAAAATCTCAATAGCCCACCGCCAGGGGGGTTCCTGATCGTCAGCGACGAGGGTCGCCAGCTGGTGAATCAGCCACAGCCTACCGTGTCGCTGTTTGATCTCGATCCGCCATCACAGTGGCGCGAGTTGCAGCGTATCTCTGCCCTGCTGCTGCACACGCCCTTCAGCGCCAGCGGAATCATCACCAGCATTTCAACGGATGCCAACGGCACGCGGCACATCGCACTGCACAATGAACCGGATGCCATGGCGCAGTGGCGCTATCTCGGCACCGTACTGCTGCTGCTGGTGCTGCTGACCTGTGGTGTGATCAATGGACTACTGGCGTTACGCCGTGTGCACCGTAATCGTCAGCGCATGGCCGATATCCAGCAATACTACGACAAGTGTTTCAATCACAACCTCGGCACTTTGCAGAGCGTGCGCCCGATATTCTGAGCCCTGCCCTTCTGTGCTACCCTGTCGCCCGGTTTTTTTACAGGGTGCCCCCCCGCATGCTCAATGGGTCTGAGATTGATACCGTGCTGCTCGACATGGATGGCACGCTGCTGGGTTTGGCATTTGATCGTCACTTCTGGCTGGATCATGTGCCTGAACAACTTAGCCAGCAACGCGGTATCACCCGGACGGAAGCCGATGCGATCATCACGGAAAAGTATCAGGCCGTCGCCCATACGCTAAACTGGTATTGTCTGGATTACTGGGCAGAGGCGCTGGCGCTGGACATCCGTGCCATGAGCTGGGCGATGCGCAGCCAGGTCGCGCTGCGACGAGAGGATACACTGTCTTTTTGGCAGGCTCTGCGCCGCGCGGGCAAGTCCACCATCCTGCTGACCAACGCGCACCCTTACAATCTTGACGTCAAACTGGCGCAGACAGGTTTTGCGCCACACCTTGATTTATTACTTTCCACCCATACTTTTGGGTATCCGAAAGAAGACCAACGTTTATGGCAGGCGGTACAACAGCACACCGGCTTTTCTGTGTAGCGCACGCTGTTTATCGACGATAACGACGTGATTCTGGATGCTGCGACGTTATGGGGTATTGGCGAGTGCTTAGGCGTACGGAACCCCGCTTCGGGTCGTCCTGAGCAAATTTTTCAGCGTCATCGCGCCACCAGCGATTACCGGACGCTGATCTCAGTCAGGAGCAGCAATGAAAGAGAAAAGCAGCGAAGAAGTCCGCCTCGACAAATGGCTGTGGGCCGCGCGCTTTTACAAAACCCGCGCGATTGCGCGGGAGATGATTGAAGGCGGCAAAGTGCATTACAACGGCCAGCGCAGCAAACCCGGCAAGCTGGTGGAGCTGAATGCGGAGCTGACCCTGCGTCAGGGCAACGATGAGCGCACCGTGGTCGTAGCGGACATCAGCGCTCAGCGCCGTCCCGCCAGCGAGGCCCAGCAGCTCTATCGCGAAACCGATGCCAGCATTGAAAAACGCGAAAAAATGGCGCAGGCGCGCAAAATGAATGCGCTGACTATGCCCCATCCCGATCGGCGACCTGACAAGAAAGAGCGTCGCGATTTGATGAAGTTTAAATTATCGGGTGATGAATAATGCCGTCTTAGCTGACGCGCCATCGCTCCGTTCCAGTGAGAGAAAAAAATATGTCAGTCCAGGATCAACTGCATCGTTATCTGTTTGAAAATGCCGCCGTGCGCGGTGAGCTGGTGAACGTCTCTGACACCTGGCGTGAAACCGTGAAAAACCATGACTATCCGGCACCGGTTAAAACGCTGCTGGGTGAGATGCTGGTCGCCACCAGCCTGCTGACCGCCACACTGAAGTTTGATGGCGAAATCACCGTACAGCTGCAGGGTGACGGTCCGCTATCGCTGGCGGTGATCAACGGTAACAACAACCAGGAGTTGCGCGGTGTGGCACGTATCAAAGGCGACATCCCGGACGACAGCACCCTGAAAAGCATGGTGGGAAATGGCTATCTGGTGATCACCATTTCCCCTGAAAAGGGTGAACGTTATCAGGGTGTGGTCGGGCTGGAAGGTGAAACGCTGGCGGAGTGCCTGGAAGATTACTTCATGCGCTCAGAGCAACTGCCAACGCGGCTGTTTATTCGCACCAGCGACAAAGGCGCCGCCGGTATTCTGCTGCAGGTGCTGCCCGCGCAGGATACGGAGCAAGAGGTCTTCGACCATCTGGCAACATTGACCGAAACCATCAAAACTGAAGAGCTGATCGATCTGCCTGCGAATGAAGCGCTGTGGCGTCTTTATCATCAGGAAGAGGTCACCCTTTACGATCCGCAGCCGGTGATCTACAAATGCACCTGCTCACGTGAACGCTGTGGCGAAGTACTGACCACGCTGCCGCAGGAAGAGGTGGATGAGATCATCGCGGAAGATGGCAAAATCGACATGCACTGCGACTACTGCGGTTCAAACTATGTGTTTGACGCCGTAGACATTGCCGGTATCCGCAGCCACTCTCTTGTAAATAACGACCGACTGCACTGATTTATCGGGCGGCTTCTGCCGCCCCTTCCCCATATCTCCTGCCTATCCCCATAATTTTTCAGACAAATTATCTTTTTTTACTTTCATAACATCTTTTAAACGTTCGAAACATAGCCTTAACGCGCCCTGAGTCGCATTTTTAGATCACTGCCCTTTTTCCCTTAACGCAGAAGAGTAAACTGCGCGCGATCGTGCAAACGCCTGGAAGCCAGAGGCAGATGCCCTGAACAGCCCGGTGATCTTTGCAGGCTGTCGTGACGAAGCGCAGTAGACGTTCAGTCATTCGCTGCACCCGATTCAACAGCAGGTGGCACGATCCCAACCTATCTCTGCTTTGCAGAACAGACACCGATTTAAGGAGCAGTAAAATGCGCGTTAACGGCCTGACCTCGCAAGACCTTGCCGCTTTGGGCATCGTGGATACCACGGAAGTGGTTTACAACCCTGATTACGACACGCTTTTTCAGGAAGAGATGCGCCCGGACCTCGAAGGTTTTGCTCGTGGCACCCTGACGCAGAGCGGCGCGATTGCAGTAGACACCGGGATTTTCACCGGGCGATCGCCAAAGGATAAGTACATTGTGCGTGACGACACCACGCGCGATACCCTGTGGTGGAACGACCAGGGCACCGGCAAAAACGACAATCAGCCCCTGTCGCAGGAGACCTGGAGCGCACTGAAAAGCTGCGTTACCCGCCAGCTTTCAGGTAAGCGTCTGTTTGTGGTGGATGCCTTCTGTGGTGCCAATGCCGATTCACGTCTGAGCGTACGTTTCGTCACCGAAGTGGCCTGGCAGGCACACTTCGTTAAGAACATGTTCATCCAGCCCACCGACGCTGAGCTGGCCGAATTCACGCCCGATTTTGTGGTGATGAACGGGGCCAAATGCACCAATCCTGACTGGCAGACGCAGGGTTTGCACTCAGAAAACTTTGTCGCCTTCAATCTCACGGAACGCATGCAGTTGATTGGCGGAACCTGGTACGGCGGCGAGATGAAGAAAGGTCTGTTCGCCATCATGAACTACCTGCTGCCGCTGAAAGGTATTGCCTCGATGCACTGTTCAGCTAACGTTGGTAAAGCGGGGGATGTGGCGGTCTTCTTTGGTCTCTCTGGCACCGGTAAAACTACGCTCTCCACCGATCCTGACCGCCAACTGATCGGCGATGATGAGCACGGCTGGGACGATGATGGCGTGTTTAACTTTGAGGGCGGCTGCTACGCCAAAACCATCAACCTTTCTGAGCAGGCTGAACCGGAGATCTACCGCGCCATTCGCCGCAATGCGCTGCTGGAAAATGTGGTGGTGCGCAAAGATGGCAGCGTCGATTATGCCGACGGCAGCAAAACGGAAAATACTCGCGTCTCCTATCCAATCAATCACATCGACAATATTGTGCAGCCGGTCTCAAAAGCGGGCCACGCGAAGAAAGTGATTTTCCTGACCGCCGATGCGTTTGGCGTGCTGCCCCCGGTTTCACGTCTGACGCCGGAGCAGACGCAGTATCATTTCCTGTCAGGCTTCACCGCCAAACTGGCCGGCACCGAGCGTGGCGTGACAGCACCGACCCCGACCTTCTCCGCCTGTTTTGGCGCGGCATTCCTGACGCTGCATCCGACGCAGTACGCTGAAGTGCTGGTGAAGCGGATGGAGGCGTCCGGTGCGCAGGCTTATCTGGTGAATACCGGCTGGAACGGCAGCGGCAAACGCATCTCACTGAAGAATACCCGCGCCATTATCAATGCAATCCTGGCGGGTGAGCTGGATGACGCACCGACAGAAACGCTGCCAATCTTTAATCTGCAGATGCCGGTTGCGCTGGGCGAGCTGGACAGTGACACGCTCGATCCGCGTCGTAGCTGGGAAAGTGAAGAGAAGTGGACCGCTGCCGCCGAAGGTCTGGCACAGCGCTTTATTGATAACTTCGACAAGTATACAGATAACGCCGCAGGTGCTGCGCTGGTGAAAGCCGGTCCGCAACGCTAAAAGAACCGGCGCGGCAGGGATACTGCCGCGCCGCGTTTATCAGTTTGAGATGCTGTTGCTGCCATTGTTGTGGCTCAGCGCCATCGTTTCCACTAACGGCAACCAGGCACGAATACGCAAGCCTCCGCGTTCGCTCTCGCCAATCTCCAGCGAGCCCTGATGGGCATCGATAATCCGCTGTACAATCGCCAGGCCGAGACCGGTTCCGCTGGTGCTGCGGGCGCTGTCGCCCCGCACAAACGGCTGGAACAGATGCGCCAGCTGATCCGGCTTGATGCCAGGTCCATCATCTTCCACCTGGAACCAGGCGCGATGCAGTTCCCGTCCGCTGCTGACTTTGATCCAGCCATTGCCGTAGCGTGCGGCGTTGACCACCAGGTTAGCCAGCGCGCGCTTAATCGACAGCGGGTTGATATCCAGCATTAACTCTTCCGGCATCACCGCATTTTCGATTTCACGCTCGTAGCCACTTTCCGCCGCCACCACTTCACCCAGCACGCTGTTCAGGTCGGCGCGCTCGGTCTGCATCTCCTGACCGGTGCGCAGGTAGTCGATAAACTGTTCGATGATGGCGTTGCACTCTTCGATATCTTTGTTAATCGATTCGGCCAGATAGCCATCCTGCTCGCTCATCATCTCGGTGGCGAGACGAATGCGGGTCAGCGGCGTACGTAAATCATGGCTGACGCCCGCCATTAACAGCGTGCGGTCATCTGCCAGCTGCTTCACACCGGCCGCCATCTGGTTAAAGGCGCGGGTTACCGATCGCACTTCTGACGCGCCATATTCGCGCAGCGGCGGCGGGATAATCCCGCGCCCGACCTGCAGGGCAGCGTGCTCCAGATCCACCAGTGGCCGGTTCTGGATGCGGATAAACAGCCAGGCACCGCCAATCGCCAGCAACATAATCGCCAGGGTGTAGCGGAACAGCGGCGAGAAGTCGCCCTGATGAATCTCAGTCAGCGGCACCCGCACCCAGATATCGGGCGACAGCCAGGTTTTCAGCCAGACCACTGGCGAGTTTTTGTTAACCTCAACCCGCACATCGGTCGGACCGCCAAGCTGCTGCCCCATCTGCTCACTCAGGAATTCATAATGCTGCGCCCAGCGCAATCCGCTCTCCTCTGCTGCTGCATTGGTGTAGAGCGAGATCCCCAGTTCGCGGTAGATTTCCCGGCGAAACGCTGGTGGCACTTCCAGCTGCGTGCCATCTTCCAGTTGCAACCGGTCGGTCATCAGCATACGGACTTCGTACGCGAGCACCTTATTGAACTGTTGCAGACTGGGAAGAATGGCGAAGTTCAGCACCACCAGATAGGTCGTTACCAGGCTGACAAACAGCAGGGTAACGATCAGCAGCAGGGTGCGGGCAAACGAACTACGTGGCGAGAAGCGCAGTCGCTTCATGCTTTACTGCCGTCCGGCACAAAGACGTAGCCCAGACCCCAGACGGTCTGGATATAACGCGGATGCGCAGGATCCTCTTCCACCATGCGACGCAGGCGGGAGATCTGGACGTCAATCGAACGTTCCATGGCACTGTATTCACGGCCACGCGCCAGGTTCATCAGCTTGTCGCGTGACAGCGGCTCACGAGGGTGGCTGACCAGCGCTTTCAGCACCGCAAACTCACCGCTGGTCAGCGGCATCGGCTCATCTTCGCGGAACATCTCGCGGGTGCCGAGATTAAGTTTGAATTTACCGAAAGCAATAATCGCCTCTTCCTGCGACGGCGCACCTGGCAATTCATTGGCCTGACGACGCAGCACTGCGCGAATACGCGCCAGCAGCTCACGCGGGTTAAACGGTTTGGGAATATAGTCGTCAGCGCCGATCTCCAGCCCCACGATACGATCCACCTCTTCACCCTTGGCGGTTACCATAATAATCGGCATCGGGTTGCTCTGACTGCGCAGACGACGGCAGATAGAGAGACCATCTTCGCCTGGCAACATCAGGTCGAGCACCATCAGATGAAAGGATTCGCGGGTTAACAGACGATCCATCTGCTCGGCATTAGCGACACTGCGTACCTGAAAGCCCTGCTCGGTGAGATAGCGTTCAAGCAATGCGCGCAGACGCATATCATCATCAACGACCAGAATTTTGTAGTTCTCTTGCATTTTCAACTCCCAAAGGCGCTATTGCCTGAGCCAGCATTGTTAAAAAAAGTTGCCTTATAGTGACAGTCATTATTGGTTTATATTCTAGCCAAAATTGTTACAAAGCATATTAAACAGGAGCTTATATTTGATTTAAGGCGATTTCGAGCCCGTTTTAACACGTTTACCCTCGCCCGGCCCCTGATACGGCAAATCTGAAAAAACGGCCGTGTTTCTCTGTATCACTGGCGTCAGAAGCGAGCCAGTTTTTAATCAATCAATCAATTCAGTGAGTTAGCAGATAATTTGACTTAATGAGCAGCCATCATTGTAGATAAGCTCCAGATAATCTACCTCAACAGCAACCAGGCAGCATAATATTCCAGCAAACCCGCCTAACGCCTCACGCTTCTCTCGGATTAGTTTCAGCGGTGCCATCCGCAAGGCCAGTTTAAATTAAAGCCCTTTAAATCAATCAGTAAAGCCAACTTTTCGCCTTCTCCGTTTTCAACCAGACTGCTCAGGCAACATTCGATGTCTCAACGGGGAAAACACAATGAAAAAAACAATTTTACTGCTGAGCGCGCTGGCATTCAGCAGCGTTAGCCCAGGTTATGCTGCAACAGCCACCGGTGAAGCCGCCGGCGCAGCAGCAACAACAACAGCACAAGGTAACTCTAACGCCATCGGTGTGGGTGCAGTCGCCGCCCTGCTGGGCGTAGCACTGGCCACCATGGGCGGCGGCGGCGGTGACGGTCACAGCACCGGCACCTCGACCACCACGGCGACCCAAACCGGAAAATAAGTACCGTACCTTTTGACCGGCTTCAGATTACTGGCTTCAGTTTGGTATTCAGCACTAACCCTTTCGCCGCCGGGGAAGTCAATGTGGGTTTTTAACCTTTAAAAACCCTTTCCCCGACTCTTTTTTACCGCGCCCTCTTTGTCTTACACTGTCGCTCTTTGTATCTCTGGCCGGTATAGCATGAAAACCCGACTTATTACCCGCGAAGGCTTTGATAAGCTGAAAGCGGAACTCGACTATCTGTGGCGTGAAGAGCGACCGGAAGTGACAAAGAAAGTCACCTGGGCTGCCAGCCTTGGCGATCGCAGTGAAAACGCCGATTATCAGTACAACAAAAAACGGCTGCGTGAAATAGACCGCCGCGTTCGCTATCTCACCAAAAGTCTTGAACAGCTGCGTATCGTTGACTATTCACCTCAGCAGGATGGCAAAGTCTTCTTTGGTGCCTGGGTGGAAATTGAAAACCATGAGGGCGACCTCAAACGCTTCCGCATTGTGGGCTACGATGAGATTTTTGGCCGCAAAGATTACATCTCCATCGACTCGCCCATGGCGCGGGCGCTGCTGAAAAAAGAGGTCGGCGATGCCACCACCGTCGAGACGCCAGCGGGCCCGGCGCTGTGGTATGTGAACGCGATTGACTACTCGCAATAACGATTCAGATTATCGCTGAAAGCCACCCACTTCTCTGGCAATTTTAGCCATCAATCCGTATAACTGTCGGCTATTTCACAACCCGGAAAGCAAGACAGTCCTGATGATGAAAGTTCTGAGCCAGATAATTGCCAGTGAGCTCCAGGCACGTGCAGAGCAAGTTGACGCCGCCATTCGCCTGTTGGATGAAGGGAATACCGTGCCGTTTATCGCGCGCTATCGTAAAGAGGTGACTGGCGGGCTGGATGATACCCAACTGCGCCAGCTGGAAACCCGTCTCAGCTATCTGCGTGAACTTGAAGAGCGACGCCAGTCGATTCTGAAGTCAATTGACGAGCAAGGAAAACTCACTGACGACCTCGCCCGCGCCATCAACACCACCCTCAGCAAAACCGAGCTTGAAGACCTCTACCTGCCCTACAAACAGAAACGCCGCACGCGTGGACAGATCGCTATCGAGGCGGGTCTGGAACCGCTGGCAGACACGCTCTGGCAGGCGCCATCTCACATCCCTGAGCAGCTTGCTGAGCAGTATGTCGATGCCGACAAAGGCGTCGCCGATGTCCGTGCCGCGCTGGATGGTGCCCGCTACATTCTGATGGAGCGTTTCGCTGAAGATGCCGCGCTGCTGGCGAAAGTGCGTCACTACCTTTGGAAAAATGCCCATCTGGTGTCACGCGTGGTGGAAGGCAAAGAGGAAGCGGGCGCCAAATTCCGCGACTACTTTGATCACCATGAAGCGCTGAGCGGCGTGCCGTCGCACCGTGCGCTGGCGATGCTGCGTGGCCGCAACGAAGGCGTACTGCAACTGTCGCTGAATGCCGATCCACAGTTTGATGAGGCACCGCGTGAAAGCCACGGCGAAACGCTGATTGCTGAGCACCTGAACCTGCGCCTGAATAGCGCACCGGCTGATAGCTGGCGTAAAGCGGTGGTGAGCTGGACGTGGCGCATCAAAGTGATGCTGCATCTGGAAACTGAGCTGATGGGCACGGTACGCGAACGCGCAGAAGATGAAGCGATCAACGTTTTTGCCCGCAACCTGCACGATTTGCTGATGGCGGCCCCCGCTGGGATGCGCGCCACCATGGGGCTGGACCCGGGCCTGCGTACCGGCGTTAAAGTCGCGGTGGTCGATGCCACCGGCAAAGTCGTGGCGACCGATACCGTTTATCCGCACACCGGCCAGACCGCCAAAGCCGCTGCCGCCGTTGCCGCGCTCTGCATTAAGCATCAGGTAGAGCTGGTGGCGATTGGCAACGGCACCGCTTCCCGTGAAACCGAGCGCTTCTTCCTGGATCTGCAGCAGCAGTTCCCGCAGGTCACGGCGCAGAAAGTGATTGTCAGTGAAGCCGGCGCATCGGTCTACTCGGCCTCTGAGCTGGCGGCACTGGAGTTCCCGGATCTCGATGTTTCGCTGCGCGGCGCGGTGTCGATTGCCCGCCGTCTGCAGGATCCCCTGGCTGAGCTGGTAAAAATCGACCCGAAATCGATCGGTGTGGGTCAGTATCAGCATGACGTCAGCCAGAGCCAGCTGGCGAAGAAACTCGACGCCGTGGTGGAAGATTGCGTTAACGCCGTTGGCGTTGACCTCAACACCGCCTCGGTGCCGCTGCTGACCCGCGTCGCGGGCCTGACTCGCATGATGGCGCAGAACATTGTCGGCTGGCGTGATGAGAATGGTCGCTTCCAGAACCGCCAGCAGTTGCTGAAAGTAAGCCGTCTTGGGCCAAAAGCCTTTGAGCAGTGTGCGGGCTTCCTGCGCATCAACCACGGTGATAACCCGCTGGATGCCTCGACCGTCCACCCGGAAGCTTACCCGGTGGTGGAGCGCATTCTGGCCGCCACCGAGCAGGCACTGAGTGACCTGATGGGCAACGCGGGCAGCCTGCGTAATCTCAGCGCCCGCGATTTCATTGATGAACGTTTTGGTCTGCCGACCGTCACCGACATTATCAAAGAGCTGGAGAAACCGGGCCGCGATCCGCGTCCTGAGTTTAAAACCGCGCAGTTCGCTGAAGGCGTTGAGACACTGAACGATCTGACGCCGGGCATGATCCTCGAAGGTGCCGTCACTAACGTGACTAACTTCGGTGCGTTCGTGGATATCGGCGTGCATCAGGATGGCCTGGTGCATATCTCGTCGCTCTCTGACCGCTTTGTGGAAGACCCGCATCAGGTGGTGAAAGCGGGTGATATCGTCAAGGTGAAAGTGATGGAAGTCGATCTCCAGCGCAAACGTATTGCCCTGACCATGCGTCTTGATGAGCAGCCAGGCGAAGGCAATGCACGGGGTGGCGCGAAAAACGCCGCCCCGCGCGAAGAGAAACGTCAGACCGCCGCGAAAGGTCGTCCGCGTCCGGTCAGCGCGTCAGCGGGTAACAGTGCGATGGGTGATGCACTGGCCGCGGCTTTCGGAAAAAAACGCTAAGCTTTTCAGGGGGCCACCGTCTGGCCCCCTCTTCACACCCTTTTCGCCGGTTGAAAATCCCCGCCATAACGCTACGCTAAAAAGACGCCTGTCATAAAAACAACACCTGCTGTGGCACCCAATTCACGATGGAAACGATCACCGTTCTGATTGATAAGATTTATGCTGGCACATTTCCGGAGGCGACCTTTGCGCGCCTGCTGGCTGACATCGCCACAGCCCGCGAGGCCGTTAAACTGCCGCGCAAGGCACACTGGGATGAGCAGGATGTGGTGCTGATCACTTATGCCGATCAGTTTCGTGAAGCTGATACCCCCACGCTCAGCACCTTTTCCCGGTTCTATCAGCAGCACCTGCAATCCACGTTTCCGCTGGTTCACCTGCTGCCCTTTTTTCCCTGGTCCTCCGACGACGGCTTTTCGGTGATTGATTACCATCAGGTCAATCCGCTTTACGGCGACTGGCAGGATATTGCGCGACTGCATCAGGAAACCCGGCTGATGTTCGACTTCGTCTGCAACCATATGTCGGCACACAGCGCCTGGTTCGGCCACTTCCTGGCGCAGGATCCCGGCTGGGACAATTTCTTTATCAGCGTGCCACCCGCCATCGATCTCAGCGCCGTGACGCGTCCGCGCACCTCGCCGCTGCTGACGCCGTTTAAGATGGCGGATGGCGAGACTCGCTTTATCTGGACCACCTTCAGCGCCGACCAGATCGACCTCAACTTTGCCAATCCTGAGGTGTTGCTGCGCATGGTCAACGTGCTGCTCGACTACCTGATACGCGGTGCCGACTACGTACGTCTTGATGCAGTCGGCTATATGTGGAAAACGCCTGGAACGCGCTGTATTCATCTGGAAAAAACCCACCAGTTGGTGAAGCTGTTTCGCGCGATTGCCGACCAGGTCGCGCCAGGTACGGTAATTATCACCGAAACCAACGTGCCGCATCAGGACAACATTAGCTATCTGGGCAACGGGCACGATGAGGCGCAGATGGTCTATCAGTTTTCGCTGCCGCCACTGGTGCTGCATGCGATTCACACCGGCTCGGCGCGCGCACTGCGGCAGTGGGCCAGCTCGCTGGATCTCAGCAGCAACGACACTACTTTTTTCAACTTCCTGGCGTCACACGATGGCATCGGGCTGAATCCGGCACGCGGTATTTTGTCTGAAGTGGAGATTGTAGCGCTGGTGCGTGATCTCGCGCTGGAAGGCGCGCTGGTCTCCTATAAAAACAACCCTGACGGCACCACCAGCCCCTATGAAATCAACGTCACCTGGCTGGATGCGTTAAACCGCGAGACCGACGACGACGCCACCCGGCTGAAACGCTTTTTACTGGCCCATGCGATTCTACTGGTTTTTCCTGGTGTGCCTGCCATCTATATCCAGAGCATTCTGGGCGGTCGTAACCATTATGATGGCGTGCGTGCCGCCGGACACAACCGGGCGATTAACCGTCAGAAGTATGATTTACAGCAGATTGAGGCGGCGCTGGCGGGCGGTGACTGGCTGCGCCAGCAGATTTATACCCGACTCGGCCAGCTGATTCAGCTACGTCGTCGTCAGCCTGCGCTTCATCCCGATAATCTCATGACGATCTATGACAGTGAAAACGCCGTACTGATGCTCAGCCGCCATCAGCCGGAAAACGGCGACGGGCTGCTGTGCGTGTTTAATCTCAGTGGGCGATCAGTGGAGACGCAGCTGCCCGTGGCGCATACGCTGCAGGATGTGGTGAGCGGAGAGAACGTTGATGGCACCCAGCCGGTTAAGCTGGATGCCTGGCAGTTCATGTGGCTACGTTAATTACTTGTAGACTTCAGCCGTGGCGCTGAATTTACCGTGTTCGCGACCGGCGATCACAAGATAGTATTTGCCGCCTTTTTCGTCAGCGAGCTTCGACAGCACTTTTTTAGCATCCATTGGCGAGGTGGTTTCCGCCGTGGTGTTAACGGTGCCAATCTTCTGCAGGTTCATTGTCTTAACTTCTTCTTTCGTGACTTCTTTTGCTGCCATCGCAGAAAATGAAATCGCGCCCATCATCATTGAAGCCACAACCCATTTAAAAACCTTCATTATGTTTACCCTCATTCATGATCCATTGTGAGATGTAAGCAGCCGCTAAACGCGTAAGGCAGTATGGAACGGCATAGTCATTTCCGTGACTAATCACATAAAATTGTAGCGGCCTTGCTCACAGAGAGAAGTATTGCTGCTACCAGAGATTTTGCCAATACAAAGCATCATTATCCCGGCAACGCACTGATAAAACTAACAATATGCTGACAAAAATCATCAGAATGGGAAATAAAAGGTGCATGTGCTGCTTTTTCGATAACCACCGAGGGCGACCCTGGTAACATTTCGTCTATCTCCGTGGCAATCCGGCGCGGCACCAGCCCATCTAATGCTCCGTAGAGGCGCAGAAACGGCAGCCTGATTTGCGGTAACGCATCGCGTAGATCGACCTGACGCAGAATCTCCAGCCCGCCATCCAGTACCACCACCTCCGGCATCGGTTGTGACAGCACCACCTCTTTCAACTGCCGCGCATCGGCACGCGCCGTTTCGGTGCCCAGCGTTTGCAGCGCCAGAAAGCGCTCCACCGTGCGCTGAAAATCGGTGCTGAGCATCTGCTGAAAATTCTGCAGCGTTTCCGGTTTAATGCCGGGCCAGCTATCCGAGGCGGTGAAACAGGGTGACGACGCGACGGTGATCAGTGCAGCCAGCTTTTCTGGCGCACTCAGTGCCAGCTGCGTCGCCACCAGACCGCCCAGCGACCAGCCCACTACAATAGCCTGCGGTGGCAGCAAAGGCCGTACCTGCTCAGCCATCTGCTCTAGCGTCAGTGCGCCGAAATCTCCGCTGCGTCCGTAGCCAGGCAGATCGACCAGATGCAGGCGATAGTGCGCGCCAAGTCGCGGAATGATGCTTTGCCAGACTTCGGCATTCAGTCCCCATCCATGCAGCAGCACAAGATCGCGTTTTCCTTCTCCGCAGGTATGCCAGTAGAGCGACGTCATCAGTTATTATCCCGAAAATGATAAGGAGGTCGCTATGCTAGCAATGCCCGCCCTGTGTTGGCTATGCCGGATGCCGTTGCGAATAGCCCGGCACGGCATCTGCAGCTTATGCCTGCGCGGATTACCGCCGTTGCCGCTGCTCTGTCCGCGCTGCGGATTACCGGCAGGCTCAGTTAAGGTCGCCTGTGGCCGCTGCCAGCTTAAACCGCCCGCCTGGCAGGCGCTGGTCTGCGTCAATGACTATTGTCCGCCGTTCAGTCAGTGGGTTAATCAGCTTAAGTTTTCTCATATAACCGCACTCAGGGTGATGCTGGCGCGGCTGCTTTTGCTAAGCTGGCTGAATGTTTACCGACGCGGCAGTGTGCCGCGGCCCGATCTGTTGCTGCCGGTTCCGCTGCATCGGCGGCGACGCTGGCAGCGTGGCTTCAATCAGACGGTGTTGTTAGCCACACCGCTGGCCCACTGGCTGAGATGTGAATGGCGTGAAGGTCTTTCCCGCAAGCGAAGGGGCGCATTACAACATCAACTCAGCGCCCGCCAGCGCCGCACCAACTTACGCGGTGCCTTCCGCCTTGAAATGGCGGTGCAGGACCGCCATATCGCTCTGCTGGATGACGTCATTACGACCGGCAGTACCGTAGATGAAATCAGTCGCCTGTTACTGGCGGAGGGAGCGGCCAGCGTGCAGGTCTGGTGCCTGTGCCGTACCTTGTAGAGCGTCTTTGATGGGCGTATTATAACCAACTAAATTAGTCAACTATTGAGCAATCGACATGATCCGAATTACTGATTCTGCCCAGGAACATTTTTCTAAACTGCTATCCAAACAAGAAGATGGCACCCAGATTCGCGTATTCGTGATTAACCCGGGTACGCCAACAGCTGAATGTGGCGTCTCTTATTGTCCGCCCGATGCTGTTGAAGCCACCGACACTGAACTGAAGTTTGAAAAGCTCTCTGCCTACATTGATGAGCTGAGCAAACCGTATCTGGAAGATGCTGAAATTGACTTCGTTACCGACAATCTCGGTTCGCAGCTCACGCTGAAAGCGCCGAATGCAAAAATGCGTAAAGTCTCTGATGATGCACCAATGGTTGAGCGCGTGGAATATCTGCTGCAGGCGCAGATCAATCCACAACTGGCTGGCCATGGCGGTCGCGTTTCACTGATGGAGATCACCGATGAGGGTTACGCCATCCTGCAATTTGGTGGCGGCTGTAACGGCTGTTCGATGATCGACGTGACCCTGAAAGATGGCATCGAGAAAGAGCTGCTGGCCGCCTTCCCGGAACTCAAAGGCGTCCGGGACATTACCGAGCATCAGCGCGGTGAACACTCGTTTTACTGATGATTAAGCGGGGATGACAGACAAACGCTGCCCTCTCCGCTGTGAGATCGAGCCTGCTCAGGGAACACGATCAGAAACGCGGCAGCCCCGCTGCCGCGCTATTCTTACTGCCCTTTTCTTCCTGACTGACGCTGCTGGCTGACCACCTTCAGTAGCGCATTCACTTCCTTGTCCGCAAAAATATCCTCCAGCGTTTTGCTCAGCTTGCGTCGCCAGTTAGGGTACTGATCCACCGTGCCCGGCACGTTGACCGGCGTAGTCATGCCAAGCCAGTCCTCGGGTTGCAAGCCAAGCAGCGCACTGCCTGTATCCGCCAGGAAGCGATGTATCGCCCGGTTCAGCGCAGGCGTCATCGTAAGCTTCTCCGCCTTTTTCTGGCTGCGTATCGGTAATGCATACGCCTGATGTAAAGCATCCAGCAGTGCCTGCTTCTGCGCAGCGCGCTGCTGATGCAACGCTTTCACCGCATCGCCCGGATAAAGCCCAATCTTCTCTCCCAGCTTAAGGTCGCCCTGCTCCCAGAAACCGGTCAGCGTAGGCAGATCATGGGTACTGGCGCTGGCGATCGACTGGCGCGGATAATCCTGAGGCGCACGATAGCGTTCATCTTTCTCCTGCTCAAACCAGAGCACCTTCCATGAAAAGACGCCGCTTTTGCGCAGCAAACTGACTATCTCCTGGGGGACGGTGCCAAGGTCTTCGCCAATCACCATACAGCGTAGCCGGTGGCTCTCCAGCGCCAGGATGCCCAGCAGATCGCTGACCGGATAGGCGACATAGGCCCCTTTATCCGCCGTCTCCCCTGCAGGCACCCACCACAGACGCAGCAGCGACATCACATGGTCAATGCGCAACGCACCGCAGTCGCGCATGTTGGCGCGTAGCATGTCGATAAAGGGCTGATAACCGCGCGCCTGCATCACATGCGGATCCATCGGCGGTAAACCCCAGTTTTGCCCCAGCGGACCAAGACGGTCAGGCGGTGCACCCACCGAAGCCTTCAGACGGTAAAGCTCCGGGTCGTGCCAGGTTTCAGCACTGCCTTCCGCTACGCCCACCGCCAGGTCACGATAGAGACCGACACTCATGCCCAGCGCCTGACTGTGCGTCCAGCAGCCAGAGAACTGCTGCTGCGCCAGCCACTGCAGCCACTGCCAGAAGGCGATCTCCTCTTCATGCTGTTCGCACCACTGCTGCACCTCCGGCAACTGGCTGTTGCGCCACCCCTCCGGCCACGCTGGCCAGCCGCCTTGCTGCGCCTTCTCTGCCCGCCGCTCCAGGTGTATCCCGTCATAGGCGGCCTGATAACGCAGGCTGTCACCGCCTTCACGGACAAAGGCTGCCCAGGATTGATGCTCTTCGCTTTGGCTGTCTCGCGCCTGAAAGTGTGTCCAGCCGTGTCGCAGCGCAGCGAGCTTCAGCGCCATCACAGTCTCGTAGTCGACCCGCTCCGCCTCACGCGCGATGGTCAGCGCCTTTTGGGTTTTAGCGCTTTTCCACCACGTCTGTGCCGCCGCGCTTTGCTGAAAATCGGCTACCTGACTGACGTCGATATAGATGACGTTTAGCCAGCGGCGTGACGACGGGCTGTACGGGCTGGCAAAGTCGGCGCTGGCGGGATAAAGCGCATGCAGCGGATTCAGCCCGACGAAATCGCCACCGCGCTCAGCCAGCTGCACCAGAAGCTGGTCGAGATCGCCGAAGTCGCCGATGCCCCAGTTTTGTTCAGAGCGCACGGTATAAAGCTGCACCAGCGCCCCCCAGCGTTTTTCTCCCGCCTCCAGCGCCGGAGGCTGATAGCAGCGCCGTGGCGCGACAATAATCCGCGTCTGCCAGCTTTTCTTGCCTTTGCTAAGTGTCAGCTGGTGATAGCCCTGAGCCAGGGGACCTGGCAGCGTAAAAGGCTCACCGGCGGTTAACTCACCGCTGAGCTGCCTGCCCTTTTCGGTCTGCAACTGCCAGTGGTAAAGGCCAGTGCCCTGTGGCGTTAGCTGGCGCTTGCCACTGCCGCTGAAGACCATCACCGGCGGCAGAGGCAATTTTTTTGCATCCTGCGGCTCGCCCATCACCGCCAGCAGCGCGCGTTTGGTCTCATCGCTGATCGCCTCTTTCTCGCCATTAACGTTGATGTAATCCAGTGAAATACCTGCGGCACGGGCGGCCTGATCGAGTGAATTTTGTTTCATTGCTGCTCCTTAGCGCGGTGCCTGCCAGATGCGTTGCTGATAGTCGCGAATTGAACGGTCCGAACTGAACATGCCGGTTCGTGCCGTATTGAGAATGGCGGCGCGGGTCCAGCCTTCCGGGTCGCGCCACAGGGCTTCCACCCGTTGCTGCGCCTCGACATAAGCCTGGAAATCGGCCAGCACCAGCCACGGATCGCCATGTTTCGTCAGGCTCTCCAGCATCAGGTCAAACGCGTGTTTATCCCCACCACTGAAGTTGCCCTTCTCCAGCGATTTCAGCAGTTCGTCCAGCGGCTGGTTCTGCTTTCGCACCTTTTTCGGGTTATAGCCTTTCGCCTTGAGCGCTTTGACCTCATCCACGGTGTGACCGAAGATAAAAATATTCTCCTCGCCCACCTGTTCGGCAATCTCGACATTGGCGCCATCCAGCGTGCCAATCGTCAGCGCGCCGTTCAGCGCCAGCTTCATGTTGCCGGTGCCGGAGGCTTCATACCCGGCGGTGGAGATCTGCTCAGAGAGATCGGCCGCCGGGATCATCAGTTCGGCCACGGTGATGCGGTAGTCAGGGATAAACACCACTTTAAGTCGGTCGCCGACGCGTGGATCGTTGTTCACCACCTCCGCCACCTTGTTAATGGCGTAAATGATATTTTTGGCGAGGTAATAGCCCGGCGCGGCTTTGGCCCCGAACAGGAACACCCGTGGCGTAAAGGTGACATCCTCCGGGTTATTACAGAGCTTCTGATAGCAGTAGAGGATATGCAGCAGGCTGAGGTGCTGGCGCTTATATTCATGCAGCCGCTTGATCTGCACATCGAACAGCGCAGTCGGATTCACAATGATGCCGGTGTGCCGGGCGATGTAATCAGTAAGCTGCGCTTTATTCTGCTGTTTAATGCTGCGATAGCGCTGACGAAAAGCCTGATCGTCGGCATACACCTCCAGACCGGTTAATGCCTCAAGATTGTTAACCCACTCGGTTTTCAGCGTCTCATCAATCAGCCCGGCCAGCGCCGGATTGCACTGCTTCAGCCAGCGACGCGGCGTAATGCCGTTGGTGACATTATGAAATTTTTGCGGCCAGAGCTGATGATATTCGGGGAAGAGATCGCTGACCACCAGGCGTGAGTGCAGCGCCGCCACGCCGTTAACCGCGAAACCGCTCACTACGCAGAGATTCGCCATCCGCACCTGACCGTCAGCCACCACCGCCAGCTTGTGCCACATCGCTTTGTCATCCGGCCAGCGCTGCTTTACCTGCTTTTTCAGCCGCTGATTAATCTCTTTAATGATCAGCATATGGCGCGGCAGCAGACTTCGCATCAGCTTCTCATCCCAGCGCTCCAGCGCCTCCGGCATCAGCGTGTGGTTGGTGTAAGCAAACAACCGGCGGGTGATCTGCCACGCCTCCTCCCAGCTCAGCTGATGCTCATCCAGCAGCACCCGCAGCATCTCCGGGATAGCGATGGTGGGATGGGTATCGTTGAGCTGGATCACTTCGACGTCAGGCAGGCTGTGAATGCTTCGCCCGGCCTGATGGTGACGCCGCAGGATATCCGCCACCGCACAGGCGCACTGAAAATATTGCTGCATCAGACGCAGCCGCTTGCCGGCCTGATGGTTGTCATTGGGATAGAGCACTTTGGTTAGTTTTGCCGCCTCAATGCCCGGCTGTTCCGCCTGCAGAAACTTGCCGTCGTTAAACGCCGTAAGATCAAACGGATGCGCACTCACCGCCTGCCACAGGCGTAGCGGCAGCGTCACGCCGTTGCGGTAGCCGGTCACTGGCAAATCCCAGGCTTCGCCGCGCAGCGTAAAATCGGGATGCCAGCGTACACCACCGTTTTCCAGCTTTTCTACCCGGCCGCCCATTGCCACGTCGACATCCAGCGCCGTATTGTGCCGGAACCACGGATAGCGCTCGCGCTGCCAGTCATCAGGCGCTTCACTCTGCTGACCATCATCAAAAGACTGGCGGAACAGCCCGTACTGATAGTTAAGTCCATGGCCGGTCGCGGATTGTCCCACCGTCGCCATCGAATCCATATAGCAGGCGGCCAGTCGTCCCAGCCCGCCATTGCCCAACGCCGGATCGACCTCCTGCTCCAGCAGTTCCGTTAAATCGAGTTGCTGCTCAGCCAGCGCCGCGTTGACTTCGTCATACCAGCCAAGATTCAGCAGATTGTTGCCGGTCAACCGCCCAATCAGGAACTCCATCGACAGGTAATTAACGTGACGCTGCTGCTCAGCCGGGCGCGGTGCCGGTTGCGCGGCCAACAGTTCCGCCAGTGCCGCGCTGACCGCCTGCCATGCCTGGTGCGGGGTCATCTGCTGGGCGGAAAGGAGGCTTAACTGTTGCCACTGGCGGGTAAGTGCGGCATTAAAACGGGCTTTATTGAATTTTTGCTGCGGCATATCACTCCCTTCTGTTATGCAATGAGGTGAAGCAAAAATAGACAGCGCACGGGCTGGCAACCAGGTGCCAGCAACCGTTAAGTAAAGACGGGAGTGGGGGAAAAAGCGACAGTAATCAAACAAAAACGCCAGCCCGAAAGCTGGCGTGACAGAAATCAGCAGAGTTCGAGGTGAACCTCGTGCTGCTCAATCACTTTCATTACGCTGGCAGGCGGCGTTTTGTCGGTGTAAAGGTAGTCCAGCAGGTTCATGTTGCCGAGGTTAACCATGGCGTTACGACCAAACTTGGAGTGATCCACCACCAGCATCACACAACGTGAATTCTCAATAATAGCGCGCTTGGTTCGGACTTCGTGATAGTCGAATTCCAGTAGCGAACCATCCATATCGATGCCGCTGATCCCCAGGATGCCGTAATCGAGCCGGAACTGAGAAATAAAGTCGAGCGTCGCTTCACCCATCACCGCGCCATCGCGGGTCCGTACTTCACCACCCGCGATAATGACCCGGAAATCGGGTTTGCCCATCAACAGCATCGCCACATTGAGGTTGTTGGTTACCACGCGTAAGTCACTGTGATTGAGCAGCGCATGCGCCACCGCTTCCGGCGTGGTGCCGATATCGATAAACAGCGTGGCACCATCCGGGATCTGGCTGGCCACGCGCTGAGCTATACGCGCTTTTTCTGCTGACCACATCATTTTACGATCGTGCCAGGCGGTATTCTCAGAGCTGGAAGGAAGCGCCGCGCCGCCGTGGTGGCGCTGAATTTTGTTCTGATCAGCCAGATCATTGAGATCGCGACGAATGGTTTGCGGGCTGACCTCAAAATGATCCACCAGCTCCTCAGTACTGACATATCCCTGACGACGGACTAAATCGATAATCGCGTCATGACGTTGCGTCTGCTTCACGTTCCTCTCCTGTTAACCCGCAAAACCTGTTTAACGACGCGTGACGTTACGCGTATCCACCAGCGCCATCGCCAGCCCGACGACCAGACCGGCAACGTGCGCCGCGTTGGCAATAGCCAGACCAAAGACGCCGAACCAGCCAATCACCAGCCAGACCAGCGCAAAACCGATTAATCCCCGTTCAAGATAGACGCCGCTGTCGGGATCGCGCTCCCCGCGAAGCCAGCAGTAACCCATCAGGGCATAGACCACACCCGACAGGCCGCCAAACCAGATGCCGCTAAACTTCGCCTGCAACCAGCCGCTGAGCAGGGCCGAAATCAGCATAATGACAAAGAGCTTACCGCTGCCAAGCCGCTTCTCAACCGCGCCACCCAGATACCACCACCACATCAGATTAAACAGAATGTGCAGCAGTGAAAAGTGCAGCAGAGCATGGCTGAACCAGCGCCAGACCTGAAGATGCTGATCAGCATCCGGCCAGGAGAGCCAGGCCATCACGGTGCGATCGCCCATCACCTGCATCAGAATAAATACCGCGATACAGAGCACCATCAGGGTCATGGTCAGCGGACCGGCACGCTCACGGATGTTCGCCCAGATATTGCTGCGCTCATAGCGCAGGCCGCTGTCGGTTTTACCGCTGTGCCAGCTGGCGGCCTGATAGCGCGGATGATTAGGGTCGTGCAAAAACTGCTGAAGTTCGTTTTCGACCACTGAAACCTTGCTCTCATCATCCAGCATGATGACGTAGTGATTTTCATGCTCAATACGCAGCGTAATGCCCCGCGTCGCCATGTAGTCAACAAACGCCTGTGCCATGCGCGGCTGATTAAATTGGGTAATGCGCATCAGTAACTCTCCATGTGACGAGAAGCAATTTATTCACTGCCGAGGGCAACCTGCTGAGGAAAGGCGGCACGCCATGCATCAAAGCCGCCATCAATGCTATACGCTGCACTGAAGCCCTGTCCCAGCAGGTAGTGTGCTGCACTTTTGCTGCTGTTGCCGTGATAGCACATTACCAGCACCGGCAGGCTGTGATCGGCACCACTGACAAAGTCGCTGAGGTTGGTATTGGTCAGGTGCAGAGCGCCCGCCGCATGACCCAGGGCATAACTTTGCGGATCGCGGATATCCACCAGCAGCGCGCCCTGCGCCAGATGTGCCTGCGCCTGCTGCACATCAATACATTCGAACATTTCCATGGGATCTCTCATAACAGCGTCACAATAGCGCACAGTGTAACCCGAGAATCCACGCCGATAACCTGACAATCGTTACGGCTATCCGTTTTTTTGGTGGGCAGAATGTTAGCTATATCACGCAAAAATGTTTTTGACTGGTTAAAAGCTGGCGTCAATGTTGGTTTGCGATTATGATTATGCTCGAAAACGAACATTAGTGAACTATTCCGAACATCGGAGGAGATGACGTGGAAACCAAAGACCTGATCGTGATCGGCGGCGGCATCAACGGTGCCGGCATTGCAGCAGACGCTGCAGGACGCGGACTGTCGGTGCTAATGCTGGAGGCGCGGGATCTGGCTTGCGCGACCTCCTCTGCCAGCTCAAAACTGATTCACGGCGGCCTGCGCTACCTTGAACATTACGAATTCCGTCTGGTCAGTGAAGCACTGGCTGAGCGTGAAGTGCTACTGAAAATGGCCCCGCACCTGGCGTTCCCGATGCGTTTCCGTCTGCCGCACCGTCCGCATCTGCGTCCGGCGTGGATGATTCGTACAGGCCTGTTTATGTATGACCATCTCGGCAAGCGTACCAGTCTGCCAGCCAGCAAAAGTTTGCGATTTGGCGCAGATTCGGCCCTGAAGCCGGAAATTACGCGGGGATTCGAATATTCTGACTGCTGGGTCGATGATGCCCGCATGGTCGTCCTGAACGCGCAGGAAGTGGTGAAGCGTGGCGGCGAAGTGCGTACCCGTACCCGCGTGACCCGAGCCTGGCGCGAAGGTAACCTGTGGAAGGTTGAAGCGGAAGATGTCGACAGCGGCAAAACTTACACCTGGCAGGCGAAAGGTCTGGTCAACGCCGCTGGCCCGTGGGTTAAGCAGCTGTTTGACGACAGCCTGAAGCTGAAATCGCCCTACGGCATCCGCCTGATCAAAGGCAGCCATATCGTGGTGCCGCGCGTTCATACCGAGAAGCAGGCTTACATCCTGCAGAACGAAGATAACCGCATTGTATTTGTCATTCCGTGGATGGATGAGTTCTCAATCATCGGTACCACTGACGTGGAGTACAAAGGCGATCCGAAAAACGTCAATATTGATGACAGCGAGACAGACTACCTGCTGAAAGTGTTCAACGGACACTTTAAAAAGCAGCTGGCTGCAGACGATATCGTCTGGTCTTACTCCGGTGTCCGTCCGCTGTGTGATGATGAATCAGATTCACCACAGGCGATCACCCGTGATTACACCCTGGATGTACGCGATGATAACGGTCAGGCACCGCTGCTTTCGGTGTTTGGCGGCAAGCTGACTACTTATCGTAAGCTGGCAGAACATGCGCTGGAGAAACTGGCGAAGTACTACCCAAACGCCGGCCCGGCCTGGACGAAGAACTGCGTGTTGCCGGGCGGAAATATCTCCGGCACCCGTGAAGATTACGCGGCCAGTCTGCGTCGTCGCTATCCGTTTATCAGCGAAAACATGGCGCGCCACTTCTCGCGCACCTACGGCAGTAGCACTGAAACACTGCTGGCTGGCGCGAAAAGTCTGGACGATCTGGGTGAGAACTTCGGTCACGAGTTTTATGAGGCTGAGTTACGCTACCTGGTGCAGCATGAGTGGGTTCGTGAGCTGGATGATGCAATCTGGCGTCGCACCAAACAGGGTATGTGGCTGACCAAAGAGCAGCAGGCTCGGGTGGCAGAGTGGCTGGCCGCAAAAGCAAAACCCGCCCTGTCGCTGGCATCATAAGCGCGCAGTAAAGAACTCATAAAGCAGGCTCCGGCCTGCTTTTTTATTGGCTGCTAACCCGGTGAATATTCAGGCCTCCTGCATTCGCGCGCGCACAGAATATTCGCTAGCTGAAGATTAACCCTGCTGGATTGTTTTTGTTGATAATGAACTGCGACCAGCAATATTCATCGCTGTAACTTTTCCTTCATGCATTACTGCCTAAACTCAACACTTGTGATTTCGCTTATTTGCCCCCTTTCGCCATTGTTACCTTAAATCTAACGTTCAGTGTTTTTGCTTAATTGAACACGGTTTTAAGAACGCTCAGACTTCCCTCAGCATAAACCTAATTACCGCGATTCTAATCAGGAGGTTGAAATGAACACAGGCCAAATGCCTGCCCGGGAGTGGAACACACGCCGCAGTGAAAAAGCGCGTCGTATGGCCTCCTTTCCCCTTGATGGCAAAGTCATTCCTGTTGAACGAGCTACCGAAGCGCTGGAACAGTTAATTGCTCCAGGCGACCGGGTGGTGCTGGAAGGGAATAATCAGAAGCAGGCTGACTTTTTATCCCGTACGCTGGCGGCGGTTAATCCGGCAAAGATTCACGACCTGCATATGATTATGCCCAGCGTTGGCCGCAGTGAGCATCTCGATATTTTTGAAAAAGGTATTGCCCGCAAACTCGATTTCTCTTTTTCCGGCCCGCAGAGCCTGCGCATGTCTCAGCTACTGCAGGATGGACAGCTGGAAATAGGCGCTATTCATACCTATATCGAACTCTATTCCCGCCTCTATGTTGACCTCAGCCCGAATGTTGCCCTGATTGCCGGATACAAAGCGGACCGCAAAGGCAATCTCTATACTGGCCCGAGTACCGAAGATACCCCGGCGCTGGTGGAAGCTGCCGCATTTCGTGACGGTATCGTGATAGCCCAGGTCAATGAACTGGTCGATGACGAAACCGACCTGCCGCGCGTCGATATCCCCGGATCCTGGATCGACTACATCGTGGTGGCTGACAAGCCATTCTTTATCGAACCGCTGTTTACCCGCGACCCGCGCCTGATTAAGCAGGAACACATCCTGATGGCGATGATGGCGATTAAAGGTATCTACGCCGAACATCAGGTGCAGTCACTCAACCACGGTATCGGTTTTAACACCGCCGCGATTGAACTGCTGCTGCCCACCTACGGCGAACAGCTAGGCCTGAAAGGCAAAATCTGTAAGCACTGGACGCTGAACCCGCACCCGACACTGATTCCGGCGATTGAGAGCGGCTGGGTGGAGAGCGTGCACTGCTTCGGTGGCGAACTGGGGATGGAAGAGTATATCCGCGCCCGTCCCGACATCTTCTTTACCGGCAGCGATGGGTCGATGCGCTCTAATCGTGCCCTCTGTCAGCTGGCAGGCCAGTACGCGGTTGATATGTTTATTGGCGCAACCCTGCAGGTTGATGGTCTGGCGAACTCCTCAACCGTAACCCGTGGTCGTCTCTCCGGCTTCGGTGGCGCACCAAACATGGGCCACGATCCGCATGGCCGACGTCACGCGACCCCCGCCTGGCTGAATATGATCACCGAGCCAGACCCGATGCAGCGCGGTAAAAAACTGGTCGTGCAGATGGTCGAGACCTTCCAGGCTGGCGCAAAACCCACCTTTGTTGAACAACTTGATGCGGTTGACGTGGCGAAATCCTCCGGTATGCCGCTGGCCCCGGTAATGATCTACGGCGATGACGTCACACACGTGCTGACCGAGGAAGGCATCGCCTATCTCTATCGTGCAGAAAGCCTTGAAGAGCGTCGCGCCATGGTCGCCGCCGTGGCGGGGATCACCGATATCGGTCTTGGGGTGGATGCAGCACGCGTCGCGGCCCTGCGTAAAAGCGGCAAAGTGGTTTACCCGGAAGATATGGGTATCCGCCGCTCCGACGCCACCCGTTCACTGCTGGCGGCTGGCAGCGTGGCTGACCTGGTTGAATGGTCAGATGGCCTGTATAACCCGCCCGCTAAATTCCGGAGCTGGTAATGAAACTCCTGTCACAGACTCAAGCCGAGGCGCAGACCAGCCAACTGGCGACGATGGCGCGCGATTGTCTGATCGATGAAGCACGCCTGAGCCCCAAGCCGGGTCTGGTAGACAGCCGGGGAAACGGCGCACATCAGGATTTGACGCTGGCGCTGATGGAGCGTTCCGCGCACAGCCTGACGCCGACCTTTCTGGCGCTGGCCCGTCACAGCTGGCTGCGTCCCGCCGATATCGCCCTGCGCGAAACGGTGGGTCGCCTGGGCCGCGACGGCGAGCAGCAGATGATGGCGGCAACCGACGGCGTTAATACCCATCGGGGGGCGATCTGGGCGCTGGGATTGCTGGTGAGTGCCGCAGCTATGCAGGGTGGCATAGCCCGTGCCGACCCGCTGACCCGCACGGCGGCCGCGCTGGCCAGCCTGCCCGACAGCCGCGCGCCAAAACTGTTCAGCAAAGGGTTAAAAGCGACGCACCGCTATCAGGTACCCGGCGCACGCGAAGAGGCGCAACAGGCGTTTCCTCACGTGATGAAGCTGGCGCTACCGCAACTGCTGACAAGTCGGGCGGTGGGAGCCAGTGAAAGCGAAGCCCGCCTTGATGCACTGATGGCGATCATGACCTCGCTCAGCGATACCTGTGTGCTGTCACGTGCCGGAATGGCCGGACTCAACGCTATGCAACAGGGAGCACGCGCCGTGCTGCTGGCTGGCGGCTGCCGCACAGCCGCAGGTCAGCTGGCGCTGGCGCTGCTTGACCGGCGGATGCTGGCACTCAACGCCTCACCCGGCGGGGCCGCTGATTTGCTGGCCGCGACGCTGTTTATCGATCGGGTCTGTTCGCCTGAACATTCTTATTTTTAGAGGCCATTATGGAACACATCACATTATCTTTACCTGCTAACCGCCTGCTCAGTGGCAGATCGCTGGCCGGGGTCGTTGGTTCCGGTGATATGGAAGTGCTGTACACCGCGACTGAAGGTCAGACACTGAATATTGATATCACCACCTCACTGGATAACAGCGACGCCCGCTGGAAAGCGCTGTTCGACCGCCTGACGCTGATCAACGGCCTGCCCGCCGGAAAGCTGATTATTCACGATTTCGGTGCGACACCCGGCGTGGCGCGTATCCGTATTGAACAGGTTTTTGAAGAGGTGAGCCATGCGTAACGATGCCAGTTTTATTGAATTACGGGCCCGTGAACGCGCCCATGCGCTGCTGGATGCGGGCAGCTACCGCGAACTGCTTGATCCTTTTGAAGGCATCATGTCGCCATGGCTGGCCCCACAGGGCGTGGTGCCGCAGTCAGATGACGGCATGGTGGTGGCGCGCGGCACGCTGAACGGTCAGTCTGCGGTCGTTATCGCCATTGAAGGCACTTTCCAGGGCGGCAGCATGGGCGAAGTCTCCGGCGCGAAAATGGCGGCGGCGCTGGAAATGGCAGCCGAAGACAACCGCAACGGAATACCCACTCAGGCAGTGCTCTGCCTGGAAACCGGCGGCGTGCGTTTACAGGAAGCAAATCTGGGGCTGGCGGCGATTGCCGATATTCATGCGGCGATTGTCGACCTGCGTCGCTATACCCCGGTTATCGGCATTATTGCTGGCACCGTTGGCTGCTTCGGCGGGATGTCTATCGCCGCCGCCCTGTGCAGCTACCTGATTGTGACACGGGAAGCCCGTCTGGGCCTGAACGGCCCGCAGGTGATTGAGCAGGAAGCGGGCATTGAAGAGTATGACTCACGCGATCGCCCGTTTATCTGGAGCATGACCGGCGGCGAAATCCGCTACGCCAGCGGTCTGGTTGATGCGCTGGTTGATGATGGGATCAACGCCGTGAAAACCGCAATGCATGACTTTATTGCCAGAGGTATTCCGGCGCAGAACCGCAGCGATAAATATGACGATTTCCTGTCGCGTCTGACGCAGTTCGACACTCGTCAGCAGGCGGACACCGCGCAGATTAAACAGCTTTTCGCCCGGGAGGAGAAATAATGACGCAGACAAGCAGCCGTGGTGCAATCTGGCTGGAAAAACTTGCACCCCATGCGCAACGCCTTAACGGCCTGTGTGCCTCTGTTCAGGTGGCCGACGGCCAGCTTAATGGCGAAAACGTGCGCTTTATCGCCGTAGTGCCCGATGCACAAAACCACTATCCGCGCGCCGCACAGGGTGAAGTCGGTCTGCTGGAAGGCTGGACACTGGCGAAAGTGGTGAATAAAACGCGGGAAGAAGACAAAAACAGCACCGTCAAACGCCCGATTGTGGCGGTGATCGACGTACCGAGTCAGGCCTATGGCCGCCGCGAAGAGGCATTTGGTATTCACCAGGCGCTGGCAGGTGCAGCGGGGGCTTATGCCAACGCGCGTCTTGACGGTCATCCGGTGATTGGATTGATTGTCGGCAAAGCGATGTCCGGTGCATTCCTGGCACACGGTTATCAGGCTAACCGTCTGATTGCACTGAACGATCAGGGCGTGCTGGTTCATGCTATGGGCAAAGCGTCGGCGGCACGTATTACGCTGCGTTCTGTGGAGGCGCTGGAAAAACTGGCTGCCACCATTCCACCGATGGCTTACGACGTGAATAACTTTGCCACGCTGGGTCTGCTCTCCGATCTGCTGAACGTGGGCGATCCTGATGCGCCATCTGACGCCGATGTGGCAATGGTCGAGATTGCGCTGCACAAGGCGATCAGTGACGCACGTCAGGATGCAAGCCTGAAAATCCGTCTTGGCGCATCCAATCGTCACAGCTCCTCCCTGGTTCGCGAACGTATACGCGCGACCTGGTAATTAAATAAAAAAATAAACCTGCCGAAACCGGTCTGACGGGGTGCATCGTTAAGTGCGCCCCGGAGCAGTGGCCGTGTTCAGAATTATAAACATCGCTGTTTTTTAATGAATTATTTCTTAATTACAGGTGATTTATGATTTATATAATTGTTCATGCCCTTGCTCCAATCTTCGTCATTATGCTGCTGGGTTTCTGGGCCGGTAAGGCCGGAATGGTCAATAACAAAGATGTCTCCCTGCTGAATATTTTCGTAATGGATTTTGCACTGCCCGCCGCGCTGTTCAGTGCTACCGTCCAGACCCCCTGGCCCGGCATTGTGGCGCAATGGCCGCTGATTGTGGTCATTACTGGCGCGATGTGGATCACCTATGGCGGCGTCTATTTCCTTGCCACCAAAGTATTCAAAAAGTCACCGCAGGATGCGGCCGTTCTGACACTGACCGTGGCGCTGCCTAATTACGCCGCACTGGGGCTGCCGATTCTGGCCAGCGTGCTGGGTGATAATGGTGCGACGTCGCTCTCGGTGGCGGTCTCCATCGCCTGTGGTTCAGTCCTGCTGACCCCGCTTTGCCTGCTGATCCTTGAACGTGAAAAAGCGTTTGCCGCAGGCACAGAACATGGCTCAACGTTGACTATGCTGCCGATTCTGATGTGGCGTTCAGTGAAAAAACCGATTGTGTTGGGGCCGTTGATCGGGGTGGTGTTATCGGCGCTGGGCGTTAAAATGCCCGATCTGGTGCTGGCCGCGATAAAACCACTGGGCCTGGCCGCAACCGCCGCGGCGCTGTTCCTGACTGGCGTAATCCTCTCTGCACGTACACTGAAACTCAACGCCGTAGTTGGCGTCGGTACGGTGGCCAAGCTGCTGATTCAGCCTTTTATCGCCTGGGGTCTGGTACTGGCGCTGGGACTTAACGGTTCGGTGGCGATCACCGCTATCCTGATGATTGCACTCTCAGCCGGTTTCTTCGGCGTGGTGTTCGGTAACCGCTTTGGTGTGCAGTCGCCGGATGCTGAAGCCGTGCTGCTGTTAAGTTCGATTTTATGTATTTTATCGTTACCGCTGTTCATCACGCTGACATCAGGAATGTAATATGACCACGCCTGGCCCCCACGATCTGCTCTGGCTGCGTAACAGCAGCGCTTTAACCAGGATCAAAGCAAGCTGGGTCAGGCAGTTCTGGCATCCCGATCTGCCGGTGGTAGTGCGGCGCGATCATCGTGAATCCGGGTTGATCCCAATTGGCGTGCGCGGTGAGCGACGTGAGCAACGCGCTGCCGGATGGATCGATCCCGCTGAGATTATGCGGGTGGTGACGCCAGAGATGCTGGCAGAACGTACACGGCTGCTGGATTCACCCTTTAGCGCTTATGCGCCGGTCAGCGCGGCAATTGCGCTTAATGATACCGCCTGGACGTGGTGCTGGGGCATTACCGGCAGCACCGGCTATGCACTGGCGACGCAACAACCCACGCTGCACGCCGCCAGCGATCTTGATTTAGTGATCCGCGCCCCGCAGCCGCTGGCACGCGACGCGCTGCAACAATGGCAGAAGCAGACTGATACGCTGGGCTGCCGGGTGGATACCCAGATAGAAACGCCGTCTGGCGCGTTTGCCCTCAACGAGTGGCTGCGCGAGGGACGCGTGCTGTTAAAAACTGACACCGGCCCCATACTGACCGCTTCACCCTGGAGCAGGGAGAATCCATGAAAATACTCTTTACCTTCCCCGGCCAGGGCACCCAGCGTGCCGGGATGCTGCAGCATATGCCCGACGGTGATGCAGTGTTAACCCGTGTGCGCGCGGTGCTGGGCGACGAGACCGACCGGCTCGACAGTGCCGATGCGCTGCGACACACCAGGGCCGTGCAGCTCAGTCTGCTGATTACTGGTGTCGCCTGGGCGCGCGAACTGATCCGATGCGGAGTGAAACCGGACATCGTCAGCGGCCTTTCAATTGGCGCCTTTCCTGCTGCGGTAATTTCCGGTGCGCTCGATTTCAGCGACGCCCTGCGGCTGGTTGCGTTGCGTGGTGACCTGATGGAGCAGGCTTATCCGCAGGGATATGGCCTGACTGCGATTACCGGCTTAACGCTGAGTCGTCTGGAGAAACTGCTGGACGGCAGCAATACCTACATCGCCAACCTGAACGCGGAAACGCAGATCGTGATTGCCGGTCGTGACGAGGACATGGCCCTGGTCGCGCAGAAAGCGCTGAATGCCGGTGCCAGCAAAGCGATCAAACTCGCGGTAAGCGTGCCCTCGCACTGTGCGCTGCTGGATAAGCCCGCCGCAGAACTGGCGGGTGCATTTGCAGCCGTCAGCCTCTCTCGCCCGCATTGCACTTACCTCAGCGGCTCAACCGGACGGGTGATCTGGGAGCCAGAAAAGATTGCCGACGATCTTGCCTTTAATATGGCGCGCACAGTGCAGTGGAATGATGCCATTGTTTCAGCCAATCAGCGCGATGCGCGACTGGCGATTGAGATGCCGCCAGGCAATGTGCTGACTGGCCTGACGCTTCAGGCGAACTGGCAGGGCGAAGCGATTTGTCTGGAGCGCAACAGCGTCGAGGTTGCGCGGCATCTGGCTAAACGGCTGAGTCAGTAAGGCTGCGGGCATACATCCGCCCTTCTGCCGCCAGCGCCAGCAGGTCATTATCACGTTCGCGGCGATGTGAGTAGACAATCGAGATCTGCTGACGCATCTGGTAAGGCTCAGCGAGCGTCAGCAACTGAATATTGTTTTCATACACTTTTTTCATCCGTCCCGGAATCAGCGCCAGGCCAACGCCCGCCTGCACCAGGCTTATCATTGAGAAGATGTCATTCACCTGGGTGACCATTCGCGGTTCAAATCCGGCTATCTGAAACGCCTCCTGTGAACCCGCATAGGTGGCAAACCCCTCAGCCAGTGAGACATAATTACGGTCAGCAAAATCACGCAGATCCACCGGACCGGTTTCGTTCCGCATTTCCCCGGCCGGTGCGGCCAAAAAGATCCTGTCTTCAAACAGCGGAACGACATCAAAATGCGCGTCGTTGAGTTGGCCGTCATCGGTGGCGATCAAAATGGCATCCAGCGCATCATCTTCCAGCATATTCAGCAGCATCTGATTGGAACCCATGGTCAGATCGAGCTCCAGCGTGGGCCGACGCAGCTTCATGCCCATGATCAGCCGGGGAATGGTTTCAAGCGTCAGCGAGTAGAGCGTGCCAAGCCGCAGGCGACCTCCGCCGATACCCGCCACCTTGCGCGCCTCTTCAATGCCTTTGCCCATCAGGGTGGTCACGTCGCGACAATAGTCCAGCAGTGTCCAGGCGGCTGGCAACGGCACCAGGTTGCGGCCCTTGTGGATAAACAGCGGGCAGTCGATGCCCTCTTCCAGCGTGTGCAGCGCACGATGCACGCTGACGCTGCTCAGTTCCAGCGCTTCCGCCGTGCGGGCGATATTCCCTTTGGTCATAAACATCATGAAGACGCTGAGTTTACGGAAGGTAATTTCCTGGTTGATGTTGTCACTCATTGGCTGCGGTTGCCTGTAAGGTCATTTTGCTTTCCCGCATAGTAGCGATTCTCAGCCAGGGTGTAATGATCTGGCTCGCACAAGAGGCACTCACGGGCGCAGGAGCGATAAGAGGCTGAATCTTCAGACAGACGTGCGGGATGGGCGGTGAGAAAGAGAGAACAGAAGCGTGCGGCCGATCCGTCGACCGCAACGTAAAAAGAGGTTATTGCATGCGCCTTACAACCTTATCGGTGAAATGTTCCAGATCTCATCGGCGTACTCCTGAATAGTACGGTCCGACGAGAAGTAACCCATTCCGGCGATGTTTTTAGCCGCGCGACGCTGCCACTCATCCGGTTTACGATAGAGCGCATCCACCTTATCCTGGGTATCCACATAACTGCGATAATCCGCCAGTAACTGGTAATGATCGCCGAAGTTGACCAGTGAATCGAACAGATTGCGGTAGCGACCCGGGTCCTGTGGACTGAATACGCCAGAAGCAATCTGGGTCAGCACCTGATGCAGCTCTTCATCCCCTTCGTAATAGTCACGCGGGTTATAGCCGCCTTTGCGCAGGGCTTCGACCTGCGGCGTGGTATTACCGAAAATAAAGATGTTCTCTTCACCGACGTGATCCAGCATTTCAACGTTAGCGCCATCCAGCGTGCCGATGGTCAGCGCGCCATTCAGCGCAAACTTCATATTACTGGTGCCGGACGCTTCCGTTCCTGCGGTAGAAATCTGTTCAGAGAGATCGGCTGCCGGGATAATGATTTGCGCCAGGCTCACGCTATAGTTCGGGATGAAGACCACCTTCAGTTTGTTCTTTACCTGAGGATCGTTGTTGATCACATTTGCGACATCGTTGATCAGATGAATAATGTGCTTGGCGACGTAATAGGCCGACGCCGCTTTACCGGCAAAGATATTGACGCGAGGTACCCAATCCGCCTGCGGATCGGCCTTGATACGGTTGTATCGCGTGATCACATGCAGCACGTTGAGCAACTGGCGTTTGTACTCGTGAATACGCTTGATCTGCACATCAAACAGCGCATTCGGGTCGAGCACCACGTCCAGATTCTTGGCCACCCAGTCAGCCAGCCGACGCTTGTTCTGATGCTTAGCGCTCGCCACTTTTTCGATAAATGCCGGATAGTCGATCTGCGCCTTCAGCTCACCCAGCTGACTGAGATCGGTACGCCAGTTGCGGCCGATTTCTTCATCCAGCACTTCTGACAGCGCCGGGTTCGCCAGCGCGAGCCAGCGACGCGGGGTAACACCGTTGGTTTTGTTGCAGAAACGGCCAGGGAACAGACGGGAGAAATCGGCAAACAGCGACTGTACCATTAAATTGGAGTGCAACTCAGAGACGCCATTCACTTTGTGGCTGACTACCACTGCCAGCCAACCCATACGTATCCGACGACCATCGTTCTCGTCAATGATCGAAATGCGTGACAGCAGCTCCTGATCCTCAGGATAGTGATCCTGAATGGTCTTGAGGAAGAAGTCGTTAATCTCAAAAATGATGCTGAGGTGGCGCGGCAGGATCTTGCCGATCATATCCACCGGCCAGGTCTCCAGTGCTTCGGTCATCAGCGTATGGTTGGTGTAGGAGAAGACCTGACAGCAGACATCAAAGGCGCTATCCCAGCTGAATTTATGTTCGTCAATCAGCAGGCGCATCAATTCGGGGATCGCCAGCACCGGATGGGTATCATTCAGGTGAATAGCGATTTTATCCGCCAGGTTGTCCCAGGTCTGGTGCATCCGCCAGTGGCGATTAAGAATGTCCTGCACGGTCGCGGAGACCAGGAAATATTCCTGACGCAGACGCAGTTCACGGCCCGAGTAGGTTGAGTCATCGGGATAGAGCACGCGCGATACGTTTTCAGAGTGGTTTTTATCTTCCACCGCCGCGAAGTAGTCACCCTGGTTAAACTTACCGAGGTTGATTTCGTTGCTGGCCTGCGCGCCCCACAGCCGTAAAGTGTTGGTGGCATCGGTGTCGAAGCCCGGAATGATCTGGTCATAGGCCATCGCCAGGATCTCTTCGGTCTCCAGCCAGCGTACTTTCGCGCCTTCATGCTGAACGCGACCGCCAAAACGCACTTTATAACGGGTATTGAAACGCTGGAATTCCCACGGATTGCCATACTCAAGCCAGTAATCCGGCGACTCTTTCTGCTCACCTTCCACAATGTTCTGTTTGAACATGCCGTAATCATACCGGATGCCGTAGCCGCGGCCCGGCATGCCCAGCGTTGCCAGTGAATCGAGGAAACAGGCCGCCAGGCGACCCAGGCCACCGTTGCCCAGCCCCGGATCGTTCTCCTCTTCCATCAGCTCGGCCAGATCCAGACCCATCTCATCCAGCGCCTGATTGAGATCGTCATAAATCCCCATCGCCAATAGCGCATTGCCCAGCGTACGTCCCATCAGGAATTCCATCGACAGGTAATAGACCTGGCGGACATCCTGAGAGAGCTGGGCACGGCTGGAACGCAGCCAGCGCTCCACCATCCGGTCGCGCACCGCCAGCAGCGAGGCGTTGAGCCACTCATGCTTATTGGCGATAGAGGGATCTTTGCCGATGGTAAACATCAGTTTGTAGGCAATCGAATGCTTTAAGGCATCAACCGTCAACGTTGGTGAGGCGTAAGTGAAAGGTGCATTCATATCCAGTTTTCCCCGTCCGTTACATCAAACGTTGGTAGAGATCACGGTAGGCTTGTGCGGCCACCTGCCAGCTAAAGTCCATCGCCATCGCCTGGCGCTGAACGTAACGCCATAGCGAAGGACGGGACCACAACACAAACGCGCGCCGGATTGCCCGTAACAGTGACCAGGCGTTGGCATCTTCAAAACTGAATCCACTGGCGATGCCATCGGCCAGGTTCTCCAGTGAGCTGTCATTGACAGTATCGGCCAGCCCACCCGTGCGGCGCACTAACGGCAACGTACCATACTTCAGTCCATAAAGTTGTGTCAGACCACAGGGCTCAAAGCGACTCGGCACCACAATCACGTCCGCGCCACCGACAATGCGATGTGAGAACGCTTCGTGATAGCCAATCTGCACACCCACGCTACCCGGATGCTCCGCCGCCGCCGCCAGGAATCCTTGTTGCAGTTCGGCATCGCCCTGTCCCAGCAGCACCAGCTGTCCGCCCTGCGCCAGTAAACCGGGCAGTGCCTCCAGCACCAGGTCCAGCCCTTTCTGTTTAGTCAGACGGCTGATCACGCAGAACACTGGCGCTTTATCATCAACCTTCAGGCCCATCGCCACCTGCAGCTGACGTTTGTTCTCCGCTTTCGCTTCCAGCGTGTCGCGGTTGTAGCGCGCACTGAGCAACAGATCGTGCGCCGGGTCCCAGATAGAGGGATCAACACCGTTGAGAATCCCGCTGAGACGGCCTTCCAGCATCCGCTGCGCCAGCAGGGTTTCCATGCCGTAACCAAACTCGGCAGAGGTAATTTCATGCGCATAAGTCGGACTGACCGCCGTCACATGGTCGGCGTAAAAGAGTCCCGCTTTCAGGAAGGAAATCTGACCGAAAAACTCCAGCCCATGCATGTTGAAGAACGACCACGGCAGGCCAATCTCTTCCATGTGGTGCGCCGAGAACAACCCCTGATACGCAAGGTTATGCACGGTAAACACCGATTTGGCCGGACGGCCACGCGCTTCCAGATAGGCGCAGGTCAGGCCAGCGTGCCAGTCATGGGCGTGGACGATATCGGGACGCCACATGGAATCCATACCGCACGCCAGTTCACAGCCGACCCAGCCCAGCAGCGCAAAGCGCAGATAGTTGTCGACATACGCAAACTGCGACTCGTCATGATAGGGACTGCCGGGACGATCGTAGAGGCCGGGAGCATCAATCAGATAGATGCCCACCCCATTAAATTCACCAAATAACAGACGCACATGACCGGCAAATGTCTCTCGCTCTGTCACGACCTGGAGATCAGGTATGCCTTTGCGCAATGCGGGAAACGCAGGTAACAGCACTCGCGTATCCGTGCCGCCCGCAATTTGCGCCTGAGGTAATGCCCCGACTACATCAGCCAGCCCGCCCGTTTTCAGCAGCGGGAAAAGTTCTGAACAGACATGTAAAACCTGCATCCTCGACCTCATTAAGTTATCCGGCACGCTCCGCGTGCCGATTGCGTAAGTTCCGCTTATCGCTTACAGCCCCGCTTTGGCCAGTCTGGCCAGCATGGCGCGGGTTACCAGTACGATCCCTTCATCCGAACGGTGAAACCGGCGACTGTCTTCATCGGGGTTTTCGCCAATCACCATGCCCTCCGGTAACTCGCAGGCGCGATCAATCACGCAGCGACGCAGACGACACGATCGGCCCACAACCACATCAGGCAGCAGTACGGTTGAATCAATATTGCAAAAAGAGTTAACGCGTACCCGTGGAAACAGCACCGAATTGACCACCACCGAACCGGAGATAATGCAGCCGCCCGACACCAGCGAGTTCATGGTCATTCCGTGACTGCCGGATCGATCCTGAACAAATTTGGCTGGCGGCAACGGCTCCATGTGGGTACGGATCGGCCAGGTGACGTCATACATATCAAGTTCAGGCATCACTGATGCCAGGTCGAGATTGGCGCGCCAGTATGCTTCCAGCGTCCCGACGTCGCGCCAGTAAGGCGGCGCGTTGTCGTCGTTCTGCACGCAGGAGAGCGCAAAGGAGTGTGCATAGCCTTCGCCGCTTGCCACGATTTTCGGCAGGATATCTTTGCCGAAGTCATGATTAGAGCCAGGCGTCTGCAGGTCTTCTTCCAGCAGCGTATAGAGATAGTCCGCGTTGAAAACGTAGATCCCCATGCTGGCGAGCGCCTGCGTGTCATCGCCCGGCATGGTGGGCGGTTTCGCAGGTTTCTCAACGAAGTCGATCACCCGGTTCTCTTCGTTCACCGCCATCACGCCAAACGCGGTAGCTTCATGCACCGGCACCGGTAAACAGGCGATGGTACATTTCGCCTCATTGACCACGTGATCCAGCAGCATGCGTGAATAATCCATCTTATAAATGTGGTCCCCGGCAAGGATCACGATGTACTGCGCCTGATAGCGGCGAATCACATCAAGGTTTTGCGTCACGGCATCGGCCGTACCGCGATACCACTGTTCGGTCGAAAAGCGCTGCTGCGCTGGCAGCAAATCGACAAACTCATTCATCTCTTCATTGAAGATCGACCAGCCACGCTGGATATGCTGAGTCAGGGTATGGGACTGATACTGGGTAATTACGCCAATCCGTCGGATACCGGAGTTAACGCAGTTGGAGAGGGCAAAGTCGATAATGCGGAACTTGCCGCCGAAATGCACCGCCGGTTTGGCACGTTTGGCTGTTAAATCGACCAGACGCGTGCCGCGTCCGCCGGCAAGGATCAGAGCAACCGTCTGTGTAGGGAGCTGGCGGGCCAGCATGAGGTGTTCTGTTCTATCTAACTTGACCATGTCTGACTCCTTATGATTGCTTTTGGAACACACACACACCGTGTGCGGGACCATGCCAGACAGTGAGCAGGATGGGGTTGTCGTCCCCGGCGAAAGGAGGAAGGGCACGCCATTCTCCGTCTGGTAACACGATGTCATTCACCGTATCCGTGGCGTTTATTGTTATTAACCAGCGGCCGGACAGCAGGATCTGCAATCTGTGCATCCCCTGCGCCCATTCATCGTGTTGCAGTGGCTGGCCACCGGCATTAAGCCACTGCACATTGCCGTCACCGTCCTGCCACCAGCGATCTGCGGTCAGCGCCGGAATGCGCTGGCGCAGAGCGATCAATGCTGCGGTGAACCCGGCTAATCCCTTCTCATCCGCCTGCCAGTCAAGCCAGCTCAGGGCGTTATTCTGACAGTAGGCGTTGTTATTGCCGCGCTGCGTGTGGCCACGCTCATCGCCTGCCAGCAGCATCGGCGTGCCCTGTGACAGCAGCAGCGTGGTCAGCAGTGCCCGCACGCTGCGGCGGCGCCGTTCAATCACGTCAACGCTGACGTTCAGCCCCTCTTTGCCGTGGTTGTGGCTGTAGTTGTCGCCGTGACCATCACGGTTATCTTCCCCGTTCGCTTCATTGTGTTTACGTTCGAAGCTCACCACATCCCACAGCGTAAAGCCGTCATGGGCGGTGATCAGATTAACCGTGGCGTGTGGCGGCCGGTCATCATGCTGGTAAAGATCGCTTGAGGCGGCAAAGCGCCGGGCAAACTCACCGGTGCTTAATGCGCCGTGCAACCAGTAGCGACGCGCGGTGTCGCGGAACTTATCGTTCCATTCGGCAAACGGCGGCGGAAAACGGCCAACCTGATAGCCGTCAGGCCCGATATCCCAGGGTTCAGCAATCAGTTTGACCTGAGAGAGCAGCGGACAGGCGCGTATCGCCTCAAAAAATGGCGCATCACGCCGGTAATCCGGCGTGCGGCCCAGCACCGGTGCGAGGTCAAAACGGAAGCCGTCGACGTGGCAGACCCGCACCCAGTAGCGCAGCGCCTCTAATGCCCACGTCATCACCTGCGGATGGTGAATGTTCAGCGTGTTGCCGCAGCCGGTCCAGTTCTGATAATCGCCCTGCTCATCGAGCCAGTAGTAGCTGGCGTTATCAATGCCGCGCATTGAGATCGTCGGGCCAATCTCATCCAGTTCGGCGGTGTGGTTGAACACCACATCCAGCAACACTTCGATACCCGCCGCGTGCAGGTTTTTGACCGCCTGCTGAAACTCCTGCAACGGCGTCACGCCCGACTGACCAGAGGCGTAACGAGGATCAACCGCCCAGAGCGCAAAGGGGTTATAGCCCCAGTAGTTGCTCAGACCGAGCTGAAGCAGCCGCGGTTCGCTGGCGAAATGGGCCACCGGCAGCAGCTCAAGGGTGGTAATCCCCAGATGACGCAGGTAATCCACCATAACAGGATGACCCAGCGCCGCGTAAGTCCCGCGCAGAGTTTCCGGAATTTCCGGATGTTGCTGCGTCAGGCCGCGCACGTGAGCTTCATAAATCACCGTGTTGCCCCACGGGATACGAGGCGCAACATCCCCCTGCCAGTCAAAATCCTCCGCGACCACCAGAGACTTCGGCGCAATCGCCGCATTATCATGGGCGTCGGGCTGCGCCTCGCCGCCATGAAAATGCGGGTCATCCGGTACATCGCCCTCAACTGCGCGGGCGCAGGGGTCAACCAGCAGCTTCGCTGGATTAAAGCGATGTCCCTGCTGCGGCGCCCAGGGGCCATGCACCCGGTAGCCATAACGCTGTCCCGGTTTTAACGCCGGAACATAACCATGCCAGATATCCCCGCTGCGACCAGGTAGATCGAGACGCTGTTCTGCGCCCTGTTCATCAAACAGACACAGCTCTACGCGCCTGCCATGCTGTGAGAACAGGGTGAAATTAACGCCTTTGCCATCGTAACTGGCACCCAGCGGTTCGGGATCTCCGGCAGTGATGGTCATTCAGCCTCCCGCACCAGCCATATCGTTGCCAGCGGCGGCAGATTGAGACTCAGCGACTGGGGTCGTCCGTGGCTGTGCTGCTCATCGGTATGCACCCGATGATTGCGCACATCGCTGCCGTGATAGTCGTGCTGATCGGTGTTCAGTACCTCACGCCAGTAGCCAGACTGGTTAACGCCAAAGCGATAGCCAGGACGCGGCACCGGGGTAAAGTTACTGACCACAATCACTTCGTTGCCTTCACGGTCGCGACGCACAAAGGCGAAAACGGAGTGCTCCGCATCGTCTACAACCAGCCACTCAAATCCTGCCGGATCGAAGTCGAGCTGATGCAGCGGCGTGTAGTACTGATAGGTGTGGTTGAGATCGCGCACCAGACGCTGGACGCCGTGGTGCCAGTTGTCGTCCCCTTCCAGCAGATGCCAGTCGAGGCTGACGTCGTGGTTCCACTCACGGCCCTGCGCAAATTCGTTGCCCATAAACAGCAGTTTCTTGCCAGGGAACCCCCACATCCAGCCGTAATAGGCGCGCAGGTTGGCGAACTTCTGCCAGGCGTCTCCCGGCATACGGTCGAGAATCGAGCGCTTACCGTGCACCACTTCGTCATGCGACAGCGGCAGTACAAAGTTTTCGGTGTAGTTGTACATTATGCCGAAGCTCATCAGGTTGTGATGGTGCTTGCGGTAGATGGGATCGACCTGCATGTAGTCGAGCGTGTCGTGCATCCAGCCCAGATTCCATTTGAACCAGAAGCCCAGCCCGCCGCCTTCGGTAGGACGCGTCACGCCAGGATAGTCCGTAGACTCCTCGGCCATGGTTACCGAGCCGGATGCCACGGTGCCGAGCGTGCGATTGGTATAACGCAGGAACTCAATCGCTTCGAGGTTCTCACGGCCACCATACTGATTCGGCACCCACTCCCCTTCGTTGCGGCTGTAGTCGCGGTAGATCATCGACGCCACCGCATCCACGCGCAGGCCATCAATACCAAAACGCTCCGTCCAGTAAAGCGCATTGCCCGACAGGTAGTTGCTCACTTCCCGGCGACCAAAGTTGTAGATTAGCGTGTTCCAGTCCTGGTGGAAGCCCTCACGCGGGTCGCTGTGCTCATAGAGCTGAGTGCCGTCGAAGCGTGCCAGACCGAAATCATCACTGGGGAAATGACCCGGCACCCAGTCGAGCAGCACGTTGAGGCCCGCTTCATGGGCGGCGTCAATGAAGGCGCGGAACTCGTCACGGGTACCAAAACGGCGGGTTGGCGCATACATGCCCAGCGGCTGATAGCCCCAGCTGCCATCAAACGGATGTTCGTTGATCGGCAGCAGTTCAATATGGGTAAAACCCATCGCCTTGACGTAAGGGACCAACTGTTCAGCCAGCTCTTTGTAACTCAGCCAGAAATTGTTGTCGGTATGGCGACGCCAGGAACCGAGGTGGACTTCATAGATAGAGATTGGCGCGTCAAAGGCGTTGGCAGCTTTGCGCTCCTCTTTCATCTCAATCGGCTCTGGCAGACCACAAATCATCGACGCGGTTTGTGGACGCATCTGTGCTTCAAAGGCGTACGGGTCCGCTTTGATGCGCAGTTCGCCATTGGCGTCGATGATTTCATACTTGTAGAGCTGGCCGTTGACCGCGCCCGGTACAAACAGCTCCCAGATACCCAGCTCCTGACGCAGACGCATCGGATGACGGCGGCCATCCCAGAAATTGAAATCGCCGACAACAGACACGCGACGGGCGTTGGGCGCCCAGACGCAGAAGCGGGTGCCAAAGACGCCATCAATGACGTCACCATGTGCGCCCAGCGTCTCGTAAGGGCGCAGGTGCGTGCCTTCTGCCAGCAGCCACAGATCCATCTCCTGCAGCAGCGGGCCAAAGCGATAGGCATCATCCACCAGGTTTTGCTGGCCATGCCAGTTTACCGCCAGCTGGTAGCGGAACGGGTTTTTACGGCGTGGAATGACGCCACTAAAGAAGCCGCGTGCATCTTCACACACCAACTGAGCCAGTTTGCGCCCGGTGGAAGTTTCAATCACCCACACCTCAAGCGCTTCGGGGAGCAATGCCCTGACTTCAAGGCCTTGCTGAGTTCGGTGCATCCCTAGTAACGAAAAAGGGTCGGCATAATTACCCGCAAACAGGGCATTGATCGCCTCGCGATCGGGAAGCTCTGACATGACTTTCTTCCTGTGATAATTGGCAGCCGAAATGAACGCAACATAGCCTGTCGCGCTTCACTTGCGCTGCTCTTCATTGAGCCATACGTACGACGACAAAAGGAGTCAGGCCATTCCGTGGGAAAATTATTTTTGCCGTGTACCACAACCATTTAGTCTGGAAAGCAAAAGAGTTACCTGTGGCACATCATGGTTAAATCATAGCTTGGTCACGGCAGTTGCCATGATGTTACGCAAAAAATTATTTACCGACCGGCAAAAAAGGGAAGCTGATCACTGAGTAAGCGAAACGGCAGGCTATTTCGCCTACTGCAAAGACAAAAAAGGCCGGATAAATCCGGCCTTTGGTGATGTTTTCTGTTTAGCGGGTTAACAACCGCAGCATGCGACGCAACGGTTCGGCTGCGCCCCACAACAGCTGATCGCCAACCGTAAACGCGGAGAGATATTCCGGCCCCATATTAAGCTTGCGTAACCGGCCAACCGGCGTGGTCAGCGTGCCGGTGACAGCGGCGGGCGTCAGTTCACGCATCGTCAGCTCACGGTCATTCGGCACCACTTTGACCCATTCATTGTGGGAGGCCAGCAGCTGCTCGATTTCAGCCAGCGGCAGGTCACGTTTCAGCTTCAGCGTAAACGCCTGGCTGTGGCAGCGCAGCGCACCGACGCGCACGCATAATCCATCGACCGGAATGACGTTGGAGGTGGCGAGGATCTTGTTGGTCTCAGCCTGACCTTTCCACTCTTCACGGCTCTGACCGTTTTCCAGCTGTTTGTCGATCCATGGAATGAGACTGCCCGCCAGCGGCACGCCGAAGTTATCGGTCGGCAGGGTACCGGAACGGGTGAAGTCGGTCACGCTACGTTCGATGTCAAGGATGGCAGAGGCCGGGTTCTGCAGCGCAGGCGCAACGTGATCGTGCAGCATGCCCATCTGGGTCAGCAGTTCACGCATGTGGCGCGCGCCGCCGCCCGAGGCGGCCTGATAGGTAGCCACCGAGGCCCACTCCACCAGATCCTGAGCAAACAGGCCGCCCAGCGACATCAGCATCAGGCTGACGGTACAGTTACCGCCGACAAAGGTTTTGATCCCACGGTCAATGCCCTCGCGAATCACCGCATGGTTGACCGGATCGAGGATGATAATGGCATCGTCTTTCATGCGCAGCGTGGAGGCCGCATCAATCCAGTATCCCTGCCAGCCGCTGGCGCGCAGCTTTGGATAGACGTCACTGGTGTAGTCGCCGCCCTGGCAGGTAATAATGATATCCAGCGCGCGCAGCGCCTCGATATCAAACGCATCCTGCAGTGTGCCCTGCTGTTTGCCCGCGAAGGCGGGTGACGCCTGACCATGCTGCGACGTCGAGAAGAAGACCGGATTGATTGCATCAAAATCACGCTCTTCACTCATGCGGGACATCAGCACTGAGCCGACCATACCGCGCCAACCAACAAAACCTACATTCTTCATGTCGTGTCCGTCTCAGGCAGTTTTACACCTGCTTTTCATTTCAGAGGAGAGAGCGGCGTGCTATTTTCACGCCGCTCTGCGTAATAATAAGGTTTACCCGTTTCCACTCACTCTACAAAATGCAGGCCGGGTAGCAAGTGAATTAATTCGATTACGCTAACTTTTTCAGCAGCGTAACTAATAACTCCGCTTTTTCGCGAACAACATGGTGTAAAACCGATGACTGAAATGATTTCGGCGACAATATTATTGTTGTTAATTATGGATCCGCTGGGCAATCTGCCGATTTTTATGTCGGTTTTAAAGCATCTGGAGCCGAAACGGCGGCGAGTGGTGCTGATCCGTGAAATGCTGATCGCGCTGATTATCATGCTGCTGTTCCTGTTTACCGGCGAACGCATCCTGGCGTTTTTAAATCTGCGCACCGAGACAGTGTCGATTTCCGGCGGGATCATCCTGTTTCTTATCGCCATCAAGATGATTTTTCCGTCGGCTGAAAGCAGCAGCTCGGGCTTACCGGCGGGTGAAGAGCCCTTCCTGGTGCCGCTGGCGATCCCACTGGTGGCCGGGCCGTCGCTGCTTGCGACGCTGATGCTGCTGTCGCATCAATATCCGCATCAGATGTCGCACCTGGTCGGCGCGCTGCTGATCGCCTGGGGCGTGACGGTGGGTATTCTGCTGATGTCAGGTCTGTTCCTGCGTCTGCTGGGCGACAAAGGCGTGAATGCGCTGGAGCGGCTGATGGGATTAATACTGATTATGCTGGCCACCCAGATGTTCCTGGACGGCATTCGGGCTTATCTGAAGTTATAAGCGCGCCTTTGTCGTTTTACACTGAGAGGCAGGCAGCCGCATCAGTTCAGCCTGTTTATCACATAGTTACGGCATTGAAATGAACAATAATATTAATATAATGTTGTAAAAAAGGAGATTTCTATGGCGGGCAGTATCGAAAATTATGCCGGGACAGGCGTCTTTATTATCGTTGAGCGGCTTTACAGCAGGGATGCACCGAACTGGCACGGTGTTGGCGCCTCCATGATGCAGATTCACAAAATGGTTTACCAACTTTATCATAAACAAGATGTTTATCTGGAAGGCAAAAAGATCGAACCCGACAGCGCGACGGTCTGGCAGCGTTTAAAAATTCTGTTTGGCGCGGATTTGGTGCAGAAAAATGCAGCCGATAACAGTACGTGCTTTTCCCTCGATTATGCAGGTTCCCGCTTTGTCACTACGCCTTTCTCAGGCGTCGATTCAAAAAAAATCCCGGATTTTTTGACCAGAGAATATACCCTGCCTGGCCGAAACGTGCTGGCCTTTGGCAGCGATCCCTTCCCGCATGTCGGCCTTTATGGCCGTTCAGATGCACGCTTTGTGATGGCGGAGGGCGGTAAAGGTGACCCGACCGCCGCCGCGAAATACGATGCAAAAAGTAAACAGCTAGTGATGGTAGACCCCGGAAAAGAGCTGCCGCAGCTGATGCAGCGTCTGAAAACCCGGAGGGAAATGCAATGAGGTTGTTATTATCCTTTTTTTTCGGCGCGCTCTATCTGATAACAGGTTACTTCTCCCTTCAGGAAGTCCTGCAGTATGCCAACAGCGGCTATTCAGGGGTGATCACAGATATGCGCAGTTATCTGGTTGCCCCGCTACTCTGCGCGTTGCTCTGGCTGCTGGTTTATCTGGTAGCCTGGTGGGGTTTCAGAAAAATTGCCTTCCTGTCCGCGGCTAAAGAAACAGCCTTTCAGGCACTATTCTTTCTGGCAAATATACTCTGTTTAGCTGGACTGACCGTATTATCCGTCTCGGGCCGGAAAGCGACGTTGAATGACGTGCGGCTGATGCAAGTTGACGTCACTGATTTTGCCTGGATTTATTTACTTGCCGCCGCCATCACGCTGGTTGTTTTTGCTCTGATAAGAAGAAAATGGGCATGAACAGGCTGCTGCAGATTATCAAAAGCTGTCTGCTGCGCACGTTTGACTATGAGGGGCGTGAAGGAAGGGCGAGCTATTCTATTTTCCTGCTGTTTCAGCTGGTCTGGTTCTGCAGTTATCTGCAATGGTTTACCGGGCCACAACATGAAATAGGCTTAACCGCGCTGCTGCTGTTTATTTTGCCTGTTTTTTCCTGCGGGGTGAGAAGAATAAATGACTCTGGCTATTCACGCGGCGTCATTGTCCTTTTGGCGGTGGCGCCTTATCTGCTGTTCCCTTTTTTACTCTTCCCCGGCTCGCGGGAAAAAAACCTGACGGGCAGATAGCCCGTCAGATTGGTCAGGAAAGCAGTTCGAAAGCAATCATACCTACGATAGCCCCGGTAGTGCCGAGAATGGTTTCCATCAGCGTCCACGTCTTCAGCGTTTCGGCTTCGCTGGCCCCGGTGAAGCGACCAAACAGCCAGAAACCGGCATCGTTCACATGGCTGATAATGATTGAGCCACCGCCGATGCAGATCGACAGCGCCGCCAGCTGAGCACCGCTGTAGTGCAGCGGTTCAATCACCGGCATGATCAATCCGACCGTGGTCAGACAGGCGACCGTTGCCGATCCCTGAATCACCCGCACCGCACCCGACAGGATAAAGCAGGCCAGCGCAATCGGCAGTCCTGCGCCGGTCAGCGCATTGCCCAGCACCGGCCCGACGCCGGAGTCCACCAGTACCTGCTTAAACACGCCGCCTGCGCCAATCACCAGCAGGATAATCCCGGCCGGTTGCAGCGCACTGCCGCACACCTGCATTACCCGCTCTTTATCCATACCCTGACGGTAAGCCAGGCCATAAATCGCCACCAGCAGCGCCAGCAGGATGGCGGTGAAAGGGTGACCGATAAATTCCAGCCACTCATACAGGGGGGTGCCTTCGGTCGTGAAGCGTGCGCCGATGGTTTTCAGGCCCACCAGCACCAGCGGGAACAGAATCAGTGAGAGGCTGAAGCCAAACGACGGCAGCTTGCTCTCATCGACATCCGGTTGATGATCTTCCGGCGGCGCGCTGAACGTGACGTGGTTGCCGATGAAGTTGCCAAACAGCGGCCCGGCAATCAGCATGCCAGGGATGGCCGCACAAAGACCCAGCAGGATCATCCAGCCAAAGTCTGCGTGCATCTGCGAGGCCAGCAACATCGGGGCCGGTCCGGGCAGCAGGAACGCCGCCGCCGCGGCCACACCGGCAAACAGCGGGATCACCAGCTTCACCAGATTGCCACCAGTACGCCGCGCCACCGCAAACGCGATGCTGATCAACAGCACCACTGCGACCTCAAAGAAGAGCGGCAGCGCGCAGATCAGACCGGCAATGCCCATGGCGTAATGGGCACGGCTCTGACCAAAGGTTTTCAGCATCCGGATGGCGATCTGATCAACTGCGCCGGTTTCATGCAGGATTTTGCCAAACATCGCGCCCAGCGCAACCACAATGGCCAGGAAACCGAGTGTGCCGCCCATCCCCTTCTGCATGGTTTCAGCGATCTTGTTCAATGGCATGCCGGAGAACACCCCGGCACCGATGGAGACTAACATCAGCGCGACGAAGGCGTGCATACGGGCCTTCATCACCAGGAAAAGCAGCAGCAGGACGGAGCCTGCTGCAGTCAAAACGAGTGTTGCGGTATTCATCTCTAACCCTGGCTGATAGCGTCCTGGATAGTCGCAACCGTAGCCGCCACCACGTCGTCCAGTGAATGTGCGATATCCACCACCAGTACATCCGGCTCGTCTCGCCCTGGCTCTTCCAGCGTCGCAAACTGCGTCACCAGCATCTGCGGCTTGAAGAAGTGGCCTTTACGCGCTTTCAGGCGGGCTTCGATGGTGTCGAAATCGCCTTTCAGGTAGACGAAACGCAGGTTGTCATTTCCCTGACGCAGGATGTCGCGATAACTTTTCTTCAGAGCTGAACAGACAATCACGGAAATCGCCTGGGTGCGCTGCATGGCAAACGCGGCGTCGTTCAGTGCCTGTAACCACGGCTGGCGATCGTTGTCATCCAGCGGATGACCATCGGCCATCTTCAGGATATTGGCGCGGGGGTGGAGAAAATCACCGTCAAGAAAGGCCGTATTCAGCTGTTGAGAAACCTGGTTGGCGACGGCAGACTTTCCGCTGCCTGAAACGCCCATCAGGATAAAAACGTGATGCGACGGGGATTGCGTTGTCATTTTTCTGCTCCGGCAGGTGAGAATTTGCCAATGTTACCGATAACAATGTCGTTTCTCATTCTCATGGCCGTTTAACAGCCTCGCAACCTTTTTACCAGGAAAAGCATGAAAGTGTGAGCTGACTCATAAAAATGCCACAATCAGATGCTGCCACCTTCACTGATCTCAAAACCGACATCCAGCGGCTGGCAGGTGCTGCTCTCACCGGCAATGCGCGCCAGCAGCAGCGCCGCGGCTTCGCGCCCCATGCGGTCACGTGGCGTCAGCACGGTCGCCAGCTGTGGCGTGACAACCTGGCTGATGTCATGGCCATGGAAACCGGCTATCGCCATCTGAGAGGGCACCTGCAATCCCTGGCGCTGACACTCAAACATCGCACCGACCGCCAGATCGTCATTGGTACAGAACAGGCTATCCGTTTCGGGATAGAGACGTTGCGCCTCACGCAGCAGATCGCCACCGGCACTGAATGAAGAGGCATCTTCCATCATCACACTGCGTGGCGTTAGCCCCGCCTCGCGCATTGCGATTTCGTAACCGCACTGCTTCTGCAGCGTACGTTCATCCAGGCGTGCGCCGAGGTAGACAGTGTGACGATGGCCTTTGCTGAGAATCGTCTGTGTCATCTGCCGGGCCGCTTCAACGTTATCAAAGCCTACCGCCATATCCAGGCAGGGTGTGACGCTGTCCATCACTTCAATCACCGGAATGCCAGCCACTTCCAGCATGCGTAACGTGCCTGGTGTATGGGTGCGTTCGGTGAGGATGACCCCATCAATGTTCCAGCCCAGCAGCGAGCGCAGTTGCAGCTCCTCTTTTTGCGGGATGTAACCAAAGTGGGCGACCAGCGTCTGATAGTTGGCTTCGTCGGTGACGGCTTCGATGCCGCGCAATACGTCAGCAAAAACCTGGTTAGTGAGTGACGGCAGCAGTACGCCAATGGCGCGGCTGGTGGCGTTAGAAAGCATATCGGGGGCGCGATTGGGGATATAACCCAGCTCATCCAGTGCCACCGCAATCTTATCCCGCAGGGCAACGGAGACCTGCTCTGGATTACGCAGGTAACGGCTGACGGTCATTTTAGTAATGCCGACGCGATCGGCAACGTCCTGTAATACCGGTCTTTTCTTCTTCATCGTAGCGCCTGTGATCGCCCTGAAAGCAAAAGTACGATGAGTCTATCACTTTTCTGTCACAAAATTCCTAACCGGGCGCGACGATGCGCGCCCGTTATCTGCTTAGACCGGTGGCAGATCAAACAGCAGGACTTCTGCAGCCGAGCTGGCTTCAATGGTCAGCGCGCTTTCGTCCCAGATAGCCAGAGCGTCGCTGGTGGTGACCGCGTGGCCGTTAACGGTAACGTCCCCTTTGACGACCTGAATCCAGATACGGCGTCCCGCCTCAATCGCGACGTTGTCCTGCTCACCGGCAACCAGTACCCAGCGCGATAAGGTCATGTCCTGCCAGACTTTCAGCGACCCTTCACGGGCATCCGGGCTTAACACCAGCTGACGTCCCTGTACATCCGGGAAGCGGCGCTGATCGTAACGTGGCTCAATGCCGGTACGCTCAGGAATGATCCAGATCTGATAAAGGTGCAGTGGCTCGCTGTCGCTGGCGTTGTACTCAGAGTGACGTACGCCGGTGCCAGCGCTCATGATCTGGAACTCTCCTGCCGGGATCTGCTCCTGGTTGCCCATGCTGTCCTGATGCTCAACCGTACCAGAGAGCACGTAGGTCAGGATTTCCATATCTTTATGAGGATGGGTGCCAAACCCCTGACCGCCCTCGATCACATCTTCATTGATGACCCGCAGCGCAGAGAACCCCATAAAGTTCGCGTCGTGATAGCGGGCGAAAGAGAAGGTATGCCAGCTATCCAGCCAGCCATGGTTTGCGTGACCGCGTTCTTCAGCTTTGCGTACATAGATCATGTTCAAATCTCCTCAATGTTTTTTATAGTTTGTCTCTGAGGCAGTCTGATTGTTAGCTGAAAAACTTCACGCCTCTGTTCAAAATAGTTGAATGAGCATTGAGCAGTGGCTGAAAAGCACTGAAGAAGGGCAGGCAAAAAAAAGCCAGCACCTGGCTGGCTAAATAATACTGGAAGCAATGTGAGCAATGTCGTGCTTTCTCAGGCTGTCGGGCGACCTCCCGAGAACGCATGACAATAATAATCATTATCATTCGCGTCTGTAAAGTCATTTTCATACTTTTTGCTCTGATTAACGCGATGAATACCTTGATGTTTAAAGGGTTTTAATGCTGTGGCGGGTTTTAAATCGCGTCACAGCGTATTTGAACTCTGAGCCTCTGAATGCAAAAAAGGCTCCTTCCGGGGTAATGCTGATCAGTTAAGATGAGATTTGTAAAGGCTGTCACGGTCAAACGTGGCAGCTTTTTTTCTGGGCGAGCGAGCCGCAGTGCGGGCCAGAGCAGGCCGGGCACCAGACTGCGTTATCACCTGTCGCTTAACTGACTAGCATTACCCTTCCGGGGCCCTTTCTGCTTGCTGACTCTGTCTGACACGGTTCACTGTTAAACCGTGCCTGCGCAAACAACACAGTAAAATCTCAATAACCCGCACTCAAATCATCGATGCTGCGCGGATCGGAAGCGCCATAGAGCATGCCATCTGGCCCGATCATGATGCTCTGCGTACTGCCCATCGACGGCAGTACCTTCACATGCTGACCTTTGGTTTCCAGCAGACGCAGCGTATCGGGACTGAAGCCCTTCTCCACCCGCAGCTGATCCGGCAGCCATTGATGATGGAAGCGCGGCGCATTGGTGGCTTCTGCGACGTTCATCCCAAAATCGACAGTGTTAACCACCATCTGTAGCACCGTGGTGATAATGCGGCTGCCGCCAGGACTGCCGGTCACCAGCCAGGTTTTGCCCCCTTTGGCGACGATGGTCGGCGACATTGATGACAACGGACGTTTCGCCGGTTGCACCGCATTCGCTTCCCCGCCTACCAGCCCATAGACATTTGGTGTGCCTGGCTTGGCTGAGAAGTCATCCATCTCGTTATTCATCAGGATGCCGCTGTTGCCCGCCACAATCCCGCTGCCGAAATAGGTGTTAAGCGTGTAAGTCACCGCGACTGCGTTTCCCTGCTTATCCACCACCGAGAAATGGGTAGTCTGATTGCTTTCGTAGGGTTCGAGCTTGCCCGGTTTGATCTCGCTGGAAGGTCGTGCCTTCGCCACATCGATCTGCTGCGCCAGGGTTTTGGCATAGGCTTTACTGGTCAGCGCCTGCCACGGCACCTTCACGAAATCGGGATCGCCGAGATATTCCGAGCGGTCCGCGTAGGCATATTTCTCCGCTTCCGCCATCACCTGCATGGCATCAGCACTGCCAAAGCCCATCTTCGCCAGATCGAAGTTCTCCAGGATATTAAGGATCTGCACGATGTGGATGCCACCGGATGACGGTGGCGGCATTGAGAAGACGTCATAACCCCGGTAAGTGCCGCTGACAGGCGTTCGCTCGACCGCACGATAGGCCGCCAGGTCAGCTTTGTTGATCAGGCCGCCGTGCTGCGCCATCTCTCTGGCGATCTCATCCGCAATTTCACCTTTGTAAAAGGCATCCGGCCCCTGACGGGCAATCAGTTGCAGGCTGTGCGCGAGGTTTTTCTGCACCAGCCGATCGCCCTTCTGCCAGGGCGTACCGTCCGGTTTGTAGAAGATCGCTTTACTGTTGGGATGGGTGATCAGCACTTCTTTGCCGTAGGTCTTGAGGTCATCCGCCAGCGCGTCGTTGACCGGAATACCCTCACGCGCCAGTTTGATCGCCGGTGCCAGCAGGGTGCTCAGCGGCAGAGTGCCATATTTCTGCGCAGCCAGCGCCAGTCCGGCTACGGTGCCCGGCGTGCCGGAGGCGAGATGGGATGTCAGCGAGAGCTTGCTGTCGGCGTTGCCCTGCTTATCCAAAAACATGTCGCGCGACGCGTGTCCCGGCGCCATTTCACGAAAATCGATGGCGGTGGCGCGGCCAGAGGCGGTGCGAAGCAGCATAAAGCCGCCGCCGCCCAGGTTGCCCGCCTGCGGATGGGTCACGGCCAGCGCAAAGCCCACCGCCACCGCGGCATCCACCGCATTACCGCCCTGACGCAGGATCTCGACGCCAACCTGCGTTGCTATCGCATCCACCGACGCCACCATGCCGTGCTGCGCTTTGACCGGGTGAAAGGTGTCACTGTCCACCCCGTAGGAGACCGGTGGTGCCTGGGTTGGCGCAGCGTTAGCGCCCGCCACCACAGCGAAACTCATCATCAGCGACCAGCTAAGCTGACGCACTCTTTGCTGCATTTTCATCCTGCTACCATCCCATATTGTTATTTACATTTTTTTATCATTTACGCAACCCCCTACAAATACAGCAAAAAAACCAGGGTTAAGTCAAATCAGGAATAGATCGGAACGTAAGGTCTGTGATATCGGGTAAACTTATGGCTGCGACCCTGATATCGGTGTGCGTCGTTGTGCACCCAAAACCTGTCGCGTTAAGGAAGGAGGAGTGATGAAAAAGTGGATGATTGTTTTAGCTGCCCTGCTGCCTTTCGCCAGCCAGGCGAACACGCTGAACAGCACCAACGATCCGAACAAGCCGGGCTATAACCCCAGCCAGCAGCGGATGCAGTCGCAGATGCAGACCCAGCAGCAGCAACAGCAGCTGAAGCTGCGCCAGGATCAGCAGCGTCAGACGCAGGATATGCAGCGTAAGATGCAGGAACAGCGCAACAGTGCCCAGCAGCGGGTGATCACCACGCAGCCGGGTCAGCAGAACCAGAACTAACTGAAATCGGGGCCGATAATGTTGATGGCATCGGTACAGATGGCATCAACGCCCCACTTCAGCAACTCCCGCGCCCGATCAGGGCTATTGACGGTGTAGACCAAAATTTTCAGGCCCGCTGCCTTCAGCTCTGCAACCCGTTCAGCGGTCAGCACCTTATGATTGAGATGAATTGAGACGCACGCCAGCGCAGCGGTTTTTTCCTGCCACTGCGCGTCCCAGCTGTGTGATAGCAGGCCACGCGGCAGTTGCGGCTCCACCTGCATCGCCGCTTCCAGCGCCTCAAACGAAAACGAAGAGAGCAACGGTGCGATCTGATCCTGCCACAGAATCGCGGCAGCCTGTGCCACGGCCCGTCCGGTTTCGGCGTCGCTGCCGGTGGTCGGTTTAATTTCGATATTCGCCATCATCTGATGCTGGCGGCAACGTGCCGCCACCTGATCCAGCCGCGCCAGCTTTTCACCGGTAAACGCATTGCCAAACCAGCTGCCCGCATCAAGCTGTGACAGTTTCTCCCACGGCAGCTGACCGGCTACGCCCCAGCCGTTGCTGGTGCGATCCAGTGTGTCATCATGCAGCAGGAAGATCTGCGCATCCGCAGATAATTTGGCATCAAATTCAATCATCTGATGACCATATTGCGCGCCGACATCGATCGCCGCCAGGGTGTTTTCCGGTGCCAGTTTACCGCCGCCGCGATGGGCGACGATGCGGGGATAGGGCCAGTGTTGAGTGCTCATTCCAGACGCTTTCCATGGGTTGAATCGAAGAAGTGTAACGCATCTGACGGCAGATGCAGCCACAGCGTACTGCCTGGCTGCGGCCGTTCGCTGTGGGCTAAGCGTACCACCAGTGGCGTGTCGCCGATGCGGCCATGCGCCAGATTATCGGCCCCCAGCATCTCCAGCGTATCGACACGCAAGGGTACGCCGCCTTGCTCGCGGCTGCTGAGCTGAATATGTTCGGGCCGGATGCCGAGCACCACCGGCTGGTTGGCCCATTTCGCTTTGCTGTCGTTGAGCGGCAGGGCGTGCGAGGCGTCGAGGTCAAAGCGTGATCCATCGCTGCTGAATTGCCCTTTCAGCAGATTCATGGCGGGCGCGCCGATAAACGAGGCGACAAACTGGCTGGCGGGACGTTCATAAATCTCGACCGGCGTGCCGAGTTGCTCAACCCCCCCTTTGTTCATCACCATCACCCGCTGCGCCAGCGTCATCGCCTCGACCTGATCGTGCGTCACATAGAGGCTGGTAGTCTGTAAGCGGCGGTGCAGCTGCTGCAATTCCAGCCGCATCTGCACGCGCAAGCGGGCATCAAGATTCGACAGCGGCTCATCAAACAGAAAGACCGCGGGTTCACGCACGATCGCCCGGCCCATCGCCACGCGCTGACGCTGTCCGCCAGACAGTTCGCGAGGCCGACGCATCAGCAGGTGATCCAGCTCCAGACTGCGCGCAGCGTCGAGCACCCGCTGGCGGATCTGCTCTTTGCCCATCCCGCGGATTTTCAGGCCATAGGCCATGTTCTCCTCCACTGACATGTGGGGATAGAGCGCGTAGTTCTGGAACACCATCGCAATGCCGCGATCTTTCGGCTCTTCCTGAGTAACGCGCCGGTCGTCGATATAGATATCGCCGGAGCTGACGCGCTCTAGTCCGGCCACCATACGCAGCAGGGTCGATTTACCGCAGCCGGATGGCCCGACCATCACCATAAATTCGCCTTCATTGATGGTGACGTTCAGTGGCTGGATGATCTGATTTTTGCCATCGTAGGATTTGGTTACTGCCTGAAGGGTTACGCCTGCCATCTTATTTCTCACTCTCAACCAGGCCGCGCACAAAAGCACGCTGCATGACTAATACCACCACCAGCGGTGGGATAAGGGTTAGTAACATTGCTGCCATCACTTCATTCCACTGGGTTGGCGATCCGCTGGAGGAGATCATGCTTTTGATCCCCGCCACTGCTGTGCCCAGGCTGCCGTCATTGATGATCAGCAGCGGCCAGAGATACTGGTTCCAGCCGTAGATAAAGGTGATGACAAACAGCGCTGCCAGATTGGTTTTGGACAGCGGCAGAACAATGTCGATAAAAAAGCGCATCGCGCTGGCACCGTCGATGCGCGCAGCTTCCACCAGCTCATCGGGCAGTGACATAAAGAACTGGCGGAACAGAAAGGTGGCGGTCGCCGAGGCCATCAGCGGCAGGGTTAATCCGCTGTAGCTGTCGAGCAGGTTGAGATCGGCAATCACCTGTACCGTAGGGAAGATTCGTACCTCAACCGGCAGCATCAGGGTGATGAAGATCAGCCAGAAAAAGAGCGTACGCAGCGGAAAGCGAAACCAGACCAGCGCAAACGCCGACAGCATCGACACGGTGATTTTGCCGAAGGTGATGCCCAGCGCCATGATCATGCTGTTGACCAGCATCAGGCCAAACGCCGGTCCGTTGCCGTTGACGCCGTGGCTCCAGATGCGCGAGATGTTCTCCCCCAGGTGCGTGCCGGGCACCAGCGTCATCGGCACCTGATAGACCGCCTCGTTATCCAGCGTCGCCGCCACAAAGGCCACATAGAGCGGAAACAGGATGGTGAGCACCCCCAGCACCAGTACGATGTGGCTGAAGAGATCCAGCCCGCGTCGATTCTCAATCATTGGTATTGCACCTTACGTTCAACAAAGCGGAACTGGAGTACCGTTAGCCCGATGACCAGCAGCATTAGCACCACCGACTGCGCCGCGGACGAGGAGAGATCAAGACCGGTAAAGCCCTCACGGTAAATTTTGTAGATTAGCGTGGTGGTTGCCTGTACCGGTCCGCCGCCGGTTGCCGCATCGATCACCGGGAAGGTATCGAAGAAGGCATAGATCAGGTTGACCACCAGCAGGAAGAAGCTGACCGGCGTGATCAGTGGTAAAGAGAGGTTAAAAAAGCGACGCACTGGCCCGGCACCATCAATGGCGGCGGCTTCCACCAGCGATTTGGGGATAGATTGCAATGCGGCAAAGAAGAACAGGAAGTTGTAGCTCATCTGCTGCCAGATCGACGCCAGCACCACCAGGAACATCGCCTGACCGCTGTTTTGCGCATAGTTCCAGTTGTAGCCGATATGGTTCAGCAGGTAGCTGAACAGGCCCAGACCTGGATTAAACAGGAACATCCACAGCACTGCGGCCACGACAGGGGCAACGGCGTAGGGCAGCAGCAGCAGCGTCTGATAGAAGCGACGCAGTCGCACCACATAATCCACCAGCGCCGCCAGCAGCAGCGAAAACACCATGCCGAACACCGTGACCATGCCGCTGAATTTCAGGGTGGTCCAGAAGGTGTCCAGATAGTAAGCATCGGCAAACAGCCGTCTGAAATTTTCCAGCCCGACAAAGCGGCTGGAGAGGCCAAAGGGATCGAGGCTTTGTAGCGAGTACCACAGCGCTTCACCGGCAGGCCAGAGAAAGAAGATGGCGGTAATCAGCAGTTGCGGCAGCACCAGAAGATAGGGCAACAGGCTGGTGGAAAAGACCGGACGGGATGAAGACATGGCGTATTCAAACTCAGTAAAAGAGAGGGCCAGCAGGGCTGGCCCAGGGGAAAGATTACTTCACCTGCTGCTGGAGCGACGCAGCAGATCATTGCCGCGTTTTACCGCATTATCCATCGCGCTTTGCGGCGATTGTTTGCCGGTCCAGACGCTTTCCAGCTCCTCGTCGATCACAGTTCGGATCTGCGGCATATTGCCCAGACGCATGCCTTTGGTAAACGGCAACGGCGGCTTGTTCATCATCTGGCGGGTCGCGATATCCGCACCCGGATTTTTGTCGTAGAAGCCCTGCTGCCTGGTCAGCTCGTAGGCGGCAGTGGTAATCGGCAGGTAGCCGGTTTTCTGGTGCCACTCCGCGGCAATTTCTGGTTTAGCGAGGAACTGCATAAACTCAGCCACGCCTTTGTAGGTTGTCGCATCTTTGCCTTTCATCACCCACAGGCTGGCGCCGCCGATCAGGGCGTTCTGCGGCGCATTCGGCACGGTGTCGTCATACGGCATCATGCCGACGCCAAAATTGAATTTGGCGTAATGACGGATATCCGCCAGCGAACCGGATGAGGCGGTAGTGATGCCGCAGTCGCCGTTGTAGAACTTGGCGGTGGACTCATCTTTGCGGCCAAAGTAGGTGAAGTCCCCTTTTTTGTTCATCGCTTCCAGCAGTTCAATATGACGAATCTGAACGGGCTTGTTGAACTCCAGCACCGCATCACTGCCATCGAACCCATTGTTTTCAGTCGCTACCGGCAGCGCATGCCAGGCGCTGAAGTTTTCAATCTGGATCCAGCCCTGCCAGCCGCTGGCGTAGCCACAGCTCATGCCCGATTTGCGTAGTGCGGCGGCATCCGCCGCCAGCGCCTGCCAGGTTTTGGGTGGCTGGTCCGGGTTAAGGCCCGCTTTTTTAAAGGCATCTTTGTTGTAGTAGAGCACCGGCGTTGAGCTGTTGAACGGCTGAGAGATCAGCCGACCTTTGCTGTCGCTGTAGTAGCCCGCCACCGTTGGCACGAACTGCTTTTCATCAAACGCGATTCCGGCGTCTTTGAAGACCTGATGCACCGGCACAATCGCCTGCGACGCCATCATCGTCGCCGTACCGACTTCATAGACCTGCAGTACCGCAGGGGCTTTGCCGCTGCGCACGGCTGCAATCCCTGCAGCCAGACTCTGCTCGTAGTTACCTTTGTAGGTCGGAACAATGTTGTAATCGGGATGCGTCTGGTTAAAACGCTGTGCCAGCGAATCCACTTCTTTGCCTAACTCACCTTCCATGGAGTGCCAGAAAGGGATCTCAGTGGCGGCCATGGCATGGCTGCTGAGCGTCAGACCGAGCAGCGCGCTCATCAGGCTACGACGAAAGGTAACGACGGACATAGAATTTTCCTGTGCAGGTAAATACGCGTGAAATCACGGATTTCTGTTTCGCGAAGTAACATGACACGGGGAAATGACGAATTAATAACAGGAAGATGACAGCCTGGTGACAGGCGGAAGAGAGGAAAGGCGGAGCAGCTAACTACTTTGTTGACAAAATCTGGCCAGGTTGCTGTAAGACTGAGCATGCACAGGAAACACGGTCAGATCGGAAAGACGCAAAATCCGTCATCCATGACATGCTCGGCCCGCGCCGTCCCTGGCGCGGGACGCTTTCCTCTTCTGACCGTGTTTCCTGCGCGTTGAGTTTATTTGTTGCGGCCAGATTCACACTGATTTGAGTTTGTCAGCAGTCTGAGCGGCTATACATCATTGCTACGTCGAATTTATTACCATTAGCTGCAACGGCCTCTGGCAATAGCAGCGCTTGTCCGTGCTTTTGCGCAAATTTAAAGGCCGCCGGCACCACCACCCACACCGACACTCAAGGCCGTCGGCGTCGCAGGCAGTTCGGCACCGGCCAGCGCACAGCATCCGGAGCGTACTGAAGTACGTGAGGAATGCGAGCACTGCCCGGTGTCGAAATGGCAAGTAAGCCAGGCCTCTAGACGTTAAGCGCCGAGGTAAGCGCTGCGGACGGCTTCGTTGGAGAGAAGAGCTGCACCGGTATCTTCGAGCACCACATGCCCGTTCTCCAGCACATAGCCCCGATCCGCCAGCTTAAGCGCCTGATTCGCATTCTGCTCCACCAGGAAAATCGTCATCCCTTCGCTGCGCAACTGCTCAATGGTGTCGAAGATCTGCTGAATAATGATCGGTGCCAGTCCCAGCGACGGCTCATCCAGCAGCAGCAGGCGCGGCTGGCTCATCAGCGCGCGGCCAATCGCCAGCATCTGCTGCTCTCCACCCGACATCGTCCCGGCGCGCTGAATTTTACGTTCCTCCAGCCGAGGGAACAGTTCATAAACGCGCCTGAGCCGCGTCAGATAGTCCGGACGGCTGGCAAAAAAACCGCCCATCGCCAGATTCTCTTCCACCGTCATACGCGAAAAGACCCTACGTCCCTCCGGCACGATGGCAATTGCTTCTCGCATAATGCGCGCGGTTTGCCAGTCTGTAATGGTTTTGCCATCAAAGGTAATGGTGCCCTGCGTCGCGCGCGGTTCGCCACAAAGCGTGCCGAGCAGCGTGGTTTTTCCGGCGCCGTTGGCCCCAATCAGGGTGACGATTTCACCCTGATTGATATAGAGGCTGACATTGTGCAGCGCCTGAATTTTGCCGTAATGGGCGCTGACGTTCTCAATGGTTAACATCGCATTTGCCATCTCAGGCCTCTCCTAAATAGGCACGAATGACATCCGGGTTATTACGAATCTCTTCCGGCGTTCCGTTAGCCAGTGGCGTTCCCTGATTGACCACGTAAATACGGTCAGAAATCCCCATCACCAGCTTCATATCATGTTCAATCAACAGCACCGACACCTTGTGTTCACCACGCAGTTCCGCAATCAGCGCGTCCAGCTCGTGGGTCTCTTTGGGGTTGAGGCCCGCCGCCGGTTCATCCAGCATCAGGATCTCCGGGCGCGTCACCATGCAGCGCGCAATCTCCAGCCGACGCTGCTGACCATAGGCCAGATTGCCTGCCTGACGGTTAGCCAGGTCCAGTAAACCGATTCGCTCCAGCCAGGTCGCCGCACGATCCAGGGCTTCGCTCTCACTGCGGCGAAAGGCTGGCGTTTTCAACAGGCCGGAAAAAACGCCACTTTTCAGATGTTGATGCTGCGCCACCAGCAGGTTCTCAATCACCGTCATCTCACGGAACAGACGCACGTGCTGGAAAGTCCGCACAATACCCATCCGTGCAATCTTCTGGCCCGGCAACCCTTCCAGATGCTGCTCACGCAATTTGATTGTGCCGCCGGTTGGCTTGTAAAAGCCGGTCAGACAGTTGAACACAGTCGTTTTACCGGCACCGTTTGGCCCAATCAGCGAAACGATCTCCTGCGGACGCAACTCCAGCGCCACATTGTTCACGGCTAACAGGCCGCCGAAGCGCATCATCAGGCCTTCAACGGCTAATAAAGGCTGAATCATGCCTGCTCTCCTTGTTTCCCGGTTCTGAGCTTCAGATGCGGCCGCTTCATCGGTAATAATCCCTGCGGACGCCAGATCATCATCAGCACCATCAGGCCACCCAGCACCAGCATGCTGTACTCATTGAGATCGCGCATCAGCTCACGTGATACCACCAGCAGAATGGCGGCCAGGATCACTGCAAACTGCGAGCCCATCCCGCCCAGTACCACAATCGCCAGCACAAAGGCGGATTCGACAAAGGTAAAAGATTCCGGGCTGACAAAGCCCTGACGCGCCGCAAACAGACTGCCCGCAAATCCGGCGAACGCGGCGCTGATGGTAAAGGCGGTCAGCTTGATGCGGGTCGGGCTGAGGCCCAGTGAACGGCAGGCAATCTCATCCTCGCGCAGCGCTTCCCAGGCCCGGCCCAGCGGCATCCGCAGCAGCCGGTTAATGACAAAGAGCGTCAGAACCACCAGCAGCAGCGCCACCAGGTAGAGGAAGATAATACGGTCGCTGGGATCGTACTTCAGCCCAAAGAAGTTATGGAAGGTATCCCAGCCACCTTCACGTGGCGTACGGCCAAACTCCAGACCAAACAGCGTCGGTTTCGGGATCTGGCTGATGCCATTCGGCCCGCCGGTCAGGGCGGTATTATTCAGCAGCAGAATACGCACGATCTCACCGAAGCCCAGCGTCACAATCGCCAGATAGTCACCGCGCAGTCGCAGTACCGGGAAGCCCAGCAGCAGACCAAACAGCGCGGCGACGATGCCAGAGAGCGGCAGGCATTGCCAGAAGCCAAGTCCGTAATAGTGGTTCAGCAGCGCAAAGGTGTAGGCACCAATGGCGTAGAAGCCGCCATAACCCAGCACCAGCAGCCCAGAGAGCCCGACCACCACATTTAAGCCCAGACCGAGCATCACGTAGATCAGCGTCATGGTGGCGATATCAACGGTGCCGCGTGACACCAGGAATGGCCAGGCAACGGCAGCGATAATCAGCAGCGCCATCACCAGTTTCTGTTTTGGCGTCGAGCCATCCAGACCGGGCAACACCAATGCCGGGCCGGAAATTTTTTTCAGGCCGCTTTGCCATACCGGGCGCAGCAACTGGAAAAGAAACACCACCGCACAGCCTGTGGCGATCCAGTTCCAGCGCACGCTACCGGCGTTTTGCACCACCAGATTGGTGCCGTCCAGATTCAGGCGCAGTCCCATAAAGAAGGTGGCGAGTACCAGCAGCATTACCGAGGAGATGAGGGCATTGATAAAGGAAGACTTCATACTTTTTCGACCTCCGGGCGACCCAGAATCCCGGTCGGCATCACCAGCAGCACTACAATCAGCAGGGCAAATGAGACCACATCTTTATATTCTGTGCTGAGATACGCTGAGGTCAGCGCTTCGGCAATACCCAGCACCAGACCGCCAATCATTGCGCCCGGAATACTGCCAATCCCGCCCAGCACGGCGGCGGTGAATGCCTTCATGCCTGCCATAAAGCCGATGAAGGGGTTGATTGAACCGTAGAACTGGCCCAGTAACACGCCCGCTACTGCGGCCATCGCAGCCCCGATAACAAAGGTCAGCGAGATGACGCGGTCGGTGTTAATCCCCAGCAGGCTGGCCATTTTCAGGTCTTCCGCGCAGGCGCGACAGGCTCGGCCCATGCGGGAATAGCGGATAAAGGTGGTCAGCGCCAGCATCGCCAGGAACGTCACCACCCAGATCACAATCTGCATGGTGGAGATGGTGGCGGCAAAACCGTTGCTCTCGCCCACCGTCCACTGTCCGGTGATCAGGCTCGGCAGTGCCAGGTCGCGTGAACCCTGCGTCAGGCTGACGTAGTTTTGCAGGAATATAGACATCCCGATGGCGGAGATCAGCGCAATCAGGCGTTTGGAGGAGCGTACTGGCCGGTAGGCGACACGTTCAATGCTCCAGCCGTAAGCGCTGGAGATAATCACCGCCATCACAAAGCCAGCTGCAATCATCAGCCAGGTCGTGTCGATGCCCATCATCATCAGGGCGGCAATCACGATAAAGGAGACATAGCTACCGATCATGTACACCTCGCCATGGGCGAAGTTGATCATGCCGATAATGCCGTAAACCATGGTGTAACCGATGGCAATCAGCGCGTAGGTGCTACCCAGGGTCACACCGTTAAACATCTGCTGAATAAAATAGAGGAACTGCTCGGACATACCTTGACCCTTACTTAACCGATCGCAGGCGATCGGGGTACAAAAAACGCCTGGCAGACGAGGGCCAGGCGTTCGTGTCGCAGGTCAGGGGAAACCGGTTTTCCGGCCTCCCGCTCACCACAAAACAGCCTGGTTACTTCACTGCGGTCGAGGTGCCATCGGCGTGCCATTTGAAGACGCCAAATTCAAAGCCCTTGAGGTCGCCTTTTTCATCCCAGTTCAGGTTACCCATCACGGTTGGCACCGCAGCGCCTTCCTTGAGGTTTTTCACGATAGCATCCGGCTCAGCGCTCTTGCTGCGATCCATGCCGGTCGCCAGCGACTGCAGTGCGGCATAGGTGGTCCAGACGAACGGGCCGGTCGGGTCGAGTTTCTTCGCTTTCAGCGCCTCGACAATCGGTTTGTTGGTTTCAACCTGGTCGTAGCGTTTTGGCAGCGTCACCAACATACCTTCAGAAGCCGCACCGGCGATGTTCGACAGCGAGGCGTTACCCACGCCTTCTGGTCCCATAAACTGGGTTTTCAGACCCGCAGCACGCGCCTGACGCACAATCTGACCCATTTCCGGGTAGTAACCGCCGAAATAAACGAAATCGACGTTCTCTTTCTTGAAGCGGGCTACCAGGGTAGAGAAATCTTTATCACCCGCGGTGATACCTTCAAACATCACGATATTGGCGCCCTGCTTTTTCAGGCTCTCCTGCACGGAACGCGCCAGCCCTTCGCCATACTGCTGTTTGTCATGTACCACAGCGATACGCTGCGGTTTCAGCTCGCTCATCACATATTTTGCTGCGGTCGGGCCCTGATCGGAGTCGAGACCGGTGGTGCGCATAATCAGTTTATAGCCACGGGAAGTCAGGTCAGGTGCGGTCGCCGCCGGGGTGATCATCAGCACGCCTTCATCTTCATAGATGTCAGATGCAGGCTGGGTGGATGAAGAGCAGAGATGGCCGATCACATAGCGAATGCCGTCGTTAATCACCTTGTTCGCAACCGCAACCGCCTGTTTCGGATCACAGGCATCGTCATATTTCACCGCAACCAGTTTGTTGCCGTTAACACCGCCTTTGGCGTTGATATCTTCAATCGCCTGGGTAGCGCCGGCGAACTGCATATCGCCGTACTGCGCCACCGGACCCGACATTGCGCCGACAATCGCCACTTTGATATCTTCAGCCAGCGCCGCATGGCTCATCGCCAGTGCTACACATCCCGCCAGTAATGCGCGACCTTTCATTTTCATCCTGACTACCCCATTTGTTTTGTCGTGTATGTTGTGAGTGTTTGCGTGGCCAGATAAAGTCGAAAACTGATTAAGCATTAATGAGTTAGCGTACTTTTCTGCCATTTATTATTAATAAGGCTTTATTTTTCAGGTTATTAAACAGGAATTTTCTTCTGTAAATCAACTGACATATTCAGAATGGAGGCCGTGAAACAGCATAATACACTGGAGTCAATGGCCGGTTTATAACCACTTTGCCAGCGTGTTATGCTGGATAAATCGCACGCGATCCCTGTTTACACCTATCATCCTGGCATCCAGGCCATCTTTTGACCTGTTTTATTGATGAAAATGTGGTGGCACTCGGGTTGTATACTTTCGCTACACTTCCCCTTTTTTAGAGGTTTTTGTTATGAAACTCACTATCCAGCGCTTAACTTCGCTGACCGCGCAGGATCGCATCGACCTTGGCAAAGTCTGGCCGGATCTGGAGATTGAAAAACTGGAACTGAGTTTAAGTGAGTCTCATCGTCTCTATGCTGCGCGCTTTAACGATAGGCTGCTGGCGGCTTTGCAGCTGGAAATCTCCGGGATACATGGCAAGATTCACCGGCTGGAGGTGCGCGATGTCACCCGGCGACGCGGGGTGGGTCAATATTTGCTGGAGGAGACGATCAGGCAAAATGGATCGCTAGCGGACTGGTGGATTGCTGATGATGGCAGCGACGACCAGCAGGTGCGGGCAGCGTTTATGCAGGCGTGTGACTTCAGGGCGCAGAGTGATGGCTGGATTCGGTCGGCAGACTAACCGGGCGCAGGAAACTAAAAGGGCGACATCATGTGTCGCCCCCTGCTATGTCGAAGTGCGTTACGCTTCGATCGCCATACGCAGTTTCTTCATGGCGTTCTTTTCCAGCTGCCGGACACGTTCGGCTGATACGCCGTACTGATCGGCCAGCTCCTGCAGCGTGGTTTTATTATCTTCATCCAGCCAGCGTGCGCGAATGATGTGCTGACTACGCTCATCCAGACCTTCCATCGCATAGCTCAGCTTGTCAGCGGCGTGTGCGTCCCAGTTGTCCTCTTCAATGCCGTCAGCAAAGTCAGACGTTTTATCCTGGAGATAGAGCACCGGTGCCATTGATCGGCCTTCGCTGCTCTCGTCGTCAGCAGACATGTCGAAGGTCATGTCCTGCGCTGCCATACGCGATTCCATTTCGCGCACGTCTTTACTGCTTACGCCCAGTTCACGCGCAACCATCTCGACTTCATCCTGATTAAACCAGCCCAGACGCTGCTTAGTTTTACGCAGGTTAAAGAACAGCTTACGCTGTGCTTTGGTCGTCGCGACTTTCACGATACGCCAGTTACGCAGCACGTATTCGTGAATCTCGGCTTTAATCCAGTGCACGGCAAATGAAACCAGACGGACGCCCACTTCAGGATTGAAGCGACGCACCGCTTTCATCAGGCCGATATTGCCTTCCTGAACCAGGTCTGCCTGTGGCAGGCCGTAGCCGGAGTAATTACGAGCGATATGAACTACAAAGCGTAGGTGAGACAGGATCAGCGTCTTTGCCGCATCCAGATCGCCCTGGTAATGCAGCCGTTCAGCCAACGCTTTTTCCTCTTCTGCCGACAGCATCGGCCAGATATTCGCAGCCCGGACGTAAGACTCCAGGTTGCCAAGAGGAGCAATAGCTAAAGTTTGCATTTCTTTGGTCATTCAAACCCTCACAAATTTAGTGGAATTGCCGCACATTTCCCTGCGCAGACGATACATTAAGTCAACGTCGCGCGAAATCCGAAAGCAATCTGTGCTACAAGGAAAACAAAGTTATCCACAGAAAAATTATAGCAGTGAATATTTTACACACAGATGACAGAAAGTGAAGAAGGGATAAGATCCTCTGCACCCACCATCAGTAGCAGAGGACCATTATAACAAAAAAATGTTGCAGGCGTTTACTGCGGCGTAAATCGGCGTAAATGTTGTACCGTTGCCAGCCAGGCCGCGACCCAGCCGATGATCGCCGCAATCAGCAGCAGCAGCAGCGCCTCATCCCAGGAGAAGCCTTCCAGCGAGAAGGTGGTACCAAATACGGTCGCCACACTGGCGACGACGGATTGCAGACGCAGCACCAGCACTTCCGACAGCAGCAGTGACAGCACCGCCCCGCTAAAGCCCAGCAGCGCCCCGCCATAGAGGAAAGGACGCAGGATAAAGCCGTCCGTAGCGCCAATCAGCTTCTGCACGTTAATGGTGTCGCGTCGGGCAAAGATGCTGAGCCGGACGCTGTTACCGATCACCAGGAACACCGCCACGACCATCAGTATGCCAATCATTGAGGCGATCTGCCCCACCAGCCCGGTAAGCGCCGCCAGCCGCGCAAACCAACTGTCATCCATGCGTACTTCATCCACACCCTGCACTTTGGTCACCCGATCGCGCAGGCTTTGCATGGTGTCTGAGTTCTGGAAATTGAGCTTAGGCGTAATGATGGCCACCGCAGGCAGCGGATTCTGCTCCAGCATATCCATTGCACCGCCAAAGCCTGACCAGTTGCGGAACTCGTTCAGCGCCTCTTCCCGCGTCAGGTAATTGACGTTATCCACGCCTTCGACCTGTTTGAGCTGCGCCACTGCGTTTTCTGCCGCAGAGTCATCCAGCGTTTTGGAAAGATAGACGGTTAATTGCGGAGCCGGATACCATTGCGTTGCCGCCTGACTGACGTTTTTCCACACCATGTAACAGACGCTGGGCAGCGTCAGTGAAATGGCAATCACCATCACCGTCAACAGGGTTGCCAGCGGCTGACGCCACATATCAGAGAGCGTGCCGCGCAGCGCATAGCGCCATTGCTCCTGCCAGCCGCCCTTCAGCGCTTTACTCTTCGACGGCCGCTTAGCTTTTGGCGCAGCCGGACGTTTAATACGTTTATTGACCATCATGGCCTCCGTGCAGACGTCCCTGATTCAGCGTCATCATCCGATAATTGCGTCGGGCGATCAGGCCACTGTCATGCGTCGCCATCAGGACAGTGACGCCGACGCGGTTGAACTCTTCGAACAGGCGCAGGATGTCTTCTGACAGCGCGTCGTCAAGGTTACCGGTCGGTTCATCTGCCAGCAGTACCGCCGGTTTGTTCACCACCGCACGGGCGATGCCCACACGCTGCTGTTCACCGCCAGAAAGCTGAATCGGATAACTTTTCGCTTTGTCGAGCAGACCCACTTTATCCAGCGCCGCCGAAACGCGACGTCGGATATCTTCGCCGCTGGCACCGGAGATAATCAGTGGGATAGCCACATTCTCATAAACCGAACGATCCATCAGCAGATGGTGATCCTGGAAGATCATGCCGATCTGACGACGCAGGAAAGGCACCTCGCTGTTACGCAGGCGGGAAATGTCGTGGCCGCTAAACCAGATTTTTCCGGCACTCGGGCGCTCAATGCCACAAATCAGCTTCAGTAAGGTACTTTTACCGGCACCGGAGTGGCCGGTCAGAAACGCCATTTCGCCGGGACGCAGACGGAAATCTACCCCCTGCAGCGCCTGACGTCCGCCGAGATATGCCTTACTGACCTCTTCAAAGCGAATCATCCTAATTAGTCCTCTCGGGCAAACAGTGCCTCAATAAAATCTTCCGCCTTAAACGGCCGTAAATCTTCAATACCTTCACCGACACCAATGTAGCGAATCGGAATACCGAACTGATCGGCCACCGAGAAGATCACGCCGCCTTTGGCGGTGCCATCCAGCTTGGTAAGCGCAATACCGGTCAGGCCCACGGCTTCATTAAACAGTCTGGCCTGGCTGACCGCATTCTGTCCGGTGCTGGCATCAAGCGTCAGCATCACTTCGTGGGGCGCAGAATCATCCAGTTTTTTCATCACGCGGGTGATTTTTTTCAGTTCTTCCATCAAATGCGATTTGTTCTGCAGACGACCGGCGGTATCGGCAATCAGCACGTCAACGCCACGCGATTTGGCGGCCTGAATCGCATCAAAGATCACCGAAGCGGAATCTGCGCCGGTGTGCTGAGCAATAACCGGAATGTTATTACGCTGACCCCACACCTGTAGCTGTTCAACAGCCGCAGCGCGGAAAGTATCTCCCGCCGCCAGCATCACGGATTTACCTTCGGCCTGATACTGGCGCGCCAGTTTACCAATGGTGGTGGTTTTACCCACACCATTGACACCAACCATCAGGATCACAAACGGTGTTTTGCCTGAAACGTCCAGCGGCGCATCCACTTTCGCCAGAATCGAGGCCATTTCCGCTTTCAGCAGGCCGTAGAGCGCTTCGGCGTCACGCAGCTGCTTACGGTTTGCCTGCTGGGTCAGATGCGTGATGATGCGGCGGGTGGTATCCACACCCACATCCGCAATCAGCAGCTGCTCTTCCAGCTCATCAAACAGGTCATCATCAATCTTTTTGCCACGGAACAGACTGATAAAACCGGAACCGAGGTTCTGACGGGTTTTCACCAGGCTGCGTTTCAGCCGGGCAAAGAAGCCCTCTTTGCTGGGACGCTCCTGCTCCTGAACGATGAGTGGCGCGGCGGCCAGCGGAAGATCGCTGACGGTATCGGATAAGGTGTCTGCCGATTCCGCGTCAGTCACTTCGGCATCGCCCAGTGCCAGCGCGGTCAGTTCTTCCTCAGTCAGCGGGGTTTCATTGATCGCAGCGTCGTCCGGCCTCAGAGGAGTCAGCGCTTCTACACTTAACGGCGCTTGGGCTTCGCTGTGCGGGGTTTCAACGATCGCGGCGTCGCTCAGCGCCAGTGCCGTCCGCTCTTCATCGCTTAACGGCGCGTCTGCGGGTTCCGCGTCAACTGCTGGCTGCACCACGTCGTCGGCGTCAATAACCGGCGTCGCATCATGTTCAGGCGCGGCGATTTCCAGCAGCGCTTCAGGATCGGCCTCAATCGGCTCAGCGTCATTCTGCACCACGGGTGCCGTTTCATGCGGCGCTGCCGCGGTGACTTCCGCCTCACGCTGCTGTCCGGCCACCGTTTCAGTGATGACGACAGTCTCTTCCGCTTGCGCTTCCGCCTGGCTTAATGCCGGGGCATCCTGTTCTGGCTGCTGTGCGGGTTCTGCGACCTCTTGTGTCTGCTCCTCCGCTGCAGGTTGTTTCTCTTCCTCTTTGCCAAATCCCAGCCAGGAAAAAAAGCCACGTTTTTTCTCTTTTGCCATTGTGTGACGACACTCCTCGATGGCTTTGTCCCGGTCGCGCGTGGTTTCCAGGGGTAAATCAATGAAAGTCGGTCAGCGCCAGACCGGCGTCAACCGCAGAATAATGCATGACTTCAGCAACTCAGTAGTCTAACACTTTCCAGCCAGCTCACCACAGCACCCTTTTTTAACGTTTCTTCTCACCGATTCGCCCGTTAAACTACGCAACAAATTATGACGAGTTGTGAGCAAGATGAATAAAAACCCCCGCAGTACAGGCGGTGCCGGGCAGATTCGCATCATTGGTGGCCAGTGGCGCGGACGCAAATTACCGGTGCCGGACAGCGCCGGACTGCGCCCTACCACCGATCGGGTGCGTGAGACGCTGTTTAACTGGCTGGCTCCCGTGCTCCCAGAGGCGCGTTGCCTCGACTGCTTTGCCGGTAGCGGTGCCTTAGGACTGGAAGCGCTGTCGCGTTACGCGGGATCGGCGACCCTGCTGGAGCTGGAACGTCCGGTGGCGCAGCAGCTGACAAAGAATCTGCAAACCCTGCGCGCCAGCAATGGCACCGTGATTCAGACCAATGCGCTAAACTGGCTGGCACAACCGGGCGAACCGTTCGATGTGGTGTTTATCGATCCGCCGTTTCGTCAGGGATTACTGGAACAGACGCTACAGTTGCTGGAGCAGAATCACTGGCTGGCGGATGAGGCGCTGATTTACGTTGAAAGTGAAGTAGAAAATGGTGCACCGCCGGTGCCGCCAGAATGGGATCTTTATCGCGAGAAAATAGCCGGGCAAGTGGCTTATCGTTTGTATCAACGTCAACAGGAGACGCAGGATGTTACTTAATTTGGGGCGTCTGTTGATGCTTTGCGTGTGGGGATTTTTACTGGCTAACGTGGTTCATCCCTATCCGAAACCGCTGACTTATTTTATCAACGTTGCACTGATTTTCATGATCCTGATGCATGGCCTGCAACTGGTGTTATTGCGCACGACGCAGACTAAAGATGCGCCGCCGATTGACCGCGTCACCCAGGCCAAAGTATTTCTGTTCGGGGTATTCGAACTGGTCGCGTGGCAGAAAAAAACCTTCCCCCGTAAAAAATAGTGCCGGGCGGGCGCGATGCCCGCCAGTTACTGCATGGGCGTGAAGCTGATAAAGCGCGTGCCCTGCATCTTCAGCTCGCCTCTCGCCCCTTTATCCAGCTGATGATATTCCCCCGCTTTAAGCTGCACTTTGATGTCGCTGGCACCGTTCAGCGGATGAAACAGTGCCTCATACCGCATCTCTTCCCCAGCGATTACTTCACGCTGCCGTGAACGGCGATTAGGCGAAGGAAATTCACGTTTGGTTCTGACCTCAACCTGCAGAGCACGCTCCGGTGAAGCGTCATTCACCGCCACTTCACGGCGTTGCTTAATGAAGTGACGGGTTGCCAGCACGGCGATAATCGCCAGGACAATAAAAAAGATTAACGGAGGTTTACTCATCGCGCTCTCGTGCCTGTGGGTAGAATTAATCAGGCGGCAAAGCATACAACCAGAGTTGCCTGATTGTCACATCGCAGAGGCTTAACCTAAACTGGAAGAGATATTTTGGGATCTTTCACCATTTTGAGTAAAAAAGGGAGAAACAATGCTCTGGTCTTTCCTCGCTGTACTTTTCTCCGGCTGGCTCTATGTCGATGCCACCTATCGCGGCCCACAGTGGCAACGTTGGCTGTTTAAACCGGTCACGCTCCTGCTGCTGGTTGGGCTGGCGTGGCAGACACCGGTGTTGCAGACTACGGACTACCTGATTCTGGCCGGGCTGGTCGCGACGCTGGTTGGTGATGCGTTAACGCTGCTGCCGCGTCAGCAGATGCTCTATGCTGTCGGGGCCTTTTTCCTGTCGCATCTGCTCTATACCCTCTGTTTCGCCGCCAGCATGACAATGACCTTCTTCTGGCCGATTCCGCTAACGCTGCTGATCATCGGTGCCGCCCTGATTGGGGTGCTGTGGAGTCGACTGGAAGATCTGCGCTGGCCCGTCTGCACCTTTATCGGTATGACCCTGGTCATGACCTGGATTGCCACCGAGCAGTACTTCTTCCGCCCGACTGATTACAGCTTCTCTATCATGGTCGGTGCTGGCCTGCTGCTGTTGGCAAACGCCGTCTGGTTCCTTTCGCACTATCGTCGTCGCTTCACCGCCGACAGCGCCATTGTCGCCGCCTGCTACTTTGCCGGTCACTTTATGATCGTGCGCTCATTGTGGGTCATCTGAGAAAATAGCCTTGACTCTGGAGTGCACTCCAGAGTGTAGGATAAGGGATGAGCAACGTTGCTCAACCCGCGACTCTTACACTCTGGAGATCATATGCATCAACAACACGCCTGTGGCTGCGGCAAACCGCGCGCCAGCCACACCGCAGCTAACCCCTTGTGCCAGATTCGCCCCGCCCGCCCTGTTTCTCTTTCCATCCACGCCGCCACGCCAGTCACCGCTGATACCGCAGGCTGTTGCTGCGACGGTAATAACAGCCCGGGCAACGACGCGGATGAGGAAAGCGACCGGCGACCCGAAAGCCGTCACACCTTTAGCTGGCAGGTCAGCGGCATGGATTGCCCCAGTTGCGCCCGCAGTATTGAAACCGCTGTCCGTCAGGTGAATGGCGTAACCAACGCCCGCGTGCTGTTCAGCAGTGAGAAGCTGGTGATCAACGCCGACAAAGATGTCCAAAACACCGTTGAACAGGCGGTGAAAAAAGCGGGTTTTCAGCTCGCCGCCCCATCAGCCACCTCATCCACCTCACCCGACAGTCCGGGCTGGCAGCATAACCGGATGCTGATTATGCTGGCGCTGCTGGTGCTCGCCAGCAGCGTTCTCAGCCAGTTCGCGCCCAGATGGGGCGACCGGCTGTTCGTACTGACCACGCTGGTCGGCCTGATCCCGGTGGCGCGGGGTGCCTGGCAGCGCCTGCGCAGTGGATCGCCTTTTACCATAGAAACCTTAATGACGCTGGCATCGGCTGGCGCGCTGATTATTGGCGCACACGCTGAAGCTGCGATGGTGCTGGTGCTGTTTCAACTGGGTGAACAACTGGAAAGCTATGCCGCCTCCAGGGCGCGCAGCGGCGTAACCCGCCTGATGGCATTGCGGCCTGAATCGGCGATTCGCCTTGAAGAAGGAAAGCGTATTGACGTGCCGCTCGCGGCGCTGCAACCCGGCGATACGATTGAAGTCGCGGCAGGCAGCCGTTTGCCGGTCGATGGCCGTTTAATCAGCCCGCTCGCCAGTTTCGATGAGAGTGCGCTGACCGGTGAATCGCTGCCAGTAACCCGCACCAGTGGAGAAAAAATCCTCGCCGGTGCCACCAGCGTTGATCGACTGGTGATGCTGGAAGTGGTATCGAAGCCGGGTGAAAGCGCTATCGACCGGATCCTGCAACTGATTGAGGAAGCAGAAACACACCGTGCGCCGGTTGAGCGTTATATCGATCAGTTCAGCCGCCTCTACACGCCGCTGGTAATGCTGCTGTCGCTGCTGGTGATGGTGATGCCGCCACTGCTCGGCGCAGGCGACTGGCAGCCGTGGATCTACAAAGGGCTGACCCTGCTGTTGATTGGCTGCCCCTGTGCGCTGGTGATCTCTACGCCAGCCGCCATTACCTCCGGGCTGGCTGCGGCGGCACGTCAGGGCGCGCTAATCAAAGGCGGGGCGGCGCTGGAGCGGCTGAGTTCAGTGCGCAGAATGGCGTTTGATAAAACCGGCACTCTGACACTGGGCAAGCCTCAGCTGACACAGATCCTGCGGTTTGGTGCGGCCAGTGAGTCAGAGATGCTGGCGCTGAGCGCTGCGGCGGAACAGGGTGCGACTCATCCGCTGGCCAGCGCTATCGTGGCGGCCGCACAGACGCGTCAACTGATGATGCCTGACGCGCAGGATCAGCAGGTGCAAGCGGGACGCGGCATCACTGCACTGATAGCTGGCCAGCAGATTCAGCTGATGACGCCCGGCCATGCCCCCGGTCTGACGCCGCAGCAAAGCGTGCAGATTGCGCAGCGGGAAGCCGAAGGTGAAACACTGGTCGTGTTAATGCGCGATGGTGAGGCGCTGGGAGCGCTGGCTCTGCGCGATCAGCTGCGCGACGATGCCGTATCTGCATTACAGGCGCTGAAAAAGCTGGGTATTGATAGCCTGATGCTGACCGGCGATAACCCGCGCGCCGCAGCGACGATTGCCCGCCAGCTGGATATTGATTATCGCGCCAGTCTGCTGCCCGCCGATAAAGTCGTAGCGATCCGGGAACTGAGTCAGCAGCAGCCGCTGGCGATGGTCGGGGATGGCATTAACGATGCACCGGCGATGAAAGCGGCGACGCTGGGCATTGCCATGGGCAGCGGCACCGATGTGGCGCTGGAAGCGGCCGATGCTGCCCTGACGCGTAATCAGCTCAGCAATCTGGCCCCGATGATTGCGCTGGCACGCCGCACGCGTCGCATCATCCGCCAGAATATTGGCATTGCGCTGGGGCTGAAGGCGATTTTCCTGGTCACAACCCTGCTGGGTCTGACCGGACTCTGGCTGGCAGTACTGGCGGATTCGGGGGCAACCGCGCTGGTCACAGCTAATGCGCTACGGTTACTGCATCGCCGCGCCTGAGTGCAGGGCTTCTGATCTGAAGAGTGAGGTTAACGACGGCCTGGGCGGCTGTGGTTAACCTGCCATGCCTTTGCGGATCAGAAACTGATAGGGCAGCGTGTCAGTCTGCTGCGCCAGCAGGCCATGTTCCATAAAGCGACAGAAGCCGGGAATATCGCGGGTCGTCGCCGGGTCATCGGCGATGATCATTAACGTCTCGCCATCCTGCAAACTGCGAACGGTTTTGCGCACCATCATCACCGGCTCCGGGCAACGCAGGCCGCGGGCATCCAGCTGATGGTCAGCAGAGGAAAAAGCATCGCTCATAATCGACTCGGTTCAGGTAAGGGGCGCTCATTCTAGCGCGTGCTGGCGGTGAATCAAGGCGATAACGATTGCGCTAAAATTAACCATTGCATAAAAAGCACAACGCGGTAAGATGCCGCCGCTTTTTGCTCATAAAACTGCCTGGCGCTGCCCGAACGGCGTCCCGCAATGGGTTCCCTCACCCCAACATTAAAAAGGTTGAATATGCTCGCATTTTCTTCACGTCAGCGCCTGCATGCGCTTTTCTGGTTATCGCTGTTTCACCTGCTGGTGATCACCTCCAGTAACTATCTGGTTCAGCTGCCCGTTTCAATCTTTGGCTTTCATACCACCTGGGGTGCGTTCAGCTTCCCGTTTATCTTCCTGGCGACCGATCTTACCGTGCGTATTTTTGGCGCACCGCTGGCCCGACGCATTATCCTGGCGGTGATGATTCCGGCGCTGTTTATCTCTTACGGCGTCTCGGCACTGTTTTATCAGGGTGAATGGCAGGGCTGGCTGGCACTGGAAAAGATGAATCTGTTTGTTGCCCGTATCGCCTGCGCTAGCTTTATGGCTTACGCGCTGGGTCAGATCCTCGATGTTCACGTGTTCAATCGTCTGCGTCGTCTGCCACAGTGGTGGGTTGCACCAGGCTGCGCCATGTTCCTGGGGAATATCAGCGATACGCTGGCCTTCTTCTTTATCGCCTTTTATAAAAGCCCCGATGCGTTTATGGCGCAACACTGGGTAGAGATTGCCCTGGTGGATTACAGCTTCAAAGTGCTGATTTGCATGGTCTTCTTCCTGCCCGCTTACGGTGTGTTACTCAACGCGGCGCTGAAGCGTCTGGCTGAACGCCAGACTGTCCGACAGGTAAATTTCGGCTAGCCCCCTATTCCATCAGGCGTAATGGTTGCAGGCAGTCTGAACACGGACTGTGCGGAACAACTGGAACGTACACGTTGTACGTGAGGATTGCGAGCACTGCCCAGGTTCTGACCCGCCATACAATTTTCTGCCATTACCCGCTAAGATCTTCTGACAATCATCAGGTTGCGTTTGCAACCTGATTCCTGTTGTATTAATGCCTGACTGGAAACTTAAAAAGGGATTCTGATGCGCAACCTGGTGAAATATGTAGGAATGGGATTACTGGTAATCGGCTTAGCGGCCTGTGACCAGAAGAAAGATGAAGCGGCGAATGACAACGGTGTCAGCGCCAGTCAGTCGGCGCAAACCGTCACGCTGATGGATGGCAAACTGAGCTTCTCACTGCCACCAGGCATGTCAGATAAAAGCGGTAAACTGGGTTCACAGACCACTAATATGCACGTTTATGCTGACGAAACCGGTGCCCGAGCGATTATTGTGATTGCCGGTGATCCGACCAATGATGGACTGGATGTGCTGTCGAAGCGTATGGAACAGCAGCAGCGTAATCGCGACCCGCAGTTGCAGGTCGTGTCGAACAAGTCTGTGACGCTGAAAGATCAGCCAGCACAGCAGCTGGATACGGTAATTTCTGCCAAAAATCAGACCTCATGGTCCTCAGTGGTTCTGGCAAAAGTAGATGGCAAGCTGGTGACGCTGCAGATTACGCTGCCAGGCGATAATCAGCAGCAGGCGCAGAGCGATGCTGACAACATTGTGAAAAGCATTACGCTGAAGTAAACCAGACGGCTGGCTCCCCTGCACAGTGGGAAAGCCAGCCTTCGGTCAGAAGCGCCTTTTATAACCCTGCATTCTCGCGAATATATTTCCGCGCTTTCACCGCATACTCGAACGGATTGGCCAGCGCCGGATCCTGCTCCGCCTCAACGACCATCCAGCCTTTGTAGCCGTAATCATCCAGGATTTTGAACACGGGTTTAAAGTCGATCACGCCATCGCCCGGCACGGTAAAGGTGCCCTTTTTCACCCCGTCCAGGAAAGAGAGATGGTTCTCACGTACCTCGGCGACCACCTCATCACGCACATCCTTGAGATGGACGTGGAAGATGCGCGGCAGATATTTTTCCAGCACCGCCAGCATCTTCTGCTGGGAGCCTTCGGAGTAGTAGACGTGGCCGGTGTCATAGAGTAAACCGACCTGCTCGTCGGTCATCGCCATAAACCGGTCAATCTCTTCGGTGGTCTGGATGCCGGTGCCCATGTGGTGATGCAGCGTAACGCGCATCCCCTTCTCCGCCGCGATGCGCGCCAGTTCGTTATAGCCTTCCGCGGTTAACCGCCACTCTTCATCGCTGAAAATCGCTTTCTGTTCAAACACCGCCAGCGTGGTGCCCTGAATACTTTTGCTCTGCTCAGAACAGCCAATCACCCGTGCGCCCATCTCATGCAGAAAGTTCATATGATTGATGAACTCATCGATGGTTTTCTCTTTGTCTCCGTTGGCGAAAAAGGTGCTGAACCAGGCATTGCAGATCTCGATGCCGCGAATGTCGAGCATCGGTTTCAAAATAGCCGGGTTGCGGGGGTATTTGCTGCCCACTTCGCTGCCGGTAAAGCCTGCCAGCGCCATCTCACTCACGGTCTGCTGAAAAGTGTTTTCACTGCCGAGATCCGGCATGTCATCGTTGGTCCAGCCGATCGGGGCGATCGCCAGTTTTACATTCTCTTTGTTCATCATCTTTTTCCCGGAAGGAGAGCGGCCAGGCCGCGTATAGGGCTGAATCAGTTATAGAAAGCAGGACGCGGCGGCATCTCTACCGGCTCAATCGCACCACTGCTTTGCGCTTTGATGCAGGCATCGGCTGCCACTGAGGCGGCAAAGCCATCCCAGGCAGAGGGCCCGGTAAGCTGGCCCGCTTTGATGCCATTGATAAACGCCTGCATCTCAACGTCATACGCCTCGATAAAGCGATCTTTCCAGTCCACCAGGATGGTGTTCGACAGGCGGGCATCTTTCCGCAACTGCACCGAAGAGGGCTCTGGCAGGCGGGCAATTCCTTCTTCACCCACCACTTCACACTGAATGTCATAGCCGTAAGCGCAGTTAACGAAGATTTCGACGTCAATGCGTACCCCTTTGTGGGTTTCGAACAGGACGATCTGCGGATCTTTCAGATGACGATGTGACTTCGATGTAACGCGCGGGAAGACCACCTGCACCGTTTTATAGTCATCGTTTGTCAGCCAGCGCAACACATCCAGCTCATGGATCAGGGTGTTGCTGATCGCCATCGGCGTGGAGTAGTTCTCCGGCACGGTTGGGTTGCGGTGCGCGCAGTGCAGCATCAGCGGCTCACCGATATCGCCATCGGTGATCACTTTTTTCAGTGCGCGGTAGCCCGCATCGTAAGGACGCATAAATCCAACCTGCACCAGGCGTTTCCCCGCCTGAATCTCCGCATCCACGACCCGGCGGCAGCCCTCAGCGCTCATCGCCAGCGGCTTCTCACAGAACACCGGTTTACCTGCGGCTATCGCCGCTAAGGTGAACTCTTCGTGGGTCGGATCCCATGAGGTAACCAGCACCGCGTCGACATTCGGAGACTGAATCACATCATGGCCGTTCTGGAAAAACTCTGCTTCAATGTTCAGGTGTTGCAGCGCAGCACGCGCGCCTTCAACATTGATGTCAGAGACCGCAACCACCTGTGCGCCCTGCAGTACATGACTGCAACGGCGAATATGTTCCTGACCAATTGCACCTGTACCGATTACGCCAAGTTTCAAAGTCATAATTACACCTGTGTAGGGTTCGAACGGATAAGAGAGAAACGGGCCGGCTACCTGATTAATATTTTCGCGCCTGCTCCAGATGGCTGTTGAGCTTGTCTGCCACCGACTGAGCGCGTTCAGTTTTCGACGCCTGCGCCACACCGACATGCCACCAGCTGAAATATTTGTGGATCATGGTTTTTGGCAGCACTTTGATGTCGATAAGCGTGGAAACCGCCTGAAGACGGGCATCTTCCAGCGCCGCTTTAAGCTGCTCAAGCGTGGTGACACGATAGGTTTTGCAGCCATAACCAGCGGCAATCGCGGCGAAATCGACCGGGATAAAGCCGCCGTCCAATTTGCCGCCTTCCGGATTACGGAAACGGAACTCGGTGGTAAAGCTGTCCATACCGTGTTCCATCTGCAGGTTGTTAATGCAACCGTTGGTCATGTTATCCAGCAGCACCACATTGATCTTCGCCCCTTCCTGAATCGAAGTGACCAGCTCAGAGTGCAGCATCATAAAGGAGCCATCACCGACCAGCGCATAGACCTCCCGCTGCGGCTGCGCCAGCTTCACACCCAGCGCAGCATTCACTTCATAGCCCATGCAGGAGTAGCCATATTCGACGTGGTAGGCGTTGTAATCTTTGGTACGCCAGACGCGCTGAAGGTCACCCGGCAGACTGCCTGCCGCCGCCACCACGACCGCGTCTTTGGGCAACTGCTCGTTTAACGTGCCGAGCACGCTGCTTTGCGTCAGTAGCGATCGGGTCAGGCGGTTGAATTCTGCGTATACTGCTTCGCGGTCAAGATGGTCAGCAATCTCCGGCACAAAGTCGCCATCGTGATATTCCACCTGATAGACGCGCTGCGTCTCTTTCATCAACTGGCTCTGTGCCTGCTCAATCTGATTGCCCCAGTCGTTGCTGTAGTGCTGCGAGGCCAACCCGGCGGTGAGCGCAGTCAGCCCTTCGCGAGCATCGGCCAGCAACTGCACGCCATCCAGCTTGTAGCTGTCGAAGTTGCTGGTGTTGATGTTCAGGAAGCTGACATCGGGATGCTGGAAAATCCATTTCGATGCGGTGGTGAAATCGGTATAGCGGGTGCCGATGCCGATCACTAAATCGGCCTCTTTCGCCAGCAGGTTAGCGGCCAGGCAGCCGGTTTCGCCCACTCCACCGACATTCAGCGGATGGTCAGAGACCAGCGTGCCTTTGCCCGCCTGCGTCTCCGCAAACGGAATCTGATAGCGCTCGGCAAACTGGCGCAATGCCTCGCCCGCTTCGGAATACTTCACCCCGCCGCCGCAAATAATCATCGGTTTGCGCTTACGGTTAATCAACGTCAGGGCATCGGCCAGCTGCGCCGCAACGGGCAGGCGGCGATCCAGCCGGTGAACCCGTTTCTGGAAGAAATAGTCCGGGTAATCCCAGGCTTCGCCCTGTACATCCTGCGGTAGCGACAACGTGACCGCGCCGGTTTCTGCCGGATCGGTCAATACGCGCATGGCGTTGATACAAGCGGACATCAGCTGCTCTGGCCGGCTGACGCGATCCCAGTATTTGCTGACGGCGCGGAAAGCGTCGTTAGTGCTGATGCTGAGATCGTAGCTCTGCTCAATCTGTTGCAGCACCGGATCGGGCTGTCGGGTGGCGAAGACGTCGCCGGGCAGCAGCAGCAGAGGAATGCGGTTGGCTGTGGCGGTAGCGGCGGCGGTAATCATGTTGGCTGAACCAGGCCCTACTGACGAACTGCAGGCGATAATCTGACGGCGCAGCGACTGGCGGGCAAAACCGGTGGCAGCATGAGCCATGCCCTGCTCATTACGCCCCTGATAGACCACCAGATCGCCGCTCTCCTGTTCCAGCGCCTGGCCCAGGCCCAGCACGTTGCCATGTCCGAAGATCGCGAAGATGCCTTTTACGAACTTCGTCTCAACGCCATCGACATCAATGAATTGATTATCAAGAAATTTAACCAGCGCCTGTGCCGTGGTCAGTCTGATTGTGCCCATATTCTTCCTTACATACTGGTGGACCCCGACTTCCGCGACACCGCGCCAGGCGTTGTTATCAGCGGAAAAGGCGACCGGAATAACTGAAACGTGAGGCGATTATAAACAAATATATTTTTCATAAAACATGATTACAGAAGAAACATTTCATTTTGCGATTGAGATCAAATTTAGTGACTGCAACAGGTGTGGCGGGCGATAGCGGCAGAAAACTCTGGAACGTTTAACAGGGAGCGAAAGCTAATGAACAAATTCATTTCAACGCAGCAGCTTGTCTTACTGATGAGCAGATTCCTGCGATCCCCTTCACAACCCTGATGTACCACGCATCGTAAAGGCTGAGACCACGCAGTCGGGTGAGAATCAGGAGTTTTACCTGGTTCACAAAATTGCGATGGATATTTCATTCCGTGTTGAATATGGAATTTTTATTCCTCATACTCTCCTCATAGCCAGCCAGACACCCACAGATCCGGAAGCAGAGCGTACCTGGTGCCGGTCTTTTCGCCCGCCAGCTCGGCTAATCACAGAAGGAAACCACAGGTATGAGTACACAACAGAAGCCGCTTGATGTGATTTGTATCGGGCGTATCGCCGTTGATTTTTATGGCCAGCAGATTGGAGCGCGTCTGGAAGATGTCACCTCCTTTGCTAAATATCTGGGCGGATCGTCGGGCAACGTCGCCTATGGCACCGCGATTCAGGGGCTGAAATCGGCGATGCTGGCGCGGGTAGGAGATGAGCATAATGGTCGCTTTCTGCGTGAAGAGTTGCAGCGCGTTGGCTGTAATACCGATGCGCTGATCACCGATCCGCGGCGTCTGACCGGATTGGTAATCCTCGGTATCAAAGACGAAGAGACTTTCCCGCTGATTTTCTACCGTGATAACTGTGCCGACATGGGTCTGGTACCGAATGACATTGACGAGGGCTTTATTACGTCTGCTCGTGCTGTGGCGGTGACCGGCACCCATTTATCTCATCCGCAGACCCGTGAAGCGGTGATAAAAGCACTGGATATCGCCCGCCGCAATGGGCTGCGCACGGCGCTGGATATTGATTACCGCCCGGTGCTGTGGGGACTGACCTCTCCGGGCGATGGCGAAACGCGTTTCATTGAGTCCTCACAGGTGACTCAGCAGTTACAGGAAGTGGTGCACTATTTCGATTTGATCGTCGGCACCGAAGAGGAGTTTCATATTGCCGGTGGCAGCACTGATACCCTGACCGCGCTGAAGAATGTGCGTCAGGCAAGCCAGGCGACGCTGGTCTGCAAACGTGGTCCCCTGGGTTGTGTGGTGTTTGAAGGTGAGATCCCGACTAGCTGGGAACAGACTCAGTTGCACACCGGCGTGCGCGTCGAGGTTCTTAACGTGCTGGGCGCGGGTGACGCTTTTATGTCTGGGCTGCTGCGCGGCTGGCTGAATGATGAAGGCTGGCAGCAGGCGTGCCGTTACGCCAACGCCTGCGGAGCGCTGGTGGTGTCGCGCCACGGCTGTGCACCCGCCATGCCAACTAAAGCAGAACTGGATGATTTCCTGAGCCGCGACCAAGAGGTGAAGCGTCCCGATCTCGACAGCCGTCTGAACCATCTGCACCGCGTCACCACACGCAAGCAGCAGTGGCCGGAACTGAATGTCTTTGCCTTTGACCACCGCAAACAGCTGGCGGATATGGCGCAGGAAGCGGGAGTTGACGAGAGCCGCATTCCACAGCTGAAACTGTTGCTGCTGAATGCCGCACAGCAGGCCGCCGAACAGGCAGGATTGGAGAACAAAAGCGGTATTCTGGCGGATACCACCTACGGTCAGAAAGCGCTGAATGCGATTACCGGTAAGCAGTGGTGGATTGGCCGCCCGATTGAGCTGCCCAGCTCACGTCCACTGCGCCTGGAACATGGCAACATCGGCTCGCAGCTGATCGACTGGCCCGCCGAACACGTGGTGAAATGTCTGGTTTTCTACCATCCCCATGACAGTGCTGAATTGCGCAAAGAGCAGGATGACCTGGTGCTCGACGTCTGGAAAGGCTGTAACAAGAGCAGTCATGAACTGCTGCTGGAAGTGATTCTGCCCGAGAGCAACCCGGATAAGAACGAAGCGTATTACCTTGATATTTTAAGCCATTTCTACAGTCTGGGCATCCAGCCTGACTGGTGGAAACTGCCCCCGCTCTCAGCTGAGAGCTGGCAGGCGATCAGCCGTCTGATTGAGCAGCAGGATCCCCACTGTCGCGGCATTCTGTTACTCGGCCTGGATGCCCCCGAAGAGAAGCTTAAAGCGGGCTTCGCTGCGGCGGCCAAAGCGCCCTGGGTAAAAGGTTTTGCGGTGGGTCGTACCATCTTTGGTCAGCCTTCACGCCAGTGGTTGCAGGGTGAACTGGACGATCAGGCGCTGATTGAGACCGTAAAAGCAAACTATCTGCGGCTGATTGAGTACTGGCGCGCTGCGCGCACCTGATTTGCTGCTCGGCCAGAGGCTGTCTCAACCAGGCTGGCCTCAGACTGCTGACTCACTCAAAGCAGGGTGAATGTTGCCGCAATGAATAAGCTAAACGCGCAGGTAAAACGGTCAGAGGAGGAAAGCGTCCCGCGCCAGGGACGGCGCGGGACGAGTGGCCATGGAGGGCCTGAGCGACTTTCCGATCTGATCGTGCTACCTGGGCCTGCGCGATCTTGCAGCGGCCAAAAACGTACTTTTTTAACAGTCTCACGCCATACTAACTGTGAGGGCATGATACTGAAGACTTCCCTTTCCTGCTGTCATTTCATCCTGATTTCACGCTGTTATTCCCTGTCCAGAGGCACCCATCGGCACGCTAAAGCTAATCTGTGAACCATTTCATAAAGCCATGAAATAAACCGCATCGTTGACGCAAAGAAATGAAATTTTCCATCCATCTGGTACTATAGCGCTCATTATACAGCCATTATTCTAATTACACGGGCAACAGTGATGAGCAATAATCCCACCCAACTTTCTCTATTGCAGGACGATATTCGTCGCCGCTACGAAACGCTGAGCAAGCGTCTTAAACAGGTTGCACGCTACATCCTTGATAACAGTAATAATATTGCTTTCGATACTGTCGCCTCGATTGCTCAACAGGCCGATGTGCCTCCCTCAACCCTGATCCGTTTTGCTAATGCGTTTGGCTTCAGCGGCTTCAACGAAATGAAACAGGTTTTTCGTCAGCATCTGATGGAGGAGACGGTCAACTATACCGAGCGCGCTCGCCTGTTTCGTCAGACCTCAACGGACGACAGCGCCAGTGCGCCTGAGAGTCCAGCGGAGATCCTCAACGTCTTCACCATGGTTAACAGCCAGGCGCTGCAGCAACTCGCGATGCAGGTTAATCCTGAGCAGTTGAATAAAGCGGTAAAACTGCTGAATGACGCTGAGAACATCTATGTAATCGGCCTGCGTCGCTCTTTCAGCGTCGCTTCCTACCTGGTCTACGCGTTGCGTCATCTGGAGCGTCGCGCCTTTTTAATTGATGGTCTGGGCGGGATGTTTACCGAGCAGCTCAGCCTGGTAAACCCGAAAGATGTGGTGATTGCGATCAGCTACTCGCCCTATGCGCGTGAAGCGGTTGAAGTCGTCGAAATGGGTGCCAAGCGTGGTGCGCATCAGATCGCCATTACCGACAGCCAGGTCAGTCCGCTGGCCGCCTTCAGCGATGTCTGTTTTGTAGTCCGTGAAGCACAGGTCGATGGTTTCCGTTCTCAGGTCGCCTCACTCTGCCTGGCGCAGACGCTGGCAGTTTCACTGGCACTGAACAACGCTGGGACCGCCTGAGTTCCGCGCATCAAAAAGGGCAGCCCGATTGACTGCCCTTTTTGCTGACAGGCATGCGTTTATAAAATCGCAGTAGACTGGTCTTTCCGCGGGTAGCTGTCGCTGTTTACCCAGGCATGATCTTTCTCCCAGCTAAATTTCCACATCCGCACCGGCCCCGCCATCACGTTCAGATAGTAGTTGTTATAACCCGCCAGCGTCGCCACCGGATGATAGCCGCGCGGCACCATCACCACGTCGCGATTATAGGGTGCCATACAGACATCAAGAGAACGATCGTCGGTGTAGACGCGCTGCATAGCAAAGCCAGGTTCCGGATCGAAACGGTGATAGTAGGTCTCTTCCAGGTAGGTTTCGTTTTCACTCGCCTCCTGATCATGCTTGTGGCTGGGATAAGAACTGGTATCGCCCTCGTTGGTGTAGACCTCTACCACCAACAGGCTGTCAGCCGGTTTATCATCAGGCAGAATATTATGCACCAGACGCTGATTGCGCCCTTTTCCGCGATGCTCAACGCCTACATCTGCTGGCGCAATCAGCCGCGCAGGTAGATTACCCTGACCGGGCGCATTACAGACCGCCAGCTCAAGATCGCTGTCAGCGTAAACGTCCACTTCATCATCATGCGGTACATAAACGGAATAAGGCGGCACGCGCTCAAAGGGCGACATGCGCTTCCCAATACCGGGAAACTCAGCATGGCGGGTTTTTACCGAGGCCAGCCCGGCCACCAGCACCAGACACAGCTCTTTGTCACCGCTGCTGAGGCGCAGAGTTTCCCCTTTCTTCAGCAGCCAGACATCAAATCCTACGTAACGCCAGCCGGCGCGCTCAGGTGTCACATGTTGAATACGACCCTGCGCGTCAGGGGGCTGTGCTTTCGACAATAAAGACATCCTGATCCTCCTCTCTGTCACGATTGGCGCTCTGGTAGTCTCGCGGGCGCGGTGCCAGCGAACAAAGCGACCGGCAGATTATCCTGCCGGTCGCGCACCGTGATCAGCGTTGAAATGAATTAGCCTAAGGTTGGCATACTGAATTCAGAAACGGTCTGCTGCCCGGATGGCCAGCGCACGGTGGCGGTTTTCATGCGGGTATAGAAGCGCACACCATCCGGTCCATGAACGTTGAGCGCGCCAAACACAGAACGCTTCCAGCCCCCAAAACTGTGGAATGCCATCGGCACCGGAACCGGTACATTGACACCGACCATGCCCGCCTCGACGTTTTGCACAAACTCACGGGCGATATGACCGTTGCTGGTGAAAATCGCGCTGCCATTGCCGAACTCATGGCTGTTAACCAGTTGCAGCGCACTGTTGTAGTCCGGTGCACGCATGATGCTCAATACCGGCCCAAAAATCTCCTCACGCCAAATCACCATCTCAGAGGTGACGTTATCAAACAGCGTGCCGCCGACATAGTAACCTTCGGCGTGACCCGCAACCTGTACGCTACGGCCATCAACCACCAGCTTCGCCCCTTCCTGCTCGCCTTTATCGATGTAGCCCAGCACTTTCTTCTGGTGCGCTGCCGAGACGACCGGACCCATCTCATTTTCCTCCGCACCCTGATTCATACCAGGGCCGATACGCAGCGCCTTAACCAGCGGTGTCAGACGGGCAATCAGCTTGTCGGCGGTATCATCGCCCACGGCGACCACGACCGGCAGCGCCATGCAGCGTTCACCGGCAGAGCCAAATGCCCCGCCCATGATAGCGTTAACGGTGGCATCCAGATCGGCATCCGGCATGACAATGGCATGGTTTTTCGCGGCACCAAACGCCTGTACCCGCTTGCCATGGGCGCTGGCGGTTTTATAGATATGCTCAGCCACGCCTGAAGAACCGACGAAGCTCACCGCGGCAATGCGCGGATCTTTATAGAGCTGCTCAGCATCTTCATTGGAGCTGTGCACGACATTAAAGACACCATCAGGCAGGCCCGCTTCGGTCAGCAGTTCAGCCATACGCACTGCCGCTGAAGGGTCCAGCGCCGGTGGCTTCAGTACAAAGGTGTTACCACAGGCCAGAGCTATCGGGAACATCCACAGTGGCACCATCGCCGGGAAGTTAAACGGCGTAATGCCGGCCACGACGCCGACCGGCTGCATCAGCGAGAAGCTATCAACGCCGCTGCCGACGTTCGGGGAATTTTCGCCTTTAAGCAGATGCGGGATCCCGCAAGCAAACTCAATCACTTCAATACCGCGCGTCAGTTCACCCAACGCATCAGACCAGACTTTGCCATGTTCAGAGACAATCAGCGCCGCCAGCTCATCCCGGTGCTGCTCCATCAGGGCTTTAAAGTTGAATAGAACGCGGGCGCGACGCAGCGGCGAGGTTTTCGACCAGACTGCAAAAGCGTCATGCGCGACACCAATCGCCTGGGCCACTTCATCAGCGGTACTTTGCGTCAGTTCACGGACCACTTTGCCGGTTGCCGGATCGTAAACAGGAATAGTTTCGTTGCTGGCGCTGAACGTGGTTTTACCGCCAATAAAGTTACCTATGGTTGTCATGATGTTGCCTCTTTAGATGGTTAAGTTCCCTGCAGGCGGGCTCTGTGACCTGCCATACTGCCTGACCAGGCAAACCTGAAAGCGTGTTATGAAGCTATTACAGTGGAATAAATTTTTCAAATGGTTCTTTTTGGAAAATTTACTTTTAGCGGCACAGATCGCATTTTTACCGCCCGCTAGTCTCTGACAGCGTTATGATGACGGGGGTCATTAACAGCGGTCAGCCTTAGCGTATCAGCGTCGTAGCCAGGGGCCAGATAGGTTGTGTTCTGAGAGGTCGATCGAGTGTTTATGCATCTGGCTGAAATGAAATATGAAATTGATGCGAGTCTGATCTAATAATCTTAATTTCATAATTCACTCTTAATGAAATAAATGTTTTCTTTAGCCGCAACACCTTCTTGTCCTGGAGTCAGCACATGGCTATCGATCCGACCCGTTTCTGTATCAATCGCAAAATTGCCCCCCGGCTCTCACTAGAGACATTTTTTCAGCTGGTTCAGCGTCTGGGGCTGAGCAAGGTTGAACTGCGTAATGACATGCCGGGCGGCAGCGTCACTGACGACCTTAGCACCGATCAGCTGCGCGCCCTGACCGACAGATATCAGATCGATATCGTCACTATTAATGCGCTCTATCCGTTTAACCGTATTGATGACGCGCTGCTGAGCCGGTCCGAGACGCTGTTACAGACCGCACAACAGATTGGTGCGACGGCGCTGGTCATGTGTCCGCTAAATGAGGGTAAACCGATATCACCCCAGCAGACACAGGCGGCGATGCAGCAGCTGGCTCCGCGCTTTGCCCACTATGGCATTCAGGGGTTAGTAGAGCCGCTGGGCTTTCCGAGCAGCTCACTGCGTTCGGCGGTTGAGGCGCAGCAATTGATCGCCGCGGCGGAAGTGCCCTTTACGCTGCTGTTAGATACTTTCCATCATCATCTCTATGAGCCGGCTGAGCAGGAATTTCCAGCGGGTATCGATACTGAACAGATTGGGCTGGTCCACCTTTCAGGCGTGGAAGATCGGCGTCCGACCGCCGAACTGACCGATGAAGAACGCATCATGCTAAGTGATAACGATGTCCTGAAAAGCGTGGTGCAGGTGAAGCGGCTGGAGATGCTCGGCTATAAGGGCGTTTATGCCTTTGAGCCTTTCTCCAGTCAGCTCAACAACTGGACCCCAGCCGAGATTGAACGCCAGGTCCGCTACAGTATTGAACTGCTACAAGCCTGATTCCTGCTTTGGACTTTGCGCCCACAAGTTATCGGTTTATCTGTGTCTGGAAAGACGTTCTGGCCCGCTGCTGGGCCATTTTTTTATGGCGATATGTAGGCCACGATAGAGAGGATCAGCAAAGAGAGGGTCAGGTTGCCGTGTGGGGGAGTCGGTTCCGCTGCAGGCTGTTCAGGCATGTCTCCTCTCGCTCGTATTTGGCTGAATAATAGGTTTTATCCTTTAACTCTTTCCGCTTTCACCACCAGCGCATCACAATGGCACGGTAATCTGGCGGCTCTCTGCTGCCCAGGCGTGTAGCAGAGAGGGGATGAAAACAGGAATAAGGCACCGTTGCTGCTCTTCCGCCAGAGCTGAGTGCGGTAGCGCTGATAACACCGCCTCTGTGCCGCCGCGCTTTACCGTTTCTCTGATAAATCAGATTGTTAATTTTCTTTCAGCTACACTTGCAACAGCCAATTTACGTTACGGGAGAGGGAATGAGCGAGCTGCAAAGGGAAAAGATCGGACAAAATATTCTGATTAAACTGGCGATGCTGGTCATCATCCTCGCCGGAGTTCGGGCAGCGTCCGACATTTTGGTCCCGCTTCTGCTGGCAGCGTTCTTTGCCATTGTGCTTAATCCGCTGGTGACGATGCTGATGCGTCGTGGCTTCCGCCGTGGGCTGGCGATTGGGCTGGTGATCACAGTGATCTTCTGCATTATCGTGCTGCTGGGCGCTATCATCACCAGCTCAATGAGCGAGTTTTCTGATCTTTACCCGCAACTGCGTGCCACCATGGAGCAGAAAATGACGGTGCTGCAACATCTGGCGGCAGGTTTTCATCTCAATATCTCAACCGATGCGCTGGTACAACATTTCGACCCTAATACCATGATGAACCTGGCCACAGTAGCGCTAAGCGGCTTTTCTGGTGCAATGACCAATACCGTGCTGCTGGTGCTGACCGTGGTCTTTATGCTGTTTGAGGTGCATCATCTGCCCTACAAAATGCGCAACGCGCTGGTGAATCCGAAAATTCGCATCGCCGGACTGCATAAAGCGCTGAAAGGCGTAACGCACTATCTGGCGCTGAAAACCCTGGTGAGCCTGATAACCGGCATCGCGGTCTGGCTCAGTCTCTATCTGCTGGATGTGAAGTTCGCGCTGCTATGGGGTGTCGTGGCGTTTATCCTCAACTTTATCCCTAATATCGGCCCGATTATCGCCGGGATCCCACCGTTTCTGCAGGCACTGCTGCTAAACAGCCTGTTTGATGCTGCGATGGTGGCAGCGCTGTTTACCGCGATTCATATGGTGTTCGGTAATATGCTGGAGCCGCGCCTGATGGGGCGAGGTCTCGGCTTATCAACGCTGGTGGTGTTTCTGTCCCTGGTGTTCTGGGGCTGGCTGCTCGGCCCGGTTGGTATGCTACTCTCGGTGCCGCTCACCAGCATTACTAAAATTCTGATGGAAACCACGCCAGGTGGCAGCCGTCTGGCAATTATGCTGGGTACCGGACGACCTAAACGGGCGCGGGGATTAACCAAGTAGCCGTTGCTGGACGTGCTGTAAATGGCTCTCCATCGCCTGACGGGCAGCCGCTTCATCGCCCGCCACAATCGCATTGGCGATCTGCTGATGGTCAGCATTCATCTCCTGGGCGAAGCTGTTATCGGCAAAATGGCGTTCCAGTCGCTGCACATGCGGGCTGTGGCGTTTGTTCCATAACTGCTCCAGCAGGTCGCGCAACACATCGTTGCCGCTCATCTCGCTGATCAACAGGTGGAAGCGCCTGTCCTGCTCCAGAAAGACTGCATCGTTTTCATTGTACTGCTGCAGTTCAGCGGTCAGCGCCAGCAGTGCCGCCCGCTGAACGGTGGTACCGTTTCGTGCGGCAAATCCTGCCAGCATTCCCTCAAAGGCTTCACGCGCCTGTAAAAGATCCTGCAGACTGCAGGTTTCAATTTCCTGAGGAACCGCTGCCTGTGGCAACGGCTGAGCTACGTAGATGCCGTTACCCGTGCGGATATCGACCCAGCCGGTCATCTCCAGCGCAATCAATGCTTCACGCACTGACGAACGGCTGACACCCAGCTGTTTTGCCAGTTCGCGCTCCGGTGGCAGTAAGCCCCCAGCGACAAAGTCACCGCGCGTGATACCGGCCATAATAGCGTTGGCGATCTGACGGTACAGGCGCTCAGTTTTTATTACGGGTAGCGTCATCACCCACTCCTCTTATGCCGCTTAAAACCGATCACGTCGTCGATGCAGTTTGTCACGCTGCGATCCGGATCACGGCCCTGTTTTGCCTACTATCATACTCTTGGCCCAGCGGCCTGACCACTGGGCCACATCACAGTTGAGGAGTAAAAATGGAACATACATGGCGATGGTACGGCCCTGACGACCCGGTCTCACTGGATGATGCGCGTCAGGCAGGCGCGACCGGCATCGTGACGGCCCTGCACCCTATTCCTAACGGCGAAGTGTGGCCGGTTGAGGAAATTAAAGCGCGTCAGGCACTGCTGGCGGAAAAAGGTCTGATCTGGTCGGTGGTAGAGAGCATCCCGGTCCATGAGGCGATCAAAACCCAGCGGGGTGACTACCTTCGCTATATCGCCAATTATCAGCAGTCGATACGCAATCTGGCCGCGTGCGGCATTGATACCGTCTGCTACAACTTCATGCCAGTGCTGGACTGGACGCGTACCGACCTCGCCTGGACGCTGCCGGATGGCGCAAAAGCATTGCGCTTCGACGCCGACGCTTTTGCCGCCTTCGAACTTTATCTGTTACAACGTCCGGGCGCTGAGCAGGATTACAGCGCTGCCGCGCAGCAGGCCGCCGCCCAGCGCTTTGCCACCATGAGTGCAGAAGAGAAAAGCACCCTGGTGCGCAATATTATCGCCGGTCTGCCAGGCGCCGAAGAGGGCTACACCCTGGAGCAGTTTCAGGCGCAACTGGCACAGTATGACGGCATCGATAAAGCGAAACTGCGCGAACATATGGCAACTTTCTTGCGCGCCATCGTGCCGGTTGCGGAAGAAACAGGCGTGAAACTGGCAGTGCATCCGGACGACCCACCGCGTCCTATTCTGGGCCTGCCGCGCATTGTTTCAACGCAGGAAGATATGCAGTGGCTGAAAGAAACCGTGGACAGTTTGCACAACGGTTTCTGTTTCTGTACCGGTTCCTATGGTGTGCGTGCCGACAATGCGCTGGTTGAGATGGCCGAAACCTATGCTGACCGCATCAACTTTGTCCACCTGCGCGCCACGAAACGCGAGGCAAACCCTGCCAGCTTCCATGAAGCGGCGCATCTGGCGGGCGATGTCGATATGGTCGGCGTGATCAAGGTCATTCTGGCGGAAGAACAGCGCCGTCGTCGGGCGGGCAACCCGAGGGCAATTCCTATGCGTCCCGATCACGGCCATCAAATGCTGGACGACCTGCATAAACGCACCAATCCCGGTTATTCCGCCATTGGACGCCTGAAAGGACTTGCAGAGCTGCGCGGCGTTGAAGTGGCGCTGAAACAGATCTATTTTGCCGATTAAGTAAAGGGTCTCTTCCTGCGCCCGTACTCTGGCGGGCCAGGTTCTCCCCTGGCCGCTACGGCGAATCGGCCTTTTGCCCTGCCCGTCACCCGTTCTCCCCCTGATTTTTTTGCTGAATACCAATGAAGGTAAAACAACCCGTCAATAAATGCGAAGTCTGGTCGATAATTGACCTCAGTCAGTTCAATTGATCGCAAAAACGCTAATCTGCAGCGCCCGGAGAAATGCTATGATGCGCCCCTGCTCAGCACCTCCGCATACAACCAGAAATACTCAGAGGATTCAGCGGTGCCGCTACTGAAACGAAAACGCGACTACGCCAGGCTGGTGATTATTATCTCCGGTGTGCTGCCTCTGATTATTGGCGTTTTTTTCACCACCCTGGATGCGCGTCATACCGTCCAACAGCAGCAGGTGAGTGCCGCAAATACCCTGTTATCTCAGGCTGAGAGAATGAGCGACAGCGCCTGGAATATGATTACCGTGCTGCGCCAGTTTCATCATCAGCCCTGCAGCCAGATTCAAAGCCAGTTGCAGCGCATCGGTTCACTGAATCCCTATTTCCGCGCCATCGGTAAAATAGAGCAGGGCAAAATCGCCTGTTCATCGGTCTATGGTTCACGCCCTGGCCTGCTGAAAGAGATGATCATGCGTAATGCGCCAGTAACCGGAAAAGCGTGGTGGAGTCTGTCGATTGCCGGAACATCCGGCGTACCGGACCGTCCGGCAGTGATTTTTATGCGCGATCTGCCCGATGGCGAGAGCTTCTGGGCGGTGATTGATGGCCAGTATCTGATAGATTTTATGCGCGCGATTAGCAGCTCCCATCTCTATCATTTCAGCATGGAGTTTAACCACGGCGCGCCGATCTCGTTTGGTGATTCGCAAATTGCCGCGTCCAGCTGGTTTGAACCGCCGATTTATCAGGCCACCTCCAGCCGCTATCCGCTCTCTGTCACCCTTATTGCTTCACCTTCTGAACTGGTCTCGGCCTGGCGTCAGGTGATGTTTATCATCATGCCGATGGCGGCTATCTTCTCTATTCTGCTGATGATGCTGATGGCGAACTGGCTGCAACGGCATATTTCATGGCGCGATGAGATTCGACGGGCCATCGCCCGTGGCCAGTTCAGGGCGCACTATCAGCCGGTCTATGACAACCGGCTGCAACGCTGCAGCGGCGCAGAAGCGCTACTGCGCTGGACAACACCCGACGGTAACGGCGTGCGGCCCGAAATTTTTATCGGCGCAGCAGAAGCGGAAGGCATGATTGTGCCCCTGACCCGCCATCTGCTGGATTTAATTGCAGAGGATGTGCAGAGCTGGCAGGTTGAGCCCCATTTCCACCTGGCCATTAACGTGGCGGCGGATCATCTGCAGCATCCTGATTTTGTTGACGATATGCTGCACTTTGCTGAGCGGGTTAAAGATAAGCAGTTTCTGATTACCCTGGAGCTGACCGAACGCAGTCTGATTAGAGATGGCGTGGCGGTGGCACGCAAGCTGGAGAAATTACGTCATAGCGGAATGAAGGTCGCGATTGATGATTTTGGTACCGGCCACTGTTCGCTGAGCTATTTACAGACCTTCACGATGGATTATCTGAAGATCGATCGTGGCTTTATCAACGCGATTGAATCGCTTGATGGCAGAACCCCGGTGCTGGATGCGATTATCCAGCTCAGTCGTGAACTGGAGCTGGAAGTGCTGGGGGAAGGCGTTGAAACCGCGTTACAGTTCCGCTATCTGCAACGGCGCGGCGTAATCTTTATCCAGGGCTACTATTATGCCCGCCCCATGGACAACGCGGCGCTGGTCACCTGGCTGGCCGATCAGGGAGAACAGCCGGTTGAGGGGAATTACGCCCTTAACACTCATCAGAATGCCAGCGTCTGAACTGAACCTGAACCTTTACTCAAGAGGTTAATATCTGATGCGCCCCTCCATCTGCTTTTACGCCTTTTCCGTTGTCTGCCGTGGCTTTCCTGCCCTGCTGTTCTGTTGACCGGATCGCCGTCTGCGGCGTCTGTATCGCCCTTAATCACCGGTTATCCCCCCCTGATTTGCTGAAAAAAACGGCGGTCGTCACGCAGAGTGATAATTTTTTTGCGGAGCTAAACAGCCAGAACTTGCGTCCCTTTGGGTCAGTTTTAGCTCAAACATGACAGATATCACACAAAAACGGTATACTCTGTCGCTGTTCGCAATAATCACAACAGTAATTATTGTGTCAGCCGGCGCAAAAACAGCGCTTATTTGAGGCTATGCTTAAATTTCTCAACGCAGCGGTCTGACTGATTCACCACGGCTCGCGCCGTTGAGGACTTTCGTGTTCCATTACAGGGTAATTCTATGAAATTGCGTAGGAAGCGTGTAAAACCAATTGGGATCGATGATGTCACTATCATCGATGATACCCGTTTACGTAAAGCCATCACCGCAGCCTCGCTGGGTAACGCGATGGAGTGGTTCGACTTCGGTGTTTATGGCTTTGTGGCCTATGCGCTGGGTAAAGTCTTCTTCCCGGATGCGTCGCCAGGTGTGCAGATGATTGCCGCATTGGGAACCTTCTCAGTGCCTTTCCTGATCCGTCCGCTGGGTGGTCTTTTCTTCGGTATGCTGGGCGACAAGTATGGTCGTCAGAAAATTCTCTCTATTACCATCATCATCATGTCGGTCAGTACCTTCTGTATCGGCCTGATACCTTCCTATGCCTCCATCGGCATCTGGGCTCCCATTTTGCTGCTGTTAGCGAAGATGGCTCAGGGCTTCTCGGTGGGCGGTGAATATACCGGTGCCTCAATCTTTGTGGCCGAATACTCGCCTGACCGTAAACGCGGCTTTATGGGAAGCTGGCTCGACTTCGGTTCGATAGCGGGCTTTGTGCTTGGTGCGGGCCTGGTGGTCCTGATTTCCTCCATTATCGGTGAAGAGAGTTTCCTTGAGTGGGGCTGGCGTCTGCCGTTCTTCGTTGCGCTGCCGCTGGGCATTATCGGTCTTTACCTGCGTCATGCGCTGGAAGAGACCCCGGCATTCCAGCAGCACGTAGACAAACTGGAACAGGGCGACCGCGAAGGCCTGCAGGATGGCCCGCAGGTCTCGTTTAAAGAGATTGCGACAAAGCACTGGCGCAGCCTGCTCTCCTGTGTTGGTCTGGTTATCGCCACTAACGTCACCTACTATATGTTGCTGACGTACATGCCGAGTTACCTGTCACATAACCTGCACTACAGCGAAGATCATGGCGTGATGATTATCATCGCTATCATGATCGGTATGCTGTTTGTCCAGCCAATGATCGGCATGATGAGTGACCGTTTCGGCCGTCGCCCGTTTGTTATCATCGGCAGTATTGCCCTGTTGGTCTTCTCAATTCCCGCCTTCATGATGATCAACAGTAGCGTGCTGGGCCTGATTTTTGCGGGTCTGCTGCTTCTGGCGGTGATCCTCAACGCCTTTACCGGTGTCATGGCTTCGTCACTGCCTGCGATGTTCCCGACGCACATCCGCTACAGTGCGCTGGCCAGTGCGTTTAACATCTCGGTACTGGTTGCCGGTCTGACGCCCACCCTGGCCGCCTGGCTGGTGGAAACCACCAGTAACCTCTACATGCCAGCCTACTATCTGATGGTCGTGGCGATTATTGGTCTGGTTACCGGTCTGTTCATGAAAGAGACGGCTAACAAGCCACTGAAAGGTGCCACACCAGCCGCCTCGGATATGGAAGAAGCGCGCGAAATTCTCCAGGAGCATCACGATAATATCGAGCACAAAATCGAAGATATCGACGAAGAGATCGCCCGCCTGGAAGCGAAACGTAAAAACCTGGTGCAGCAGCATCCGGATATCAACGAGTAACCGTTCTGCTCTCCCGTCGCCCGGCGGGAGAGTCCTTCTCCCCTCTCCTTACCGCACACAAACCTTCATACCTCGCGGGCAAAGGGAGTAAACTGTTGTCACTTTTTTCACCTGCATAAGAATGAAAATGTCTGATTATTCCCTTATCCAGCGCCCAAGAAGATTGCGCACCAGCGCCTCAATGCGTGAAATGTTTCAGGAGTCCTCCCTGAGCCTGAACGACCTGGCTCTGCCCATCTTTGTTGAAGAAGAAGTGGACGATTACAAGGCGATTCAGGCGATGCCTGGCGTCATGCGTATCCCGGAAAAACGCCTCGCGTATGAGATTGAGCGCATCGCCAACGCGGGCATCCGCTCGGTGATGACCTTTGGTATTTCGCACCACACCGATGCCACCGGCAGCGATGCCTGGAAAGAAAACGGTCTGGTGGCACGTATGTCCCGCATCTGCAAAGATACCGTGCCGGAGATGATCGTGATGTCTGACACCTGCTTTTGTGAATACACCCGCCACGGCCACTGTGGCGTGCTCTGTGATCACGGCGTCGATAACGATGCAACCCTGGCAAACCTGGGTAAGCAGGCGGTAGTGGCCGCAGCAGCCGGTGCAGATTTCATCGCCCCGTCAGCGGCGATGGATGGTCAGGTCGAGGCGATTCGCCGGGCACTCGACGCGGCCGGCTTCACCCAGACCGCCATCATGTCTTACTCCACCAAATTTGCTTCATCGTTCTATGGCCCTTTCCGGGAAGCGGCCGGAACGGCGCTGAAAGGCGATCGTAAAACCTACCAGATGAATCCGATGAACCGCCGCGAAGCGATCCGTGAATCCCTGCTTGATGCAGCGCAGGGCGCAGATTCACTGATGGTGAAGCCGGCAGGCGCTTATCTGGATATCCTGCGTGACATCCGTGAACGCACCGAACTGCCGCTGGCGGCTTATCAGGTGAGTGGCGAATACGCGATGATCAAATTTGCAGCACAGGCCGGTGCCATTGATGAGCGTAATGTGGTGCTGGAAAGTCTTGGTGCAATTAAACGCGCCGGTGCAGACTTGATTTTCAGCTATTTCGCCCTTGATCTCGCCGAACAAAAAGTGCTCTGATCCCCTCCTCATAAAGAGCGTGATGGCTATGTCACGCTCTTCTTCTTCGCCGTGAGGCAAACACCAGAACCTGGCTTCAGCTAAAAAATAAAGGGCTCTGTGATGAAAGCACCTGAAATCGCTGCCGACGAGGCAAAACGTTTATCGCAGTTGCGTGCGCTGAACATAATGAATACCCCAGCGGAAGAACGCTTTGATCGTTTAACCCGCCTGGCGCGCCGCCTGTATGACGTTCCTATCGCAGTAGTCAGCCTGCTGGAAGCTGACCATCAGTGGTTTAAATCCGCTCAGGGCTATGAACCCAAAGGATCGCCCCGCAACATCTCATTTTGCGGCCATGCCATCCTGCAGGATGAGATCATGATTGTTGAAGATGCGCGCAAAGATGCGCGTTTTCATGATAATCCGCTGGTTACCGGTGAGCCGCACATTCGCTTTTATGCGGGTTGCCCGCTGCGGGCGCCAGGCGGGGCCAAAATGGGGACACTCTGTATTATTGGTCGTGAACCACGGCAGTTTAATGAAGAGGATCAGGCCACGATGCGCGATTTGGCCGCCATGGCCGAAGCGGAACTGGTGGCCTTTCAGACCGCCACCTGTGATGAACTGACGCAGATTACCAATCGCCGCGGTTTTATGACCCTGGGACAGATGGTGTTGAATGAGTGCCGGATGAAACACCGGCCCGCCTGCCTGACCTTTCTCGATCTCGACAAATTTAAGCAAATTAATGACACGCTCGGCCATCGTGAAGGCGACCGTGCGCTGATGGACTTTGCCGATGCGATGAAAGTGGTGTTCAAGCATTCCGATCTGTTTGCCCGCCTGGGCGGCGATGAGTTTGTGGTGCTCTTCAATGGCTTGCAGCAGCAGCAGAGCGAAGCATTGTTACAGCAGTTTGCCCGCTATTTACGTCAGCAGTCGATCAGTCTGAATCGTCGCTACCACCTGCAATTCTCTTCCGGCATAGTGGAATTTGACGCGGCGCATCCACAATCACTGGAGCAGTTGTTGCACGACAGCGATGAACAGATGTACCTCAGTAAAAAGCAGAAACGCGTGGCGCTGTAAGATCAGGCGCCGCCGCGCCTGACGGCTCAGAGCCGAGCCAGATCGTCGAGCAACGTCTGATTAAACTTCGCCGGTTCTTCCATCTGCGGCGCATGCCCCATGCCGGGGAATTCGATTAACCGCGCGCCCGGAATGCGTTTTGCGGCTTCTCTCCCCAGTACCGCATAATCACCGAGTCGCGCTTTAACTTCCGCAGAGGCGAGATCGCTGCCGATGGCCGTGGTGTCTGAGGTACCGATTATCAGAGTGGTGGGCACGTTCAAATCGCCGAATTCATACAATACCGGCTGAGTGAAGATCATGTCGTAGATTAAGGCGGAGTTCCATGCCACCTTCTGGTGACCCGGCCCGCTGTTGAGTCCGGCCAGCATATCAACCCACTTGTCATATTCGGGTTTCCAGCGCCCCACATAGTAGGTCTGCTGCTCATATTTCTTAATGCCCTCTGCGCTGAGTTTAAGTTCGCGCTGATACCACTGATCCACAGAGCGCCATGGTGCGCCTTTAGCTTTCCAGTCCTCCAGTCCAATCGGGTTGACCAGCACCAGCTTCTGCGTCTGTTCCGGATACATCAGCGCATAACGGGTTGCCAGCATCCCGCCAGTGGAGTGCCCAATAATCACCGCCTTATCTACACCCAGCCGGGCGAGCAGCTGATGGGTATTTTCTGCCAGTTGCTGAAAGCTATATTGATAGCTGGCAGGCTTGGTCGAGCTGCAGAAGCCAATCTGATCGGGTGCGATAACGCGATATCCCTGCTGAGTCAGTGCGCGGATGGTCTCTTCCCAGGTCGCGCCACAGAAATTTTTACCGTGCATCAACACCACGGTTTTGCCGTTGGTCCGTTGCGCCGGTTTCACATCCATATAGCCCATGCTCAGCGGTTGCTGCTGGGACTGAAAATCGAAATGCTGCAGTGGATAGGGGTATTGAAATCCTTCCAGCTGTTCGCCATAAACCGGCGTGACACTGGCAGGTGCATGAGCAAATACAGCCAGCGAGGTGAGCAAAGCGGCAAGCGGTTTTTTCAACACGTATGTCGGGCTCATCCGGGGTTCTCCAGGTTAAAAGTGAGTCTTAAGCCTGGCATGTCGCCGCCAAAAATCTATTGATGAGCAATGCCATAGCCCTGATTACATGGACGCTGACAGGATTAACTCTGAGTCTGACAGCGGAGTAATACCCCGTTTTAATTAGTATCATCTGCTCAGGCAGAATCATCCATTCACCCGCAATTAACAACAGATTAATCACAATTCGTCTTTTGCATTAAAAAATGATGTTCAATGGAAATCGTTAGAGATAACGATTCAAATATTGAAAAATCTTTACGCAACGAATAAGCACATTAAGATAACTTCTTTAGAATCCTCCTAAATTAAACAGGGGTTTCTATGAGCGAAAATAAATATAACGAAAGCGTGATCGTCTCTATCACTGAGTGGATTGATAATAATCTGGATCAGCGTTTAAGTGTTGATGATATTGCAGAAAAGGCAGGCTACTCGAAGTGGTACTTGCAAAAACTTTTTGCCCGTTATCATAATGAAACGCTGGCGCGTTATATTCGTAAGAAAAAACTTAACGCCAGTATCAATGATTTAAAAAACAGCCGGACGCCCATAATCAGTCTGGCGCTGAAATACCATTTTGAAAGCCAGCAATCCTTTACGCGCTCTTTTAAGCAGATTATGGGGTGTACCCCAAGTGCCTGTCGTAAACGTCTGCTTAACGACGAAGCGCCACAGCAGATGGCCGGCGTTGATAATCCCTGTCAGCTCTGCAGTTACGTGCGGCCTGGATGCGACAATCAGCGTTGTGGCGTAACAGCCCGGCCTGTTACGCTCTCAACGCGCGGTTATTCGCAGGCCGACGCTTTATGCGATAGGGGTTAATCAGGATTCATCCGGCTGGTAATATTGCACACCAATCTGAATACGCTCACGTCCCTGGGTGACGCGATGACGATTGGTGTCGCGAAGTGAATAGACACAGCCACAATATTCCTGCTGATAGAAGCTCTCGCGCTTGCTGATTTCAATCATACGCGCTGACCCGCCGCCTTTACGCCAGTTAAACTCCCAGTAAAGCAGATCCGGATAAGCGGCCGCTGCGCGTACACCGCAACTATTAATCTGCTTCATATCTTTCCAGCGCGAAATACCCAGGCAACTGGTCATCACTGGAAATCCGTTCTCATGGGCATAGAGTGCCGTACGCTCAAAGCGCATATCAAAGCACATGGTGCAGCGTTCACCCCTTTCCGGTGACCACTCCAACCCACGCGCCCTCTCAAACCAGTTATCCCGGTCATAGTCAGCATCCACAAACGGCACGCCAAATTTTTCGGCAAAACGAATATTCTCCTCTTTGCGCAGCTCATACTCTTTGAGCGGATGAATATTCGGATTGTAGAAATAAATAGTGTATTCAATGCCGGATGCCAGCATCGCTTCCATCACCTCCCCCGAACAGGGTGCGCAACAGGAGTGCAGCAGGACTTTGTTATGACCACCCGGTAAAGGCAGCGGCTGACGCTGGTAAGGTTCAGACATAAGTACCTTCAATCAATAGCAGAAAGCGGCAGTGTAATGCCGCAGGCGGGCAGTTGCAAAATCTGACCTGACGCGTCCTGTTTTTCGTAATCGTGCCTCTGTGCTGTTTCTCCCTGCTGCATCAGCCTGCGGCTCTCTAAGGCTATCTTTTCATTGCAATGCCAGCGTCCTCCTGGTGAGGGTCGGAAGTGTGATCGGACACACATTGATAGCGACTATGTTTACATAATATTAACAATACTGACATTGCACCACCGCAAGGAGACTCGCATGGGCGCGGCAAAAAAATCGGGAAATCAACAGAACCGTTTTACCTGGTTCGTCTGTTTTATGGCTGCACTGTCCGGCTTGCTGTTTGGTCTGGATATTGGCGTCATTGCAGGTGCCTTGCCGTTTCTGGCGAAGGATTTGCAGATCACGAATCATCAGCAGGAGTGGGTCGTGAGTTCGATGATGTTCGGCGCGGCGCTGGGCGCGCTGGCGGCGGGCTGGATGTCATCAAAGCTGGGGCGTAAGAAAAGTATGCTGGCGGGGGCGACGCTGTTTGTGATTGGCTCACTCTGGTCAGCCTTTTCACCCGATGTGGCGTCGCTGGTCTGTGCCCGCGTGATGCTGGGTCTGGCGGTGGGGATTGCCTCTTACACTGCGCCGCTCTATCTGGCGGAGATTGCACCTGAACGTATTCGTGGCTCAATGATTTCAATGTATCAGCTGATGCTGACCACCGGCATCGTGGTCGCCTATCTCTCCGATACCGCGTTCAGCTACAGCGGAAACTGGCGCGGGATGCTCGGCGTTATCGCCATTCCGGCGGTGATCCTGTTTGTCGGCGTGCTGTTCCTGCCCAACAGCCCGCGCTGGCTGGCAGCGCATGGACGCTTTAACGAGGCGCAGCGGGTGCTGGATCGGCTGCGCAACAGCAGCGAACAGGCCCGGCAGGAGCTGGAAGAGATTCGTGAAAGCCTGCAGGTGAAGCAGCGCGGCTGGTCGCTGTTCCGTTTCAATGGCAATTTCCGCCGCGCGGTGTGGCTGGGAATGCTGCTACAGATTATGCAGCAATTTACCGGCATGAATGTGGTGATGTATTACGCACCCAAAATCTTCAATATTGCCGGCTTCTCCAGCACCAGTGAGCAGATGTGGGGCACGGTGATTGTCGGGCTGGTCAACATGCTGGCAACACTGATTGCGATCTTTTTTGTCGATCGCTGGGGTCGCAAACCGATGCTCACCACCAGTTTTCTGGTAATGGCGGTTGGCATGGGCGTGCTGGGAACGCTGTTGCACATGGGCGTTGAAACAGATTTCCACAAATACTTTGCTGTCGTGATGCTGCTGATGTTCATCGTCGGCTTTGCGATGGCAGCCGGACCGGTGATCTGGCTGCTCTGTTCAGAGATTCAGCCGCTGAAAGGGCGTGACTTCGGCATTACCGCCTCCACCACTACCAACTGGGTCGGCAATATGATCGTGGGCGCCACCTTCCTGACCATGCTGGATCAGCTGGGTAATGCCAACACCTTCTGGTTCTACGGCGTGCTTAACCTGGTGTTTATCGTGCTGACGCTGATGCTGGTACCAGAGACCAAACATGTGACGCTGGAGCATATTGAACGCAACCTGATGAAGGGCAAAGCGCTACGTGACATCGGGGCGTAACTGCCCCGCATCAGCTTACCATTGCAGTTGCTGGCCGGCGTAGTCGACGTAGTGATGGCCCCCGCGACCGCGCCAGTGGGTCAGCTGCTGAACGATACCGGCTGCGCTCTCCTCTGCCGTCAGAGGCGCGCTCTCGCCGCCCATATCCGTTTTCACCCAGCCGGGGTGCAGCGTAAGCAGTGTTCCGCTCTGCGCTTCTGTTGCCGTTCTCAGCGTTCGGCTCAGCATATTCAGTGCGGCTTTGCTGGCCGCGTAAATCGGCATCTGCGCATCCGGATTTTCATTCAGGCTGCCGAGCTGGGATGAGGTCAGTGCCAGTACGCCATCCGGCTTCAACAGCGGCAGCAAAATCTCTGCACTGCGAACCGGTGCTATCGCATTGGTCAGGAACAGTTGCGCCAGTTCCTGATCGTCGCTCTGCGTCAGCGTCTGGTGTGCAGGCCCGGAAATTCCGGCGTTGATCAGAATCGCATCGAACGACTTACCACTGAGCTGGCTGGCAAGCTGTTGAACCGCTGATGACTGAGTCATGTCCAGCGTATGCCAGTATATTTCTGGCCGGTTGCCCTGCTCCGGGATGCCACTGCGGTGAGTAGCTGTGACCTGCCAGCCCTCACCGGCAAACGCCTGCGTCACCGCCAGACCGATACCGCGTGAAGCACCAATAATCAGAACCTCTTTTTGCTGAGCCATACATACTCCTCGTTGATTCGCTCATCACAAGCTTAACGGTTAATCCGCCCAGGCAGCGGCCAGCTTTGCTTTTTAGTCTGACGACCGCACGGCAGGTAAAACCGCCCCGGTACAGCGCTGTTGATCACTTTCCATTATTAAGTCGCATTATTTTTTAATTTCAATTAGTTGGAAGTGACAGGCAATCTGGCAGGCGGGCAGCAATAAACTTGCCATTTTTCGCGTGGAGTCTGAATAAAAAAGCTCTCCTTAGGGGGACAAAATGGCGGGCGTCGGGATGGCGACGGTCGATCGGGTGCTGAATGATGAAGTGGCGTTTACCCTGCATCAGCACGCCCGCTTAACGATTGATCTGATGCTGCGTCATCCGAAACTGGCTATCAACCGGGTGGGTATCAGGCGGATAAAGTCGTATGTCGGCTGTGGATCGCAGAAAATAGGGTGTGAGGTGGGAGGGGTTTCCCCCTGATGAAGCCATGTCATCAGGGGAAATATTGCGCTTTCTTAACCCGGCGCGTCCCGGCTTTTATCATCCGGGCTGTCGCCGTCATCGTTACCCGGACTCTTCTCCACCTCCTGCGGATGTCCCATCGAAAGCGCGGTTGCACTGGCCGGGTCGAACAATGACAGACTTTCAATCTGGTCAACCATGATGACTTTCCGAAACGACATCGCATCTTTGGGCTTAGAGTCAAGCATGATGCCATGCTCGGCGTACCACTTGCTGTAGTTATGTTCCACCGCCAGCTTCAGCGTCTTGCTGTCGCGGTATCCGCTCAGCATCGGAATCAGCACGATGTTTTTGGTGCTATCATATTCAAAGGTTGAGGCATGAACCATGCCGATGTAAATGCGGCGCGACTTCAATGTAATCCATGCCAGTTCGCCCTCTTCCATGCACTGAAACAGCAGTTGTTCAACACCATTGGAGCGAGACAGTCGCTGATAGAGGTCTTTACGACCTGAAACGTTCAGTCGAGCACTGCCCGCCCAGTTTGAGCGATAGAGGCAGAGCAGAATGGCAAAGGCGAGCATGATCACGACCGGCGCCTGGATACCCAGGAAGCTCCAGTTCATAAACTCCACCTGCCACTTCAGATGCACGCCGGGGATCATCTGGACAGCATTGGCGATGCCGGAGACACAAAGCAGCAGTAACCAGACGATGCCGGTGACAAACACACCCTGCAGAACAAAAATACAGCCGTAAAGCGCGACCAGGAAATAGACATCCCAACCCGACGAGCGACGGATTTTAAAGCGGCTGTTTAAATCGCGACTGGTGTACCAGTAACCACTGACCATCAACACCATAAATATTGCGGTACCCACCTTATACTCCCTTTAACGTATTCACATGGCGGGCAAAATCTTCGTGTACGTCCTCGCTCAGCGTGTTGACCGAGATATTGCCATTCTCATCAATAATGATGCGCTCACCTTCAGCGATTGAGTCGTTGATATCCTGACGGGTCATAATCTGCAGAAACTTCTCGGGACTGGCAAAGACCGACTTAAAAACTTTAAACATAGCGATCCACTTATTGACCTGAAAATTGAAGTATGTGACTGAATCCACACTCTCGCCCGTTTAATTTCAGGTGAAATTTCTTAAAATCAATTAATTAATGAAGCGGGAGTCGCCCTTGCGATACCGTTTTTCGCCGAAATCTTCAACGTAACCAACAGTCTGGAGTAGCAGAGTCGTATTTTATCGGGCTGGCCTGCGACAACGCCTGATCGCCTCTGAGCCGGGAAGCGCTAAGCTCAAGGGTTAGCCGCTTACTGTCACCCTGTCTGAAACGCATCGAGGAAGGTTTGCATGAAACTACGAACACTGGGCCGTACCGGTCAGCGCGTCTCCGAAATTGGCTTTGGCGCATGGGCCATTGGCGGAACCTGGGGGGAAGTGAGTCTGGAGGATGCCAAAGCCGCGCTGAATGCTGCACTGGATGCCGGCATCACCTTTATTGATACGGCCGATGTGTATGGCGATGGTCGATCCGAAAAAATCATTGCTGAGGTCCTGAATCAGCGTGGCGGGGAACGCCCTTTTGTGGCAACTAAGCTGGGGCGTCGCCTCTCACCCCACGTGGCTGACGGTTACAACACTGAAAATCTCAACGCCTTTATCGATCGTTCGCGGGAAAATCTGCAAACCGACACGCTGGATCTGGTGCAGTTGCATTGCCCGCCCAGCGAGGTCTATTACAACCCGGACGTGTTTGCGGAGATGGATGAGATGGTCGCCGCCGGAAAAATCCGTCACTACGGCGTATCCGTTGAGAAAGTAGAAGAAGGTCTGAAGGCACTGGAATTTCCAAACGTCTCGTCGATTCAGCTGATCTACAACATTTTCCGCCAGCGTCCGGCTGAACTCCTGCTGCATGAAGCGAAACGCCGTGATGTGGCGATCATCGCCCGTGTACCGCTGGCTTCAGGCCTGCTGACCGGTAAAATGCGCGCCGACAGCGTGTTTGCCGCCGACGATCACCGCACCTTTAACCGTAATGGCGAAGCGTTCGATAAGGGAGAGACGTTTTCCGGCGTGCCGTATGAGGTGGCGCTGGAAGCAGTTGAGGAGATTCGGCGTTTTGTCTCGGGCGACACCACCATGGCGATGCTTGCGCTGCGCTGGATCCTGATGAACGAGGATGTCAGCGTGGTGATTCCTGGCGCGAAAAACCGCGAACAGGCTGAAGCCAATGCCCGTGCCAGCAACGTCGAGGCGCTCTCCGCTGATACGATGACGGCGCTGAAGCAGATCTATCGGGAGAAGATCGCCCCCCATGTGCATCAGCGCTGGTAAATACGCATTACAACGCCTGGGCGCAGGCCCAGGCGGAACTCCAGGCCCACTGGAAGTTGTATCCGCCCAGCCAGCCAGTGACATCGGCCACTTCACCAATAAAGTAAAGCCCCGGCACCGCACGCACCTCCATCGTTTTCGAGGAGAGTTGCGTGGTATCAACGCCGCCCAGCGTCACTTCAGCAGTACGATATCCTTCCGTACCATTTGGTTGAATGCGCCAGGCATGCAGCGTCTGCGCCAGTTCAGTTTGCTGTTTGCTGTTGAGCTGCTTCAGGGTGATATCCGGTACCACTTTCAGCGCCTGCAGCACTTCCACCAGACGTTTCGGCAGGATTTTTGCCAGGCTGTTTTTCAGGCTCAGATTCAGGTGTGCTTCGCGTTGGGCCGTGAGAAACGCCTCTAGTGGGGTAGCAGGCGACAGGTCAATGGTGACGAACTCACCGGGCAGCCAGTAGCTGGAGATTTGCAACACCGCCGGGCCGGAGAGGCCGCGATGGGTGAACAGCATCGCCTCTTTGAAGCGGGTGCCATCCTGCGCGTCGATGGTGGTCTCCAGCGCGACACCTGACAGCGTCTGCAACTGCTCCAGCAGCGGCTTATGCAGGGTAAAGGGTACCAGCGCCGCCCGCGTCGGAAAGACGCTCAGCCCGAACTGCTCCGCAATTTTATAGCCAAACGGCGAGGCACCCAGACCTGGCATCGACAGACCGCCGCTGGCGATAACCAGCTTCTCCGCCTGTACCGTGCTGCCGTTGAGTTGCAGGGTGTAGCCGCTTTCATCGCGCGTAACACTGAGCACGTCACTGCGCAGTCGCAGCGTCACATTACCCTTGTCACATTCGGCCAGCAGCAGATCGACAATCTGCTGAGCGGAGTCATCGCAGAAGAGCTGGCCCAGGGTTTTCTCATGCCAGGCAATACCGTAGCGGTTAACCAGATCGATAAAATCCCACTGGGTATAACGCGCCAGCGCCGATTTACAGAAGTGAGGATTGTGCGACAGATATGCCGTCGGTTCGGTATAGAGATTGGTGAAATTGCAGCGACCGCCGCCAGACATCAGAATTTTACGTCCCGGCTTTTTGCCGTTATCCAGCAGTAACACGCGACGTCCCCGCTGTCCGGCCTGGGCGGCACAGAACAGCCCTGCGGCACCGGCACCAATGATGATAACGTCAAACTGTTCCACTGCGGTTCACTCTCTTAACTGGAAAGGCGCAAATTGTAGTGATCTGCTCACTGAGACGCCAGCATCAAAAAATTGCCGTAAATGTGTCATATTGTATCTGTCTAATATCTAACCCTTTTTCGTTAACTTACCCTTAAGCCTTACAACTAAAGAGTAAATTAACGCTATATTTTCCTTTCCCATACAGCACGTTGTCGCGGATAATGCGCCGCGTTCATGTCCTCCCAAAATGGCGTAACGTTTATGCTACATCTGTTTGCTGGTCTAGACCTCAGTACGAGTCTGTTATTGATTCTTGCCCTGCTGTTTGTATTGTTTTACGAAGCGATCAACGGTTTCCACGACACGGCCAACGCAGTTGCGACGGTCATCTATACGCGTGCCATGCGTGCCCAGCTTGCTGTGGTCATGGCGGGTGTATTCAACTTCCTTGGCGTGCTGCTCGGTGGATTGAGTGTCGCTTACGCTATTGTTCATATGCTTCCCACCGATCTGTTGTTAAATGTTGGATCGGCTCACGGTCTCGCCATGGTGTTTTCTATGCTGCTGGCGGCGATTATCTGGAACCTCGGCACCTGGTATCTCGGTCTGCCAGCCTCCAGCTCCCATACGCTGATCGGCGCCATTATTGGTATTGGTCTGACCAATGCCCTGATGAGCGGAACCTCAGTAGTGGATGCACTTAATATCCCGAAAGTGCTGAATATATTCCTCTCTCTAATCCTGTCGCCGATTGTCGGCCTGGTAATGGCGGGCGGCTTAATCTTTATTCTGCGTCGCTACTGGAGCAGCACCAAAAAGCGTGCGCGTATTCATATGACGCCGGCTGACCGTGAGAAGATCGACGGCAAGAAAAAGCCGCCGTTCTGGACCCGTATCGCCCTGATTGTTTCGGCAATTGGTGTAAGTTACTCGCACGGTGCGAACGACGGTCAGAAAGGGATTGGCCTGATCATGCTGGTACTGATTGGCGTAGCGCCAGCCGGTTTCGTGGTGAATATCAATGCCTCCGGTTACGACATCACGCGAACCCGTGATGCGGTCAATCATCTGGAGCAGTATTACCAGCAACATAACGCGTCGCTAACGCACATCATCCAGATGGCACCGCCAAAGCTACCCACACCGGAAGAAGTGCCAGCAACCAGCCCGCAGGAGTTCCACTGTGACAGCACGCGCGCTTTGCAGGCGGTACACCGTGCTCAGGTGTTGCTGAATAACCTGCAGAGCTATGATCAGCTGACAGTTGATCAGCGCGGTCAGATGCGTCGTCTGCTGCTGTGTATCTCGGATACCGCCGATAAAGCGGTCCGTCTGCAGGAAACTTCGCCCGATGACAAACGTTTCCTCAATAAGCTGAAAAGCGACCTGCTTGGCACCATCGAGTATGCGCCTATCTGGATTATTGTTGCCGTGGCGCTGGCGCTGGGCATTGGCACCATGATTGGCTGGCGTCGTGTTGCCACCACCATTGGTGAGAAGATTGGTAAAAAAGGCATGACTTATGCACAGGGAATGTCAGCACAGGTGACAGCCGCGCTGTCGATTGGCGTCGCCAGCTATACCGGCATGCCTGTCTCCACCACGCATATCCTCTCTTCCTCGGTAGCCGGTACCATGCTGGTCGATGGTGGCGGGTTACAGAGCCGGACCATCAAGAACATCGCCATGGCGTGGATATTCACCCTGCCGGTCTGTATTGTGCTGTCAGGTTCGCTCTACTGGATTGCCTTAAAACTGGTGTGATGCCAGCGAAAAAAGGGCGACGCACGTCGCCCTTTTTTAATGCCAGATCGCCAACGCCACCAGACTCGTGACCACCAGCCCGCACAGCGCACTGGTCAGCATAAACTGCCCCCGTACCCGCTCGCAGCGCCGGATAAACTCATCATCATGATGATCAAGATAGCGCTTTGCCCAGATATAAGTGACCAGTCGCATCTGCTTGCTCGGCTGACCGTGAGAAGTGAAAAATCCCGCCCCATCGACATACTGATACAGCAGCGGATCACAACCCCGTAATACCGCCAGCAGCGCACGCAGAGATGAAAAATAGCGCGCCATATTCACGATACACACCACACAAAGAGCCCAAAAAAGCGCAATAGTGTTGATCATATTCTCCCCCTCCCGGCTGGAATCGCAGCAACAAACCCAGCGTCAGACACTGAGTCCGCCTGCAGAAACAACCAGCCACTGAATCACCGGACTGCGAAAGTTTTTCGGCCCCCTGAACGGCTGCGAACCAGACCGCCTTTTTTCAGTGTAGGAGAAATCTTTACATTTTTTCCAACGATGATTTTCGTTCAGTGCGAGTAAATCTGACACAGCCTTGATCTTATTCATAAGCCAGGCGGCAACGGCAGCATTTGCAGTGAGAGAAGGCTATACTCAGAACATAACAACATCATCACCTGCAACGCAGGTAGACACTTTTGGTGGCGCTCATCGCCCGCTCACGCAAAGGATTTTGCTAAGCTGTGACGCGGCAGGAACACCGGATGCCATCCTTAATCTCGTGAAAGGAGTTTTATCATGGCTTATAAACATATCCTGATTGCAGTAGACCTTTCTCCCGAAAGCCAGTTGCTGGTGGATAAGGCCGTATCGCTGGCTCGCCCGTACGATGCCAGAATTTCCCTTATTCACGTCGATGTGAATTACTCTGACCTCTACACCGGCCTGATTGATGTCAACTTAGGGGATATGCAAAAGCGTATCTCAGAAGAGACCCATTCAGCACTGAAAGAGTTGTCAGATGCGGCGGGCTACCCGATCAGTGAAACGCTGAGCGGCAGTGGCGACCTTGGACAGGTCCTGGTTGATGCGATTAAGAAGTATGACGTTGACCTGGTGGTGTGTGGTCATCATCAGGATTTCTGGAGCAAGCTGATGTCCTCAGCCCGTCAGCTGATCAACACCGTTCATATCGACATGCTGATTGTGCCGCTGCGCGATACAGACGACGAGTAGCCGCTGTTATTAAAGCCGGTGTGAGCCGGCTTTTTTCATTTCAGACAGTCTGACATTCGACAGATCGACTGGCTGCTATTGCCAAACTATTAATAAAAACAAAGACATTATCTTAATGTCAGGAAAATATAAGAGAAGAACATTCTGCCAAGAATTTAAGCCCAGCCATAAACATGCCCTCCCATAAAACCCTCTACTCAGACAGTCCCTTATCCCTGAAACTCGTTTTACTTAATCACAAAAAAGTCACATCACTGCCTTATCAGCCGCTCATTGTCACGGCGGGATAGATACGCTTGTTTCCGATAAACATTCCGAATAACACTTAATTGGGCGGTACCGCAGAAAATTATTATCTGAAGTCGCCGCATAACGTCGTGCTTACCAAAAAACGCTTAGTCATTCTTAAAGATGATTAACCAGCGGGGGATAAATATCAAAGCGATGACTTTTGGTTACCACAGCTGCCTGCGTCACAACCCCTGCTAGCGGCGGTGCATAATCGGGTCGTTTTACTACGATGCGTTTCTTCGCCAGCCGTCGGGCGGGTTCCAGTAATGCATCAGCATCTTCATCCGGCCCCACCAGCGACTGAAATACCCGCATCTCCTTCTTCACCAGCGCACTTTTCTGTCGATGGGGATACATCGGATCGAGATAGACCACATCCGGTGGCGGTGTGATATCGCCCAGCGCCTGCGCACTGGCCGCATGAATCAGCGTCAGGCGATCGCGCAGCCAGGGGCCAATTTCCGCATCCAGATACCCGCGCTGCAATCCATCTTCCAGCAAGGCCGCGACCACCGGATGGCGTTCCAGCATCCGCACCCGGCAGCCCAGCGCCGCCAGCACAAACGCATCACGCCCCAGCCCGGCGGTGGCGTCGACGACATCCGGCAGATACCCCCCTTTAATGCCAACCGCTTTGGCGACGGCTTCGCCGCGTCCACCGCCAAAGCGGCGGCGATGCGCCATCGCGCCGGTGACGAAATCAACAAAAATACCGCCCAGTTTTGGCTCATCACGCTTGCGCAGTTCAAGGTGTGTCGGGGTTTGCACCAGGGCAAGCAGCGCAGCCTCATCGTGCTCCAGCTGCCAGCACTGTGCTAAACGTGATAAGGCGCCGTCTCCGGCGCCTGTTTCATCGAGCAAACAGATTTTCACGAACCGGTTTATCCCTGAATGCCGTAATGTTCCAGCATCGCATCGAGCTGCGGTTCACGGCCACGGAAGCGTTTGAACAGCGCCATCGGCTCTTCAGACCCCCCGCGCGTCAGGATGTTATCCAGGAACGACTGGCCAGTTTCACGGTTGAAGATGCCCTCTTCTTCGAAGCGGGAATACGCATCTGCAGCCAGCACGTCCGCCCACAGATAGCTGTAGTAACCTGCCGCATAGCCACCGGCAAAGATGTGGCTGAAGGCGTGTGGGAAACGGCCCCATTCCGGGCCAGGTACGACCGCCACACGGCTTTTCACTTCGCGCAGGGTTTCCAGAATCTGTGCGCCTTTCTCCGGATTAAATTCGGTATGCAGGCGGAAATCAAACAGTCCAAACTCCAGCTGACGCAGGATAAACAGCGCGGCCTGATAATTCTTCGCCGCCAGCATTTTATCCAGCAATTCTTTCGGCAACGGTTCGCCGGTCTCAAAATGACCGGAGATAAAGGCCAGCGCATCCGGTTCCCAGCACCAGTTTTCCATAAACTGGCTTGGCAGTTCGACAGCATCCCATGGCACACCGCTGATACCGGAAACACCTGGCGCTTCGATGCGGGTCAGCATGTGGTGCAGGCCGTGACCAAATTCATGGAACAGAGTAATCACTTCGTCATGGGTGAAAAGCGCAGGTTTGCCTTTCACCGGACGGTTAAAGTTACAGGTCAGGTAGGCGACCGGCTTCTGCAGGCTGCCATCGGCTTTACGCATCTGGCCGACGCAGTCATCCATCCAGGCACCGCCACGTTTGTGCTCGCGGGCGTAGAGATCAAGATAGAAGCTGCCGCGCAGTTCGCCGGTTTCATCGAACAGATCGAAGAACTTCACGTCAGGATGGTAAACCTCAACGTCGGTACGCTGCTTCGCGCTGATGCCATAAATACGTTTCACTACTTCAAACAGACCGGCGACCGCACGCGCTTCCGGGAAGTAAGGACGCAGCTGCTCATCGCTAATGGTGTAGAGGTGCTGCTTCTGCTTTTCACCGTAATAGGTGAGATCCCATGGATTCAGCTGCTCAACGCCATGCTCTTTTTGCGCGAAAGCACGCAGCTGCGCCAGCTCTTTCTCACCCTGTGGGCGGGCGCGTTCAGCCAGGTCATTGAGGAAGTCGATCACCTGAGACGGGCTTTGCGCCATTTTGGTCGCCAGCGATTTATCGGCGTAGGAGTCGAATCCCAGCAGCTGTGCCAGCTCGTGACGCAGCGCCAGCTCTTCCGCCATGATGGGACCGTTATCCCATTTACCGGCGTTCGGACCCTGATCCGAGGCGCGCGTCGCATAGGCGCGATACATCTCTTCACGCAGCGCGGCATTGTCGCAGTAGGTCATGACCGGCAGATAGCTTGGGATATCCAGCGTCAGCAGCCAGCCTTCCTGCTCTTTGGCCTCGGCCTGTGCTTTAGCTGCCGCCATCGCGCTTTCCGGCATACCGGCCAGCTCACTTTCATCGGTGATCAGCTTGCTCCAGCCCATAGTGGCATCAAGCACGTTGTTACTGTAAGCCGAGCCCAGTTCGGAGAGACGCGCGGCGATTTCGCCATAGCGCTGCTGTTTCTCTTTTGGCAGACCGATACCGGAGAGTTCAAAATCGCGCAGGGCGTTGTCGACAGCTTTCTTCTGCGCCAGGTCCAATGCAGCGTACTGCTCGCCCTCTTTCAGGTTGCGATACGCCTGATAAAGACCCTCATGCTGACCGACCCAGGTGCTGTATTCAGACAGCAGCGGCAGCGTCTGCTCATAGGCTTCACGCAACTCCGGGCTGTTTTTCACCGCATTGAGGTGGCTGACCGGTGAGAAAATACGGCTCAGGCGATCGTCCGTTTCCGCCAGCGGCTGAACCAGGTTATGCCAGGTATAAGGCGCACCTTGCGCCACGACTTTTTCAACTTCTGCGCGACATTGGCTGAGCACTTCCGTCACGGCAGGCACCACATGTTCAGGCTTAATGGCAGAAAAAGGAGGAAGCGTAAAAGATGTCAGTAGCGGATTGGTCATAGCGCAGTCCTTTTTGGATGTATGGGGCGCAGCGGGTCGCGCAACGCAATCTAAGTAACATGTGGCTTAGTGTAGCGAAAATCAATGGCAGCCAGGACGAGGTGGGGAAGAAACGCGCTAATCGCAGCCCGTAAGATGGCTGGTTTTGTCCTATGCCAAAGAGAATCACTGGCGCGCAGGGCAGGTTTTGCAGCTGCTTTCTGCGACGTCGTGGCACGAACTGAACGGCGCCCTTAGCGCTGTGTTCCAAAATCCCGATTTGTTATCACGCTTCTGGCCCCTCAGCGAGACATCCCTGATATAATCGCCCGCTTAATGGTTCTCATGCTTTTCCTGCGTCGGTTGCTGTGCGTCGTTCTGTGGGTAATACGTGGGGTAATAATTGGTATAAATTGATTTTCCATCAATTAAAACCTTATACATACAACAGGATAAACAATGCTGAGTTATCGCCATAGCTTCCATGCTGGCAACCACGCCGACGTGCTGAAACACACCGTTCTGAGTCTGATCATCACGGCGCTGAAAGAGAAAGAAAAACCGTTTTTCTACCTGGATACCCATGCAGGCGCAGGTCGCTATCAGCTCAGCGGCGAGCACGCCGAGCGTACCGGTGAATATCTGGAAGGCATCTCCCGCATCTGGCAGCAGCCCGATGCACCGGAATTACTGCAACCCTACTTTGATGCGATCAGTGCGCTGAATCGTGGCCCCGTGCTGCGTTACTATCCCGGCTCGCCGCTGATCGCCCGTCATCTGCTGCGTGAAGATGACAAACTGCAACTCACTGAGCTGCACTCCAGCGATTACCCACTGCTGCGTAATGAGTTCAGTAAAGATAACCGCGCGCGCGTCGATCGTGCCGACGGTTATCAGCAGCTAAAATCGAAACTGCCCCCACCGTCACGCCGTGGTCTGGTGCTGATCGATCCGCCGTATGAGATGAAAAGCGACTACCAGGCGGTGGTGAAAGGGATTCAGGAAGGCCATAAACGTTTTGGCACCGGCGTCTTTGCGCTGTGGTATCCGGTGGTTTTACGCCAGCAGATCAAACATATGCTGCGCGACCTGGAAGCGACCGGCATCCGCAATATTCTGCAGATCGAACTGGCGGCCCGTCCTGACAGCGATCAGCGCGGCATGACCGCCTCTGGCATGATCGTGATTAACCCGCCGTGGAAGCTGGCCCAGCAGATGAATACCCTGCTGCCGTGGCTGCATCAGAAACTGGTTCCGGCTGGTACCGGCCACTTCGTGGTTAACCAAATCGTACCCGAATAACTCTCTTTGTCTTCTACGCCGCTCACGACCGGTGCTGCGGCGTTGTACCAGGTCTTTACCATGTGGATTATACTGGCAGGCGCGCTAGCCGCGCTGCAACCGGCCCGACGGCTGGCATTATTATTACTGGCGCTCGCCACACTGCTGGGTTTTTATCAGGACGTGTTAGCGTGGCCAGCACTGCTGCTGTTTACTGGCACCGCCGCTGTGGTGGCACTCCGTATTTATGACCGTGACCATCATCGACGACAAATGCTGACCGAAGCGCTACTGGTGCTGATCGCCATCGGGTTGCTCCTCCATCTTTTTCCAGGCTTTCACAACCCCCTTCAGGCAGAGAATGTGCAGGCCGGACCGCGCAGCGTGCCTTTCAGCTTCGGGTTTAACTTCGATAAAGCGCTTATTCCTTTTGTATTACTGGCCTGCCTGCCAACGCTGTTTCGCGCGCCGGCCACGCCACCACGCTATCGACTACCCGCCGCACTGGCGTTGATCGCCGCCGTGCCACTGCTGCTGTGTAGCGCGGTGCTGCTGGGCGGATTAGCGTTTGAGCGACACACGCCGGCGTGGCTGGGCGCCTTCATGCTGGCGAATCTGTTCTTTGTCGCGCTGGCGGAAGAGGCGCTGTTCCGGGGCTATCTGCAGCAGCGATTAAAGCAGGTAGTGGGCGGCATACCGGCGCTGTTACTGAGCTCGCTGCTGTTTGGTCTGGTGCATCTGAGCGGCGGCGTGCTGCTGGTGATTTTCGCTACCCTGGCCGGGCTACTTTACGGGCTGGCGTGGCACTGGAGCGGCCGTTTATGGCTGGCGACCGCCCTGCATTTTGCCCTTAATATCACCCATCTGCTGTTGTTTACCTATCCGGTACTGCATCACTAAATATTGAATACCGCCAGATCCGAGGCCAGCTCGGTGCAGGGAAAAATCGTCTGGCACTCCGCCAGCAGGCGACTCATATCTTTGGCCAGATAGCGGGAGCTGAAATGGGTGGCGATCAGCCTTTTTGCCCCGGCGCGTTTTGCCACTTCGGCAGCCTGAAGGGTGGTGGAGTGCCCGCGCCCGTTGGCTTTTTCCACCATCGCCGCCTCCAGCGTGGTTTCATGCACCATGAGATCCACGCTGGCCGCCAGTTGTAGCGCGACCTCGGTGGGCGCTGTATCGCCAAATATCGCCAGCGTTTTGCCGGGTGTCGCCGGGCCAAGGTAGTCAGCACCGTTGATTACCCGCCCATTTTCCAGCGTCACACATTCCCCCTGCTTCAGTTGCTGAAACCACGGGCCGCGCGGCACCCCTTCCGCTTTCAGACGCGCGGCATCCAGCAGGCCGGGTTTATCATGCTGTTCAATGCGATAACCAAAACACTCCACCGGATGGCTCAGCGGCCAGGCACTGATACGAAACTCACCGTCGTCCAGCGTCCAGCCCGCCTCAATTTCAATGATGTTCAGCGGGTAGTCGGTGTAGGAACCGCTGATCGACAGCGCCGTCTCAACAAAGGTTTTTAATCCCCTGGGGCCATAGACCGTCAACGGTGTGGTCAGCCCGGCCATTGACCGGCTGGTGAGTAATCCCGGCAGCCCGAAAATATGATCGCCATGCAGATGGGTGATGAAAATTTTATCCAGCTTGCCTGGTTTCAGGCTGGAGCGCATAAACTGTAATTGTGTGCCTTCCCCACAGTCGAACAGCCAGGTTTCACCACTCAGCGCGCGGGTAAACGCAATCGAAGTCACGTTGCGTTGCAGGCTGGGCGCACCGCCGCCGGTGCCGAGAAAAGTAAGGTGCATAGTATGCTTCCCTGTAAGCAAGTGAAAAAACCGAACCCTATTACAATCATAGGCGTAAACTTTGCGTCATTTCGACCCGCAACGTTACACTCAACCCCAATTTTTTATGCAACCGGATGGATACTTCAATGACCCGACATTTCGACTATCTCGCCATTGGCGGCGGCAGCGGCGGCATCGCCTCAATTAACCGTGCGGCTATGTATGGCCAGAAATGTGCCCTGATTGAAGAGAAAGAGCTGGGCGGCACCTGCGTGAACGTGGGCTGCGTGCCGAAGAAAATCATGTGGCATGCGGCGCAAATCGCCGAAGCGATCCATCTCTATGGGCCGGATTATGGCTTCGACACCACCGTGAATCGCTTTGACTGGGCCACGCTGGTGAAAAACCGCAGCGCCTATATCGATCGCATCCACACCGCCTATGACAACGTGCTGGGTAAAAACAATGTTGAAGTGATTAAGGGCTTTGCGCGGTTTGTTGATGCGCACAGCGTCGAAGTCAACGGCGAGATAATCACGGCCAACCATATTCTGATCGCCACTGGCGGTCGTCCGGTTCACCCTTCTATTCCGGGTGCGGAGTACGGCATTGATTCCGATGGCTTCTTCGAGCTGGACGCGCTGCCAAAACGCACCGCGGTGATCGGCGCGGGCTACATCGCAGTTGAGCTGGCGGGCGTGGTTAACGCGCTGGGATCGGAAACCCATCTGTTCGTCCGTAAACACGCGCCGCTGCGCAGCTTCGATCCGCTGCTCACCGAGACGCTGGTTGAAGTGATGAACAGTGATGGTCCGGCGTTACACACCGAAGCCGTTCCTAAAGCGGTAATTAAAAACAGCGATGGCAGTCTGACGCTACAGCTGGAAAACGGCAGTGAATATACCGTGGATTGTCTGGTGTGGGCGATTGGCCGAGAGCCCGCCAACGACAACCTCAATATCGAAGCCGCTGGCGTGGCGCTGGATGACAAAGGCTACATCAAGGTCGATAAATTCCAGAACACCAATGTGTCAGGCGTCTACGCCGTGGGCGATAACACCGGTGCGGTTGAGCTGACGCCGGTCGCGGTCGCCGCAGGCCGTCGTCTCTCTGAGCGTCTGTTTAACAATAAGCCAGATGAGCATCTGGATTACAGCAATATCCCGACCGTGGTGTTCAGCCATCCGCCGATTGGCACCGTGGGACTCACTGAGCCGCAGGCGCGCGAACAGTATGGCGACGATCAGGTGAAGGTCTACAAATCGTCGTTCACCGCCATGTACACTGCCGTGACTCAGCATCGTCAGCCGTGCCGCATGAAGCTGGTCTGTGTGGGTGCAGATGAGAAGATTGTTGGTATTCACGGTATCGGATTCGGCATGGATGAAATGCTGCAGGGCTTCGCCGTGGCGCTGAAAATGGGTGCCACCAAAAAGGACTTCGATAACACCGTGGCGATCCACCCGACGGCAGCGGAAGAGTTCGTGACGATGCGTTAAGCCGCTGCGGGCTTCAGAAACAGAACAGGCGACTCGGGTCGCCTGCTTTTTTGTGCTGCCATCAATCCCTCCCTGCTTACCGATCCCGCAGTGCAGCGACGCACCGCACCAGTGCAACTCAGCTCACGCGATCCAACCAACGTACATAAGCCTGATCCCATAACGCTGCTGGCGTTCCGGCTTTGCCAAGACCAAATCCATGCCCGCCTTTGCTGATCTGAATCAGCTCAACCGGCACGCGGTTACGGCGACAGGTGTCGCGCATCAGCTCGGTATTAAACGGATTTGAGGTGTGATCGTCTTCGGCCTGTGCCAGAAATGTTGGCGGATATTGCCGGGTCACGTAGTTCTGCACAGACCAGTTCGCCTCATCCTGTGGCGTGGCATTTTTGCCGACCATCATCAGATGCGTGTTAGTGTGTTGATAAGGCGCTTCCAGGGTGATGACCGGATAGATCAGGCCCACGCTGTCGACTTTGGGCACCACTTCATCCAGCGGGTCGATGGCCGGATAGGATTCAAAGTCCGGTCGCGCCGCCGCCATCCCCAGCAGATGCCCACCCGCTGAGAAGCCCAGCACATGCACCTTGCGCTCAAAAGAACGCACCAGCCGGATGGCGCGCTGTGCATCCTGAAGTGGTGCCAGCCGACCCGCCTGCCACTTCTCGTGCGGCAGCCGATAGCTGAGCACATAGGCGGTATAGCCATTGGCATTAAGCCAGTGCGCTACTGGCCAGGCTTCGCGTCCCATGCCGATCCAGCGATAACCGCCGCCTGCGGCGATCAATACCGCTTCGCCATTGGGATTTTCCGGTTTAAACCGCTGAATCGCCGGGCTGACGACATTGGACCAGGAACCGTTGCTGGTGATATGCAACTGACCCGATGGGCCGCCACCGCCGGGCGGATCGTCCGGCCAGAGGGGAATAATGTCATCGCGGGCAAATAATTTGCCGGTGGTCATGGAGAGCCCGAGCGCTCCCGTGCCGAGAATAAAGCGTCGACGCGTAATCATAATGCCTGTTATGTGATGCCAGAAGAGTGAGCAAACCGTTGCGGCATGCTTCAGAAGAATCAACAGATGCAAGTCTGGTGCCATGGCTGGCGATTATGTACGCAATAGCCCCTGAAAAGCCATAAAAAAACGCGCCCGGCAGGCGCGTTTTTATCTTATCCCGTGCAGTTAATCTTCCTGCTGGAACTGTGCCATCACGGCCTGCTCACACTGCTGTTCGTTGACGCGCAGTTTGGCACGCTCATCGTCACCCAGCTGCAGCCAGGCACTGGCCACTTCACGCGCAGACTCTTCATCAAACTCGGGCTGATTCATCGCCGATGGCGACTGACTGCGTGCCACGGTCGATTTCATCTGTTCGACATAGTCATCCGCACTGGCGACTTTTTTTTCGCCGCTGACAATGTGGCATAACTGGCTGGCGTAGACATTCTGCTCCGTGTCAGTGTCGTCCGCCGCCAGCGCGCTGCCGGAGGCGAGGATGCTCAGCAGCACTATCTGAGTGACTTTCATTCTTAACTCCTGTGAGTTCGGGTTAAACCTTGCGCTGAAGGGCTTCAAGGCGCTTCTGACGCCAGTTCAGCAGCGGCGACACGGTGATACCGTGGACCACCACGCTGCAGACCACCAGCGTTAACGCCATATTCGTCATAATTTCCATCTGCGGGCCTTCCATGCCATGCGTCCAGGCATAGGCGATGTAGTTGAGGCTGCCAATTCCCCGGATACCCAGCCAGCCAATCAGCAGACGCTGTCCCAGCGGCAGTCCGGCGCGTAGCGTGACCAGCCAGACGGCCAGCGGTCGCACCACCACAAACAGCACCAGCCCGAGCAGCACGCCGTAAATGTTCCAGTGCTGCGCCAGTGTGACGCCCAGCACCACCATCATGCCAGCCGCCAGTAAACGTTCAATAGTATCGCCAAAAGAGAGTGCGTCGCCTACCACAAATCCAATCGACTTCACCATATTATTATCGCCCTGATGCGCCAGACGTTTGTTGGGATTCACCAGCGCCTCAGAGGGCAATACGCGCTCAGCGTCAGAAAGACCTTCCGGCTGATGGCGACGGAACACGCCAAGCTCGGCGCGGCGTAACCCCAGTCCGGCGGCAAAGGCGGCCAGGAAGCCGGAGGCACCCATCCACTGTACCAGCGAATAACTCAGCGCAATCAGCGCCAGCGCCAGGAAATCATTGGGCGCGACATCGCCATTGGCATTGCGCAGTCGGGTCGCCAGCAGACCGATCAACTGCCCAAGAACAAAACCGATGACCAGACCGCCGCCAATCGCCCAGAGCACCTCTACCGCCCCCCAGTGCGCCAGCATCGCCCCGCTCAGGCTCTCGCCATTAAACAGCAGCAGCGCCAGCATCAGCAGGGGCAGCGCGGAGCCATCGTTCATGCCCGCTTCGCTGGAGATCGCCACGCGCAGCGAATCATCATCCTGTGCATCGTTGACCGAGATCAAGCTCGCCAGCACCGGATCGGTCGGCGCGACAATGGCACCAAACGCCAGCGCAATCGGCCAGTCTAATCCCACCAGGAAGTGCGCCAGCAGGGTCATCGCGGCCACGGTAAGCAGCATGGCGGGAAAAGCCAGTTTCAACCCGGTGTGCCAGCAGTTGTTCTGCAGCGGCAGACGCAGCTTCAGGCCGGTGATAAACAGCGAGGCGGCCATGGTGATTTCCGTGATATGGGCCACGACTTCGGAATGGGTGACGATATCAACGTGGATAACATTAAATCCCCAGGGGCCACACAGAATACCGGCGATAAGGAACAGACCAAATGAGGTGACTGGCCCCCGGTGAATCCAACCAGAAGCCAGCGACATCAGCAGCAGAAGGCCGCCCGTCGCGGCTGTCCAGGCTAAAAAGTTCATAACACTCCAGATTATTTCGGGTTTATGAATAAGCCTGGCACATTTTTTGACGGGCGTGCAGTTGTGTTTGATGTCAATAAAACTCAATTCATCAACCGCCGAATGGCAGGTAGACTGGAGTGTATTACGAGCGCCCATATGTGCCTAAGGGTTCAAAAAATGTTCTCCTGATTTCCAGCGCCTATAGCAGAGATGAAACAAAGTAAGAAGCTATGGAATCCTCCCACGGCTGAAGCAAATTTTATTAATTTATATTTACTCCTGATTCTATATAATTTATTTTTACGATCACGAGATTTGGAGAAGATTCTCATGAACTTATTTATGTTCTATATTGGTGGAAACGCTGGGAAGTCTAATATTGAAGTACATGATATTCAGTTCGTTGCTGCTGAGAAACCAAGAGATGCCTGGCCTGCGTTAAGGGAAGCTTGGTTTGGCGATAGTGACAAAATTCATATCGATGGTTATATCAGGGTTACCTGGGCTGATGGATATTCTATTTCACTTTCTTCAGAACCATCACGATATCATAAAAAGCTATTCTTCGTGAATGCGGGAGGATATCGGCCTGAAACATTAGCAGAACTACATGAGTTCGACTTATTTGTTGCTGAAAATGCTCAAGATGCCAAAAAGAAAGCATTAAAAATGCTTCTTTGCGGCACCGATCATCAGCATAAAGATAATTTGAAAGATGTTGATGATTGTTTACTACTTGAGAAAGTTGGTGACCTATATATACATCTTTCTCTGTGTAATACCGGAAGTCGCAACATCCCGGAATGGCAAGGTTATCAACCTATAGGAATTTAAATTAACGATATCCATTGCATTAAATTAGATTATTAAAAAATTATGCATTTTTACATACTTCGCTAGCCATTATTCTTTAGATCGAAAATGGCAGGCGAAGTTAGCTGAATCGAATGGTCATTTTTAAATTTTTCACTTTATTATCAGTATTGCGCATTATTTTGCATAACGAAGTTAGTTACTAATGAGTGATGCTATTGCCAGGATCGGGTCAAATACTATCTACTCGTTCAGGGATTATCTGCGAAGACGTAGTGTCTCAGACTTGTTACTGAAAATGCAGGAAACGATGTTGGCCAACAATTTCTTTTGGATTTATAGCTTTAATCAATGAACCTGCGGTTGCCGGAACGCCCCTCGTATAGTGATCTTCAAGCGTATTATGCGGGGGAAGTCATTATAACGCGTGAAAGATGCTCTAATGTTTCGCAGTAGTGTCACGCATTGTGGTGGCCGCCCCGCACCTGATGGCGCAGCAGCCGCCCGTTGAACGGGTTGATGCCCGCGTGGCAGGCCCCGCCGCTGTCGGTGTGGCTGACCTATCCCTGAGCGAGTTATTACCCGGCCAGGCTGCAACATTTTTTTGCCATGATCAAAGAGGTGATGCCGCAACTGTCGGGCACGCGCCCGGCATTGCAGCCAGCTAAGCCAGCAGGACGTTCAGGGGAGGGGAGCAGAAAGGAGAGAGCAGGCGCCCGCGTCAGCGGGTCGCCAGCGAGGTTACTTCGCTTTTTTGTCGCTGCGCGACATCTGATCCAGCCAGCCCATCACAAAGGCGGAGAGCACAAAGGTCAGGTGGATAATCACGTACCACATCAGCTTGTCGTTTTCGACGTTACGCGCTTCCATAAACACCCGCAGCAGGTGAATCGAAGAGATGGCGACGATAGAGGCGGCAACTTTATTCTTCAGCGAGCCGGAGTCCATTTTGCCCAGCCAGCTCAGCTTCTCTTTGTCTTCGTCGATATCGAGCTTAGAGATAAAGTTCTCATAACCCGACAGCATCACCATCACCAGCAGGCCGCCAACCAGCGTCATATCCACCAGCGACAGCAGCAGCAGGATCAAATCATTTTCCGCAATGCTGAAAATGTTGGGCAGCAGGTGGAAAATTTCCTGGAAAAATTTAATGGTCAGCGCCAGTAATCCCAGCGAAAGTCCAATGTAAACCGGGGCCAGCAACCAGCGCGATGCATACATCAGGTTTTCGGTAAAACGTTCCATACAATCCCACAAGTTATCAAACAGGTTCGGGAGTATAACCGATCAACTGTGAAGTTATTTCAGCCCTTCGTCAGAAATTTCCGGGACCGGCGGCAATAGCAGCGACAGACGAAATGCCGCGCCGCCTTCGGGCCGGTTCTCTGCCCAGATCTGGCCGCCGTGGCTCTCGATAATGGTTTTACAGATCGCCAGACCCAGCCCGACGCCCGGCACTGCCGACTCTTTATCACCCCGTGAGAATTTATCGAATATCCGGCTTAACTCCCCTTCGGCAATACCCGGCCCGCCATCCCAGACCGCAATTTCCAGCCGTGTTGCTGCACGCCAGGCGCGAATGCCGCGCGGTGCACAATTACCGGCATACTTCAGGCTGTTCTCAATCAGGTTCGTGAAGACCCGCTCCAGCAGCGTGCTGTCGCCTTTGATCAGCACGATATCGTCCGGCAGATCGAGCTGAACCTCATGCCCTTTCAGCGACGGCCCCATGCTGCTCAGTGCCCCGCCAACCACCTCTTCCAGCGCCAGCCACTCTTCACGCAGATTGAGGCCGCCAGACTGAATGCGCGCCATATCCAGCATGTTGCTCACCAGCCGGATGGTGCTCAGCGTCTGCTCACGGATCTGACTGGCCTGCGGCACATATTTTGAGTTGTCGCTGGCCAGGTCGAGCATCAGCATTTCCGCCTGACCAAACAGCACGGTCAGCGGGGTGCGCAGGTCGTGCGACAGCGCTGACAGCAGCGCATTGCGCAGCTGTTCACGCTCCGCCGAGAGCCGGGACGCCGCCTCGCTGTGCGACAGCGCCATGCGCTCCAGCGCGTTAGCAATCAGCACCGTAAAGGTCTCCACCAACCGCTGCTGCTCGGGGATCATCAGCTGACGCAGGTTCTGCGGCTCCACCACCAGCAGACCACGGCAGTGCGCGCCGCTTTTCAGTGGCAGAATCTGATAAGGCACCGCCGGTAAGGTATCGGTGCCCGCGCCCGCTGGCTGGCCTTTGCTGTAACTCCATTTGGCAATCGCGCGATCCGGCTCGCTGGCCGGTAACGCATCGCCCACCGGTTGCAGTTCGCCCTGCTCATCCGGCAGCAACAGCAGGCAACGCGCCTGTAACGTGGCGTCGAGTACCCGCTGGCTGGCGGCGGCGATATCCTGCGGCGTTAACGCAGTGCCCAGCGATTTCGCCATCTCATAGAGCTGGCGCGCCCGTTGCTCACGGTAGCGCGCCACCCGCGCCTGATAGCGCACGCCGGCCGTGAGATTGCCGACGATCACGCCCACCGCCAGCATCACGCCAAAGGTCACCAGATATTGCAGGTCAGAGACCGCCACCGTGCCGGTAGGCGCAACAAAGAACAGGTCAAAGGCGACGATATTCATCACCGTGGCGATAACCGACGGCCAGCGGCCATAACGCAGCGCCACGATCACCACCGCCAGCAGGTAGATCATTACGCAGTTGGCGGGATCGAAACTGATCAGCACCGACTGTCCGGCCACGGTGACAAGAATACAGAGCACCAGCGCCATGATTACGCCGCGCAGCTGAATACGCCATTTTTCGCTGGTGACGCCCCCCTCCGGCAGCGGATGTGGCGCATCCTTCAGCGGCTCATCCAGCGCCACCACCAGCAGGTCGAGATCAGGGCCGAGCTGGCCCAGCCGTTCGGCAAAACTGTCACGCCGCCAGCGCCGCAGCGGGCGACGGCCGGTAACAATTTTGCCCAGATTATGTTCGCGTGCGTAACGCAGTACCGCTTCGGCTTCATCCGGCTCAGAGAGCGTGGCGGTTTCTGCGCCCAGCTCCTGCGCCAGCTGTAACGTGCGCAGAATCGCCCGTCGCCGCGCTTCCGGTAGCCGGTTAAGCCGGGGCGTTTCGACATAGACCGCGTGCCATTCACTGCCGAGCCGCGCCGCCAGTCGGGCGGCGGTACGCACCAGCTTTTCACTGCCGCTGTCGTCGCCAATGCACAGCAGAATGGCGTCGCGGGTATGCCAGACGCGATCCCGCCCCTGCTGATCGCGCCAGGCGCGCATCTGATCATCCACCCGATCGGCGGTGCGGCGCAGGGCCAGCTCACGCAGGGCGAACAGATTACCTTTGCGGAAAAAGTTTTCGATGGCGCGTTCCGCACGATCGCCAATGTAAACTTTGCCCTCTTTCAGCCGCTGCCGCAGATCGTCGGGCGGCAGATCGACCAGCACCACCTCGTCAGCACTGTCGAAAAAGGGATCGGGTACGGTTTCGCGCACCTGAATGCCGGTCACGCCGCCTACCACATCGTTGAGGCTTTCAAGATGCTGCACGTTGACGGTGGTCAGGACGTCAATGCCCGCTTCCAGCAGCTCCTCGATATCCTGCCAGCGCTTGGGATGGCGTGAACCCTGCACGTTGGTGTGCGCCAGCTCATCCATCAGGATTACCGCTGGATGGCGAGCCAGCGCGGCATCGAGATCAAACTCCGCATGACGTGAGCGACCGGTCGCGCGACGCGGCAGCAGGGTTAACCCTGTCAACAGCTGCGCGGTTTCCGGCCGGTCATGCGTCTCCACCACGCCGATCAACACATCCAGACCCTGCGCACGCAGCCGTTGCGCCTCCTGCAGCATGGCGTAGGTTTTGCCCACGCCAGCACAGGCGCCAAAGTAAATCTTCAGCTGCCCGCGATGCGTTTCGCGGTTCGCCTGCAGCAGCGCGTCGGGATCGGGACGCTGGGGTTCGTGGTTCATCGCTTCCTTAGAGCCTATGCCAGTAGGCGTAATTGTTGCAGACAGTCTGGACACGGACAGCGCGGAACAACCGGAGCGTACACGTAGTACGTGAGGATTACTCGATGCGCTCGCCCCTTCAGGGCCGCCCTGACGGGCGCTCAGGTTGCTAACGCAGCCTGTGTGAGCACTGCCCAGGTTCAGACTGACAAATAAAATAGCCTAATGGGATAGGCTCTTAACACCATTACAGTTCGTTGAGCGCCCTATTCAGCTGCAACACGTTGAGGGTCGGCGTGCCGAGGAAGGGCAGCAGCGGACGATGCGTCATCTTTTCGATCAGCGCCTCGACCTGCGCCACCGGCAGCTGACGGCTGGCGGCGATACGCGGTGCCTGCCAAAGGGCAGCGTGTGGCGAAATATCCGGGTCCAGCCCGCTGGCAGAGGCGGTGACCAGCTCAACCGGCACGGCGGCAGGAGCCTGCGGATTCGCGGCCCGTAGCGCAGCGACGCGTTCTGCTACCGTTTTGTCCAGCGCCGGGTTGCTGGCGGCCAGATTGCTGCCCCCTGATGAGAGCGGGTTATACGGTTTATCCCTGGTGGCTGAAGGGCGGCCCCAGAAATAGTTGGGCTGGGTAAAGTGCTGGCCAATCAGCGCGGACCCGTACGCCACGCCATCCTTCTTCAGCAGCGAGCCACTGGCCTGGGCCGGAAACAGCCACTGCGCCAGACCGGTGGTGAGCAAAGGATAAACCACGCCAGTGACAAGCGTAAGCAGCAACAACAGTAAAATTGCCGGACGTAACTGACTCATTTTTTTCTCCTCAGGCCATGCCTGAAAACACTAACAGCAGATCGATCGCTTTGATGCCGACAAACGGCACCAACAGGCCACCCAGACCATAAATCAGCAGATTGCGGCGCAGCAGTGCAGCCGCACTCAGTGGGCGATAGCTGACGCCTTTCAGAGCCAGCGGGATCAGGAAAATAATCACCAGGGCGTTAAAAATCACCGCCGACAGAATGGCGCTGGCGGGCGAGTGCAGGTGCATTACGTTAAGCATGTTGAGCTGTGGCCAGGTCGCCGCAAATGCCGCCGGAATAATGGCGAAATATTTCGCCACGTCGTTGGCGATACTGAAGGTGGTCAGCGATCCGCGCGTCATCAGCATCTGTTTACCGATGTGCACCACTTCCAGCAGCTTGGTCGGGTTTGAGTCGAGATCGACCATGTTGCCCGCCTCTTTCGCCGCCTGCGTACCGGAGTTCATCGCCACCGCCACATCCGCCTGCGCCAGTGCAGGCGCATCGTTGGTGCCGTCGCCGGTCATCGCCACTAACCGCCCTTCCGCCTGATACTGGCGGATCAGCGCCAGCTTGGCTTCCGGCGTCGCCTCGGAGAGAAAGTCATCCACGCCCGCTTCCGCTGCAATCGCCGCGGCGGTCAGCGGATTATCGCCGGTGATCATCACCGTTTTAATGCCCATTTTGCGCAGCTCGGCAAAGCGCTCTTTGATGCCGCCTTTCACGATATCTTTCAGCGCCACCACGCCCAGCACGGTCGCGCCCTCGGCCACCACCAGCGGCGTACCGCCGCTGCGTGCCACCTCTTCCACCTGCGCATTAACCCCGGCAGGGAAACGGCCATGACTCGCTTCGATATGGCGGCGCACCGCATCGACCGCGCCTTTGCGGATCAGTCGGTCCTGCACGTTCACGCCACTCATGCGGGTCTGCGCTGAGAACGGAATAAAGCTCGCGCCCATGCTGCTGAGATCGCGTTCACGCAGATTAAATCGCTGTTTCGCCAGCACCACGATGCTGCGGCCTTCTGGTGTCTCATCGGCCAGCGAGGCGAGCTGTGCAGCGTCCGCCAGTTGCTCTTCGCTCATGCCCGGCGCGGGCAGAAACTGCGTTGCCTGACGGTTACCCAGCGTGATGGTGCCGGTTTTGTCCAGCATCAGCACATCCACATCGCCTGCCGCTTCGACCGCCCGACCGCTGGTGGCGATCACGTTAGCACCCAGCATCCGGCTCATCCCCGCTACGCCAATCGCCGACAGCAAGCCGCCGATAGTGGTTGGGATCAGACAGACCAGCAGCGCCACCAGCACGGTGATGCTGACCGGCGTTCCGCTCCACGCCGAGAACGGCCAGAGCGTGACGGTCGCCAGCAGGAACACGATGGTCAGTGACACCAGCAGGATGGTCAGGGCGATCTCATTCGGGGTTTTGCGGCGTTTCGCGCCTTCCACCATGGCGATCATCCGGTCAAGGAAGGTTTCGCCGGGGTTGGCACTACAGGTGATCACCAGCCAGTCAGAGAGAATGCGGGTACCGCCGGTGACAGAGGCAAAGTCACCGCCCGATTCGCGGATCACGGGTGCGGACTCACCGGTAATGGCGCTCTCATCCACCGAGGCTCCGCCCTCCATCACTTCACCGTCGCAGGGAATGATGTCGCCCGCTTCTACCAGTACCGCGTCGCCTTTGCGCAGCTGATCGGCGCCCACCTGCTGCCATTCGGCGCCATAGCGCGCCGCTGACAGTTTTTTGGCAAAGTGGGTCTTTTTCACCTTTTTCAGGCTGCTGGCCTGGGCTTTACTGCGTCCTTCTGCCAGCGCCTCCGCCAGATTGGCGAACAGCACGGTAAACCAGAGCCAGAGCGCAATCGCCCCGGTAAAGCTGGCGCTGCCGCTGAGGCGGCCGGTCAGCATCGCCAGCGCCAGCAGCGTGGTCAGAATGCTGCCGAGCCAGACCACAAACATCACCGGGTTACGGAACTGCACCCGAGGATCGAGCTTTTTCACCGCATCCCAGGCCGAGGTACGCAGCAGCGCTGCGTCAAATAACGCCAGTTGTTGACGACTCATGAGGATTGTCCCTGAACAAGTTGCAGATGCTCAGCCACCGGGCCCAGCGCCAGAGCAGGAATAAAGGTCAGTGCACCCACCAGCAGCACTGTGCCGATTAGCAGGGCAATAAACAGCGGACCGTGGGTGGGCAGCGTGCCATTACCCACCGGCTGCACTTTTTTCACCGCCATCGCACCAGCAATCGCCATTACCGGAATGATGATGCCAAAGCGTCCCAGCAGCATGCAGACCGCCAGTAACAGGTTCCAGAACGGCGTGTTGGCACTTAGTCCGGCAAAGGCGCTGCCGTTGTTGTTGGACGCCGAGGAGACCGCGTAGAGCACTTCGCTGAAGCCGTGAATTCCTGGGTTCGCCATGGCACTGCGTCCGGCGTCAGTCATCATCGCCAGTGCGGTGCCGATCAGCACCAGCGCCGGGGTAACCAGAATCGCCAGCGCGGTCATTTTCATCTCCCACACATCGACTTTTTTGCCCAGGAACTCCGGGGTACGGCCAATCATCAGTCCGGCGATAAACACCGCCAGCAGCACAAACAGCAGCATGCCGTAGAGACCGGCACCGACGCCGCCAAACACGACCTCGCCTAGCTGCATCAGCCACATCGGCACCATGCCGCCCAGCGCGGTAAAGGAGTCGTGCATGGCATTGACCGCACCGCAGGAAGCCGCGGTGGTGATGACCGCGAACAGGCTGCTGTTAAGCATGCCAAAGCGTGTTTCTTTACCTTCCATGTTGACGGCGCTGTCGGCCCCCAACGGAAGGAAATGCGGGTTGCCCTGCAGTTCGGCCCACATCACGACCGCCACCGCCGCCACAAATATCAGCGTCATTGCCCACAGCAGCATGTGACCCTGACGACGGTCACGCACGCTTTCGCCAAACGCAAAACAGAGCGCTGCCGGGATCAGGAAGATACTCAGCATCTGCACCAGGTTAGTCAGCACGGTCGGGTTTTCAAACGGATGGGCGGAGTTGGCGTTAAAGAAGCCGCCACCGTTGGTGCCCAGCATTTTGATCGCTTCCTGCGACGCCACCGGCCCCATCGACAGGGTCTGCTGCACACCTTCCAGCGTAGAGACGCTGTGATAAGGCGCAACGTTCTGAATGCTGCCCTGACTGACAAAGAACAGCGCGATCAGCAGGCTGATGGGCAGTAAGACATAGAGCGTGATGCGCGTCAGGTCGCGCCAGGCGTTACCCAGCGTCGCGCTGCTGCGACTGGCGAAGCCACGGATTAGCGCAAACGCCACGGCGATACCGGTCGCGGCAGAGAGGAAGTTCTGCACCGTCAGGCCCACCATCTGACTGAAATAGCTCAGGGTGCTTTCGCCGCTGTAGGACTGCCAGTTGGTATTGGTCACGAAGCTCACGGCGGTGTTTAGCGCCAGATGCCAGCTCAGTCCTGGCATCTGCTGTGGATTCAGCGGCAGCGCGCCCTGCAACAGCAATATGGCCAGCAGCACCACGAAACCCAGCGCATTAAAGAGCAGGATGGCCAGCAGGTAGTGCGGCCAGCGCATGTCCGACTGTTGCGCGCCCAGCAGTCGCCACAGCGGCGCTTCCAGGCAGGCAAACACTGGCTTGTCAGCCACTAACGACGCCAGACGCCGTCCGAGCGGCTGCGCCAGCACCATCAGCAGCACCAGATAAAATGCGATGAGCAAAAAAGCATTGGCCGCCATCAGAACGCCTCCGCATTTAACAGGGCATAGATCAGATAGCCCAGTAACAACACCACCAGCACAATGCCGGTTATTACGCCCACGCTCACAGGAACCTCCAGAGGATTGGATTTGTGGCTTAGCTTGCGCGGAGAAGTATAAAGAAGGGGTTAAAATGCAGCGGGCGGGCATAAAAATAGTGTAAAAATGGCGAAGAATCAGGCGACTTCCAACGCCCAGATACGATTGAGATCGACATTACCCCACAGCGTGCTGTCTTCTGCGCCCACAATGCTGTCGGTGCAGAAGCTGTCGCCGAGGTCAAGCTCTTCCGGTTTTACTTCACGCTGGGCGTGCAGCGACCAGAAGACATGAACACAGGGACGCATCAGCGATTTTTCACCCGCTTTTACCACCAGCGCCACCCGGCCGGAAGCCAGACGCACCAGCGATCCCACCGGATAGATGCCGATAGTCCGCACGAAAGTGTGCAGCACGCCAGGATCGAAATGGCCGCGCCAGCTTAGCATCTGGTGCATCGCCTCCGCGGGTGTCCAGCCGTTGCGATAGGAACGGGTCGAGGTTACGGCATCATAGACATCACACACCGCCGCCATGCGGGCGTAGAACGAAATCGCCTCGCCTTTCAGGCGGTGCGGATAGCCGCTGCCATCATATTTCTCATGATGATGCAGGGCGATATCGAGCAGATCGTCATCGGCGTTGGCTTCTATCAGCATCTGCGTGCCGACCACCGGATGCTCACGCATCACCCTGAACTCCTCTTCGGTCAGCTTGCCCGCTTTGTTCAGGATCGCCAGCGGGACGGCTGCTTTACCGACATCATGCAGTAACCCCCCCATGCCCACCCGGCGCAGCTGCTGCTCATCCAGCCCGAGCTTTTTGCCCAGCGCGATCATCAGCCCGCAGACCGCCATTGAGTGCAGGTAGGTATAGTCATCATGATTTTTCAGCCGCGCCACGCTCAGCATCGCTGAGGGTTCACGCGTGATTGAGCCGGCGATTTCATCCACCAGCTCCATCATGTAGTCCAGCTTCAGGCCGTTACCCAATCGCGCCTCGTTGAACATCGCCAGCAGTTTGGGTTTGCCCTGCTGAAAGATCAGCTGTGCCTGATCCAGTTCCTGAAAAAACGGGGTCCGCCCAATGGTTCTTTTCGCGACCGAGGAGGCGATCGGCGCCTGTACGGATCGAGCAAGGTCGATCCAGAGCTGGCGGATCCCTTCACTGCGTAACGTGGCGATTTGCCGTGGATCGGTGATCAGCATCTGATTATGCATGCGCTGGTCTTTAATCCACCAGACCTCCAGCTTGTGGATAAACATCCCTGGCCGCAATTCATCAATGGTAATCAGCTTTATCACGCTATTACTCCTTAATATCAGCGGGTGATAAGGTGATATCGGCAGCTGGACAAATATTCTTCAGGCTGTTTTGTGCGGAGGCGACGGTCTGGTGAGTGGTCAGAGGAGAGGTGAACTCCTTCAGAGAAAGCGTCAGAACAGCGTGCAGGTCCAGACTGAGCAGTACAAAAAAGCCGTCATCATTCATGAAAGATGACGGCTTTTCACATATCCGTCAGGCGTGACCAGAGGGCCGGCGTGAGGCCATACATCTTTTTAGCTCCGAAGCGATCACGTAACAGTCCGCCAACAACGACAAAATGGCGATTGCCCAGGCGAAACCGAAGAAAACCCTTATGGGGGGCGGCTTTGATGCCACGCCGGATGGCCGGAAAGCACGGTCAAGCGGCAAACTGGCCGTCACCGTGTTCCAGGCTGCCGTGGGTCAGGACAAAAAATTGGTCGGGGTGGCGCAGCAGATGAGCAAAGGGGAAAAAGTCGATTCCCACCAGTGGATCCCGTTTGAACGGGTGACGCAGCAGAACATGCAGCAATCCAGCACTAAAAATCCGTAAGGCAAGGCGGAGCGGCAGTGCTGCCGCTCCGGTTATCACTTCTCGTGCAGCAGCTTCGCCATGATCACCACATCACATAGCTGACCGTCGCGGAGTGCGGCCTGCTGCATCACCCCTTCCCGCTCAAAGCCCAGCCGCGCATAGAGCCGCAGCGCACGTTCGTTGTCGTGAAACACCTCAAGCTGCATACGGGTGATCCCCAGCCAGTTACGTGAGTAGTCGAGCGCGGTGCGGATCAATCGTTCGCCAACGCCGCGACCGGCAAAATCGGGATTGACGCCCAGCCCAAAACTGATGCAGTGGCGGGTGCGCGGTTTGTTATCCACAAACAACGTTAGCTCACCGGCCAGCGCACCATCAATTTCCGCCACAAAGGCGATAAACCCTTCGGCATCCATTCTGGCGAATTTTTTCTCCCAGGTGGCAACGCTGGGAAACGGCAACTGCAGGGTCCAGGGATAGACGTCGGGATGACTGTAGAGCCGCTGATAGGCGGCAGCGTCCTGCGGTTCTCGTGCCCGGATAATGATTTCCATATTTTCTCCTTTTAGCCGAACGGGATTCATGCACTAAGCTGTAGCTCTTTACCGGACGGAAAGAGTATCGCTATGTTGTATCGTCGTTTTGAGCGTTTTATCAATATTTTTCATGACGCGCCCACCGATTCGCCACCCTCAACGGTCTGGTCGTTTTACCTCTATTATCTGCGTCAGGTCTGGCCCAGTTTTGCCGCGCTACTGGTGGTGGGGCTGGCTTCAGCCCTGATCGAAGTATCGCTGTTCAGCTACCTGAGCCGCATTATCGATATGGTCAATCACTCCACACCCGCCACCCTGTTCCGGGATAACTGGCCCATCCTGCTGTGGATGGGGGCGGTGGCGCTGATTCTGCGACCGATTTTTATCGCCCTGCACGACATGCTGGTGCATCAGAGCATCAGCCCGAGTATGACCAGCATGATTCGCTGGCAGAATCACAACTACGTGCTGCGCCAGAGCCTCAACTTCTTTCAGAGCGATTTCGCCGGTCGCATCGCCCAGCGCATTATGCAGACCGGCAATTCACTGCGTGATTCCGCCGTACAACTGGTGGATGCCATCTGGCATGTGCTGATCTACGCCGTGACCTCGCTGGTGCTGTTTGCCGGTGCCGACTGGCGGCTGATGATCCCGCTGATTCTGTGGATGGTGGCCTACAGCGCCTCGCTGCGTTTCTTTGTGCCGCGCGTCAAGGCGCGCTCAGTGGTCTCCTCGGAAGCGCGCTCAAAGCTGATGGGAACCATTGTTGACGGCTACACCAACATCGCCACCATCAAGCTGTTCGCCCACAGCGATCTGGAACGTCAGTACGCCCGCGAGGCGATTCAGGAGCAGACCGATAAAACCCAGCATGCCAGCCGCATGGTCACCAGCATGGATCTGACGCTATCGGCGCTGAACGGTCTGCTGATTGTCTCAACCTCCGGCCTGGCATTATGGTTGTGGAGTCAGTCGCTGATAAGCGTCGGGGCGATTGCGCTGGCGACCGGTCTGGTGATCCGCCTGGTGAATATGTCTGGCTGGATCATGTGGGTGGTCAACGGCATCTTTGAAAATATCGGCATGGTGCAGGATGGCCTGAATACCATTGCGCAACCGCTGAGCGTGCAGGATGCACCGCAGGCGAAGCAGCTTAAGGTGGCGCGCGGCAACATCCGTTTTGAAGATGTGCGCTTCGATTATGGCGGTGGCCGTCAGGTGATCAACGGCTTTAACCTCGACATTAAGCCCGGCGAGAAGATTGGTCTGATTGGTCCTTCGGGTGCGGGTAAATCCACGCTGGTGAACCTGCTGCTGCGCCTTTATGACCTGAACGGTGGGCGGATTGTGATCGACGATCAGGATATCGCCGCCGTGACGCAGGAGAGCCTGCGCAGCCAGATTGGCATGATTACCCAGGATACCTCGCTGCTGCACCGCTCAATCCGTGAAAACCTGCTTTATGGTCGCCCCAATGCCAGCGAGGAAGAGCTGGCGCTTGCCATTCACCGCGCCCGGGCCGATGAATTTATTCCGCTGCTCTCCGACTCGCTGGGCCGCACCGGGCTGGACGCGCACGTGGGCGAGCGCGGCGTGAAACTGTCGGGCGGTCAGCGTCAGCGTGTGGCGATTGCCCGCGTGCTGCTGAAGGATGCGCCGATTCTGATCATGGATGAGGCCACCTCGGCACTCGACTCTGAAGTGGAAGCCGCCATTCAGGAGAGCCTGGAGTCACTGATGCAGGGTAAAACCGTTATCGCTATTGCACACCGCCTGTCGACCATCGCGAAGATGGATCGACTGGTGGTGCTGGATAAAGGCGGTATTGCTGAGATGGGCAGTCATCACGAGCTGCTGACGAAAAACGGTCTCTATGCCCGGTTGTGGCAGCATCAGACCGGCGGGTTTGTCGGCATCGATTAATCGCCACGCCGATAGGGTAAGGCGTCGCGCGCTTCTTCCGCCCAGCCGCGTACGCCCTCCCGCTCCTGCACCAGAAAATCGGCCACCGCATCGCGCAAGCCAGGATGCAGCAGGTAGTGCCAGGAGTGAGTAATCTGCGGCTCAAAGCCGCGCACCAGCTTGTGCTCGCCCTGCGCCCCCGCATCAAACCGCGTCAGCCCTTCATCGAGGGCGAAATCCATCCCCTGATAGAAACAGGTTTCGAAGTGCAGCCGGTCAAACTCCGCCAGACAGCCCCAGTAGCGACCATAGAGCGAGTGGCTGTCCCGCAGATAAAAGGCCATCGCCGCCGGTTGCTGCTGCAGGCGGGCGATCACCACCACAATATTCTGCGGCATGCGTTCCGCCAGCAGACTGAAGAAATCGCGCGTCAGATAAGGCCGCTGACCGCGTACCGCATAGGTGTTGGCATAGCAGGTGTAGACAAAATCCCACTGATCTTCGCGCAGCTGATCACCGCGATAGCGGTCAAACACAAAGCCACTCTGCGCCACCTGCTCTCGCTCTTTACGCAGCTGTTTGCGTTTGCGCGACATCAGCGACTCCAGGAAATCCTGAAAATCGCGGTAGCCACGGTTATGCCAGTGATACTGACAACCAAGCCGTGAGAGCCAGTCAGGCTGAGCGGCCAGCAGCTGGTTTGCCTGCGCATCGGTAAAGTTGATGTGCGCGCCGCTTAAGCCCTGCTGCAACAGGCTATCCGGCAGGGCCGACAGCAACTGCGCGGCAGCAGCGGTTTCCCCCAGCAGGCGCGCGCCGCTGACCGGACTGAAGGGAATCGCCCCCAGCCATTTCGGGTAGTAGCGGATCCCGGCACGCTGGCTGGCATCCGCCCAGGCGTGATCAAAGACATACTCGCCCTGAGAATGATATTTCTGGTAGCCCGGCAGCGCAGCGCGGGTCACGCCATTTTCTCGCCACAGCAGATGATCAGGCTGCCAGCCCGATTGGGGCCGCACGCTGCCGCTCTCCTCTAAGGTGAGAAGAAAGGCGTGGCGCAAAAATGGCTGGTCATCAGGCAACAGCGCATCCCACTCGGCGGCCGGGATCGCCGCCAGTGACGTCAGGTGAATCAGTGACATGAAATACTCCAGGCAACGTCGGGCTGAGATTCAGTCAAGCAGGTTTTACGTGCCAGCGAAAGGGTAAAGGCACGCAAAGTGAAGGCTGCATCGCCTGGCCTCAGTTTCTCTACTGCGACGTTATCCCCACAGGACTTCGCCATGGGTCGACTCGATTGTGACCGGATGTTTGTCACGGTGCTGGAAACCTTTGACACACCACCGCTTGGCCTGCTTGCGGTTTATTCGCCCGCCCGCCATTGGGCACACCGGGCGCGCCTGCTCATCGACTTTCTGGTGACCCACTTTACCCGCTTTCCGCCCCTGTAATTTCTTCCATAATGGAAGAAAAGATTATCTTTCTGACCGCATTATCAGCCGTTTAGTCATCAGTTAAGCTCCTCATGAAATTAAAAGAGGAGTGCCGCGCTGTTAATTGAAGGCAAGTGGAGTAGTGACTGGCATCCTGTACAGGCTACGGATAAACAGGGCGGCTTTGTCCGCCAGACATCCGGTTTTCGACACGTTATCAGCAGCGATGGCTCCACTGAATTTGCTGGCGAACCTGATCGCTACCATCTCTATGTGGCGCTGATCTGCCCGTGGGCATCACGTGCGTTGATCGCTCGTAAACTCAAAGAGCTGGAATCGCTGATTGGTGTGACGGTCGTTGAACCACAACCCGGTGCCCAGGGCTGGCGCTTCGGCAATTTCCCAGGCGCACAGCAGGATCCGCTGAATAATGCGCAATACCTCCATGAAATCTATACCCGCGCCGCGCCCGATTATACGGGCCGGGCCACCGTGCCAGTATTGTGGGACAAGAAAACCAGCACTATCGTCAGCAACGAGTCCGCTGATATTGTGCGCATGTTTAACAACGGCTTTGGCGATCTGGCCGATAACTGCATCGACCTCTACCCCGCCACGCTGCGCACCGAGATTGCCGCGCTGAATGAGAGCCTCTATCCGCGTTTGAATAACGGTGTCTATCGCGCCGGGTTCGCGACTACATCGATCAGCTATCAGCAGGCATTTAATGATGTCTTCAGCCAGCTCGACGAACTGGAAGCCCTGCTCAGCGATGGTCGCACCTTCCTGCTGGGGGAACGGCTGACTGAAACGGATATTCGCCTGTTCGTGCCCCTGATTCGCTTTGACGTCGCCTATCATGGCCTGTTCACATGCAATCTGCGCCGGATACGCGACTATACGTTGCTGAATCGCTATCTTAAAAGCATGTTGTCCGTTTCCGGCGTGCGGGAGGCGGTCAGCATCGATCATATCAAACAGGGTTACTACTCGATCAAGGCGCTAAACCCGAACGGGATCGTTCCGGCTGGCCCGGATCTGAGTGAGTACGGTTTTTAAGGGCATAAGCTAAAGGAGCAATGATGGCAAAAGCACTGGTAATTTTTCTGCATGGCGTGGGCAGTAACGGCGACGATCTGGCACCGATTGGCCGTCACTGGGCGACGCTGTTGCCGGATGTGATTTTTGCCTCACCCAATGCGCCCGAACGTTTTGCCGCAGGCTTTGGCTATCAGTGGTTCAGCCTGACAGAGGTGACGCCAGAGAACCGGCCAGGTCGGGTGCGGGCGGCACGGGCCGCGTTTGACGCGACCCTGAGCGAAATCGTCGCCCGGCACGGCTTCGGCGACCGCTGGCAGGATGTGGTGCTGGTCGGCTTTTCACAGGGGTCGATCATGGCGCTGGATGCGCTGGCGTCTGGCCGTTATCCGCTGGCAGGCGTGGTCGCCTTTTCCGGTCGTCTGGCGATTGACGGTGAACTGACACCGCAACCCCATCTGCCCGCGCTGCTGATCCACGGCCAGGCCGATGAGGTGATCCCGTGGCAGGAGAGCGACTCTGCTGCGGCACGGCTCAGAGCCGCGGCGGTGCCGGTCGAGGCGCGATTTGAACCCGCCACCGGCCATACTATCTCCGCCCAGGGCGCCATGCACGCCGCCGCGTTTATCGCGCAGTGCTTACAGGATTAACCCCAGTAGCGGTTTAATGCCTGCCAGGCACGATGGGCTGCTACATCGGGCGGCAGGCGTTTCAGCGCATCATTAAAGACTTCGATTCCCACCGGCCCCTGATAGCCCGCGCTTTTGAGCTTATCGACAAAGCGTTTAATGTCGATAATGCCATCGCCGGGCAGCAGACGCTGGTGCTTCGCCATCGCCATCAGGCTTTGCTTATCCTGCCCGGGAATGGCGGCCATATCACACAGCTGCACTTCATAGATGCGATCGGCGGGAATGCCGTCCAGCTGCGAGGCGTCGCCCCCCAGCGCGCAGATATGGAAAAGATCGACCACCAGCCCGATATTGGGCTGGTCGAGCCGCTGCAATCGCTGCCACGCCAGCGGCAGTGTGTTGTCCACGCTGCACCAGGCCATCGGCTCATACATAATGCGCATATTGTAGCGCGCGGCTTCAGACGCCATCCAGCGCAGGTCATCATCAATCTGGTCAGCGCAGCAATCCTCACGGGTGCTGGCCGGCGCCTGAATGGTGTCGCAGCCCAGAGCCTGAGCTATCTGAATAAACTGACGCAGCTCTTCGCGCTTCTGTCCGCGCAGCGCGCTGGGGGCGCCGGTGAAATCGCGCAGCACCTGGAGATTGGTAAAGCCGGACCCCTGCCGGGCGGCAATCTCAGCGAGCGCCGCCGCACCGCCCTCGCACGCCTCGACATCCTCGCGCCAGATTTCCACCTGCCCGAAACCGGCGTCGCGCGCCGCCTGGAGCTTCTGGCCGGGTTCACCGTTTAACAACACCAGGTTAAGGAATGTGGGGTTGGTTCGCATTGTTCGGCTCCTTAATCGTCCGGAATAATCGGTGACGTTCAGCTTCGCTGCCCGCAGATGCGGAATCTGCGGGCGTAAAAGCTGGAACAGTATTTCCCTCATTAGGGTGACGACAGGCGCCGGTCAGCCCAGCAGCGTAACCAGCGCGAAACCAGCAAACGCCATCAGCAGCGAGCCGATCACATGCACCAGCGCGCTGACCATCGCCCAGAGGTACTTCCCTGATTGTAGCAACACCATTAATTCCGCCGTGAAAGAGGAGAACGTGGTCAGGCCGCCACACAGTCCGGTGACGATCAGCAGTTTCCAGATCGGGTCGATGTCGGGATGGCGGACAAACCAGGCCATCGCACCGCCGATTACCAGACCGCCGATCAGATTCACCAGCAGCGTGCCTGGCGGCAGATTGGGAAAGAGCGCATTAAAGCGCATCGCGAAGAGCCAGCGCAGTACACAGCCGGCAGAGCCGCCGATCATCACAGCCAGTAACGGTTTAAACATCTCTTGCTCCTGATTACAGAGTAATGCCGGGCTGAGGGGGGAAAGGCAGAGATAAACTGCGCCTGACGCCCTGGATCCCGCGAAAGGATTGAGTGTCAGGCGTCATCAGCCGGTGTTAAACCCACCGGCGGTTGGGAAAGGTGGCACGCCATCACCTTGAGCCAGTGATAATACGATGCCCGTTTCAGGCTGGCAATAGTGCGCATGTGGCGGCTGAACAGCTTGACGCCCCTGCGGCTGGCGGGGTAATGCTGATGGTTTACAGTCTGTTGCGGAGATCCTATGCGTACTCTGATTTTTGATACTGATATTGGCGTGGATGACGCCTTTGCGCTGGCTTATGCGGCACGGACGCAGCATCTGCTGGGGATTACCACGGTTTTTGGCAACGTGGCGGTGGGTCAGGCGGTAAAAAATGCCCGGCTGTTTTGTGAGAAAATGGCGATAAGCGCTGAGGTCTATAGCGGCTGTTCACGGCCGCTGGCGCTGGCACCGTCTGCGCCTGCCAGGCTGCACGGTGAAGATGGACTGGGCGATGCGTTTGATAATGCCTGCAGCGATCAGGCACCGGGCGCGGTGCAGTTTATTATCGACAGCGTGCGGGCGCAGCCGCATCAAATCACCCTGGTGGCAATGGGTCCGCTGACCAATATCGCCAGTGCCATTAATCAGGCGCCGGATATTATTCCGCTGCTGAAAGAACTGGTGATCATGGGCGGTGCATTTGGCACCGATGGCCACAGTGGTAACGTGACGCCATTCAGCGAATTTAATATCTGGAAAGATCCGCACGCCGCTGATCAGGTTCTCGCCTCGGCGCTGAACGTGGTAGTGATCCCGCTGGATGTGACACACAAGGTACTGATCAGCGGCGATGAAGTTCAGCGTCTGAATCAGCCGGTGCTGAGCGCCATCTGTCGCCCATACCTGGCTTACAGCCTGGCGAAAGAGGGATTCGACGGTATGGCGCTGCACGACACCCTGGCGGTAGCGTGGCTCACCTTGCCACAGGCGTTTACCCTGATCAAAAGCCCCTTGCGGGTGATCACTGAAGGGATCGCCTGCGGTCAGACGGTGCGCAGGCTGAGCGCGCTGGCATCACGCCAGGATCCCTTTTCCGGTCTGTCCACACAGCGCATTGCGCTTGGCGTGGATGCTGACGCGGTGCGGGCGCACTTCTTCCAGGCCCTCACCGCGCCCTGAACCACGCTATCTGGCCGCGTCGGTCGGCAGCATCCCGAACTTCGCCCGCGTTATCTTCGCCTCGTTTGCGCCAGTCATGACCGGCTGGGCGCTCGACACCACCCAATCCTTCAGCCTGCCGCTGATGAAGTGTGCCTGCGTGACGCTGGCTGGCGCACTCGGCTACCCGCAGTTGGTGCGCCAGCCGATCACCGACGACGAATAATCAACGCTGACGGGTATGGCGGCTACGTCAGCGCCGTCAGAGTGACACCGTGTTTCGCACCGTAACGCTGAATACCCGCCATGACCTTCTCCGCGCTCAGCGCGGGTGGGGGCGGCAACAACGGCGTACGCTCACGCAGCGCCGAGTCGAAGCGGGCAAAAGTGGCGAAATCGCGCGGGAACCGTTCTTCATCCACCCCCATGAATACACCCTCATCACGGGCATGGGAGAGCAGCGCCCGCCAGCGATCAATCTCTGCCAGCCCGATACTGTCGGTGCCGTGAGAAAAGAGCATCATGTCGATGTTACGGAACGGCGGCTGTTTTTCGAGGAAGCGTTGCAGTGCCGCAGCCGAAGATTCGCTACTGAAGCTCAGCCAGAACGGAATCGCCTGCTGCTGCTGGGTGCACCACGGATCCATCAGCAGGAAACTGTCCACCGTCAGCCGGGTCGGTAAAATGCCCGCGGCCAGATACCAGTCACGGTAGATTTCCGCCACCACATAACTCATCGCTTCCGGGTCTTCGTAGCGAATGTCCATCAGCTTCCAGTTCTGCGCCGCGGCCAGCTTTTTCAGCGGCGGGATCAGATAGCCATCCAGTCCCCACTCCGCTTCCGGCACCCGGTCGGTAATCGCCGGCGGTGTCCAGCGCTCACGATCGACACCATAGCGTGCCAGATATTCCGCCACGCGCGGGCCGCCCTGCATGAACTCTTTTTCGCTGGCCCCGCCTGGTGCGCCAAACTGAAAGAACGAACGCTCGCTGGTGCGCGTCACCGGCCACTGTTGGGTGCAGTGATTGATAAACAGCGTGGAACCCGCAGGCAGACTCCCCATCAGAAATTCGTTGAAGGCCAGAGGCAGTTCGCGCAGTTTCAGTCGGAAATAGCGCATCTGGTCGAGCATCAGGCGATCCTGATTCGGGTCGTGCATATGGTGAACCGCCAGCCGTGGCCAGGCCGCCAGCAGTGCGGCGGCAATCTCTTTTCCCTGCTCAAAACTCGTCTGGGCATCATCAGGATCGTTGCTGGCGGCACGCACCGGACAGAGGAAGGTTTGTGGTAGCCAGGGCACGCTCATCGCCGACGCCAGATGCACCAGCGCACCGTTCGACGAGCCGATAAAGGCCGCCGGATAATCCTGCTGTGGGTACTCACTGACCATCCATTCTGCGATGCCTTCCACATCCAGTTCACCCGCCTGGCGTAAACTGATGCCCTCTGCCATGCCCCCCAGCGCGTAGCCCCATTCTCTCAGCCCGGTGGGCAGCCGGTTCAGCGAAGGCAGCAGGCGGTCCAGTGTCGGTGATTGGCTCGGACTGGCGAAGGGGCGATCGTGTAGCGCATTCGCCAGCGCCAGCAGCATGGCGGCGGCAGAGTCAAAACGGGCGATGCCCTTGGGCGGTTTACTCATGCTGATTCTCCTGCTGAATACGCGCCAGGAAGGGGCGGATAGCGTTGCAGAAACTCCACGGATAGACGTAGTGCAGCGTATGGGTACCGTCGCGCAGCGTCAGGCGTTCACTGCGCGGCATCAGCGCGGCGAGCTCATCCAGCCAGCGCGCCGGACAGATAGGATCACGCGAGCCACGCAGCAGCAGCGTGGGCGCGTTGATGTAAGTGAGGCGATGCTCAATGTGGTCGCGCATCATGACACGCAGCGTACCAAACGCGCGCCACAGCCCCGCTTTGGCATAGTCGATACGGGCCAGCGATCCCGACGAGCGATGCGCCTCCAGTCCGTGATTACGCCAGCTGCGCCACAGCTGACGTGTCAGGCTGCGCGCATGGCGGTCGACCGTTGGCCCCTGTAACACCAGACCCGCCACCGCCTGCGGATATTTCACTGCCAGTGCGGCCAGAATCTGGCAGCCAAAAGCGTTGCCCACCCAGATGGCACGCTGAAAACCGTTGTGTTGTAGCCAGAGCCAGAGTGCATCCGCCTGCTGATCCACCGTCATCACTGGTGCAGAGGATGGCAGCGTGCTGGCACCAAAACCGGGCAGATCCGGCACCAGCACGTGATAGTCGCGTCCCAGCGCCAGCGCCAGCGGCTCCATCGCCCGACCCGACATCACCAACCCGTGAACCAGTACCACCGGCAAACCCTGATCTTCATTGGGCGTGACGCGGGTAAACATGCGCCAGTCGCCCACCTGCTGGAAGTAACCCGCCAGCCCGGCGTGATGACTGCGCGGCGACACTGGCGGTGTCTGCTTCAGCGCCTGCCAGCGTTTCATACCCCAAAGCGTGGCCGCCACACCTAATCCCACGCCTGCCACAATCGCTGCTTGTTTTCGTCGATGCTTCTGGATCATCCGCTGCTCCTGATTTGGGGAGAATAATTGAGTGTAGGACGGGATCGGGCGGGTGGCGGGTTAATGGTGTGTTGGGGATTATTATCAGAAGAGGTCATTTCTGAGCACATGCCAAAATTAGCTGGATAATGCCCGATGCTGTTTCGCAGACAAGTTCATGCCCGTAGGGTGCGCTACCTAATGAATGACGAACAGCGTACTGCCTCATAACCTTGGTTACGACTGTCACCCGCTTTACGGCCAGAGATCAGTCCTGAAAACCCGCTGACAGAAAGCCTGCACTTTGCGGGATTTGTAGTGCCATTTTTGGGTAAACTTATTTAAGCTGCATAGGTAATTTTTAAAGATAAAGATCGATGAAAGTGAACGAAAAAGCACTGTAAAACGCGCGGATACTCTAGAGAAGGTTTCATCGTAAAAAGCTATGCACAACAGGAAGTTCAGAAGGAGAAAGGCAGCAACGAGGATGCCCTGAAAGTATGAAAGCGCGGATTTGAATTGACTGAACCGGAAGCAGAAGCAAAAAGTGATAATCACAGGTCGATCCCTGACCGCGATTATCGAGGGTTTCTTGCGGGGTGCTTAGTACATAGCACCTGGCGGGACGTGTTTGAACGTCTCCACGTAAGCGCGGAACACATATTTAAGCATGCGTTTCATAGAATACCTGATTCAAATTTTGTTGAACATATACCGAAAAAGTATAGCTGCTGTGCGTTTTAACAGCAAATAAATTTGAACCCGATCACAAAATTGCCGCTTTTATGTGCAAAGGCCCTAAGCGATGTAGCCGAGATGCTCTAACAGGATGGTGGAGCCTATGGCAATCAGAACGACGCCGCCCAGCACTTCCGCCCACTTACCCAGAACCGGGCCGATGAAACGCCCGACCATTACACCGGTCGTCGCCATAACAGTAGTCGCTGCTCCAATCGTCAGCGCAGTCGTGATGATGTTTACCTGCAGGAAAGCCAGACCCACACCGACCGCCATCGCATCCAGACTGGTTGCCACCGCGGTGGTCGCCAGAACCATAAAGCCGTGACTTTGCGGGGCTTCGCAGGGTTCGGCGACGGCAGTCTGACGCAAACCTTCCAGCATCATACGGCCGCCCAGAAATGCCAATAGCCCAAAGGCCACCCAGTGATCCCAGGCCATGATGTAACGGCTGGCGACCAGGCCAAGCGCCCAGCCAATCAGCGGGGTCAGCGCTTCAATAGAGCCAAAGATCAGACCGGTACGCAGCGCTTCTTTAAAACCGGGACGATGCAGCGTGGCACCTTTGCCCAGCGCAGCAGCAAACGCGTCCATCGACATACCCAGTGCTAGAATTAAAGTGGCAATAAAGGTCATGATTTATTCACCTGGGGCGAAAAAGCGGCAATTCACGCTGAATTCACCACACAAAGTGTTCAGTTATGAAAAAGTGGGCGCAGTCTATCACGCAAACCACAAGATAAAAAGACAGTAAAATCAGGGATTTAAGTATAGCAAAGGCTATAACTCTTATCATTCGCTATGAATGGCGCTAAGTCGATGGTGGCAAAGCATTTTCTGTGTGCTGACCTGGCCGGTTCGGGCTGGGATAGCGCTTTGACGCATGCCACCATTGAACCCTGTCGCCGATTACCGGAAAATGCCGGGCTGATAAATATGGGAAACCGGTTATGAATAACCCTTTTGAGACGTTGATCGTGCCGGGTGGCATTTTGCTGCTGGGCTTTCTGTCGGCGCTGCTGCTGCCCGCGCCCGCTTTTAGCGTGACGGTAGCGCAGCATCTGTTGCAGATGTTTCATTTGCAGGATCTGAATCAGCTCTACACCGTGGTGTTTTGCGTCTGGTTTTTAGTGCTGGGCGCACTGGAGTTTTTTGTTATCCGCTTTGTCTGGCGTCGCTGGTTCAGGAGCTGACCGCCTGCGCATCGACCAGCGCTTTTAGCCGTTCGGCGCTACGCGCATAACCCTCACGCGGCAGATGTGCCGCACCCAGTATCAGGCCCGCACCGCACTGATCGGCCTGCTGATACCAGATCGACAGCGGCGACGGTGCCATGCCCCACTCTGCTGCCTGCTGCGCAATCACCTCATCCGGCGTACCGGCGGGTAAGCGGACAATCACCGCCAGCCCGGCGCGTTGCAGGTCGGGAAAGTAAGAATGAAGCGCCGCGATCATCTGTTCCAGTCGCTCCTGATAGACGCGCTTCATGCGCCGCAGATGCCGCATAAAGTGACCTTCACGCAGAAACTCCGCTACCGCATTGTGCAGCAATCCCGAAGAGGCTGGTGCAAGCAAAGCGCACACTTCGCCGAACCGGGTCGTCAGCGCTGGCGGAACCACGATAAAACCGAGCCGCAGTTGCGGCGTCAGCGTCTTGCTGAAGGTGCCGATGTGCAATACCCGCCCTTCGCTGTCGAGCGCGGCCAGTGCCGGTGCCGCGCGATTACCAGGCTGAAGCTCGCCAAGATAGTCATCTTCGATAATCCAGCGCTGCTCGCGGCTGGCCCAGTTCAGTAATGCATGGCGGCGCGCCAGGCTCATCGTCATGCCAAGCGGCGCCTGCTGTCCCGGCGTGACCAGCGCGAAAGCGGCATCCGGCGCGCGGGCCATCCCGGCCTGCACCTGTAACCCTTCATCATCCACCGGCACGGCAACGGGCGTAATGCGCAGCGCGTCAACCGCGCGACGCGCCACCCAGAACCCTGGATCTTCCAGCCAGGCCGTTTTGCCCTGAAAATCCATCGCCAGGCCAATCAGGCCCATCGCACCCGCATAGCCGCTGGTAATAATGATCTGGTCCGCCTGACAGCGCAGGCCGCGTGCCACGGCCAGATAGGCCACCAGCGCCTGGCGCAGCGCTAAGCTGCCGCGTGGATCGGGATAACAGGCCGGTCTGCTGACCTGCATGCGCGCCTGACGCTGCAGAATGCGCAGCCAGACTTTAACCGGGAACGCATCACTGGCCGGAATGCCCATCTGAAAGGTCAGCGGAGGCGCTTCAGCCTCTTCTGTGCCCGCCAGCAGCTGGCGTTCCGCACTGGCAATGGCCGGTTTTAACGGCGGTAGTGCGCTGACGAAGGTGCCCGCCGCGCCTCTGGCCTGCAGAAACTGACCATCGACCAGCATGTCATAGCTGGCGCGAACGGTGCCGCGCGCTACGCCGAGCTGTGCCGCCAGATCGCGACAGGAGGGCAGACGCGCACCGGGCGGCAAGCGCCCTTCCCCAATCGCCTGCTCAATCAGCTGGCGTAGCTGTTCACTGAGGCCACGTAACGTGCCGCGCTGGAGCGTCAACGTCGAAAGCGGCGATGGACCAGTCAGACTCTCATTTTTTGGCACTTTATCTGCTCCATTGAAAGGCCGAAAATCGCCTCATCAATCCCAGGAGACAACAAGATGAGCGAACGTATCGATTTTCACAGTGCGGCACCGGCAGGCATGAAAGCGCTGGGCGGCGTATACAGTTATCTGGCGCAAACCGATCTGCCGCTCACTTTACTGGAACTGCTGTTCCTGCGCATATCACAGATTAACGGCTGCGCTTACTGCATTGATTTACATACTAAAGCGCTGAATAAATCGGGTATGGGCTGGGATAAGATTGTATTGACCCAGGTCTGGCACGAATCCGGCACGCTGTTCAGTGATAAAGAGAAGGCGGCCCTGCACTGGGCTGAATGCCTGACGCTGATTGCTCAGCAGGGCGCGCCGGATGCCTGCTATAACACATTAAAAGCGCAGTTTAGCGAAAAAGAGATTGTTGATCTGAACATCGCAATTGGCCTGATGAACACCTATAACCGCATGGCGATAAGTCTGAAAAAGTTGCCCGCCAGTGCGAATCAGTCATAAGTGAATCCGATGCGTGCGCCGGTGTGCGCGCATTTTCAGACTCACAAAAATGTAACATTATTTTTACACAAGCGGCCAATCAGCTTTTCTGGCCCTGATTTCGCTTATTCCTTACTGCATAATAAATCGCTAAAATTCAATGAATTAAATAATTCCGCACTCTTCTCACCCATTCCGCCGCTGCACCAGCATAGGGCTTTTCCGCAACATGATATTTTAGTTAACTCACTGAGTTGAAAATAAAAAATCGCTAATACGCCACTGCCCGTGATGATTAATTCTTATGCTGAATCATTTCTGCATTTAAAAAATAAACAAATGTTTAATTCAGATGCGAGAATGTTATATTCGAATGACAAAGCATAACGTGCAGTTAACGCGTTATCACCGCTTTAACCCTATACCTGAGACTTAACCTTTGAGAAATAGCGCAACGCGCTCGTAAGAAGCGTGACTATTTCGCCTGCGAAACTGTTGGGCTTCAGGTCAACAGAAGAGGAGATGTCGCCTCATGTGCAATTCAGCTGTAAACCTTGCGCTCGCGATGAGTGCCATGGCAAAGGACACCACTAATGCTACCGCGCAGGAGCGCAAAGACGTTGACGTGCTGCTGATTGGCGCAGGTGTGATGAGCGCTACCCTCGGTGCATGGCTGCAGGATTTAGAACCGGACTGGTCGATCGAAATGGTGGAGCGGCTGGATAGCGTGGCCGAAGAGTCGTCCAACGGCTGGAATAACGCGGGCACCGGTCATGCGGCGCTGGCGGAGCTGAACTATACGCCTCAGCAGGCGGATGGCAGCATTGACATCTCTAAAGCGGTAACGATCAACGAATCGTTCCAGATTTCCCGCCAGTTCTGGGCTTATCAGGTTCAGAAAGGCAATCTGCGCAACCCCGAAAGCTTTATTCACAGTACGCCACACATGAGCTTTGTCTGGGGTGACGACAATGTTGACTTCCTGCGCAAACGCTTCAAAGCGATGCAGAAAAGCACCCTGTTCCGTGGCATGGCCTACTCCGAAGATCCACAGCAGATCGCCCGCTGGATCCCGCTGGTGATGAATGGCCGTGACCGCCGCCAGAAAGTGGCGGCCACATGGACGGAGATGGGAACCGATGTGAACTTCGGTGAAATCACCCGTCAGCTGATCGCCTCGTTAGAGAAGAAAGCGAATTTCCAGCTGCGTCTGCGTCAGGAAGTGCGTGAGCTAAAGCAGCTTGCCGATGGTCGCTGGCAGGTGACGCTGCAGTGTCTGAACAGCGGCACGCGTCGCACGCTGACGGCGGGCAGGATATTTATCGGTGCAGGCGGCGCGGCGTTACCACTGCTGCAGAAGGCCGGCATCCCGGAAGCCAACGGTTACGCTGGTTTCCCGGTGGGTGGTTCCTTCCTGGTGACAGAAAATCCGCAAGTGGTCGCACAGCACATGGCCAAGGTCTATGGCAAAGCCAGCGTTGGCGCGCCGCCGATGTCAGTGCCGCACGTCGACACGCGCGTGCTGGATGGCAAGCAGGTGCTGCTGTTTGGCCCGTTCGCCACCTTCTCGACCAGGTTCCTGAAGCAAGGGTCGCTGATGGATATGTTCACCTCGCTGAACAGCAGTAATATGCTGCCGATGGTCAAAGTGGGGCTGAAAAGTTTTGATCTGGTGAAATACCTGATGGATCAGGTGCTTCAAAGCGACAGCGACCGGATGGACGCACTCCGCGCCTATGTGCCGCAGGCCAGGCAGGAGGACTGGCGCTTAGTCACTGCCGGTCAGCGTGTACAGATCATCAAGAAAGATGAGAAAGAGGGCGCGGTGTTGCGTCTGGGCACCGAAGTGGTCGCCTCACAGGATGGCTCGATTTCAGCACTGCTGGGTGCCTCACCTGGCGCGTCCACTGCGGCACCGATTATGCTGGAGCTGCTGCACAAGGTCTGCCCTGAGCAGATGGCTTCGCCGGAATGGCAGAACAAAATCCGTGCGGTGATCCCTTCATGGGGGCGCAAGCTGAACGGTGACGTAGCGCTGACAGAGAAAGTATTAGCCGAAACCAGCCGTATTTTGCAGCTCGACTATGCGCCAGTCACACCGATGGCGGCAAACGATGAAGGACGGGAAACCGCGTTCGTCGTCGGCAAGTAATTCAGCGCCATTGATAAAGAGGCTCCGCACGGCGGGGCCTTTTTTATTGGCCCGTGACCTGGTTGTGCCGCGTATTCTCTATTAGGGTTAAGGCATCTTTTAGCTGAACGCTCAAGAGGAAACGGCATGGCTTACTCCCCTGCGTCACCGGAATTCACGCTGCTCGACCGCTACTGGCGGGCAGCGAATTACCTCTCCGTCGGACAAATTTACCTGATGGGTAACCCGCTGTTGCGTGAGCCACTCAGGCCGGAACACATCAAACCCCGCCTGCTGGGCCACTGGGGCACCACGCCAGGCCTGAATTTTATCTATGCCCACCTCAACCGTGTTATCCGAAAGCAAAACCTGAATATGATCTACATCTGTGGGCCAGGGCATGGCGGCCCCGGTATGGTGGCGAATACCTGGCTGGAGGGCAGCTACAGCGAAATCTATCCGCACATCTCTCAGAATGCAGCGGGCATGCAGCATCTGTTTAAGCAGTTCTCCTTTCCGGGTGGCATTCCCAGCCACGCGGCACCGGAAACGCCCGGCTCGATTAATGAAGGGGGGGAGTTGGGCTACTCGCTCTCTCATGCATTTGGTGCGGCCTTCGATCACCCCGAGTTGGTTGTGCCCTGCGTGATAGGCGACGGCGAAGCGGAGACCGGGCCGCTGGCGTCCAGCTGGCATGGCATTAAATTCCTCAATCCTGAACGTGACGGTGCGGTGCTGCCGATTCTGCATCTTAACGGCTACAAGATTGCCAACCCGACGCTGCTGGGTCGCAGCAGCGATGACGATCTCCACCAGCTGTTCAGCGGCTACGGCTATGAGCCGCTGTTTGTCAGCGGGCATGAGCCGGAAAAAATGCATCCGCTGATGGCGGAGGCGCTGGATAGTGCCTTCACTAAAATCGCCACTTATCAGCGAGAAGCCCGTACCGGCTCCGCCAGCACCGACGTGCCGCGCTGGCCGATGATTATTCTGCGCAGTCCCAAAGGCTGGACCGGCCCCAAAACGGTCGACGGCAAGAAAGTGGAGGATTTCTGGCGGGCGCATCAGGTGCCGGTCGCGGCCTGTCGTGAAGATGACGGTCATCGTCAGATCCTTGAGACGTGGATGCGCAGCTACCAGCCCGATGACCTGTTTGATGAACAGGGTCGCTTAAAACCGGAACTGCAGGCGCTGGCACCGGAAGGCGATAAACGCATGGGTGCATCGCCTTATGCCAATGGCGGCCTGCTGCGCCGTGAGCTGGATACGCCTGAACTCGCGGAGTTTGCCTGCGATGTCAGCGAGCCAGGTACGCAGATGGCGCAGGCCACGGAGCATCTGGGCCGCTATCTCAGCGTACTGTTCCAGCGCAACCGCGATAATTTCCGTCTGTTCGGCCCGGATGAAACGGCCTCAAACCGCCTGACGCCGGTCTTCGACGTGACCAGCCGCACCTGGCTGGAAAGAACAGAGCCTTACGACGAGCAGCTGGCACGGGATGGCCGGGTGATGGAAATTCTCAGCGAGCATCAGTGTCAGGGCTGGCTTGAAGGCTATCTGCTGACCGGCCGCCACGGACTGTTCAACTGCTATGAAGCCTTTATCCACATCGTCGATTCGATGTTTAACCAGCATGCTAAGTGGCTGAAAGTGTCGCGTAAACTGGGGTGGCGTAAGCCGATATCGTCGCTGAACTATCTGCTCTCTTCACATGTCTGGCGACAGGATCACAATGGCTACAGCCATCAGGACCCGGGCTTTATCGACCACGTTGCCAATAAAAAAGCGGACATCGTGCGCATTTATCTGCCGCCCGATGCCAATACGCTGTTGTGGGTTGGTGATCACTGCCTGCGCACCTGGGATCGGATCAATGTGATTGTGGCGGGCAAGCAGCCTGCGCCGCAGTGGCTGGATATAGCCAGCGCCGTGGCCCATTGTGAAGCGGGCATGGGCGAGTGGCACTGGGCGGGCACCACGCCGGAGAATACGCAGCCGGATGTGGTGATGGCCTGTGCCGGGGATGTACCGACCATGGAGACGATGGCGGCGGTGGATCTGCTGCGCGACAGGCTGCCCGAACTGCGCATCCGCGTGGTGAACGTGGTCGATTTGCTGGCGCTGCAACCGCAGGATCAGCATCCGCATGGAAAATCCGATGCGGAGTTTGATGCGCTGTTTACCCAGGATAAACCGGTGATTTTTGCCTTCCACGGCTATCCGGCACTGGTGCATCGCCTGACCTATTCACGCACCAATCACCGCAACTTCCATGTGCGCGGCTTTAACGAAGAGGGAACCACCACCACGCCATTTGATATGACAGTACTGAACGAGCTTGACCGCTATCATCTGGCGCAGGAGGCGATTCTTCGCGTGCCGGGGCTGGCCGATGCGCACCCCAGGTTGCTGGAGGACTTACAGCAGCGTCTGGCTGAACATCATCGCTATGTCCGTGAACATGGCGAAGATGTGCCGGAAGTGCAGAACTGGAAATGGCCGTCGGCCACCGCGCCAGGTGCGCCCGATTAAGCGACCAGCAACGCATCGGTCAGCATCCAGACGGTGGTCGCCACCAACGACAGCGCCATCAGGCTGTTGAACAGCTGGCGCTTCCAGGCAACCTGCAGATGGCTGCGCAGGCGATCGCCCAGCGCAGCCCAGATCAGGATGCAGGGCAGGTTGAGCAGCATAAAGCCGACCATGACCGTCAGGACGCCGCTGCTGCCGCTGTAGAGCAGCGCAACGTTGGTTGCCATCAGCCAGGCTTTAGGATTGATCGCCTGGAAGCAGGCGCCGCCCACCAGCGTCATCGGCTGTGGTCGGGTACGGGCTTCGGGCGCGGTGGCACGAAAAATTTTCCAGGACAGCCACAATAAATACGTACAGCCTGCCAGCGTCAGCGGCAGGCGTATCGCCGCCATCCAGTGCAGCAGCACTTCCAGCGCCATGCCGGCAATCACCGTCTGTACCGCACAGCCAACTAAAATGCCGAACACCATCGGCAACGTCCGCCGTATGCCAAAATTAACCCCGGAGGTCGCCAGCAACAGATTGTTCGGGCCAGGCGTAATCGACATCACGGTGACATAACTGAAGAAAGAGGGATCGAGCATCGTGGCTCTCCTGAGAGTGAACAGAGTTCTATGCTACGGCGGAGAAAGAGATGGTAACAGTCACACAAAATCACTATTGTTATGGTTACAATTTTTGTTAGCAGCAATTGTATCCATCTAATCCGGAGGCGACTGTGTCCCTTACTCCCACTTCCGATCAGCCGCTCTATCAGCAGCTGGCAGAAAGCTTCGCTGAGGCAATCCATCAGGGCACGCTGAAACCCGGTAAACGCCTGCCAGCGATCCGCCGCGTCGCCCAGTCACATCAGGTCAGTGTCAATACGGTGCTGAATGCCTGGCAGCTGCTGGAAGATCGCGGGCTGATTGAGGCGCGTCCGCAATCGGGCTATTACGTGCGCGGCGTGTTGCCCGCCGTGACCCGTCACGGTCAGCATAAAACCCGGGTACGCGACCCCAGCAGCAGCAAGCTCGACCTGATCGATAAGGTATTTGCAGCGCAGAATCATCCCGACTACATCAATATCTCCCTGGCCTGTCCACAGGATAGCGAGCTGTTTCCTGCGGCGCGCATCGCCCGAATTACTGCCTCACTGCTGCGCCGCTATCCCAGCATGATTGGGCGCTATGCGCTTCCGCCCGGTAGTGAGCGCTTACGGGAGGAGATTGCGCGACGGGCACTTCACGCCGGACAGACGCTCACAGCCGATGAGATAACCCTGACTCATGGCTGCATGGAGGCGCTGCAGCTGGCGCTGCGTGCGGTGACGCAGCCCGGCGATTGTGTCGGGCTGGAGTCGCCGACCTACTTCTTCCTCTTTCCGCTGCTGGCTTCGCTGGGTCTTAGAGCGCTGGAAATTCCTACCGATCCACAGAATGGTCTGTCGCTGGATGCGCTGGAGATGTTGCTTCAGGAGCAGCGTATTAAGGCGCTGATTGCCATGCCGAGCGCGCAGAACCCGCTGGGCTGCGGCATGTCGCTGGCGAATAAGAAGCGGCTGGCAAAGTTAGTGAATACTTACCACGTCCCGCTAATAGAAGATGGGCTGTATGACGAGTTGCAGTTCGACTGGCCGCTCTCGCCCGCCGTAAAAGCTTTTGATCGCGATGGCTGGGTGATCTACTGCACCAGCTTCACTAAAACCGTGGCACCCGATTTTCGTATTGGCTGGACCGCCGCCGGACGTTTTCATGATGCGATTGCCCGACTGAAAGCGGTGTCGTCGATGGCCGAATCCGCCCTGCTGTCCGAAACGCTGGCGGAGTTTCTCGCTTCCGGTGGTTACGACCATCATCTGCGTACCCTGCGCCGCCGCTATGCAGCCAATCTGGATGAGGCGCGTGGTCTTATTGCCCGTTACTTCCCACGGGGTACCCGCGCCACGCTGCCGCGTGGTGGCTTTGTCTTCTGGGTCGAGTTACCGGGCGGCGTAAATACCACCGAAATGTTTGATCGCCTGCTGCAGGAGCAGATTTGCGTCACGCCCGGTGCGCTCTATTCACTGAGCGAGCGCTACAACCATGCGCTGCGCCTCTCCTGCTGCTATCCGTTTGATGCACACTACACCCGGGCGATTCAACGCACGGGCGAAATCGCCTGTGAACTAGCGGGCGTGCCGTGCGGTGAGGCTCAGGGTGTGCCGTTGCGGCCCCAGACGGTATAGCCGTGACGTTCCGTCAGGCGCTCGTAATAGGTGCGTACCGCCGGATAGTCGGGGTGATCGAGCGGGGTTTCAAACCAGCGGTTGACTGCCAGACCTATCGGAATGTCGGCCAGGGTGAAATTACGTCCGGCAACGTAGCGGCCGGTTTTTTCCAGCTGCTGATTAAGGATGCTCATGGTATGCGCCCAGCCTTTGCTGGCCGCGGCCAGCAGACGCGGATCCTGATGAGCCGGTGAGTTTCGCACCAGCGACATAAATGCGTAGCGCCATGAGGTGTTGAGTTCGGTGGATTGCCAGTCCATCCACTGATCGACAGACGCACGCGTTTGCGGATGGTAAGGATAGAGCCATTCGCCGCCGTAGGCGCTCGCCAGATAGCGCAGGATGGCATTGGATTCCCACATCACAAAGTCATCATCTTTCAGCACCGGCACCATCGCATTCGGATTAAGTGCCATAAATTCGGGCAGATGCGTTGAGCGGAAACCGTCGCCCCACTCTTCGCGCTGGTAATCAAGGTCAAGCTCGTCACACAGCCATAATACTTTACGCACGTTGATTGAGGAGGCGCGTCCAAGGATCGTTAGCATTCACAGTCTCCGGTAAAATTTTTAACTTATTGATAACGCTGTTAGCTGTTATAAGCAATCATCCGGCAGAGAAAAGGCCACACTGAACCCAATCAGCAAGGAGTCACAATGAAGGTCGCGTTTAAACAAGTCGATGTGTTTACCTCATCAGCCTTTAATGGCAATCCGCTGGCGGTGATTATGGATGCTCAGGGGTTAAGCGACAGCCAGCTGGCGGCGATTGCCCGCTGGACTAACCTGTCAGAAACCACCTTTGTTCTGCCCCCCCAGCACGAAGAGGCGGACTATCGGGTGCGTATTTTTACCGTGGAAGGCGAACTGCCGTTTGCCGGTCATCCGACGCTGGGCACCGCGCACGCGCTGCTGGAGGCGGGCTGGCCGACGCGTACGCCGGGTGAAATCGTGCAGGAGTGCGGCGTCGGTAACGTGACGGTGAAGATTAATGAGGCGGGCCTGGCATTTGCCGCGCCTGCTGCCACCCTGATGCCATGGCAGGATGCGCTGATGGGTAACGCCCTGAACAGCGATGCTTTCGATTTAACGCAAAGCCCGACGGTCGTGGATATGGGGATTCGCTGGCTGCTGGTACCGATGATCAACGCCGAGGCAGTACTGGCACTGCAGCCCAGCGTCAGCGATTTGCAGCGTCTGATTAAGCACGCGGGTGTGACAGGTGTGATGCCGTTTGGTCGTTTACCCTCGGGTGAGAGCGAACAGTATGAAGTGCGTGGCCTGCTGGTCGAGAATGGCAGCCTGACAGAAGATCCGGTAACCGGCAGCGCTAACGCCTGTCTGGCACGTTACTTTGCCATGGAGGGGCAGACTACCTCCTATCGCGTACGCCAGGGTACCGCCCTGCAGCGTGCTGGTCGGGTGAACGTGACCTTTGCCGGTGAGACCATCTGGATTGGCGGCAATACCGTCACCGTGATCGACGGTACCATTACGCTGTGAAAGGCGGCGGCGTCAGCGGACAGGCTGGCCGCGACGCCGCCAGCGGTTAAATTCCCTGCCCGCCTGAAGCTTCGATACGCTGCGCGGTGATCCAGCCGGTTTCGTCACTGAGGATCGCGCTGATAGCGTCGCCGATATCATCGGGCAGTCCAACCCGGCCCAGCGCCGTCAGTCCGGCAATCTGATCGTTAATTTCGCGGGTATCGCGCACCCGGCCACCCCCAAAGTCGGTCTCTATCGCGCCGGGTGCCAGGATATTGACGCGAATGCGCCGTTCGCCCAGCTCTTTCGCCTGGTAGCGCGTCAATACCTCCATCGCCCCTTTCATCGATGCATAAGTCGAAGATCCCGGATAGACCAGCCGGGTAAGACCGCTGGAGATATTCAGGATGCGACCATTGTCGTTGATCAGCGGCAGCAGCTTCTGGGTCAGGAAGTAAGGCCCTTTGAAATGTACATTCACCAGCGCATCGAATTCCGCCTCGGTGGTGTCGGTAAACGGCTTGTAGTGTCCGTGTCCGGCATTGTTCACTAAATAGTCAAAACACTCACGCTGCCACTGCTGTTGCAATGCCTCTTTCACCTGGCCGATAAAGCGATCGAACTGACTGGTTTCGCCAACATCCAGCGCCAGCGCTACTGCACGTCGCCCCAGAGCCTCAATTTCCCTGACGACCGCCTGCGCCTCATCGGCATGGCTGCGGTAAGTCAGGATAATATCAGTGCCTCTGGCAGCCAGTTTCAACGCGCTATTCCGGCCCAGACCTCGGTTTGCACCGGTAATTAACGCCACTTTCTGATTCATTGCTCGCACCTGTTGAAAAATTGAACACCTGTTAAGGATATTCGCCAACTATTGATCTATAAACAGTGTTAAACGCGCATCACTGTTTCAATAAAAACAACAATCGGTGAACAACATGGACAAAATTCACGCAATGCAGGTGTTTGTGCGGGTGGCCGAAATGGGCAGTTTTACCCGCGCGGCAGAGAGTTTAGGCGTGCCAAAAGGCAGCGTATCGCGACAGATACAGGCGCTTGAAAATCAAATGGCAACACGTTTGCTGCATCGCACCACGCGCCGGGTGCAACTCACCCAGGATGGATTAGTCTATTACGATCGCTGTCTGGATTTATTGTCGATGATTGATGATATGGATAGCCTGTTCCAGCACGAGCCCGCCTCGCTCAGCGGTAAACTGCGGGTTGATATGTCGGTGGCGATGGCTACCGGTTTCATCCTGCCACGGCTGCCTGAATTTTTGCAGCACTATCCCGGCGTCGAGATTGAACTGAGCAGCAGCGACCGTCAGGTAGATGTGATCCGCGAAGGGTTTGACTGCGTCATCCGGGTCGGTGAACTCAAAGATTCTGGCCTGATTGCGCGAAAAATTGGCACCCATACCTTGATTAACTGCGCCAGTCCTGGCTACCTTTCGCGGTTCGGCATGCCTATAAGGCTGGAAGAGCTGTCGCAGCATGCGATGGTGCATTACAGCCAGCAACTCGGTCAGGCATCACCGGGTTTTGAATATTTTGATGGCAGGCAGTGCCACTATGTTCATACCGGCGGCGTAGTAACGGTGAACAGCACCGAAACCTATCGCGCCGCCTGTCTGGCGGGATTAGGGATTATCCAGGTGCCTGCCGCCGGGATTCAGACACTCCTGGAAAGGGGTGAACTGGTGGAAGTGCTGCATCGCTTTCCCGCCAGACCGATGCCGATCCATCTGCTCTACCCGCACCGGCGCAATGTGGCGCGTCGCGTGCGGGTATTTATGGAGTGGCTGAGTCAGGTGTTACAGGAGTACGTCACCTGAACGGCTATACTTTGATTTTAATGATAAACAGGACAGTGAAGGTCTATGACAGACAAGCAGGAAAACCCGCAGGATAGGCAGCCGCAAAAGCCGCTTATCGATATTAAAACTGGCAACGAAACCGTTGATCAATCGATTGTACGCGTGTCACGTTTTGCCGCCTGGTTTCAGGCTATTCCGGCGGTGGCGCATTTTATTCGCGCCCTTGACCGCTTTAACGATCGGCTCGGCAGCCAGTTTGGCGCGGCCATTACCTATTTCTCTTTTTTATCGCTGATCCCCATTCTGATGGTGTCGTTTGCCGCCGTGGGTTTTGTGCTGGCATCGAATCAGGATCTGTTGACCGATATCATCAACAAAATCGTCAGCAGCATCAGTGACCCGACCCTGGCGACCACGCTGAAGAATACGGTGAATACCGCCATTCAGCAGCGTGCCACTGTAGGTATCACGGGTTTACTGCTGGCGCTTTACTCCGGTCTTAACTGGATGGGTAACCTGCGTGAAGCGATTCGCGCCCAGTCGCGCGACGTGTGGGAACGGAAACCGGATGACAAGGAAAAGATCTGGAAACGCTATATCCGCGATCTGCTGTCGCTGGCTGGTTTGATGCTGGCGCTGGTGATTACGCTTTCGCTGACGTCGGTGGCCGGTTCTGCGCAGGCCACTATCGTGAGTGCGCTGGGGCTGGATGGCATCGAGTGGTTACGTCCAGCCATGACCATTATCGCCACCTCGATTTCCGTTATGGCTAACTATCTACTTTTCCTGTGGATTTTCTGGATCCTGCCGCGTCATAAACCGCGTAAGAAAGCGCTGTTCCGCGGTACCCTGTTGGCAGCAATTGGCTTTGAGGTGATCAAGTTTGTAATGACGCTGACGCTGCCCAAGCTGGCGACCTCACCTTCAGGTGCGGCATTTGGTTCCGTGCTCGGCCTGATGGCGTTTTTCTACTTCTTCGCCCGTCTGACGCTGTTCTGTGCGGCATGGATCGCCACGGCCAAATATAAAGACGATCCGCAGATGCGTGAAGCGGGCAGCGCATCACGACACAAATCATAGTAATCCGTTAACAACAGCGGAAAATGTCTCCCCTCGGCTATTTTTTAATCAGATAACAGGATGAATAGCTGAGGGGTCACTTTTATTTAGCCCTTTCTTAGAGTATCCCGCCAGATATCGTCCGGTTTACCCCGGTATCACCCGGCATTCATCGCACCACAGAAATTATCCTCTTTTTACCCGCCAAAGCCAGACGCGGCGCGGGTTTTCATCATTGAATGCGCTCTGGCAGATGCGTAAGATTCTTTGTCTGTATTTACAAATAAGAAACAGTCATGCAAGCCTCCCTCACAGACACACTCGACAAACAGCAGGATCCCACACCGGTTAACTCACGCAGTAAAGTGGTGATTGCTTCACTGGTCGGTACGGCCATCGAGTTCTTCGACTTTTATATTTATGCCACTGCCGCGGTCATTGTTTTCCCGCACATTTTCTTCCCGCAGGGTGATGCGACCGTTGCCACACTCCAGTCGCTGGCCACTTTCGCTATCGCCTTTATTGCGCGTCCGATTGGCTCTGCCGTATTCGGTCACTTCGGTGATCGCGTGGGGCGTAAAGCCACGCTGGTTGCCTCGTTGCTGACCATGGGTATCTCCACCGTGGTGATCGGCCTGCTGCCCGGCTATGAAACGATTGGCGTGATGGCCCCGCTATTGCTGGCGCTGGCGCGTTTTGGTCAGGGACTGGGACTGGGCGGTGAATGGGGCGGCGCGGCGCTGCTGGCAACTGAAAATGCCCCGGCGAAGAAGCGTGCGCTCTACGGCTCCTTCCCTCAGCTGGGCGCGCCAATTGGCTTTTTCTTTGCTAACGGCACTTTTCTGTTGCTCTCCTGGCTGCTGACCGACGAGCAGTTTATGCAGTGGGGCTGGCGCGTGCCGTTTATTCTCTCCGCTGTACTGGTGCTGATTGGCCTGTATGTGCGCGTGTCGCTGCATGAGAGTCCGGTGTTTGCCAAAGTGCAGAAAGAGAAGAAGCAGGTTCGCGTGCCGATTGCGGCGCTGCTGGGCAAGCATCTGACTGCCACCATTCTCGGCACCTTTATCATGCTGGCGACCTATACGCTGTTCTATATCATGACCGTCTATTCGATGAGCTATGGCACCACGCCAGCACCAGCGGGTCTGGGCATTCCGCGTAACAGTATGCTGTGGATGCTGATGCTGGCGGTGATTGGCTTTGGGGTGATGGTGCCGATTGCCGGTTTGCTGGCCGACCGTTTTGGTCGCCGCAAGACAATGATTACCATTACATTGATGATTATCGGGTTTTCGTTCCTGTTCCCGGCGATGCTCGGTTCCGGTTCACAGGCGCTGGTGATGGCGTTTCTGCTGCTGGGCCTGAGTATTATGGGGCTGACGTTTGGCCCGATGGGCGCGCTGCTGCCAGAGCTGTTCCCGACGGAAGTGCGTTATACCGGCGCATCGTTTTCCTATAACCTCTCTTCGATTCTGGGTGCCTCTGTTGCGCCTTATATCGCGACCTGGCTGAATGCCAATTATGGTCTGCAGGCAGTGGGGCTGTATCTGGCGTCGATGGCAGTGCTGACGCTGATTGCGTTGCTGGCCTGTAAAGAGACGCGTCACCAGACATTATATGATGTTTAATCCTGTTGGATGAAAGTCAGTGAAACCCGGCAGCCGCCGGGTTTTTTTATGGCGCAGGCTTACAGAGTACAACCGCTCTGAAGGGCTAAACAAAGCATCGCCTTATGTTCAGGTGCCAGGCTCAGGGAGCATACGCCCTTCGCAAAGACGCAAAACCCGCCATCCCTGGCCCGCTATGCTTTGCTACAGGCGTATGCTCCCATCGCTTTAAGTAGAATGTTGTCTGGTCTAAAAAACTGAATCGCATTTAAATGTATAAAAACTGAGGCAGGGTAATTCTTACAGCAATTAAGAAGTCAGAGGGCACTGGCAACACGGGCAGAAGAGGAAAGCGTCCCGCGCCAGGGACGGCGCGGGACGAGCGGCCAGGGATTGGCTTAAGCGCCTTTCCGATCTGACCGTGTTGCCTGTGCAGGCTCGTTCTCACAGCGAGGCAGGCAGTGCAGGCAGGCACCGTTCCACCAGCGAACTTCTCAGGCATTGTTCCCAAACAATAAACCCCGGCAAGCCGGGGTTTATTTTGCTGAAAACTGTGAAGAAAACTATTAGCCCGCGACAGCGATACGCTTCATATCGGTCATGTAGCCACGCAGTTTGCGGCCAACAGTTTCAATCGGATGCTGGCGAACGGCTTCGTTAACATCACGCAGCTGCGCATTGTCAACCTGCGTGCCTTCAACCGCTTTGCCCAGATCGCCCGGTTGCAGTGTGGTCATGAACTCTTTCAGCAGCGGCACCGCGGCGAAGGAGAACAGGTAGTTACCATATTCGGCGGTATCAGAGATGACCACGTTCATTTCATACAGGCGCTTACGGGCAATGGTGTTCGCGATCAGCGGCAGCTCATGCAGTGATTCGTAGTAAGCAGACTCTTCAATGATGCCGGCGTCGACCATCGTTTCAAACGCCAGCTCAACGCCCGCTTTAACCATCGCAACCATCACTACACCTTTGTCGTAGTACTCCTGCTCTTCGATTTTGCCTTCGTACTGTGAGGCGGTTTCGAAAGCGGTCCGGCCGGTCTCTTCACGCCAGGTCAGCAGGTTTTTATCATCGTTGGCCCAGTCAGCCATCATGCCGGAAGAGAATTCGCCGGAAATGATGTCATCCATATGTTTCTGGAACAGCGGTGCCATGATGGTTTTCAGCTGCTCTGACAGCGCATAGGCGCGCAGTTTTGCCGGGTTAGAGAGGCGATCCATCATCAGGGTGATACCCCCAAACTTCAGTGACTCGGTGATGGTCTCCCAGCCGAACTGGATCAGTTTTTCTGCGTAAGCGGGTTCGGTACCTTCAGCCACCAGCTTATCGAAGCAGAGCAGTGAACCGGCCTGCAGCATGCCGCACAGAATAGTCTGCTCACCCATCAGGTCAGATTTCACTTCTGCAACGAAGGAGGACTCCAGCACGCCAGCACGATCGCCGCCGGTCGCTGCTGCCCAGGCTTTAGCAATCGCCATACCTTCGCCTTTTGGATCGTTTTCAGGGTGAACCGCGATCAGCGTTGGGACACCAAAGCCACGTTTGTACTCTTCCCGCACTTCCGTACCTGGGCACTTCGGTGCCACCATCACCACGGTGATGTCTTTACGGATGCTTTCGCCCACTTCAACGATGTTGAAACCGTGCGAGTAACCCAGCGCAGCGCCATCTTTCATCAGCGGCTGAACAGCCTGAACCACTGCAGAGTGCTGCTTGTCTGGCGTCAGGTTAACGACCAGGTCCGCCTGCGGGATCAGATCTTCGTAGGTACCCACTTTGAAACCGTTATCGGTCGCTTTGCGCCATGAAGGGCGTTTCTCCGCAATCGCTTCGGCACGCAGTGCATAGGCGACATCCAGACCGGAATCACGCATGTTCAGACCCTGATTCAGGCCCTGCGCGCCACAGCCAACGATAACGACTTTTTTGCCCTTCAGGAAGCTGGCACCGTCCGCGAATTCATCACGCGCCATGAAACGACATTTGCCTAATTGTGCCAGCTGGTTGCGCAGGTTCAATGTGTTGAAATAGTTAGCCATGGGTACTCCGGTAAGGTTGTGTTTGCTTTTTTTGTTCAGGAACGGCGTATCATGCAGCGCCGCGAATGACCCCATCATATGACAGGAATTCTGTTGCTTAAATTGATATATTAACAACGTCACATTGCAATAAATGCAACACCACCCAGAGGCGACGCGCACATGGATTTACGGGATCTGAAACTGTTTCTTCATCTGGCTGAAAGCTGCCACTTCGGGCGCAGCGCGCGTGCGATGCACGTCAGCCCTTCCACGCTGTCACGCCAGATCCAGCGGCTTGAAGACGATGTCGGCCATGCGCTGTTTCTGCGTGATAACCGCACCGTGACGCTGACGGAAGCGGGCGAGCGCCTGCGTCAGTTTGCCCAGCAGACGCTGTTGCAGTATCAGCAACTGCGCCATGTGATGGATCTTAATGGTCCGTCGCTCAGCGGCGAGTTACGCCTGTTCTGTTCGGTAACGGCGGCCTATAGCCATCTGCCACCCATCCTCGACCGCTTTCGCGCTGAACATCCGCAGGTGGAAATCAAACTGGATACCGGCGATGCAGCGGATGCGGTGGAAAAAGTGCACTCTGGCGATGCCGATCTGGCGATTGCCGGACGTCCTGAAACCCTGCCCGCCAGCATTGATTTTATGCCACTGGGGCTGATCCCGCTGGTACTGATCGCGCCCGCACTGCCCTGTGCCGTTCGCACCCAGGCTACACAGCCGCAGCCCGACTGGTCAAAGATTCCGTTTATCCTGCCGGTGCAGGGACCGGCACGGCGGCGTATCGATCTCTGGTTCCGCCGCCAGCGCATCCCGAATCCGGTGATTTACGCCACGGTGTCGGGCCACGAGGCGATTGTCTCGATGGTGGCGCTGGGATGCGGAATTGCGTTGTTACCGGATGTGGTGCTGGAAAACAGCCCGGAACCGGTGCGTAACCGCGTGCTGATGCTGGAAAATGTTGAATCCGTCGCGCCGTTCGAACTGGGCATCTGCGTGCAAAAAAAGCGGCTCGGGGAGCCGCTGATCAGTGCCTTCTGGAGCCAGCTTTAATCAGTTGCCTGACAGGAAGAAGCGAAACGCCGGGTTATGACTTTCGTCATGAAAGTCATAACCCAGATCGGTGAGATGCTCTTCGAAGCGCGGCTCATCGCTGCCGAGTTCAAAAGCTGCCAGTACACGACCATAATCGGTGCCGTGACTGCGATAATGAAACAGCGAGATATTCCAGTGGGTGCCCAGCGTTTGCAGAAACTTCAGCAACGCACCAGGTGCCTCCGGGAATTCAAAGCTGAAAAGTCGTTCACGCAGCGGCTTGGAGGGACGTCCGCCTACCATATAGCGCACGTGCAGTTTCGCCATCTCATCATCTGAAAGATCGACCACCTGATAACCGCCGCTGGTGAGCTCGCTGATGATTTCGCTGCGCTCTTCCACGCCGCGGGTCAGACGCACGCCAACAAAGATGCAGGCTTTGTCCGCATCGGCGTAGCGGTAGTTGAACTCAGTGATAGAACGTCCGCCCAGCGTCTGGCAGAAGCGCAAGAAGCTGCCCTGCTGTTCCGGGATTGTCACGGCCAGCAGCGCTTCACGCTGTTCGCCCAGCTCACAGCGCTCAGAGACGTAGCGCAGGCCGTGGAAATTGACGTTGGCCCCGGATAACACATGCGCCAGCCGCTCGCCTTTGATCTCGTGCTGCTGGATATACTTTTTCATACCCGCCAGCGCCAGCGCGCCAGACGGCTCCGCCACGGCGCGAACATCTTCAAACAGATCTTTCATCGCGGCACAAATGGCATCGCTGTCGACGGTGATGATGTCATCAATGTAAGCCTGACAGAGCCGGAAGGTTTCGCTGCCAATCCGTTTTACCGCCACCCCTTCGGCAAACAGGCCCACACGCAGCAAATCGACCGGATGACCCGCTTCCAGCGCCGCTTTCAGGCAGGCTGAATCTTCTGACTCTACCGCAATCACTTTGATTTGTGGCATCAGCTGCTTGATCAGCACCGCGACGCCGGCTGCCAGCCCGCCACCGCCAACCGGGACAAAGACCCGGTCGAGATGCGCATCCTGCTGCAGCAACTCCATCGCCAGCGTGCCCTGTCCGGCAATTACGGCCGGATGGTCAAATGGCGGCACAAAGGTGTAGCCACGCTGTTCAGCGAGTTCTATCGCTTTGGCTTTTGCCTCATCAAAGTTGGCCCCAAACAGGAAAGCCTCACCGCCAAATGCGCGCACCGCATCAACCTTGATGTCTGCCGTCGCCAGCGGCATCACAATCAGTGATTTGATGCCCAGCTTAGTGGCGGAGAGCGCCACGCCCTGCGCATGGTTACCGGCTGACGCCGTCACCACGCCGCGCGCTTTCTGCTCTTCGTTCAGACCGGCAATCATCGCGTAGGCACCGCGCAGCTTGAAACTGTGCACCGGCTGACGATCTTCCCGCTTCACCAGAATGGTGTTGCCGAGACGCGATGAGATTTTTTCCATAACCTGCAGCGGCGTCACCTGTGCCACTTCATACACCGGTGAACGCAACACTGCGCGCAAATACTCGGCGCCACAAGGCGCCTCGGGTAGCGGTTGAGACTCGGCCATTGTTAGCCTCCCAGCTTGCTCTTATCGCGGACGGCACCTTTGTCAGCACTGGTCGCGAGTAATGCGTAGGCACGCAGCGCAAAGGAGACTTCACGCTGACGATTGACCGGCGTATACGCCGCATCGCCACGTGCCTGCTGCTCTTCACGACGGGCGTGCAGTTCGTTATCCGGCACGGCGAGTTTGATACCGCGGTTAGGGATATCGATTTCGATGGTGTCGCCATCTTTGACCAGCGCAATGGTGCCGCCGTTGGCTGCTTCAGGCGAGGCGTGACCGATAGAGAGGCCCGATGTGCCGCCCGAGAAACGACCGTCGGTGATCAGTGCGCAGCTTTTGCCCAGCCCCATCGATTTCAGATAAGTGGTCGGATAGAGCATCTCCTGCATGCCTGGCCCGCCTTTTGGTCCTTCGTAGCGGATCACCACCACGTCTCCCGCAACCACTTTACCGCCCAGAATTGCTTCAACAGCGTCATCCTGGCTTTCATAGACTTTGGCCGGGCCGGTGAAGGTCAGGATCTCTTTGTCTACGCCCGCAGTTTTTACGATACAGCCATCTTCCGCGATGTTGCCGTAGAGCACGGCCAGACCGCCATCCTGTGAGTAAGCGTTTTCGCGTGTGCGAATACAGCCCTCGGCACGGTCATCATCCAGCGTTTCCCAGCGGCAGTTCTGCGAGAATGCCTGGGTAGTACGGATGCCCGCCGGGCCCGCGCGGAACATATCTTTTACTGCCTGATCTTTGGTCAGCATGATGTCGTACTGATCCAGCGTTTCACGCATCGTCTGCTGCAGGATGTTGCGCGCGCTGCTGTCGAACAGACCTGCGCGATCCAGCTCGCCCAGAATCGCGAAAACGCCACCGGCGCGATGCACGTCTTCCATGTGGTATTTCGGGGTACTTGGCGCGACTTTACAAAGCTGAGGCACTTTACGTGACAGGCGATCGATGTCGGAGATGTTGAAGTCGATGTCGCCTTCCTGTGCCGCCGCCAGCAGGTGCAGCACAGTGTTGGTGGAGCCGCCCATGGCGATATCCAGCATCATGGCGTTCTCGAAAGCGGCCTTGTTCGCGATGTTACGCGGCAGCATGTTGACGTCATCCTGCTCGTAGTAGCGCTTGGTCAGACTGACGATGCGCTTACCGGCATTGATGAACAGCTCTTTGCGATCGGCGTGCGTGGCCAGCAGTGAACCGTTGCCTGGCTGCGACAGGCCGAGTGCTTCGGTCAGGCAGTTCATCGAGTTAGCGGTGAACATACCGGAACAGGAGCCGCAGGTCGGACAGGCAGAGCGTTCGATCTGCTCACTGTCGGCATCGCTGACGTTCGGGTTGGCACCCTGAATCATCGCATCCACCAGGTCCAGCTTGATGATCTGATCAGAAAGCTTGGTTTTACCCGCTTCCATCGGGCCGCCTGAAACGAAGATCACCGGGATATTGAGGCGCAATGACGCCATCAGCATACCAGGAGTGATTTTGTCGCAGTTAGAAATACAGACCATGGCGTCGGCACAGTGCGCGTTGACCATGTATTCGACCGAGTCAGCAATCAGCTCGCGCGAAGGCAGTGAATACAGCATGCCGCCATGCCCCATGGCAATACCGTCATCCACCGCGATGGTGTTGAACTCTTTAGCCACACCGCCTGCCGCTTCAATCTGCTCGGCAACGAGTTTACCCAGGTCGCGGAGGTGAACGTGGCCCGGTACAAATTGGGTGAATGAGTTAACCACAGCGATAATCGGCTTGCCGAAATCGTCGTCGGTCATTCCTGTCGCGCGCCATAAGGCACGGGCACCCGCCATATTACGGCCGTGGGTGGTAGTGGCGGAACGGTACTTAGGCATGCTCTATTTACTCCAGTAAGAATAAGCTCGCGGACGTCAGATGACGCCCGCGCTGTATCTGATTATGGGTTAACCGGATCTAACCAGCCCCATTTGTCTTCGGTTTCGCCGGTGAACAAGCCAAAGAAGGCCTCCTGGATGCGTTTGGTCACCAGGCCACGTTTGCCTTCGCCAACCTGAATGCGATCAACGCTGCGCACCGGTGTAATTTCTGCGGCGGTGCCAGACATAAAGACTTCGTCTGCCAGGTAAAGCGATTCACGCGACAGGGTCTGCTCACGCACGTCAATGCCCATATCACGCGCCAGCGTGATGATGGCATCGCGGGTGATGCCCGGCAGCGCTGAAGAGGTAAATGGCGGGGTAAAGAGCACGCCATCTTTGACTTCAAACAGGTTTTCGCCTGCACCTTCTGAGATCAGGCCATTGGTATCCAGCGCGATGCCTTCCTGATAGCCATGACGACGGGCTTCGCTGCCCACCAGCAGTGAGGAGAGGTAGTTACCGCCCGCTTTAGCGGCTGTTGGCAGGGTATTCGGTGCTACGCGGTTCCATGAGGAGACCATGGCATCGATGCCATTCTCCAGGGCTTCAGCGCCCAAATAAGCGCCCCACGGGAATGCAGCGATGATTACGTCGGTGGTGAAGCCGTCTGGCGGATTTACGCCCAGACCCACATCGCCGACAAAGGCCAGCGGACGGATATAAGCACTTTTCAGTTTGTTCACGCGGATGACTTCGCGGCACGCTTCCATCAGCTCATCAACGCTGCTTTTAATCGGGAAGCGGTAAATTTTGGCGGAGTCGTGCAGACGTTGCATGTGTTCGCGATGGCGGAACACAACCGGTCCTTTGTGAGAGTCGTAGCAGCGCACGCCTTCAAACACCGACGTACCATAGTGCAATGCGTGGGACATGACGCTGACCTTCGCCTCTTCCCACTTAACCATCTCGCCATTGAACCAAATAAAGTCTGCTTTCTTCGTGCTCATTGTTATTTCCTCTCGCGGCTAAGCGCGGATTTGTTGTGTTGTCTGTTGTTGAATCTGAACGCATGCGACGTCGATCAATTTGCTTAACTGCGAAGACAGTAAATCGACGGGGCGCTGACTGGCAACGGTCAATTCAATATTAATGTTTTCGGCGTCGGCGACTGAGGCCATGTTCATAGAACAGACCTGAAAACCGCGGTGACGCACGACGCGTAAAATGCGCTCCAATATTTCAGGGCGGAAACGGGCTTCGATAGACAATTGATGCTGGTTCATACGGTTTTCTCCATCATGTTTGCATTACTGGCACCCGGCGGTACCAGTGGCCAGACGTTTTCATGCTCATCAATTGCAACATGCAGGAAGTAAGGACCTTCGCTGTTCAGCAGAGCATCAAGGGCGGCGTCGACCTGATCTTTACGGGTAATGCGCTGGCCGGGAATATTGAAAGCGCTGGCCAGCGTGAGGAAGTCGGGGTTGTCAGACAGATTGGTTTCACTGAAGCGACCGTCGAAAAAGAGCTGTTGCCACTGGCGCACCATGCCCAGACGCTGGTTATCCAGCAGCACGATTTTGACCGGCAGCTTGCCGCGCTTGATAGTGCCCAGCTCCTGGATATTCATCATGATGGAGCCATCGCCAGAGACACAAATAACCGTGTCTTCCGGGCGCGCAACCTGTGCACCGATAGCGGCAGGTAAACCAAAGCCCATGGTGCCTAAACCGCTGGAGGTGATGAAGTTCTCCGGCGCGTTGAATGCCATGTGTTGTGCTGTCCACATCTGGTGCTGACCGACGTCGGTAGTTATCACGGCCTTGGCCGGTTTGCGATCGGAAAGCTGCTTAAGCAGCAGCGGTGCATAGATTGCGTCGCCCGGATGGTCGTAGCGCCATGGGTGACTGGCTTTAAGCGCTTTCACCTCTTCACGCCAGGCGTCGATAGGCAAAGGCTGGCTCAGGGCAGGCAGTAGTTCGTTGAGATCACCCTGTAAAGAGACGTGCGCGCGACGTAATTTGTTTAACTCGGCGGGATCGATGTCGAGATGAATCACGCTGGCGTGCGGTGCAAAGGTGTCCAATTTGCCGGTCACACGGTCGTCAAAACGGGCGCCGACTGCAATTAGCAGGTCACACGCCTGTACGGCAAAGTTGGCGGCTTTGGTACCGTGCATCCCCAGCATACCAAGATAGACGTCATTGTGGGGGTCCACACTGCCCAGCCCCTTCAGGGTAGCCACAGCCGGGATGCCGGTCTCTTTTGCCAGTGCCCGCAGTGCCGGAACAGCCTGTGCCAGACCGACACCGCCGCCGACGTAGAGCATTGGCTTCCTGGCCTGCACCATCAGGGCGCGTGCTTCGTGAATGGCCTGATGCGGTAGCGCGTTTCTCTCTTCCACCGTGACCAGATGCGGTGCGGGTTCACCCTGTGCAACCTGAATATCTTTCGGGATATCAACCAGTACCGGACCGGGGCGGCCCGACCGCGCCAGCGCAAAGGCTTCTGCCATGATGGCGGGCAGCTCATCCAGCGACGCCACCAGGAAGCTGTGTTTGGTGCAGGCTAGTGAGAGTCCCAGTACGTCGATCTCCTGAAATGCATCGGTGCCGATGAAGGCAGAGGAGACCTGACCGGTAACCGCAACGACCGGAACCGAATCCATCATGGCATCAGCCAGGCCAGTGATCAGGTTTGTCGCGCCAGGACCGGAGGTGGCAATACAGACGCCGGTTTTGCCGGTTGAACGTGCATAACCAATCGCTGCCATTACAGCGCCCTGCTCGTGACGACACAACAGGTGTTCCACGCCGCCATCGTATAGCGCATCGTATACCGGCATGATTGCGCCACCAGGGTAACCAAAAACGGTATCAACACCCTGTGCGCGTAAAGCCTGAACTACCCACTGTGCACCTGTCATCGCTATTCTCCTGTGTCCTGACCGGAACAACAGAATTTTATGCTACTGTTCATTGTTTGTTCCTTGTGGATTTACTGATATTTCCTCGGGTCGAAAAAAAACCCCCGGACCTTTCGGTGCGGGGGTTTTTTCGGATTCGAGGCTTGATTTTTAAGCCTTTCTTTCTCCAAGCGTTGCCCCGCACGGTAGGTTAATAACCACCACCACGCTAATCACGACCAGGCTAATCACTTGTAGAAGGGCTTTCATGTGTTATTCAATTCTTTGTAGTGTTCGAAGTAATGCCTACAGAGTTATCATAGTCAGGGGGCATGACACAACTTTTTTTGCAGGTTTTTTTTAGTGCGAGGCGCTTAATCACGGCTTATCAATCTGTAATAAAAGAAATAATTACATGATGATAATTATTCATCACTTTAGTGACGTAATAATATCTTGGTGAATTTGCGTACAGTCTCGCAACATTTTAAGGCGCCGTGAAAAACCTTCTGATGAGTTGTGCATTAACCCGAACGTTGCCGATCATGCTCTCGCTTTCCGTTAACACTGTCACCAGACTGACGGCAACAAGGAGCGAGTATGTCATTGTCAAAAGTACTGACTCGGGCAGCATTGGGAGTGGAAGCCCCGCTGGTGACCATCGAGGCACACATCAGTAACGGGCTGCCTGCATTAACGCTAGTCGGTCTGCCTGAAACTACGGTGAAAGAGGCGCGTGAGCGGGTACGCAGCGCCATTATCAACAGCGGTTTTACCTTCCCGGCAAAGCGCGTTACCATTAATCTGGCACCGGCGGATTTACCCAAAGAGGGCGGCCGGTATGACTTACCCATGGCGATCGCCATCCTGGTCGCCTCTGAGCAGCTTCCGGCCGACAAGCTGATGCACTATGAGTTTCTGGGTGAACTGGCACTCGACGGAGCCCTATGCAGTGTACAGGGCGCGATTCCAGCAGCTATGGTGGCCATTCAGGCTGGACGGCAGCTGGTTCTCTCTACTGATAATCAGTGTGATGCCGGACTTATCCGTCAGGGATCGTCGCTGGTTGCCTCTCACCTCAGCGAAGTGTGCGCTTTTCTGCGCAATGAACTCACATTACCGATGTCCCAGTACCCTGAGCATCTGAGTGAGGTGTCTGCTGACGATCTCGCTGATATCATTGGTCAGGAACAGGGACGCAGAGCACTGGAGATCACTGCGGCTGGCGGGCATAACCTGCTGCTGATTGGGCCCCCTGGCACCGGTAAAACCATGCTCGCAACCCGACTTCCCGGCATCATGCCTGCTTTAAGCGATCAGGAAGCACTGGAGTGTGCAGCAATCGCTAGCCTGGTGAACAGCAGTACCCTGCACCGACAGTGGCGCACCCGGCCTTTCAGGTCGCCTCACCACAGCGCCTCTCTCTATGCTTTGATTGGTGGCGGCTCACTGCCACGGCCCGGAGAGATCTCCCTGGCACATAACGGCGTGCTTTTTCTGGATGAACTACCGGAATTTGATCGCAAGGTGCTGGACTCTTTGCGTGAGCCATTAGAGTCGGGCGTCATCGCCATTTCACGTGCCCGGGCAAAAGTCACCTATCCGGCACGATTTCAGCTGATTGCTGCGATGAATCCAAGTCCAACCGGGCATTATCAGGGACAGCATAACCGCTGCTCGCCCCAACAGGTGCTGCGTTATCTCAGTAAGCTATCGGGCCCTTTTCTTGATCGTTTTGATCTTTCGCTAGAGGTACCGCTATTGCCCAGTGGCATGCTCAGCGGTCAACGTCCCACAGCAGAAGCTTCTGAGCAGGTTCGTCATCGGGTGGTCGCCGCGCGTGAGCTTCAGCTGGCTCGCGCAGGCAAAATTAATGCGCATTTAAACAACGCAGAGATTATGCGCTGGTGCCAGCCTGCTAAAAAGGATGCGGAGTGGCTGGAATCAGTGCTGGAGAAGCTGGGGCTATCTGTCCGAGCCTGGCAGCGGATTTTAAAAGTGGCACGTACCGTGGCCGATCTGGCTGGGGATGGAGACATCACACGGCACCATCTGCAGGAAGCAGTCAGCTATCGCACTATTGATCGATTAATGATTCATCTGCATAACAGCCTGCAATAAAAAAGGGGCTTTCGCCCCTTCTCTGTTAATCGTCGCTGTCGGTAAAGTCTTCAACGGTGTCCATCTGCGGTTTACCGCCAGACAGCGTATGAAAACGTTTAGGACGCTTAATGCGGGTCATATATTTAGACCATACACGTTCAGCTTCTGTTTGCGGCTCACGCACACCACGACACACTTCAATAAACAAACGTTCTTCTTCTGTTGCAGGCTCACGCTTTGATAAATCCAGCTCATTAAAGGCGAAACCGTGGCGTTCAAGAAGCTGAGCTTCTTTAATAGTAAAGTCACCGTGGCGTGAGAAACCACGCGGGTAATGTTTGTTATCAAAGAAACGATTCTCTGTTGAGAAGCTTTCCGCCATGTTACACGCTCCTGATTTTCTAATGCCGTGCTGTTAATGGCGCGGAGTATTAGATAGGCTTGACAGAGTGTAAAACAAAAGATTTAAATCTATACGACAAACATTTTTTGGGAGAACGCTGTGGATACGGAATTACTGAAAACTTTCCTGGAAGTGAGCAGAACACGCCATTTCGGCCGTGCTGCAGAAGCACTTTACCTCACGCAATCTGCTGTCAGTTTTCGCATCCGTCAGTTAGAGAATCAGCTTGGCGTTAATCTTTTTACCCGACATCGTAATAACATACGCCTTACGGCCGCCGGAGAGCGGCTGCTTCCCTATGCTGAAAGCCTGATGAGCACCTGGATGATGGCGAAGAAGGAGGTCTCTCACACTCAGCAGCACCATGAGCTTTCAATCGGTGCCAGTGCATCGCTATGGGAGGCTTATCTGACGCCATGGCTACAGACGCTATATGAGAATCGGGAGAGTCTACATTTAGAAGCGCGGATAGCACAGCGACATCTGCTGGTTAAGCAGCTCCATGAACGCCAGCTGGATCTGTTGATCACTACGGAAGCGCCTAAAATGGATGAGTTAACCAGTCAGCAGATTGGTCATATTTCACTGGCCCTTTTCTGCGCCCGGCAGAGCGAGAAGCGGGAAAATTACGATTACATTAAGCTAGAATGGGGAGCAGATTTTCATCAGCATCAGAGCTACCTCTCCGGAGCTGATGATGTGCCGGTACTGACCACCACGTCGGCACATGTCACCCGTGAACTGCTGCATACGACCGGAGCGTGCGCATTTCTACCGGACTTCTGGCAGAGCGTATACAGTGAGTTAATGGTGATCCCGGATACGCCTGTCGCCGTTCGTCCGCTCTATGCTGTCTGGTTGCAGAACAGCGATCAGCAGGCACATATTCGCCAGTTGCTTAAATTCCCGATTCTGGTCAGGCAAAATAGCTGAATTTGCAGGCAAAGAGGTAAGCAGGGAAGATCAGAGGCCAGTTAGATTTAGCTGGTTTTCTTTTTTGCTTTTTTAAAGACAAAAAAAATCCTTTGCCGAAGCAAAGGATCGTTTTCTGGCAGGGGCGGAGGGACTCGAACCCCCAACACCCGGTTTTGGAGACCGGTGCTCTACCAATTGAACTACGCCCCTAATAGGGTGGCGGAACGGACGGGGCTCGAACCCGCGACCCCCTGCGTGACAGGCAGGTATTCTAACCAACTGAACTACCGCTCCACCGGTTCTTTCACGGCATCAGCCACTTGCTGA
>NZ_JBBCMO010000005.1:0-303619 GCF_037152305.1 Pantoea sp. AS142 | reverse complement strand
TTCAGAAACCAACCTGAGGATGATACGAAGAATGGTGCATCCAGGAGGATTCGAACCTCCGACCGCTCGGTTCGTAGCCGAGTACTCTATCCAGCTGAGCTATGGATGCATAAATCTGATTCTTGTACAACGCAGGGTGCTAACTACTCACCATGAAAGGAATTGCTAATTCGCTTTATACTTCGTTTCGATGGTGCATCCAGGAGGATTCGAACCTCCGACCGCTCGGTTCGTAGCCGAGTACTCTATCCAGCTGAGCTATGGATGCATCGAAAATGGCGGTGAGGGAGGGATTCGAACCCTCGATACAGCTTTTGACCGTATACTCCCTTAGCAGGGGAGCGCCTTCAGCCTCTCGGCCACCTCACCTTACGCTTTCTTTCGAACTGTGCGTCTGAACGTTGTTTCTGCTCATCGGCACTGCGTGGCGCACATATTACTTTCCCGGACTTTTAAGTCAAACAATTTTTCCGAAACTTTGTTTGATTGAACAAATCACACCCAATTGGGACGAAATGGCGACAAAAAGAGTGAATTATCAACAATGAAAGATGACGACGTTAACAAAACAGGGAAGAAACGTGAGAATAGAAAAGGCAGGATTTTTATATAAAGCGGTAGCGCCTCGCACAGGTGCGAGACGCTGAATCCGTTAAACGCTGGTTTGTTGCGTTTTTTCAGCCTGGATGCGTTGATAGATCTCTTCGCGATGCACAGACACTTCTTTCGGCGCGTTAACCCCTATACGAACCTGGTTACCCTTAACACCCAGCACCGTTACAGTTACCTCATCACCGATCATGAGGGTTTCACCAACTCGACGAGTTAGAATAAGCATTCTTTGCTCCTTGAAAGATTAAAAGAGTCGGGCTAGTACAGGCTCCCGGCATTATCCATCACTTAACGCTGCACATTGACTATGAGAGATACATCAATGCACATCGATGCGCCAATACATTCTGCTGATAGTTAGTTTAGCCGAAATACACTACATCAACCGGACTTTGTCATTTGCTGCTTTAGTATCGTATTAAAAAGCGCCGGAACCGGGGTTCTGACGCTTCAGACGATGTCTTGTTCTATTTCATTACAGGCGACTGTTAACCCAGCTCTCAACCCCAGCCAGAGCCACTTTCAGCGCGTCAGCATCGTTACCACCCGCTTGTGCCATATCAGGACGGCCACCGCCCTTCCCACCAACCTGTTGTGCCAGACCGGCAACCAACTCACCCGCTTTAACCCGGTCAGTCAGATCTTTGGTCACACCCGCGATCAGCGACACCTTACCTTCAGCAACCGTCGCCAGCACAATAATAGCCGACCCCAGTTGATTCTTAAGATCATCAACCATGGTACGCAACATTTTGGGGTCGACATTGTTGAGCTCACTGACCAGCAGTTTGACGCCCTTAATGTCGATGGCATTGCTGCTCAGTGAAACGCTTTCCTGCGCGGCTTGCTGATCGCGAAGTTGCTGCAACTCCTTTTCCAGAGTCCGGACATGATCGACCAGACCACGCACTTTATCGTTCAGGTTGCTGCTGTTCGCTTTTACCAGCTGAGCAAGATCATGAAGCTGGCTGCTCTGCGCATTGACCTGAGCCAGTGCGCCTTCACCAGTAATCGCTTCAATACGACGGACACCGGCTGCGGTACCTGACTCAGCCTGAATGCGGAATAGGCCGATATCACCGGTGCGCGCAGCATGGGTACCACCGCACAGTTCAACGGAGAAATCACCCATGGTCAGAACGCGCACGCGCTGATCATATTTCTCGCCAAAGAGCGCCATTGCACCTTTAGACTTCGCCGCATCAAGATCCATCACTTCAGTTTCTACCGGCAGGTTGCGACGAATCTGTGCATTGACGATATCTTCGACCTGACGAATCTCCTGAGGTTTCATCGCTTCGAAATGCGAGAAATCGAAACGCAGGTACTTGTCGTTAACCAGCGAGCCTTTCTGCGCTACATGCTCGCCTAAAACCTGACGCAGAGCGGCATGCAATAAGTGGGTAGCAGAGTGATTAAGACGGATGCGCGCACGACGTGCCGCATCAACCTGCGCCTCAAGACGATCACCGATACGCAACTGCCCTGCGGTCAGCTTACCGACATGACCAATTGCCTGACCATATTTTTGTGTATCCTGGACGCTAAATTCAGCATTCTTCCCTTTCAGCACACCGGTATCGCCTACCTGCCCCCCCGATTCGCCATAGAATGGGGTTTCATCCAGCACAACAACGGCATCCTGACCCGCGGTCACTTCATCAACCGACTCGCCTGCAACATAGAGCGCTTTAACCGTAGCAGCTAAGTCGAGCTGGTCGTAGCCTTTGAAGGATGAGGCGGCATCGATGCGGATAACGTTGCTGTAGTCAGCGCCAAAGCCACTCGCTTCACGTGCGCGCTGACGCTGTTGCTCCATCGCCTGCTCAAAGCCCGCTTCATCGATTTTCAGATTGCGTTCACGGCAGACGTCAGCCGTTAAATCAACCGGGAAGCCAAAGGTATCGTAGAGGCGAAAGAGGATTTCACCATCCAGCGTGTCGCCCTGCAGTTTTTCCAGTTCTTCATCCAGCAGCGCCAGTCCGCGCTCCAGCGTTCTGGCAAACTGATCTTCTTCGCTTTTCAATACCTGCTCAACCTGAGCCTGCTGGCGCTGTAACTCTTCACCTGCTGCACCCATGACTTCAATCAACGGCGCAACCAGCTTATAGAAGAAAGCCTCTTTGGCACCCAGCATGTTGCCATGACGCACGGCGCGACGAATGATACGACGCAGCACGTAGCCACGGTTCTCATTTGAGGGGAGCACGCCATCGGCAATCAGGAAAGCACAGGAGCGGATGTGGTCGGCAATGACGCGCAGCGATTTGTTACTGAGGTCAGTGGCGCCGGTAACCTGTGCCACGGCCTGAATCAGTTTCTGGAACAGGTCGATTTCATAGTTGGAGTTGACATGTTGCAGAACGGCAGAAATGCGCTCAAGGCCCATTCCGGTATCAACCGACGGTTTTGGCAGCGGCAGCATGGTGCCATCAGCCTGACGGTTAAACTGCATAAAGACGATATTCCAGATTTCAATGTAACGGTCACCATCTTCTTCCGGACTGCCTGGTGGGCCACCCCATATGTGATCGCCATGATCGTAGAAAATCTCGCTGCACGGACCACAAGGACCCGTATCGCCCATCTGCCAGAAGTTATCTGACGCATATGCGCTGCCCTTGTTGTCGCCGATGCGAATAATGCGTTCGCGTGGCACACCGATTTCATTCGCCCAGATATCAAAGGCCTCATCATCGGTTTCATAGACCGTCACCCACAGACGCTCTTTTGGCAGGCTGAACCACTGTTCGCTCGTCAGCAGTTCCCAGGCAAAACCAATCGCCTCTCTCTTGAAGTAGTCACCAAAGCTGAAGTTACCCAGCATTTCAAAGAAGGTGTGGTGACGAGCGGTGTAGCCGACATTTTCAAGATCGTTGTGTTTACCGCCTGCGCGTACGCAGCGTTGGGATGTGGTCGCACGTGTGTAATCACGTTTGTCCTGACCGAGGAACACATCTTTAAACTGGTTCATCCCGGCGTTAGTAAACAATAACGTTGGATCGTTATTCGGTACGAGGGAGCTGCTGGTTACAACCTCATGTCCCTTGCTATGAAAAAAGTCGAGAAACGCTTGACGGATCTCAGCAGTGCTCTTGCTCATATATATCCTGGAATCACGCTAACGAACGTTCCCTCTGATCGGCGCGGCCACATTCTCGTGGTGCCTGATTAGCGGAACAAAAAGTGGGAATAAGATAAATTTTCTTCGGTGGGAAGTAAAATTACATCGGCTTTTAGTCATCAAATTTTCTGAAAATGGACTGGATATCTTCGGTCATAAAGCCCTTTGACTGCAGATAGCGTAGTACTTTCGCTTTCTCTTTCCACTCTGTGGGCAGGGGGTGTCCGAATTTTCGCTCCGCCAGCTGAGCCGCACACGCCGGCCAGTCAACGTCCGTCTCTTCCATCGCAATATCAATAGCTTCACGGTCGATGCCTTTCTGGGCCAGTTCCAGGCGCACACGTTGTGACCCAAAACCTTTACGGCTCCGGCTCTGGATAAACCGCTCGGTAAAACGCTCGTCATTTAACCAGCCGCTTTCCTGGCACCAGTCCAGTACCTGCTGCAGCAGTGCTTCGGTAACAATTTCGGGCTCTTTTTTCTGCGCCCATGCGGCACGCTGAGCTGACTGTTGCAATTTACGTGCTAACTCCGCACGGCTGTGATCGCGCTGACCCAGAATACGCATCGCACGGTCTAGCAGACGAGAGTAAGAAACCACATTGGGTTGGGGCTGAGAGGGTTCAGTCATACTGCGCACCTTGTACAAACAGGGAGGAGATTATGGCGACAGAACAGGACAGAGGGAAGGCAAGAAAGATAATAGAGGGGGTAAAAACTACGGGGGAGGCTTTCGCCCCTCCCGCATCAGCGATTAGAAGTCTTCGTTCGCTTCACTTTCAGCGTTTTCGTTCTCAGCAGACTTATCTGCTGCGAGTTTTTCATCCGCGCCGTTAAGCAGCATCTCACGCAACTTCAGATCAATTTCGTTTGCCACAGCAGCGTTATCTTTCAGGAAGTTGCCGGCATTCGATTTACCCTGACCAATCTTGTCGCCATTGTAGCTGTACCATGCACCTGCTTTTTCAATCAGCTTGTGCTTCACGCCAAGGTCAACCAGCTCACCAAAGGTATTGATACCTTCGCCGTACATGATCTGAAATTCAGCCTGTTTAAATGGCGCGGCAATTTTGTTTTTAACCACTTTAACGCGGGTTTCACTGCCCACCACGTTATCGCCCTCTTTGATTGCACCGATACGGCGGATATCAAGACGGACAGAGGCGTAGAACTTCAGCGCGTTACCACCAGTCGTCGTTTCCGGGTTACCAAACATCACACCAATTTTCATACGGATCTGGTTGATGAAAATTAGCAGGGTATTTGACTGCTTCAGGTTACCGGCCAGTTTACGCATTGCCTGACTCATCATACGTGCCGCGAGGCCCATATGTGAGTCACCGATTTCACCTTCAATTTCCGCTTTAGGCGTCAGAGCGGCGACGGAGTCCACGATGATGACATCAACGGCGCCAGAGCGCGCCAGCGCATCACAGATTTCCAGCGCCTGCTCCCCGGTGTCGGGCTGAGAGCAGAGCAGGTTATCGATGTCTACGCCCAGTTTCTTAGCGTAAACCGGATCAAGCGCATGCTCGGCATCGATAAAGGCACAGGTTTTACCTTTTCGCTGTGCAGACGCGATAACCTGCAGGGTCAGCGTGGTTTTACCGGAAGACTCGGGGCCGTAGATCTCAACGATACGGCCCATTGGCAGACCGCCTGCGCCTAATGCGATATCCAGCGAGAGCGAACCGGTAGAGATGGTTTCCACATCCATTGAGCGGTCTTCACCCAAGCGCATGATGGAGCCTTTACCAAATTGTTTCTCAATCTGGCCCAGCGCGGCAGCTAAAGCCTTCTGTTTGTTTTCATCAATCGCCATTTCAACTCCTAATCAAGCCGGGTAAACACGCACTCAGGGTGCCTGCACTCTTTCTGTTGCCGACAATTATACTGTATAGTCATACAGTATCAAGTTTAATTTGTCAGAAATTCGCCATACAGTTTCTGCAGGGCCCATGCAACCGACTGGCGGCGCACGGCATCACGATCGCCGCTAAAATGCTGCTCAAAAGTCAATATTTTATCCTGCGGTCCGGCAAAGCCAAACCACACCGTGCCTACCGGTTTTTCTTCACTGCCGCCATCCGGGCCGGCAATGCCACTGACGGAGATCGCGTAGTCAGCATGAGCCGCCTGGCGCGCACCCAGCGCCATCTCACGCACCACCGCGTCACTTACCGCGCCATACTGCGCCAGCGAGGCTGCCTGAACATTAACCAGTTGCTGTTTGGCCTCATTACTGTAGGTCACAAAACCGCGTTCGAACCAAGCGGAACTGCCGCTGATATCGGTAAAGACTTTGGCAATCCATCCCCCCGTGCAGGATTCCGCACAGGTTACGGTGGCATTAAGCTGCTTCAGCTGCTCACCTATCTGCGCACTTAGTGCCTGTAATTGCTGATCATCCATTACAACTCTCCCTTAAGCTATGGGTTGAAGGTGGTGCAGAAAAACGGCTTTTTCAAGGTCACTCATCACTATTGCGCTGTTTTTGCGGCTTGTTTTCCACCGCGCTTACTGTTTTTTCACCGCAATGATGAAAAGACGCGGGAAGGCGAGCAAAACCTGACTATTAGCCTGGGCCGCATAGGCGCTAAGCAAACGCTGATGATAATCGGTAAGAAACGCCGTCTGTTCAGACCCATCCAGCGTCGCCAGGAAAGGCCTTAAGCCGGTCGCCTGCAGCCAACTGATAATCGCCTGTGCATCGGCCATCACGTGATAATAGGTGGTACGCCAGATATCCACCTCACAACCTGCCTGGGTAAGCAGATCGTAATACTCGCCAGTGGAGAGCAGTTGTGTACGTTCAGCGGCTTCTGCATTGATGCGGGAACGCCAGCGATCTGTTGCCGCCACCTCGCGCATCAACTGGTGCGACGGCTCATTAAGGTTATCAGGCATCTGGATCGCCAGCACGCCTCCGGGCACCAGCTGGCTGACCAAATGGGGAAACAGCGTGGCGTGTTTATCCAGCCATTGTAAAGAAGCGTTGGCATAAACTACCTGCTGCGGCGCATCCGCCTGCCAGCTACGGATGTCCGCCTGGACAAAACGGCAGTGCGGCAGGCGTTCACTGGCCTGAGTTAGCATCGTCGTAGAATTGTCGATTCCGGTGATCTGCGCCAGCGGCCAGGCCTTGGCGAGCAGCTCGGTGCTGTTGCCGGGTCCGCATCCCAGATCGGTCACCTGCTCAACCTGTTCCAGGCTGATGCGCGCCAGCAGTTCGCGGGCTGGACGGGTTCGTTCCGCTTCAAATTTGCGATACAGCACGGGATCCCACTCTTTCATCATGATCTCTCGCTTCGTTATCAGATGCATTCGTTTACTCAGACGGATGAAAGGTGAAAAAGTGCGACCCGTTGTTCATTTTTGAATCATGCGCTGGCACACACCAGTTGGAATAATTAAGTTAAAACACTGCTTCATTTTTTTAACACCCGGTTCAGGCGTTAGCTATGAGTGAAAAATCGGCCTTTATCAGTGTCTGGTGCCCTTCTGTTACCCCGTTCAATGCGCAGGGCGCCGTTGATATCGACGCGCTCGGGCGACATTTCTCTCGCCTCAATGACGCCGGTATCGACACCCTGTTGGTGATGGGCAGCATTGGCGAGTTCGCCTCACTGACGCAGCAAGAGCGTTTACAGTTGATTAAGGAAGTCAGGCCATTATCATCGCTGAAAATGGTGGTGAACGTCTTGGCGACCTGTATCCCTGACATGCTGGAGCTGGCTGAAGCTGCCTGGAAAAATGACATTGATGCGGTGATGGTGCTACCGCCCTACTATTACGGCCAGACGCAACATCAGCTGATGCATTACTTCGAAGCGCTTGACGCACAGCTGGGTGGCGAATGGTTTGCCTACAATTTTCCGGCACGCACCGGCTGCGACCTGACGCCGGCGCTGATTGCTGCCCTGGCTGCAAAGCTGCCCAACTTTGTCGGCATCAAAGATACGGTGGATGGCCTGTCGCATAACCGGGCGATGCTCGAAGAGACCCGCATCAAGGTGCGCAGTGATTTCACCGTACTGTCAGGGTATGGCGAATACCTGCTTCCCAATCTGCTGGCGGGCGGTGCCGGGGTGATCTCAGGACTGAATAACATTGTGACGGAGTATTTTGCCCAAATGATGACCACATGGCGAGCGGGCAATCTACCCGAGCTGATGCGCCTGCAACAGCAGATCGGCCGACTGACGGCAATTTAAACTATCGGCGATGATTTTGTGACGACGATTAAAACCGCCGTGGCGCGTCGCTATGAATCAATGAGCAGCGGCTCACGTAACTATGGTGGCGCTCTGAGCGCGGAACAGTGTGCTGCAATCGAACAGCTGTTCAACTAAACAGGATAGCGGACGCATCCCTGCGCCCCTGATCTCAGTTCTTTTTCACAAACTCAGATTTTAATTTCATCGGACCAAATCCGTCGATTTTACAGTCGATGTTGTGGTCACCTTCAACCAGACGAATGCTTTTCACTTTGGTGCCGATCTTCAGTGATGAGGAACTGCCCTTCACTTTGAGATCTTTGATCACCGTAACGCTGTCGCCATCTGCCAGCAGATTGCCGTTGGCATCACGCACTTCCAGTGTTGCATTGCTGCTGTCACCTTCTCCCTCGGTCCAGATATGGCCGCAGGAGGGGCAGTTGAGGTTATCGCCATCTTGCCAGGTGTAATCGGCGTGACAAGCTGGGCAGGCAGGTAAAGACATAACGACTCCAGAGATATCAGTGGCTGTGTGGCCTTAAAAAGGGCGCCATCATATAACCTTGTAGTTAACAAGGATAGCCTTTATAACAGCCCGCCCTGCCGTGCCTTGCTCACTGCCTCACCTAACTGCCACACCGCCATCGCATAATGAGTACTGTGGTTGTAGCGGGTAATGACATAGAAATTAGGTAAGCCGTACCAGTACTGGTAGCTGGAGCCCAAATCGAGGCGCAACAGACTGACCTGATCGTTACCGTTCAGCGAGCCTTGTGGTGACAGTCCTGACGCTGCCAGCATACTGACGCTGTAACGGGTTTTGAAGCCATCTTCCAGCATCGGTGCCTGACCGTTGGCCGGAACCGCCACATTTTCGCCGCTGCGCCAGCCATGCTTCTGGAAGTAGTGCGCCACGCTGCCGATAGCATCCACCGGATCCCACAGGTTTGCATGACCGTCGCCGTTGAAATCAACCGCATAATCATTGTAAGAGGAAGGCATAAACTGGCCATAGCCCATCGCCCCAGCGAAGGAGCCCTTCAGCGCCAGCGGGTCATCCTGCTCTTTACGCGACATCAACAGGAAAGTTTCCAGCTCGCTGCTAAAGTAATCGGCGCGTCGCGGATAGTTAAACGACAAGGTCGCAAGCGCATCCAGAATACGCGTTTTACCCATTACGCGACCCCAGCGAGTTTCCACGCCAATGATACCGACAATAATTTCCGGCGGAACGCCATAGACCTGCTGCGCACGCTGCAGGGCATCCTGATACTGGTTCCAGAACCCCACCCCGTTTTGTACGTTATCCGGCGTAATGAACTTGTTGCGATAGCGAATCCAGGCTCCATTAGGTCCTGGCGCTGGCGTGTAGCTCGGCGCCTGACGATCCATCAGCCGCAACACATAATCCAGTCGTTTTGCCTGACCGATGATGTTGTGCAGCTGCTGACGATCAAAGTCATGCTTCTCCACCATCTTATCGATAAATTGCTCGGCTGCCGGGTTACCGGCAAAGTCACCAAACATCGCCTGTCCGCTGTGCGACGGCTGCAGTAAAAACCCGCCCTGTGGCGCAGCCAGCATCTTCTGCTGGGACGGGACTTCAGGTTTGCTGCTGCAGGAGGCCAGAAGCGGGATGAACGCAAGGAGGGCTAGCTTGAGACGCATCGGTTATCCATAAACGAGGAGTAAATTCAGATGCGGTAATAGTAGACGTTCAGCGCAATGACATACAGGGCAAATTCTTAAAAAAACGTCAAGGAAACGGTTGGTTAAAATGGCCGCGGGGCAGCCTCTCCCCCGCGGCCATCGTACGTTTAGCGGCGGTTTCTCACCAACTGATAACGACGGGTCAGATACTCAACCGGCGCGCTCCAGATATGCACCAGACGGCAGAACGGGAACAACAGGAACAGTGTCATTCCCAGCGCCATGTGCACACGATAGATAAACGCAACGCCTTCCAGATGCTGCGAAGCCCCACCGTGGAAGGTCACCACCGCCTGCGCCCAGCCCACCAGCTTCATCATTTCACTGCCGTCCATATGCTGGGCGGAGAAGGGTATGGTCAGCAGGCCCAGCGTGGCCTGAGTCACCAGCAGGGTCAGGATCAGAATATCGCCGACGCTACTGGTCGCCCGCACCCGTGGATTGGTCAGGCGGCGCCTCAGCAGCAGCGCACCGCCTGCCAGGGTCATCACACCGAACAGGCCACCGGCTATCATCGCCAGCCTCTGCTTCACGTCAATCGGCAGGAAGGATTCATACATCCAGTGCGGCGTCAGCATCCCGACGATATGGCCGAAGAAGATACCGATAATGCCGATATGGAAAAGGTTAGAGGCGAGCCGCATCCCTTTTTTATCCAGCATCTGACTGGAACCGGCCCGCCAGCTGTACTGCCCGTAGTCATAGCGCAGCCAGCTCCCCACCAGGAAGACCGTTCCGGCCAGGTAGGGGTAAATATCGAAGAAGAAAGTGTTAATAAAATTCATGCGGATTCTCCTGTGGTGCGTGCCGTCGCCGCGGCGATATCCAGATACTGCGGCGCAACCGCATCGGCGAAGCGACGCTGATGCATCGCCTGCTGCGCCGAGGCACAGCCCTGTTCGCCGAGAAATTTTATCTGCTCCTCTTCCCAGACCGCATCGAGGGCTGCCGGGGTATCGTCACGCGCTTCCTGCGCCGCCTGTGGCTTGAAGGCAGCAGGATCAATCGCGCTACCGGACAGCGTCAGTAACACTGTGAAAAGGTCAGCGTAAGGGCTCTGCCGCGCTTCCAGCCGCGCCGCCAGCAAGGCCAGGATCGGCACGATGTCGTCCAGCCCCTGACGCGCAGCCTCATCGCTTTTATAGGCGAGATATTCCAGATAGAGCGGCAGATAATCGGGCAGTTCTTTGCTGTCCAGCTCCAGACCGTCGGCCCGGTACTGCGTCAGCAGATCAACCATCGCCTGACCGCGATCGCGAGACTCACCATGCACATGTTCAAACAGCAGCAGTGAGGTGGCACGGCCACGATCAAACCCTTCGCAGTAGTCAGCCTGCACGTCCAGTAGTGGCCGGGCGCAGAGCTGATTGATAAAGCGCACCAGCCGTGCGCTTTGCTGCAGGTTGAGTTCACTGGCTGTTTCAAGTGCCGCGATCAGATCCGGATAGTGGTTAAACAGCGCCTCGTCCGGGTAGTCCAGCAGGCGCGACAGAACACGCAGCGTCATCATGAGGCATCCTCCGGATGGACGATTATCTTACTGATGTCGATGGCATCAATTCGGCGGCTGTTGAACAGGTTGAATTTGCTGTCGCTGCCGTGACAGCCATCGCCAAAGCTAAAACCGCAGCCTTTGCTTTGCGGCAAGGCTTCACGCGCCAGCTCGCGATGGCTGGAGGGCACCACAAAGCGATCTTCATAGTTTGCGATCGCCAGATAGCGGTACATCTCCTGCGCCTGCGCTTCGGTCAGGCCGACCTGCTCCAGTGCCCGGATATCATGCTCACCGTCCACGCTCTCTGCGCGCTTGTAATGACGCATCGCCAGCATCCGCTTCAGTGCCAGCAGCACTGGCGCGGTATCACCGGCAGTCAGCAGGTTCGCCAGATATTCAACCGGAATGCGCAGGCTTTCGACATCCGGCAGCACGCCGGCGGGCGCCAGCGCCCCGCTATCTCCCGCTGACTGAATCGGTGACAGCGGCGGCACATACCAGACCATCGGCAGCGTGCGGTATTCCGGGTGAAGCGGCAGCGCTAGCTTCCACTCCATTGCCATTTTGTAGACCGGAGAACGTTGTGCTGCGTCGATCACGCTCTGCGCGACGCCATCTTTCAGCGCCTGCGCGATCACCGCCGGATCGTTGGGATCAAGAAAGATATCCAACTGGCTTTGATAGAGATCTTTCTCATTTTCCGCTGCAGCCGCCTGTTCTATGCGGTTAGCGTCATAGAGCAGCACGCCAAGATAGCGGATACGGCCAACACAGGTTTCTGAACAGACGGTGGGCTGGCCTGCTTCAATACGCGGATAACAGAAAATACATTTTTCTGATTTGCCGCTTTTCCAGTTGAAGTAGATTTTCTTGTAGGGACAGCCGGTGAGGCACATCCGCCAGCCACGACATTTATCCTGATCAATCAGCACGATGCCATCTTCGCCGCGCTTGTAGATCGCGCCACTGGGGCAGGTCGCCACGCACGCCGGGTTGAGGCAGTGCTCACACAGGCGTGGCAGGTACATCATGAAGGTGTGCTCAAACTGGCCGTAAATCTCCTTCTGGATGTTGTCAAAGTTCTTATCCTGTGCGCGTTTGGCAAACTCGCCGCCGAGGATCTCTTCCCAGTTCGGACCATTTTCGATCTTTTTCATCCGCTGACCGGTGATCAGCGAGCGCGGACGTGCGATCGGCTGATGTTTACCGGCAGGCGCAGTGTGCAGATGCTGATAATCAAAATCGAATGGCTCGTAGTAATCGTCCAGCGCGGGTACATCCGGGTTGGCGAAAATCTTCGACAGCAGGCCGACGCGACTGCCCATGCGTGGCTCCAGTTTGCCGTTGATCTTACGGATCCAGCCGCCCTTCCACTTCTGCTGATCTTCCCAGGCGTGCGGATAACCGACGCCAGGTTTGCTTTCGACGTTGTTAAACCAGGCGTACTCCATGCCCTCACGGCTGGTCCAGACATTTTTACAGGTCACCGAGCAGGTGTGGCAGCCGATACATTTGTCGAGGTTCAGCACCATGCCGACCTGTGAACGAATTTTCATCGTTTAACCTCCTGCTGGCTGCCCTGGCAGGCGTCATTACCTTCCCCATCTAACCAGTTAACATTGTTCATTTTTCTTACCACCACGAACTCATCGCGGTTAGATCCCACGGTGCCGTAGTAGTTAAAGCCCCAGGAGAGCTGGGCATAACCGCCAATCATATGGGTCGGTTTCGGGCAGGTTCGCGTCACGGAGTTATGGATCCCGCCGCGCTGGCTGGTGATCTCCGAGCCGGGGATATTCACGATGCGTTCCTGGGCGTGGTACATCATGGTCATACCGGCCGGGATGCGCTGGCTCACAACCGCACGAGCGGTCAGTGCACCATTAGCGTTGAACGCCTCGATCCAGTCGTTATCTACAATGCCCAGCTCGCGGGCGTCATCTTCACTCATCCAGACAATCGGTCCACCCCGTGACAGCGTCAGCATCAGCAGGTTGTCGCTGTAGGTGGAGTGAATGCCCCACTTCTGGTGTGGCGTCAGGAAGTTCAACGCCTTCTCCGGGTTGCCGTTGGGCTTGCTGTTCAGCAACGGCTTTGCCGCACGCGTATCAATGGGCGGACGATAGACCATCAGGCTCTCGCCAAAGGCGCGCATCCACTCATGATCCTGATAGAGCTGCTGGCGGCCGCTCAGGGTACGCCATGGGATCAGCTCATGAACGTTGGTGTAGCAGGCGTTGTAGGAGACATGCTCATCTTCCAGGCCTGACCAGGTCGGGCTGGAGATGATTTTGCGCGGCTGCGCCTGGATATCGCGGAAGCGGATCTTCTCATCTTCTTTGTTCAGTGCCAGATGCGTGTGATCACGGCCGGTAATCGCGCCCAGCGCCTGCCAGGCTTTCACCGCCACCTGGCCATTAGTTTCCGGTGCCAGTGCCAGGATCACTTCGGCCGCATCGATCGCCGTATCGATATTCGGCCGTCCCGCTGCCGGGCCACTGGCTTTGACATAGTTAAGCTGTTTGAGGAACCCGACCTCTTTGCTGGTGTTCCAGCTGATGCCCTTGCCGCCGTTACCCTGAGTTTCCAGCAACGGTCCCAGCGAGGTAAAGCGCTCCCAGGTCGCCGGATAGTCGCGTTCCACCACCATAATATGGGGCGCGGTTTTGCCCGGAATCAGGTCGCACTCGCCTTTTTTCCAGTCTTTCGCTTCAAACGGCTGCGCCAGTTCCGCTGGCGAGTCATGCAACACCGGCAGCGTCACCACGTCAGTTTCAACCCCTAAATGGCCCGGACAAAGATCGGAGAAGGCTTTGGCGATGCCTTTGTAGATCTCCCAGTCACTTTTTGAATCCCAGGCAGGATCGACGGCCGCCGAGAGCGGATGAATAAACGGATGCATATCCGAGGTATTCATATCGTCTTTTTCATACCAGGTCGCCGTTGGCAGCACGACATCGGAGTAGAGACAGGTGCTCGACATCCGGAAGTCGAGTGTCACCACCAGATCCAGTTTGCCTTCGGCACCCTGATCCAGCCACTCTACCTCTTCCGGCTTCACGCGGCCCTGCTGGCCTAAATCTTTACCCTGTATGCCGTTTTCAGTGCCCAGTAAATACTTCAGCATGTACTCATGTCCTTTACCTGATGAGCCGAGCAGGTTAGAGCGCCAGACAAACAGGTTACGCGGGAAGTTCTGCGGATCGTCCGGTTGTTCAGCGGCAAACCGCATAGTGCCCTGCTTCAGGCTCTCCACGGTGTAATCCAGCGGTGACTGACCGGCAGCTTTTGCCTGTGCCGCGATATGCAGCGGGTTGACGTTAAGCTGCGGTGCGGAAGGCAGCCAACCCATGCGTTCAGAACGGACGTTAAAGTCGATCAGGCTGCCGCTGTAGCGGCTTTTATCCGCCAGCGGTGACAGCAATTCGCTGGTGGCCAGGGTTTCATAGCGCCACTGACTGGAGTGGTTATAGAAGAAAGAGGTACTGTTCATCTGGCGTGGCGGACGCTGCCAGTCGAGGCCAAAGGCCAGCGGGGTCCAGCCGGTCTGCGGACGAAGTTTCTCCTGGCCGACATAGTGCGCCCAGCCACCGCCGCTCTGACCGACACAGCCGCAGAAAATCAGCATGTTCATCAGGCCACGGTAGTTCATGTCCATGTGATACCAGTGGTTCATACCGGCACCAACGATGATCATTGAACGGCCACGGGTTTTCTCAGCGTTTTCGGCAAACTCACGGGCAATGCGAATGATGTTCTGACGGGAGACGCCCGTAATCTGCTCCGCCCAGGCCGGGCTGTAGGCTTTTATCTCATCGTAGCTTTGCGCGCAGTTGGCATCGTCAAGACCGCGATCCAGACCGTAGTTCGCCAGGGTCAGATCGTAGACGCTGGTGACCAGCGCTTCACTGCCATCCGCCAGTGGCAGGCGTTTGACCGGCAGTTTATGCAGCAAGATCTCATCCAGCGCGACGCTGTTGAAATGCTCGCTGGTGATGCCGCCAAAGTAAGGGAAACCGACCTCAACCACCTCATCGCGGCTGCCGAGCAGACTGAGCTGCAGATCCACTTCTTTTTGTGACAGGCCGTCGCGCTGCTCCAGGTTCCATTTGCCTTTTTCGCCCCAGCGGAAGCCGATAGATCCCTGCGGCGCAATCAGTTCACCGGTTGCCTGATCCAGCGCCACGGTTTTCCATTCCGGATTATTTTCCTGACCCAGGCCATTTACCAGATCGCTGGCGCGCAACTGACGGCCCGCGGCGTAGTAACCGCCTTCACGTGGCTCCAGCAGCACCAGCATCGGCATGTCGGTATAACGGCGCACGTAGTCGCGGAAATAGCCGACTTCGCGATCAAGATGAAACTCTTTCAGCATCACGTGGCCCATCGCCAGCGCCATCGCGCTGTCTGTCCCCTGCTTCGGGCTCAGCCACTGGTCGCACAGCTTCGCGACTTCGGCATAGTCCGGGGTGATCGCCACCGTCTTTGTGCCTTTATAGCGGACTTCCGTGAAGAAGTGCGCATCCGGGGTGCGGGTCTGCGGCACGTTTGAGCCCCAGGCAATGATATAGGAGGAGTTGTACCAGTCGGCTGATTCCGGCACGTCGGTCTGCTCGCCCCAGGTCATTGGTGACGCAGGCGGCAGATCACAATACCAGTCATAGAAGCTCAGGCAGGTTCCACCAATCAGGGACAGATAACGCGCGCCGGCAGCGTAAGAAACCATCGACATTGCCGGAATCGGCGAGAATCCCATAATACGATCAGGGCCGTAAGTTTTGGCGGTGCAGATGTTCGCGGCGGCGATCATCTCATTAACTTCCTGCCAGCTGGAGCGGACAAAACCACCGCGTCCACGCGCCTGTTTGTAGCTTCTGGCTTTTTCAGGATGGCTGATGATTGACGCCCAGGCGTCCACTGGATCGCTGTGCTGCGCTTTAGCGTCACGCCAGAGCTGAATCAGTTTCTTGCGCATCAGCGGATATTTAAGGCGATTAGCGCTGTAGAGATACCAGGAGTAGCTGGCACCGCGTGGACAGCCACGTGGTTCATGGTTCGGCAGGTCGGGGCGGGTTCGCGGATAGTCGGTCTGCTGGGTCTCCCAGGTGACCAGGCCATTTTTGACATAAATTTTCCAGCTGCATGAGCCGGTACAGTTAACACCGTGGGTAGAGCGCACGATTTTATCGTGCTGCCAGCGGCTGCGGTAGCCATCTTCCCAGTCGCGGTTGTTGTTTAACGTCTGGCCATGCTGGCCGGAAAAGGGTTCAGCCAGCTGTTTGAAATAACGAAATCGATCAAGAAACTTGCTCATGCGGAATACTCCCAAGGGCCTGGTGTGACATCACTCACGCTGCATTCGTGTTGACGCAGAAAATGGTGCATTGCCGGTGCGCCACACCGGCGTTGTCGTTATCAGGCGCGGGCTTTTCGCCCGTAAACCAGCCAGGTCACCGCAATGCAGCAGAGATAAAAAACCAGGAAGATTTTCATCGCACCGGCGGGTGAACCGGTCATGGCGAGCGACAGGCCAAAGGTCTGCGGAATAAAGAAGCCGCCCAGTGCGCCTATGGCGGAGATAAAGCCGAGCGCCGCAGAGGTTTCTGTCGCCGCTTCACGCTGTGCCAGCGCATCGCCGCCGCCCTGGGCTTTGATATGCTCCAGCGTCAGTTTGCGGAAGATCACTGCAATCATCTGGTAGGTAGAGCCGCTGCCCAGACCGGAGGTCAGGAACAGGCCCATAAACACGGCGAAGAAGGCGACGAACGAGCCATCATGTCCGGCACGCGGCAAGGTGAGAAACAGCAGCGCAGCAAACAGCGCCATCAGGATGTAGTTGATTAACGTGACGCGAGTACCGCCAAAGCGGTCAGAAATGATGCCACCGGCTGACCGGGCCAGCGCACCAATAAATGGCCCGAAAAAGGCGTAATGCATGATCTCAACATCAGGAAATTGTGTCCTGGTCAGCATGGCAAAACCGGCAGAGAAACCGATAAATGAACCGAAGGTCGCCAGATAGAGCAGCGCCATGACCCACAGGTGTGGACGTTTCAGCACCGGCAACTGCTCACGTAGCGAGGATTTCACCGCCGCCAGGTCGTTCATGCCGAACCAGGCCGCCAGCGTGCCGATCGCCAGGAACGGCACCCAGATCCAGGACGCGTTTTCCAGCCAGATGCTGTCGCCGGTGACGGTGGTATAACCCACATCGGCAAAACCAAAAATGGCACAGGAGATCGCCAGCGGAGCGACAAACTGCATCACGCTCACGCCGAGATTACCGAGGCCACCGTTGATGCCCAGCGCGCCGCCCTGATGGGCTTTGGGAAAGAAGAAGCTGATGTTACCCATGCTGGAGGCGAAGTTAGCGCCACCAAAACCGCACAGCAGGGAAATCACCATGAAAGTCGTGAATGAGGTCTGGCTGTCCTGTACTGCAAAGCCGAGCCACAGGCAGGGAATAATCAGGATACCGGTGCTGAAGGCAGTCCAGCGGCGTCCCCCAAAGATGGGAATAACAAACGAGTAAGGCACACGCAGCAACGCGCCAGAAACGGACGGCAGCGCGGTTAGTAAAAAGAGCTCCCCGGTGCTGAAGTTAAAGCCGACTTTATTCAGGTTAACCGCGACAGTGCTGAACAACATCCAGACACAGAAGCCCAGCAACAGGCAGAAGACAGAAATCCAGAGGTTACGGCTGGCGATACGTTTACCACGCGCCTGCCAGAACGCGTCGTTTTCCGGTTGCCATTCCTGAATTAACGCGCCGCGTGTCGGGGTTTGTAAAGGGGCGGATTGGGTCATAAATCTCTCATCAGCAGAATAATAATTGTGCATATCCTGCGTATCCGCCCTGGTGGCTTGCTTGATACAAATCAACGGCAATGCGGGTTACTCAGCTGCGGCAATTCCTGACCATCCCATTTAAGTAGGTGGCCTGAAGCAGATAACCCTTATAAATCATACGGTTTAATCGCGGACCCGGAAGCCGTCCGCAAAAGGCCACCTAAATGGAAATAAAGGAGTAGTCCATTGGGGGTATTTAGCGACTCCGCTTCACCGGTAAGATAGGCCTCTCCGCCCGCTCAGGGCTGATGTAGGTGACAGGATCAGGAGCCATTGTGACAGCCGAGAAATTTACTCTCTTATTGATCGACGACCATCCTATGCTGCGTAACGGGCTGAAGCAGCTGATTGCACTGGATGAAAGACTGCAGGTGGTTGCCGAAGCGGGTAATGGCATTGATGGCCTGGCGCTGGCACAGCAGCATGATCCCGACCTGATCCTGCTTGATCTTACTATGCCAGGTATGAACGGACTGGATACCCTGACCCAATTGCGTGAGATAGCCCTTTCTGGCCGGGTGATTGTGTTCAGCGTTTCAGATAATGAAGAGGATGTGGTCAACGCGTTAAAGCGCGGCGCTGAGGGTTACCTGTTGAAAGATATGGAACCGGAAGCCCTGCTGAAAGCGCTGCATCAGGCTGCCGCTGGTCAGGTCGTCCTGAGCGAGGCGTTAACCCCGATTCTGGTCACCCGGTTGCGCGAAGCGCAGCCTGCCCGGACGTGCGACATCAATCAGCTGACCCGGCGCGAACGCGATATCCTGCAACTGATCAGCGACGGCATGACCAACAAAGCTATTGCCCGCAAACTGGCCATCAGCGAAAGCACGGTCAAGGTACACGTCAAATATCTGCTGAAGAAGATGAACCTCAAATCCCGACTTGAAGCCGCTGTCTGGTCGCTACAGAACGGACGGCCCTGAACATTCGTAATCCCTGCTGCGGCGTATTGCTGCCCTACCCCGCCTTAAACTGTTGAAGAAACCGCGAGCCGCCCCGCAGCACTGCGTCAGAGTAATGAGAACAGGCGACTTTTCTATCGCCAGCCGCCGCCACATTTGCCAGGATGCCGGTGAGGTTACATCTGGACAGGATCACGGCGATGCGTCAGGCTGGCATATGCCCTGTCCTATTCGTTATCATCTGATTATCCTGCGCGCCGACGCGAATCCCTTTCGGTTTCATCGGCGTTGACCGCCAGAAATTTACCGCATTAAAGATGAGTTAAAACCTTATGCAAGAGCCAACCGAAAAGGACTTTCCTTCCCATACACCAATGATGCAGCAGTATCTGCGCCTCAAGGCAGAGCATCCTGACATTCTGCTGTTTTATCGTATGGGTGACTTCTATGAGCTGTTTTATGACGACGCCAAACGCGCCTCGCAGCTGCTGGAGATTTCACTCACCAAACGCGGTGCGTCAGCGGGCGAACCGATTCCGATGGCTGGTGTACCTTATCATGCGGTTGAAGGTTATCTGGCTAAACTGGTGCAACTGGGCGAATCCGTTGCCATCTGCGAGCAGATAGGCGATCCGGCACTGAGCAAAGGCCCGGTGGAACGCAAAGTGGTGCGCATCGTTACGCCAGGTACCATCAGTGATGAGGCGCTGTTGCAGGAGCGTCACGATAATCTGCTGGCGGCAATTGTGCAAAGCCCGCGGGGTTTTGGCTACGCCACGCTGGATATCAGCTCAGGCCGTTTTCGCCTCAGCGAACCTGACGATGCTGAAACCATGGCGGCAGAGTTACAGCGCACCAATCCGGCAGAACTGCTCTACCCCGAAGATTTTCAGGCGATGTCGCTGATCGATCAGCGACGCGGCCTGCGCCGCCGCCCATTGTGGGAATTTGAGATTGACACTGCGCGCCAGCAGCTGAACCTGCAGTTCGGCACCCGCGATCTCAATGGCTTCGGCGTGGAAAATGCGCACTCTGGACTGAGTGCGGCGGGCTGCCTGCTGCAATATGTCAAAGATACCCAGCGCACAACACTGCCTCACATCCGCTCGCTGAGCATGGAGCGGCAGCAAGACAGCATTATCATGGATGCCGCCACCCGCCGTAATCTGGAGATTACCCAGAACCTGGCAGGCGGCACCGACAATACCTTAGCCGCCGTGCTGGATAAAACGGTTACCCCGATGGGTAGCCGGATGCTGAAGCGCTGGCTGCATATGCCACTGCGTGACGTGCGTATCATTAACCAGCGCCAGGAGTCGATTGCTGAACTGCAAAATCTCAGCGAGGTTCTGCAACCGGTGCTGCGTCAGGTCGGCGATCTGGAGCGAATCCTGGCTCGCCTGGCACTGCGCACCGCACGTCCGCGCGATCTGGCCCGCATGCGTCACGCGTTTCAGCAGCTGCCGGAACTTAATCAGCGGCTGGCTGATGTTGAAGCACCACAGTTGCAAAAGTTACGCACCCAGATGGGCGAGTTCACCGCGTTACGAGCGCTGCTGGAGCAGGCGGTGATTGAGTCACCGCCGGTACTGATTCGCGATGGCGGAGTGATTGCGCCGGGCTACAACGCCGAGCTGGATGAGTGGCGCGCGCTGGCCGATGGCGCAACCGACTATCTGGACCGGCTGGAGATCCGCGAACGCGAGAAGCTGGGACTGGATACGCTCAAGGTCGGCTTTAACGGCGTACATGGCTATTACATCCAGGTCAGCCGTGGACAGAGCCATCAGGTTCCGATGCACTATGTCCGTCGGCAGACGCTGAAAAACGCGGAACGCTACATCATCCCCGAGCTGAAAGAGTACGAAGACAAAGTACTCACCTCCAAAGGTAAAGCGCTGTCGCTGGAAAAAAGCCTGTATGAAGCCCTGTTCGATCAACTGCTGCCGCACCTTGAAGCGCTGCAGCTGAGCGCCGCGGCGCTGGCCGAGCTGGATGTGTTAAGCAACCTGGCAGAACGCGCCTGGTCATTGAACTATTGCCGTCCGGTGTTGCAGGATAAAGCCGGCATTAAAATCAGCGGCGGTCGCCATCCGGTAGTTGAACAGGTTCTGAAAGAGCCGTTTATTGCTAACCCACTGTCGCTGGCACCCCAACGCAGAATGTTGATTATCACCGGCCCCAACATGGGCGGTAAGAGCACCTATATGCGGCAGGCGGCGCTGATTGCGCTGATGGCATGGATTGGCAGTTTCGTTCCCGCCGATGAAACACTGATTGGTCCGCTGGATCGCATCTTTACCCGCGTCGGTGCTGCTGATGATCTCGCTTCCGGCCGCTCGACCTTTATGGTTGAGATGACCGAAACCGCCAACATCCTGCACAATGCCACCGAAAACAGTCTGGTATTGATGGATGAAATTGGACGCGGAACGTCAACCTATGACGGTCTGTCACTCGCCTGGGCCTGTGCCGAGAATCTGGCAAACCGGATCAAGGCGATGACACTGTTTGCGACTCATTACTTCGAGCTAACAACTCTGCCGGAAAAAATGGAAGGCGTGGTGAACGTCCATCTGGATGCGGTTGAGCATGGTGAGACCATCGCCTTTATGCACAGCGTCCAGGAGGGTGCAGCCAGTAAGAGCTATGGTCTGGCGGTCGCTGCGCTGGCTGGCGTGCCCAAAGAGGTGATTAAGCGGGCGCGCAACAAGCTAAAAGAACTAGAGAACGTTTCAAACCACTCAGCGTCATCAACGGTCGATGGTTCTCAGCTGCCGCTGCTGGTGGAGGAAACCTCGCCTGCGGTAGAGGCGCTTGAGGCGCTGGACCCGGATACGCTGACACCGCGTCAGGCACTTGACTGGATTTATCGTCTTAAATCGCTGGTGTGATGGCACGCCGCACCGCGTTAATGCGCGGTGCGGCGTGGATGTTCATACACAACCGACTTTTCTGCAGACATAAAAAAAGCGATGGTTTTCACCATCGCTTTTTGCATTCTTACTCAGACCATCTTACAGACGGTTATTCACGAAACAGTGCTTCAATGCTGAGGCCCTGCGCCTGCAGGATTTCGCGCAGACGGCGCAAGCCTTCAACCTGAATCTGACGTACACGCTCGCGGGTTAAGCCGATTTCACGACCGACATCCTCAAGAGTTGCCGCTTCGTAGCCCAACAGGCCGAAACGACGAGCCAGCACTTCACGCTGCTTGGCGTTCAGTTCGAACAGCCATTTGACGATGCTTTGTTTCATATCATCGTCTTGCGTGGTGTCTTCCGGGCCGTTGTCTTTCTCATCGGCCAGAATATCCAGCAGCGCTTTTTCAGAATCACCGCCCAATGGCGTATCAACTGAGGTAATGCGTTCGTTAAGACGTAACATGCGGCTTACGTCATCAACCGGTTTATCTAGCTGCTCGGCAATCTCTTCCGCACTCGGCTCATGGTCGAGCTTGTGGGAAAGTTCACGCGCAGTACGCAGATAAACATTCAACTCTTTAACAATATGAATCGGCAGACGAATGGTACGGGTTTGGTTCATGATTGCCCGTTCAATAGTCTGACGAATCCACCAGGTGGCGTACGTTGAGAAACGGAACCCACGCTCAGGGTCAAATTTCTCTACGGCGCGAATCAGGCCGAGGTTACCTTCTTCAATCAGGTCCAGCAGGGCTAAACCACGATTGCTGTAACGACGGGCGATTTTCACCACCAGGCGTAAGTTACTTTCGATCATACGGCGACGGGAAGGGATATCACCCCGCAATGCACGACGAGCGAAGAAAACTTCTTCCTCTGCCGTTAACAACGGAGAATAGCCAATCTCCCCGAGATAGAGCTGCGTCGCGTCTAACACACGTTGCGTCGCACCCTGTGATAGCAACTCTTCTTCCGCTACGTCGCTATCACTGGCTTCGTTTTCAACGAGTGCTTTCTCGTCAAAAATTTCAGCTCCGTTCTCATCGAATTCCGCGTTCTCATGTAACTCGTTTACTTTCAGCGTATTCTGGCTCATAAGCGGCTCCTACCCGTGATTCCAGGGCAGAACATAAAAGGGTTTGTTCTGCCGGATTATCGCTGCGGTAAATAACGCAACGGGTTTACGGATTTCCCCTTGTAACGAATTTCAAAGTGTAATCTGACTGAACTGGTTCCGGTGCTACCCATGGTAGCGATCTTTTGCCCCGCCTTAACTTCCTGTTGCTCCCGAACCAGCATTGTATCGTTGTGGGCGTAGGCACTCAGGTAATCATCGTTGTGTTTAATGATGATTAAATTACCGTACCCCCGGAGTGCATTACCTGCGTAAACCACTCGTCCCGAAGCAGTAGCGACCACAGATTGTCCGCGCGTTCCGGCGATATCGATACCTTTATTGCCACCTTCGGCGGCAGAGAAGTTATCGATAATCTTCCCGTCAGTCGGCCAACGCCAGCTTCCGACCGGCGTTGAACTGTTGGTTGTACTGCTAACCGTTGGGGGTGCGGTAACTACTGGAGCTGTTGTCGTTGCAACATTTGCTCCTTTCGAAGGCAACAATTTGCTGCCACCCGAATTACCTGAATCATCAGAATACGTAATAACAGGTTGCTGTGCAACAGCAGGCGATTTAATTTGTGGCGCCGCCGGAACACCGCCCTGCGTTGCATCAGCAACGGTAATGGGATTACCGCCGGTAATCGGCTGACCAGACCCATTGCTAATCTGTAAAGTTTGCCCGACATTCAGGCTGTAAGGCGCTGCAACGTTGTTACGCTGGGCTAAATCACGGAAATCATTGCCAGTAATCCAGGCAATGTAAAACAGTGTGTCGCCACGCTTAACGGTATAAGTTTCACCGGAATAGCTACCCTTGGGAATATTCTGGTAGCTACGGTTGTACACTATCCGGCCATTCTGCATCTCAACATTACTGTTGGTACTAATCATTCCACCGTTGCTGGGTACAGATGCTGAATTTCTGCTTAACATTTGTCCCTGGGCTGGCGTGGCAGGAATGCCACCTGAACCCGTATCTGCTCCAGCCTGACTATCATTCATGCCGGCGTTATCGCCGACGCGACTGATGGGTGCCTGTGCGTTGTCGCTGGAGCTGCAGCCTGCCAGCCAAAAACCTACCAGTGAAAGCGCCGCCAGACGGCGTAACTGAAAAAGTGTGCTTCCCGTGCTCATTGATCCCCCGTGATGGCAACTCTGATCTATCTGTTTCACTGTACCTGCCAGCGGAATGCTCTGCGTGGCACGATAATTTCTGCGTTTTCGTTGATTAAACTGGATAGTAACAATATCAAGTAGGTGGTGCCATGAAACAGTTGTGAAGGAATACGAAGAGAGTCAGGCCAGATCGCCCTGTACCAGCGGGACAAAACGCACCGGCTCAATAGTCTCTTCTGTTACCTCTTCGCCCTGACGACGCAGGCGCTTAAGTACCTGCTGATCTTCGCCAACCGGCAGCACCATAATGCCGCCTTCTGCCAGTTGTGCTATCAGCGCAATCGGAATTTCCGGTGGTGCGGCTGTCACAATAATGGCATCGAAGGGACCACGTGAAGGCCAGCCCTGCCAGCCATCGCCATGACGGGTAGAGACATTATGCAGATCCAATTGTTTAAGGCGGCGCTTGGCCTGCCATTGCAGTCCTTTGATGCGTTCCACTGAATAAACATGATCTACCAGATGGGCAAGAATCGCCGTCTGGTAACCTGAACCCGTACCAATCTCGAGTACACGTGAATGCGGATTAAGCCCAAGCAGCGCGGTCATCCGCGCGACCATGTAGGGTTGTGATATCGTCTGACCGGAGCCGATAGGCAAGGCAACATTGTCCCAGGCTTTATGCTCGAAGGCTTCGTCGATAAAACGTTCGCGTGGCACCTCGCTAATGGCTTTCAGCAGGTTGTCATCATCAATGCCCTGCTGACGCAGTTGTGACAGCAACGTCTCAATACGCCGATTCACCATGCCAGGTTCACCTCAGCTTTAGCCAGCCAGTCACTGAGCACGTTCTGCGCGCTGTGCGCCGTTAAATCGACATGCAGCGCCGTGACAGAAACGAAGCCCTGATCCACGGCGGCGAAGTCCGTATCCGGGCCTGCATCCAGTTTTTCACCTGGTGGACCAATCCAATAGAGTGTATTGCCGCGGGGATCTTGCTGCGCAATCACCTGATCCGCAGGATGGCGGCTGCCACAGCGCGTCACGCGGATACCTTTGAGTTCGGCCAGCGGCAGATCGGGTACATTAATATTGAGAATGCGGCCGGTGCGCAGCGGTTCATGCGTCAGCGCCCTGAGAATAGCGCAGGTCACAGCCGCTGCGGTGGCGTAGTGTTGATGGCCATTCAGCGAAACTGCGATTGCCGGTAAGCCAAGATGCCGCCCTTCCATCGCTGCCGCCACCGTGCCGGAGTAGATCACATCATCGCCCAGATTGGGGCCAGCATTGATACCTGACACCACAATGTCGGGACGTGGCTGCATGAGTGCATTCACCCCCAGATAGACACAATCGGTCGGGGTGCCCATCTGAACCGCGATATCACCGTTTTCATAGGTGAAGGTGCGCAGGGGCGTTTCCAGCGTTAATGAGTTCGAGGCACCGCTTCGGTTACGATCGGGGGCAACCACCTGCACGTCAGCAATCTGCCGCAGGGCTTTCGCCAGAGTCTGAATACCTGGTGCATGAATGCCGTCATCGTTGCTGAGCAATATCCGCATTTCGTTCTGACCTTTTTTTATTCGACTGGTCGCCGTGACTGAACCTGTTTTAACGGCATGGCAACAGGTGAGGAATGGACAGCGATTTTTGCATTCTAGCGAGGCGCGCAAGGAAGTGGTAGGCGTAAATCACACGACGGTGGGGGTTTGCCACAACATTATCCACACTGCGGGTAATGTTGCGACAAAGATTACTCATCAGGCTGATCGGGCGACTCTGCGTGAGTCAGCAGTTCCCGGACTACGCTGGTGGCAAAGCTGCCCGCGGGCAGCCAGAACGCCAGTTCCAGCGTAACGTCATCCCACCAGCTCCACTGCATATCGCGCGGCACCACCAGCATAGCGCGGCGTGCTGCATCGACCTTCTCTCGTTCAATCAGTCCGGGCAGCAGCGTGTCATCAGCCAGCGTCTGCTGTTCAAAAGCCAGCGCGTCAGCCTGCGGGCCCGGTTCGCCGCCTCCCGGTAGCGGCGCGGTGATGCGCAGCTCATGCTGATCAACCCGGCGCTGTGATTCAGCCAGTTCTTCAGGCTGTGCGACAAACCAGCTGCCTCGCCCGGTCAGCTGCAACGCATCGCCGTTAAGCACCTGAGTCAGTCCGCCCTGCTGTTGCAAACGCGCACTGGTCACCTGATTAAACAGCGCACTGCGCGCGGCAGAGAGCATCAGGCTGCGCTTGTTGCGGTCGCGTATGATGATCTCATTGCGCGCCCACTTCTCTGCCATCACCAGGTTGTTGCCACCGCGACCAAAACGCTGTTCACCAAAATAGTTCGGCACGCCCGCATCGCGAATCTGCGCCAGACGCGTTTCAACCGCATCACGGTCACTGATCTGACGGATGATCAGACGGAACGCATTCCCCGCCAGTGCGCCAATGCGTAGCTTACGTTTGTGGCGCACCGCCTGCAGGATCTCGACCCCTTCCAGCGCGAAACCGCGCAGATCGGGCATTGCATTACCTGGTAAGCGAAAACAGAGGGTCTGTTCAGTCACGGCATGGCGGTCTTTCATTCCGGCATAACTCATGTCGCGCTGATGAACACCGAGGTACTTAGCCAGCGCCTCAGCCACAAAGCGGGTATTCGCCCCCACTTTACGGATACGCACCAGCAGGTGCTCACCTTCACCATCCGCGCCATAACCGAGATCTTCCACCACCACGAAATCTTCCGGATTGGCTTTGATCACGCCGGTGGCCGCGGGCGTGCCGTGCAGGTAATTCAGAATCATTGGCTATCCGCTTTCAGTACTAACGCCACCGCTTCACAGGCGATGCCTTCACCACGCCCGGTAAAGCCGAGCTTCTCGGTGGTGGTCGCTTTAACGTTAACCGCATCCATGTGGCAGCCCAGATCTTCTGCGATGTTGATTCGCATCTGCGGCACGTGCGGCAGCATTTTCGGTGCCTGCGCAATAATCGTGACGTCGACGTTCCCGATGCGATAGCCTTTGGCTTCGATACGACGCCAGGCCTCACGCAGCAGGCCCCGGCTATCTGCCCCTTTAAAGGCCGGATCGGTGTCAGGAAACAGCTTGCCGATATCGCCCATCGCCACTGCGCCCAGCAGCGCGTCAGTCAGCGCATGCAGCGCCACATCGCCATCCGAATGGGCGATAAAACCCTGCTCAAACGGGATCCGCACACCGCCAATCACTAACGGACCTTCTCCGCCAAAGGCGTGAACGTCAAAACCGTGACCGATACGCATCATGCGCTCTCCTTTAATTGAATCTGACTCAGATAAAAAGCCGCCAGCGCCAGATCTTCTGGCCGGGTGACTTTGATGTTATCACTGCGTCCGCTGACCAGCAGCGGATGGTAGCCGCAATACTCCAGCGCCGAGGCTTCATCGGTGATGGTTGCGCCTTCCGCCAGCGCCCGCGTCAGGCAGGCGGTGAGCAGCGCATGCGGAAAAAATTGCGGCGTCAAAGCGTGCCAGAGATCGTCGCGCTCTACGGTATGGGCCACTGCGGCTTTGCCCGGCTCGCCCCGTTTCATGGTATCGCGCACGGGCGCAGCCAGAATCCCGCCCACGTGGCTCTGTTGACGCACGTTGAGCAGTTGCTGAAGATCGTCGGGATGCAGACAGGGACGCGCAGCGTCATGGACCAGCACCCAGGCTGAACCCTGCGCGGCCTGCAATCCGGCCAGCACCGATTCGGCGCGCGTCTCTCCGCCTGTCACCCTGAGCACGCGCGGATCGCGTGCCAGCGGCAGTGAAGCGAAGTGCTGGTCATCAGGGCTGAGGGCAACAATAACCTGTTTGATGGCGGGATGGGAAAACAGACGCGCAATGCTGTGTTCCAGAAGGGTGTGCTGACCAATCGTCAGATACTGCTTAGGACAGGTTGCCTGCATGCGGCTGCCGATCCCGGCAGCGGGCACCACGGCAATCACATCCGCAAGGGAGGCCAGAGTGTTCATGTTTTTATCGTTGTTGGTTTTGCGCAGCTTGTTGCGCGTTGCGTTTGTTCTGGTCAGGCACCAGGCGATAGAAAGTCTCACCAGGCTTAATCATGCCCAGTTCATTGCGTGCACGCTCCTCGATCGCTTCCGAGCCGCCATTGAGATCGTCAATTTCGGCAAACAGCTGATCGTTTCGCGATTTCAGTTTGGCATTGTTTGCCTGTTGCACCGCGACATCATCATTGACGCGCGTATAGTCATGGATGCCATTTTTCCCCAGCCACAACGAATATTGCAGCCAGCCAAGCAGCACCAATAACAGTAACGTCAGTTTTCCCATCCCGCCCCCTAAAAACGGCCCAATCATCCCATAACTTTGCACAGGACTCCACACCAGCCGAGAAAATGGCGTGCTTTGCTGCGCGTGTGCGCAATCAGTACCGATTCTGACGGGAAAAGATTTGTAACCTGCCGATGCGTTTGCACATCAGCACGGGCGCAGTGACGGCTTACCAGCCGGAGAGAAATGAGAACATTAACCAGAAGAGCGTGACCACCATAATCACTGTGGCGAGCGCGGCCCAGAGCCACTGTCCGCTGAGCAGTGTATTCAGTGCAATACCTGTGACCACGGCAACCGGCAGCAGCGCCAGAAAGAATGGCCAGGTATAAAGAAAGAAGAACAGCGTGTTAGAGCCGAACAGCAGGAAAGGGAACGCCAACGCGCACCCGTAAGCGAGAAAGCCGATAACGCCGCCCGGCAGCAGTGAGCGCGGTTCATCCGGGGCGGAGTCATCTTTACGAATGAGCATTGGGGTAATGTTCTGCATAGGCATCCTGTTGGCGCGAGGGCGGCAAACCAGAAACCATTTGCCGCTGTCTCTTCAGGATTTAATGATATCGCGGTCACGCAGCAGGTCTAACAATTGGGCGGCTACTTTTGTAACCAATTGTTCGCCATCCAGCTGGATTTCCGGACTATCCGGCGCCTCATAGACACTGTCGATGCCGGTGAAATTACGCAGCTCACCGGCGCGCGCTTTGCGATATAACCCTTTCGGATCGCGCGCTTCACACACGGCTAATGGCGTATCGACAAACACCTCAATAAACTGCCCTGGCTCCAGCAGGTCGCGCACCATCTGACGCTCGGCGCGATGCGGCGAAATAAAGGCGGTGAGCACCACGAGCCCGGCATCCACCATCAGTTTCGCCACTTCACCGACCCGACGAATGTTCTCTTTGCGGTCGTCATCGCTGAAACCGAGGTCACGGCACAAGCCGTGGCGCACATTGTCGCCATCCAGCAGATAGGTGCTGACACCAATGCGGTGCAGCGCCTGCTCCAGCGCGCCTGCGACCGTGGATTTCCCCGAGCCTGAAAGCCCGGTGAACCACAGCACCACGCCCTGATGGCCGTGCTGCTTTTCGCGTGAGGCGCGTGTTACCGGATGGTCATGCCACACCACGTTATCATCGTGCAGAGCCATTATTGACCGCCCAGCAGGTCGCGCGCGTTCCAGTGTGGGAAGTGACGGCGCACCAGCGCATTCAATTCCAGCTCAAATGCGCTGAACTCGCCGGTGTGAACCGGGGCATCCTGGTTTGGCTGATGGATCATGCCGGCACCCACGGTGACATTGCTCAGGCGATCGATAAAGATCATGCCGCCGGTCACCGGATTCTGCTGATAGCTGTCGAGCACCATCGGTTCATCAAAGGTTACCTCTATGCGACCGATTCCGTTCAGCGGCAGCGTATCGACCTGACGCGTTTCCAGCGAATTAATCTCGACCTGATGCAGCACCTTCTCTACCCGGCCACGGGTTTTCTTACCGGCGATTTTCAGGTCATAGCTCTGACCAGCCTGCAGCGGCTGTTCCGCCATCCACACCACGTCAACGCTGGCAGATTGCACCGCAGACAGCGCTTCGCTGGCATCCACCAGCAGATCGCCACGGCTGATATCAATCTCATCCTGCAGCACCAGGGTGATCGCTTCGCCTGCCCCCGCTTCCTGCAGATCGCCATCAAAAGTCACGATGCGGGCAATGGTCGACTCCACGCCAGAGGGCAGCACTTTAACCCGCTGGCCTACCTGCACGCTGCCTGACGCCAGGGTACCGGCATAGCCACGGAAATCCAGGTTAGGACGGTTAACATATTGCACCGGGAAACGCATCGGCTGATGATCGACTACACGCTTCAGCGCCACGTTTTCCAGCACATCCAGCAGTGTCGGGCCGCTGTACCACGGCATGGTCTGACTGGCGGAGGCAACGTTATCCCCTTCCAGCGCCGACATCGGTACAAAGCGGATATCAAGGTCTGCAGGCAGCTGGGCAGCAAAATCGAGGTAATCCTGTTTGATCTGCTCAAAGCGCGCCTGATCGTATTCCACCAGATCCATCTTATTGATCGCCACTACCAGGTGTTTGATCCCCAGCAGCGTCGAGATAAAGCTGTGGCGGCGGGTCTGATCCAGCACGCCCTTACGGGCATCGATCAGCAGGATCGCCAGATCGCAGGTTGATGCGCCAGTCGCCATGTTGCGGGTGTACTGCTCATGTCCCGGCGTGTCAGCGATAATAAATTTTCGCTTTTCGGTCGAGAAATAGCGGTAAGCGACATCAATAGTAATGCCCTGCTCACGCTCAGCCTGCAGGCCATCTACCAGCAGCGCCAGATCGAGCTTCTCGCCCTGCGTGCCGTGACGTTTGCTGTCGTTGTGCAGCGATGAAAGCTGATCTTCATAGATCTGTCGGGTGTCGTGCAACAAACGTCCAATCAGGGTACTTTTTCCGTCATCAACGCTGCCGCAGGTCAGAAAACGCAACAGGCTCTTATGCTGTTGGGTGGTGAGCCAGGCTTCAACGCCGCCCTGGTCGGCAATCTGTTGTGCAATTACAGTATTCATCTGGCGTCTCCTTAGAAATAACCCTGACGTTTTTTCAGTTCCATCGAGCCGGACTGATCGCGGTCGATCATGCGGCCCTGACGCTCGCTGGTGGTGGAAACCAGCATCTCTTCAATGATCGCCGGCAGCGTCTGCGCCCCGGACTCTACCGCGCCAGTCAGTGGCCAGCAGCCGAGCGTACGGAAACGAACCATCCGTTCGGTGATCTCTTCACCCGGCTGCAGGTTGATGCGATCGTCATCAATCATCATCAGCATGCCATCACGCTCCAGCACCGGACGTGGCGCAGCGAGATAGAGCGGCACGATCTCGATGTTTTCCAGGAAGATGTACTGCCAGATATCCAGTTCCGTCCAGTTCGACAGCGGGAAGACGCGAATGCTTTCACCCTTGTTGATCTGGCCGTTGTAGTTGTGCCACAGCTCAGGGCGCTGGTTTTTTGGGTCCCAGCGATGGAAACGATCACGAAATGAATAAATACGCTCTTTGGCACGTGACTTCTCTTCATCACGGCGTGCGCCGCCAAAAGCGGCATCAAAACCATATTTGTTCAGCGCCTGCTTCAGCCCTTCGGTTTTCATGATGTCAGTGTGTTTGGCACTACCATGGACAAAGGGGTTAATCCCCATCGCCACGCCTTCGGGATTGCGATGAACCAGCAACTCTGCGCCCATCGCTTTCACGGTGCGGTCACGAAACTCGTACATTTCACGGAATTTCCAGCCGGTATCCACATGCAGTAACGGGAACGGCAGCGTACCTGGGTAAAAAGCTTTACGCGCCAGATGCAGCATGACCGACGAGTCTTTGCCGATGGAGTACATCATCACCGGGTTGCTGAACTCCGCCGCCACTTCGCGAATGATATGGATACTCTCCGCCTCCAGTTGACGCAGATGAGTGAGTCGTTTTTGGTCCATGATTTTCCCTCAAGCCAGATTGACAACGGCGGACTCGCGAGCCCCCTGCTGTGCTGAATGTTTAAACCAGGCGAGTTGCCCGTGCAGATTAACCACTTCTCCGATCACCAGCAGCGCCGGAGTGGGTGCCGAGGCGGCCAGCGCCTCGAGTTGTTCTAAGGTGCCAGTCAGCACCTGTTGATCCTGGCGGGTGCCGCGACTGATCACCGCGACCGGCGTCAACGCCGCGCGACCATGCTGAATCAGCGCCTCGCTGATGGCAGCCGCTTTAACCGTGCCCATGTAGATCGCCAGCGTCTGGCGCGCGCGCGCCAGCGATGGCCAGTCAATATCATCGCCATCGGGACGGCAGTGACCGGTAATAAACATCACGCTCTGCGCGTAATCACGGTGCGTCAGCGGAATACCGGCATAGGCAGTGGCACCGGCAGCTGCGGTGACACCGGGCACCACCTGGAACGGAATACCCGCCTGCTGCGCCGCCTGCAGCTCTTCACCGCCCCGGCCAAAGATAAAGGGATCGCCGCCCTTGAGGCGGACTACCCGCTTGCCTTTAAGCGCCAGCGCGACCAGCATCTGATTGGTTTCTTCCTGCGGCACCGAATGCGCACCCGCCCGTTTGCCGACGCAGATGCGATCGGCATCGCGGCGCACCAGCTCCAGCACCTCATCACTGACCAAATGGTCATAGAGCACCACATCGGCTAACTGCATTACCTGCAAACCACGCAGCGTCAGCAGGCCGCTGTCGCCCGGCCCGGCCCCCACCAGAAAGATCTCGCCCTGACGGGTCGGCTCTTCCAGCAGTTCACGGTCAAGTGTGCGTTTCGCCTCATCGACATTACCGGCTGACATCTGACTGGCGAACAGACCATCAAAGGCCCGCTCCCAGAAACGGCGACGGTCAGACATGCGGCTGAAGCGTTGTTTGACTTTATCGCGCCAGAGTCCGGCGACCTCAGCCATCTGGCCCAGGCTCGCGGGTAGCAACGTTTCAAGCTTTTCACGCAGCATCCGTGCCAGCACCGGTGCGGTGCCACTGGAAGAGATCGCTACCACCAGCGGTGAGCGGTCAACAATCGAAGGGAAGATAAAGCTGCATTTGGGCTGGTCATCCACCACGTTGACCAGCTTCTGCCGCGCATTAGCGGCTTCAAAAACCTGGGCGTTGAGATGATTGTCGTCGGTGGCGGCAATCACCAGGAAAACGCTATCCAGCTGGGCCGGATCAAACGCGGTCGCCAGCCACTCCAGCTGCTGGTTATCCAGCAATGCCTGCAGTTCCGGGCAGAGTTCACGTGCGGCGATCTGAACGCGCGCACGCGCACGACGCAGCAGTTCAATTTTTCGCGCCGCAATATCTCCACCGCCGACAACCAGAACCGGGCGGCCAGAAAGATCGGCAAAAAGAGGCAGATAGTCCACGTTAACCTTGATGTTTTAACTTTGTATTAACGCGACTATACGTTGCTGAGTTTATCCAGATGAAATTACGAATTGGAATGAGTAGTTACCGAATGGAATAACAACGCCGTAAAGCACAGAACAATTTCTTCTTAACGGATGAAATTTAATGGCTTTTTCGTGAACAGGCTCACATATTTAAGACCGTGCCTGCAGCAGCAAAAGCAGATAAGTGCCCGCGATAAACGCCCGTTCACGGTTTCGGTTGAAGCAGCGCCCGATTCCGCTAACAAACTCGCGGGACAAAAAGGGTATAATACGCCCGGCATGACCGGCCCTGTGCCGCATGCCGCTCGGCTCCTGGATAATGAAAAGAAGGATGTACTATGTTTTGTTCCCTCCGCTTGAGGGTAGCGACAGTTTTGTTTGGCGCACTCATCTCCCCGCTGGCTCTGGCCACCCCACCGGGTGAGTTTGCCGAGCAACAGGTTCGGCATATCGCCACTTATTTTCCTGGCCGGATGAGCGGCAGTCCGGCTGAGCTGATGGCAGCAGATTACCTGCAACAGCAATTTACCGCGTTGGGTTATAAGACCAATACCCGTCAGTTCAACACCGGCTATAAGTGGCAGGAAGATGACGGCACGCAGCGCTGGCATAAGCTCACGGCCACCTCGGTGATTGCCGCGCGTGCAGGCAGCGTGCCGCAGGAGATTCTGATCGTGGCACATCTGGATACCTGGACGCCGCAAAATAGCAGCCAGGCCCACCACAATCTGGGCGGCTTACGCCTGCAGGGCGTCGATGATAATGCGTCGGGTCTTGGCGTGATGCTGGAGCTGGCGCAGCAGCTGAGTCACAAACCACTGCACTATGGCATCCGCTTTGTGGCGCTGAGCGCCGGACAAGCCGATCTGCACGGCATGGATGATTATGTTGAGCGAATGAGCACGCGTGAGAAAAAGAACACCCTGCTGGTCATCGATCTGAATAGCCTGATAACCGGCGATCATCTCTATTTCAATAGCGGTATGAATACGCCCCGGGCGGTGCGCAAGCAGACCAGCGATCGCGCTCTGTCACTGGCACGTCAGCAGGGTATTCCCGCTGCCAGTCATCAGCTGAATCGTAAGGACTTCAATGGTCTGAATGCCTTCGACAAGGCAGGCTTTCCGCTGCTGGATGTGACCGCCGGTAACTGGACGCTGGGTAACAACGATGGCGCGCTGCAGCGTCATCGCAGCCACCACTTTCCTGATGGCGTCACCCGCCATCAGACTGACATGGATAATCTAAGCTATCTCGACCGCTGGCTGCCAGGTCAGATAGCCTTGCGAACCCGCGACAGCGTCCGCGTACTGCTGCCGCTTGTCAGTGAACTGACTAATCCCAAAGTGTAAGGATCTGACATGTACGTGGTCTTTCTGAATTACGTTCGTCCAATAGAAGAAGTTGAAGTGCTGCTGGCAGCCCATATCGAATGGCTCAATCGCTATTTTGAAGCGGGCTTTTTTATTGCCGCGGGTCGTAAAGATCCGCGCACAGGCGGCATGTTGCTGGTCAGGGATATCGAGCGTGAACGGCTGGATGCGATGTTAGCGGAAGACCCATTTGTCGCCGTAGCGCAATATGAGGTGACAAAAGTGAATGTGACCCGGGCAGCGGAGGCGTTTGCCGGATTACAAGGCGTTTAACTGTCCACCCTGGCAAACCGGGGCGCTTCTCTCCCTGTATTCAGGGAGAGAAATCCTGCGTTAGCCTTCGTGCAGCCCGCACTCGCGCTTGAGACCAAAGAAGCGCGTCTCTTCTTCTGCCATACCCGGCTCCCACTTGCGGGTGGTATGGGTATCACCCACCGAAAGGTAGCCTTCATCCCACAGCGGATGGTACTTCAGCTTATGCTGTTCCAGGTATTGATGAATCTGGCGGTTATCCCAGTCGATAATCGGCAGTAGCTTAAAGACGCCACGCTGGACGCCCAGCACCGGCAGATTCGCCCGGCTACCGGACTGGCCGCGGCGCAATCCGGCAAACCAGGTCTGCGCGCCCAGGGTTTCGATAGCGCGATTCATTGGCTCGACTTTGTTGATCTCGTTATATTTCTCAATCCCCTCGACACCCTGCTCCCACAGTTTACCGTAGCGCGCTTCCTGCCAGGCCGGTGAAGTTTCGGCGCGGAACACGTTGAGGTTGAGATTGAGCTGATCTGCCAGTTCATCAATAAAACGGTAGGTCTCCGGGAACAGATAGCCAGTGTCGGTCAGGATCACCGGAATATCGGGCTGCTGACGCGTCACCAGATGCAGCGACACCGCGGCCTGAATACCGAAACTGGAGGAGAGCACGTAGGCGCCCGGTAAATTCTCCAGCGCCCAGCTGACCCGCTCTTCTGCTGATGACTTCTCCAGCTGTGCATTGGTCGCGGCCAGCGCCATCGCACGCTGGACTTTGGACATCTCATTCAGTGCTGCGAGGTCAAGCTGACTCATTTTGCTTCCTCCCAGAAGTCGCGTGCCGGGTCCAGCACCGGCGCAACAATGCCTGCGCGGATGGTGAAGTCACCAAAGCCTTCAGCGGCCTGGCGTTCGGTGGCCCAGCGTCCCACCAGCTCATCAATGGTGGCGAGAATTTCGCTTTCGTTAATGTTTTCACGGTACATACGGGGAATACGCGTTCCGCTGCGGTTTCCGCCCAGATGCAGGTTGTAGCGGCCTGGCGCTTTACCCACCAGACCCAGCTCAGCCAGCATTGCACGGCCGCAACCGTTCGGACAACCGGTAACGCGTAACACGATGTGCTCATCGCCGACGCCATGCGCGTGCATGATGCCCTCGACTTTGGTCACAAACGCGGGCAGGAAGCGTTCGGCTTCTGCCATCGCCAGCGGACAGGTCGGGAACGCAACGCAGGCCATGGAGTTTTCGCGCTGTGGCGTCACATGATCCATCAGACCATGTTCGCGGGCGATCGCTTCAATCTGCGCCTTTTCGCTTTCCGGCACGCCCGCCACAATCAGGTTCTGGTTGGCAGTCAGGCGGAAGTCGCCCTGATGGATTTTCGCAATTTCCGCGATGCCGCTTTTCAGCGGTCGGCCCGGATAGTCGAGCAGGCGACCGTTTTCGATAAACAGCGTCAGATGCCATTTGTTGTCGATACCTTTAATCCAGCCTATACGATCGCCACGGGTGGTGAACTCATACGGCCGGATTGGCTCAAACGTCACGCCTGCGCGTTTTTCAACTTCCGCTTTAAAGGTCTCGACGCCAACGCGTTCCAGGGTGTACTTGGTTTTCGCGTTTTTACGGTCGGTTCGGTTACCCCAGTCACGCTGGGTCGTCACGACCGCCTCGGCAACGTCGAGGATCTTCTCTACCGGGAAGTAACCAAACTCGCTGGCAGTGCGCGCATAGGTCGCTTTGTTACCGTGCTCAATCGACAGCCCGCCACCCACCAGCAGGTTAAAACCCACCAGTTTGCCGTGTTCGGCGACAGCGACAAAGTTGAGATCGTTGGCGTGCAGATCCACATCGTTATGCGGCGGGATCACTACGGTGGTTTTGAATTTACGTGGCAGGTAGGTTTGACCGAGGATCGGCTCTTCGTCGGTGGTGGCCACTTTTTCCTTATCCCACCAGATCTCTGCGTAGGCACGGGTGCGCGGCAGCAGATGCTCAGAAAGCTTCTTCGCCCACTCATACGCTTCCTGATGCAGCTCCGACTCAACCGGATTCGACGTACAGAGCACGTTACGGTTGACATCGTTGGCGGTCGCCAGCGCATCCAGCCCCACTTCATGCAGCATCTGATGCGTCGGCTTGACGTTCTTCTTCAGAATGCCGTGAAACTGAAAGGTCTGACGGTTGGTCAGACGGATGCTGCCATAAAGGGTTTTATCGGTGGCAAATTTGTCGATAGCCAGCCACTGGGTCGGCGTAATAATGCCGCCCGGCAGTCGGCAACGCAGCATCATGGCGTGGCGCGGCTCCAGCTTCTGCTCCGCACGTTCGGCACGAATGTCGCGATCGTCCTGCTGGTACATGCCGTGAAAACGGATAAGCAGGAAGTTGTCGCCAGTAAAGCCGCCTGTCAGCCCCTCTTCCAGATCTTCTTTGATGGTGCCGCGCAGATAGTTGCTCTGCTTTTTCAGACGCTCAGCGTCTGCTAATTTGCCTTCTACAACCAGCGGTCCAGGGTGTTTATCGCTCATTAGTAAACGTCTCGCTGATAACGGCGCTCAATGCGCAGCTCACTTAAAAATTCGTCGGCCGTTTCACGATCCATTCCGCCGTGTTCGACCACCACATCCAGCAGTGCCTGCTCGACGTCTTTTGCCATACGATTCGCGTCGCCACAGACATAAAGATGCGCGCCCTCTTCAATCCAGCGCCAGACTTCGGCCCCTTTCGCGCGGATCTTATCCTGTACGTAAATCTTCTCTGCCTGATCGCGTGACCAGGCAAGGTCGATATGGGTCAGCAGACCATCCTTAACATACTTCTGCCATTCCACCTGATAGAGAAAATCGTCGGTGAAATGGGGATTGCCAAAGAATAGCCAGTTTTTGCCGCTGGCCCCGTCGTTGTCGCGCTGCTGCATAAAGGCGCGGAACGGCGCGATGCCGGTGCCCGGGCCAATCATGATCACCGGCGCATCCGGATTAGCTGGCAGGCGGAAATTGTCGTTGTGCTCGATGAAGAGCCGTACTTCGCCCTCTTCTTCGATACGATCGGCCAGCCAGGTCGATGCACCGCCGCCGCGCTGACGACCTTCAATATCAAAGCGGACAGCACTCACAGTGATATGGACTTCGGTATCCGTTTCAGCCTGTGACGAGGCGATAGAGTAGAGTCGCGGCGTCAGCGGTCGCAGCAGTCCGGTCAGTTGTTCAGCGCTAAGTTCAGCCGGTGCCAGACGCACCATATCCACAATCGGATAGTGCTGTGCATAGTGCTGCAGCCTGGCTTTATCATCCACCAGCGACAGCAGCTCTGCGTTGCGTGACAGCTGGGCGTATTGCGCCACGATTTGCGCAGTGTTAACCGTCAGCTCGAGATGTTTTTGCAGTGCCTCAGCCAGAGGCAAAGTTTTGCCCTGAATCTCTACCGGCTCATCCCCTTTCAGCCAGACCAGCGCCAGCAGTTCGCTGACCAGTGCCGCATCGTTTTCATACCAGACGCCCAGCGCATCACCGGGCTGGTAACGCAGACCGGAGTCGCCCAGATCGATTTCGATATGGCGCACATCTTTGTCTGAGTCACGTCCGGTAATTTTCTGATTCACGGCCAGACTGGCGCTGAGCGGTGACTCTTTAGTATAGGGGCTGGTGGTGACTTCATTGATGCTGCCTGCCGCTGTCGCCTCAGCCTGCGCCGGGGATTCGGTCGGAACGCGCTGTTTGAGAATGTCTGTCAGCGCAATGCGCCATGCCGCGGCCTGCTCCGCATACTCAACATCCGCATCAACCCGATCCAGCAGCCGCTCGCCGCCCAGTTCTGCCAGACGGCTGTCAAAATCTTTGCCCGCCTGACTGAAGAATTCATAAGAAGTGTCGCCCAGGCCAAACACTGCGAAGGCGGCACCCTCCATTTTCGGCGCCTTTTTCGACATCAGGAATTTATGTAGCGCTACCGCCTCTTCTGGCGGTTCGCCTTCGCCCTGAGTCGAGGTCACGACCACCAGCATTTTTTCCTGGCTAATCTGTTTGAACTTGTAATCACCGGCATTCACAAGGTTTACGTTCAGTTTCGCGGCCAGCAGGTCATCACGCAACTGCTCAGCCAGACGACGGGCGTTGCCGGTCTGGGAAGCAGAAAGCAGCGTAATGGCAGGTGCTGCAACCGGAGCGGGTGTGCTGCTGGCAACGGCGCTACCTGGCGTCTGTTCTACCCGGCCCCAGAAATAACCTGACAGCCATGCCAGTTGAGTCGGGGAATAATCTGTCGTAGCCGCCTGTAAGCGGGCGAGTTGTTCCGGGGAGAGCGGAAGCATTGAACCAGGTGCCTGAGTCGTCATCGCGTTAAAAATTCCAGTATCTGAAGTCCGGACCGTAAAATGGCGGAAGAGTGCGTAGGTTACCGGTCCGTATATTAACGATTAAATACACCTTCGACATATCAAATAACCAAAATGACTAAATGGTTTTACAGGTAGAGGTAATCATTAAAAGTGGTAAGTCAGGCGAAAAGATAGTCGTTAATGGGTTGGATACCTGTCGGCAATAGGGTGTGAAAAGGATCGCTTTGTGCGGTGCGGGTGCGATAAAAACGGTTATCAGGTAGAATTCAGCGGTTTTTTAATGTCTGAGAACCACTATGTCTACCACCTTGTTTAAAGAGTTCCAGTTCGAAGCCGCGCACCATTTACCGAATGTGCCGGCCGGACACAAATGTGGCCGTCTGCACGGTCATTCGTTCCTGGTTCGTCTGGAGATTACCGGCGAAGTGGATGCGCATACCGGCTGGGTTATGGATTTTGCTGAACTGAAGGCGGCGTTTAAGCCGGTCTACAATCGGCTGGACCACTACTACCTGAATGATATTCCTGGCCTGGAAAATCCCACCAGCGAAGTGCTGGCAAAATGGATCTGGGAGCAGATGAAGCCGCAACTGCCACTGTTAAGCGCGGTCATGATAAAAGAAACCTGTACTGCGGGCTGCGTTTACCGCGGCTAACCCTGTCGGATCGAACCCTTCGATCCGACGTTGTTTTCCTCTGCGTCCCGCGTCTGACGTACACCGCTTCCCTGTGGTTAACGGATCAAACCACAGCTTTATCAGGCGATATTGAGATATTTGTGGGTCTGCATCGACAGACGCCAGTTACGTGCAATGCAGGTCTCAATGCAGAGTCGGGTTGCATCATCTTTACGACTGATCGGCTGCAGGGCGATGATACGGGCTTTGGTGTCACTAATCCCTGCCAGCAGCAAATCCAGCGCTTCCACATCACGCTCGCGTGCCACCGGATGTTTGATTTCATCGGCCCGGCTCAGCGCCTGGGGCAGAACATCGTAGCCGCCGCGCATGTTGACCTTCGGGGAGACGGTCACCCAGGTCTGCTCAGAACAGTGAATCTCATGGGTGCCACTGGTCTCGATCTGGCACTGGAAACCGTGCTGTTCCAGCGCATAGGTTAACGGACGCAGGTCGTAAATCGCCGGTTCACCGCCAGTGATCACCACGTGACGCGCCGTCCAGCCCTGCTGCTCAATGGCACTCACCAGGGTCGCCGCGTCGGCATCCCCCCAGGCATCGCTTTCCACCGTCTTGATCAAAATATCGCCCAGTGACGTCTCCCGTTCTGCCCGCTTTTCCCAGGTGTGTTTGGTATCGCACCAGCTACAGCCCACCGGGCATCCCTGCAAGCGAATGAAGATGGCAGGCACGCCGGTGTAATAACCTTCGCCCTGCAGTGTCTGGAACATTTCGTTAATCGGGTAGAACATTTTTTACTCGCCTGGATAGCTCGGGGCGCTGATTATGCCAGCGTGTGCCGCACAACAACAGCGGCGCGACACGAAAAAGCAAAAGCCCCGCATAGGGCGGGGCTTTCAAATTATGCGATGCCGCATTAAGCGACATCCGCACAGAGTCATTACTGGCCTTTAACTTCTTTCAGACCGTTGAATGGCGCTTTAGAACCCAGCGCTTCTTCGATGCGGATCAGCTGGTTGTACTTAGCAACACGGTCAGAACGGCTCATTGAACCGGTTTTGATCTGGCCCGCTGCAGTACCTACCGCCAGGTCAGCGATGGTTGCATCTTCGGTTTCGCCTGAACGGTGAGAGATCACGGCAGTGTAGCCCGCATCTTTCGCCATTTTGATCGCAGCCAGGGTTTCGGTCAGAGAACCGATCTGGTTGAATTTAATCAGAATGGAGTTAGCGATACCTTTATCGATACCTTCTTTCAGGATTTTGGTGTTGGTTACAAACAGGTCGTCACCCACCAGCTGGATTTTGTCGCCCAGTACTTTGGTCTGGTAAGCAAAGCCATCCCAGTCAGATTCGTCCAGGCCATCTTCGATAGAAACGATCGGATACTGCTTAGTCAGATCTTCCAGGAAGTGGGTGAACTCTTCAGAGGTGAACGCTTTACCGCCCTCACCGGCCAGAACGTATTTGCCATCTTTGTAGAACTCAGATGCCGCACAGTCCATCGCCAGGGTGATATCTTTGCCCAGCTCGTAGCCTGCTGCTTTTACCGCTTCAGCGATAACAGCCAGTGCTTCGGCGTTGGAACCCAGGTTTGGTGCATAACCACCTTCGTCACCGACTGCGGTGCTCATGCCTTTGCTTTTCAGCACTTTTGCCAGGTTGTGGAACACTTCAGAACCCATACGGATAGCTTCTTTCAGGTTCGCAGCGCCAACCGGCTGAATCATGAATTCCTGGATATCGACGTTGTTGTCGGCATGTTCGCCGCCGTTGATGATGTTCATCATTGGCAGTGGCATTGAGTATTTGCCTGGGGTACCGTTCAGTTCAGCGATATGCTCATACAGCGGCTGACCTTTAGAGGCTGCTGCGGCTTTAGCCGCTGCCAGTGAAACGGCCAGGATGGCGTTAGCACCGAAGTTAGATTTGTTCTCAGTACCGTCCAGGTCGATCATGATCTTGTCGATGTTCGCCTGATCTTTCGCGTCTTTGCCTTTTACCGCTTCAGCAATCGGACCGTTTACCGCAGCAACGGCTTTGGTTACGCCTTTACCCAGGAAACGTGATTTGTCACCGTCACGCAGTTCCAGCGCTTCGCGTGAACCAGTAGAGGCACCTGATGGCGCAGCTGCCAGGCCTACGAAACCGCCTTCCAGATGCACTTCAGCTTCAACAGTCGGGTTACCACGTGAGTCGATAATTTCGCGACCGATGACTTTTACGATTTTGGACATTACGATTTTCCTCAGTACAAGTTAGTCAATCCTAAGACAAACAACGCGCGAAAAGTTCGCGCGCTGCCTGTGAAACTTACTTCGCTAAACGCTTCTGATGCTCATGCGCGGCTTTAACAAAGCCGGCAAACAACGGATGGCCGTCGCGTGGGGTCGAGGTAAACTCAGGGTGGAACTGGCAAGCGACAAACCATGGATGGTTTGGAATCTCGATAATCTCAACCAGTTGATCATCACCAGAGCGACCCGCTACGCGCAGACCGGCTGCTTCAATCTGCTTTAAAAGCATATTGTTCACTTCATAGCGGTGACGATGGCGTTCAACGATGGTATCAGAGCCGTAAAGCTGGCGAACCTGGCTGCCCGGCGTTAATTGACACTGCTGGCTGCCCAGACGCATGGTGCCGCCCAGATCGCTCTGTTCGCTGCGGACTTCGACGTTGCCATCTTCGTCACGCCATTCGGTGATTAACGCCACCACCGGGTATTTACAGTCTGGCACAAATTCTGTGGAGTTGGCGCCCTGCATACCAGCGACATTGCGGGCGAACTCCATTAGTGCGACTTGCATGCCCAGGCAGATGCCGAGATACGGCACGTTGTTTTCACGTGCGTACTGCGCAGTCATCAGCTTGCCTTCAACACCACGGTAACCAAAGCCACCTGGGATCAGAATCGCATCCAAATCTTTCAATAATTCGACACCGCGTGATTCAACATCCTGCGAATCGATCAGTTTGATGTTCACGGTGACGCGATTTTTCAGGCCGCCATGTTTCAGCGCTTCGATGACGGACTTATAGGCATCCGGCAATTCAACATACTTGCCCACCATACCGATGGTGACTTCACCACCCGGATTGGCTTCTTCGTAGATCACCTGCTCCCACTCGGCCAGGTTAGCTTCCGGTGCATTCAGGTTGAAGCGCTTGCAGATATAGTCATCCAGCCCCTGCGATTTCAGCATGCCAGGAATCTTGTAGATGGAATCAACGTCTTTCAGCGAGATAACGGCTTTTTCAGGGACGTTACAGAACAGCGCGATTTTGGCACGTTCGTTGGCCGGTACGGCACGGTCAGAACGGCAAATCAGCACATCTGGCTGGATACCAATCGACAGCAGCTCTTTCACCGAGTGCTGGGTCGGTTTGGTTTTCACTTCACCGGCAGCCGCCATATACGGCACCAGCGTCAGGTGCATATACATGGTGTGTTCGCGGCCCACATCAACGGCCATCTGGCGAATCGCTTCCAGGAACGGCAGTGATTCGATATCTCCGACCGTGCCGCCGATTTCGACCAGCACCACATCATGACCTTCACCGCCTTCAATAATGCGTTCTTTGATGGCGTTGGTGATGTGCGGGATAACCTGAATGGTCGCGCCCAGATAGTCGCCACGGCGCTCTTTGCGCAGGACTTCTGAGTAGATACGGCCAGTGGTGAAGTTGTTACGGCGCGACATTTTGGTACGGATGAAGCGCTCGTAGTGACCCAAATCGAGATCGGTTTCAGCGCCGTCATCAGTGACGAAAACTTCACCGTGCTGCGTCGGGCTCATGGTGCCTGGATCTACGTTGATATACGGGTCCAGCTTCATGATGGTCACGTTCAGACCACGGGCTTCGAGAATGGCTGCGAGGGAGGCTGCGGCAATGCCTTTACCCAGAGAGGAAACGACCCCGCCGGTCACAAAAATATAATTCGTTGTCATGCTGAACCTGAGAGTTTAGGTTTAAAGACGGTGGAATAACCAGGACGGGAAAACAGTATACTGGAAACCGCTATCAGCCACAATTGATGAATCACAGCCATCCTCCAACGCATTGCTGCGGCTAACATAGCCGATAGCCGCCGATGAAATGTTGATGTGCGTCACAAAGTTGCTGCACGGCTGAATCGAGTAAGCTAAACGGCTAATTTATGCTCAGCGATGGAATAATCAGCGCTTTTCGCCCGATTTTACCTGCTGCCAGGCGGCTTCCATCTGCTCCAGCGTGGCACCCGGCATACTTAGTCCCTGTGCCGCAATGATCGCTTCGACTTCGCGGAATCGGCGCTCAAACTTATCATTGGCCTTTTGCAGAGCGGTTTCCGCTTTACTGCCAAGATGACGCGACAGGTTGACCGTAGCGAACAGCAGGTCGCCAATCTCCTCTTCCAGCTTATCGCCATCCACCACGCTCTGCTGCGCCTCGTGCATCACTTCATCAATCTCTTCATGCACTTTAGCCACCACCGGCCCCAGTGTGGTCCAGTCGAATCCGACATTGTGACAGCGTTTCTGAATCTTGTGAGCGCGCATCAGTGCAGGCAGTGCCTTAGGGATATCGTCCAGCGCTGAATGCTGGGCTTTATCAGCCCGCTCGGCAGTTTTTATCGCTTCCCAGTTTTTCAGCACCTCGCTGCTGGTTTCTGCTATAGCATCACCAAAAATGTGCGGATGACGGTGCTCCAGTTTGTCGCTGATCGCGTGGCAGATATCCTCAAAATTAAAGTGGTCCTGTTCGCTGGCCATCTGAGCATAAAACACTACCTGAAACAGCAAGTCGCCCAACTCACCGCGCAGATCGTCAAAATCCTGGCGCTGAATGGCGTCGAGCACCTCGTAAGTCTCTTCCAGCGTATAGGGCGCGAGGGTGGCGAAGGTCTGTTCACGATCCCACGGACAGCCATATTGGGGATCGCGCAGGGTTTTCATTATGCCAAGCAGGCGCTCAATCGCGTTCATTCAGGAGGCTCCTTGATTAGTCAGATGACAGGCAACAGGCGACGACGCGAGGCGTGCACTGCCGGATGGGGTAAACCGCATCCGGCAGTCGGTCATGATGCAGAAAATGCCCGCGCAACCTCCTGCTGCCGGTTGCTTCAGTGCCTGACTGAATATCAGTGCAGGCGGCGAGCGTCAATGATATCAGAGACCTGATTCAGGCGCGCCAGGACACGTCCCAGTACCTGATGGTTGTAGATCTCAATATCCATATCGATGGTCGCCAGCTGCTTTTTGGTATCGCTGCGACTTGAGACACCCAGCACATTGACTTTCTCGTTGGCGAGAATGGTGGTGATATCACGCAGTAAGCCGCTGCGATCGTTAGCCGTCACGCGCACCACCAGCGAATAACCGCTGGAGTAGCTTTCGCCCCACACCGCATCAACGATACGTTCCGGCGCATGCGAAATCAGTTCAGCCAGCTGGTCACAGTCAGCGCGGTGAATCGAGATGCCGCGTCCCTGGGTGATGAAGCCAACAATATCATCCCCCGGAATCGGCTGGCAGCAGCGAGCAATGTGATGCATCAGATTGCCCACGCCTTCTACCACTACGCGTCCACTCTCTTTGCGTGCGGGCTGCGTGTACGATTTCTGCGTCAGCTGGCGCAGCGCTTCGCGATCTTCCTCTTCGGCACTCGGTTTGTTGAGCTTCGCCTGCAGGAAATTGACCATCTGGTTGAGACGAATATCACCGCCGCCAATCGCCGCCAGCAGCTCTTCAAGTGAGGTCACGTTGTAGCGCGGCAACAGCAGTTTTTCCGCTTCACGCAGGCTGATATCGAGCTGATTCAGTTCGTTATCCAGAATCTGCCGTCCGGCGATAATGTTCTTGTCGCGATCCTGCTTGCGGAACCAGTTATGGATTTTCGAGCGTCCACGGCTGGTGGTGATGTAACCCAGATTCGGATTGAGCCAGTCACGGCTCGGATTCGGCTGTTTCTGGGTAATCACTTCAACCTGATCACCCATCTGCAGCTGGTAGGTGAACGGCACGATGCGGCCACCAATTTTCGCGCCAATACAGCGGTGACCGATGTCACTGTGAATATGGTAGGCAAAGTCGAGCGGCGTCGATCCGGCCGGCAGATCTACCACGTCGCCTTTCGGGGTAAAGACGTAGACCCGGTCGTCAAACACCTGGCTGCGGACTTCTTCCAGCAGCTCGCCAGAGTCTGCCATCTCTTCCTGCCAGCTGATCAGCTTACGCAGCCAGGCGATTCGCTCTTCATGACCGGCCGCACCACGCGCACTGCTGGAGGTGGGCCCCTCTTTATATTTCCAGTGCGCCGCTACGCCCAGTTCAGCATCTTCATGCATCTGGCGGGTACGGATCTGAATCTCTACCGTTTTGCCCTGCGGCCCTAACACCACGGTGTGAATTGACTGGTAGCCGTTTGGTTTGGGGTTAGCGACGTAGTCATCAAACTCGCTGGGCAGATGGCGATAGAGGGTGTGCACCGTACCCAGCGCGCCATAACAATCCTGCAGGCGGTCGGCCACGATACGAACCGCCCGGACGTCAAACAGCTCATCAAAAGCCAGCGACTTCTTCTGCATCTTGCGCCAGATACTGTAGATATGTTTCGGACGACCATAGACTTCGGCGCGAACGCCCTCTTTGGCCATCTCTTTGCGCAGATTGCTAACAAAGTTATCGATGTATTGCTCACGGTCGATCCGCCGCTCATGCAGTAATTTGGCAATGCGCTTATATTCGTCGGGATGAAGATAGCGGAAACAGTAATCTTCCAGCTCCCATTTCAACTGACCAATACCGAGACGGTTAGCCAGCGGCGCATAGATGTTGGTGCTCTCTTTAGCAGCCAGCACCCGTTCATCTTCTGGTGCATCTTTCATTTCGCGCAGGTTCATGATGCGTTCGGCCAGCTTCAGCACCACGCAGCGAAAATCTTCCACCATCGCCAGCAGCATGCGCCGGACGTTATCCACCTGTTCAGAGGCCATGGAGTCATTGTGAATCGCTTTCAACTGGCGGATGGCGTCCATGTCGCGTACGCCGTGTACCAGCGAGACGATGCCTTTACCGACGGCGTTTTCCAGCTCTTCCTCACTCACCACTTCATCGTTAGCCAGCGGGAAAATCAGCGCCGCACACAGGCTTTCAATATCCATGCTGAGCATTGAGAGAATTTCTACCATCTCGATACCACGCCACAGCAGCAGCGACTGATCGGGATGGCCCTGCGTCTGCGCTTCGCAGTAGCGCCAGGTCTCGGCAACGCGTTGACATGATTGCGGGTTGGCAATACCGAGACTGGCGATCCACTGGTCGAGGGCGAAATCCCCCTCAGTATTTAAATGCGCACTTCTGACCGCAACCATAACCTCTCCTGCACAACGACATACATCGCTTATATTTTTCTGAACAGCACCATGGATTCGAGATGACGGGTATGTGGGAACATATCCAGCATTGCGACCCTTTCCAATTGGTAGCCTGCCGACAGCAACATCTGGCTGTCGCGGGCGAGTGTAGTGGGATTACACGAAACATAGACCACGCGTTCTGGTGCAAGTTTAACCAGATGCGTCATGACGCCCGCAGCCCCGGCGCGTGCCGGATCGAGTAAAACCTTGTCAAATCCCTGTGCCGCCCACGGCTGGCGCGACATGTCCTCTTCCAGATTATGCTGAAAGAAACTGACATTTTTAAGATTATTCAAATCAGCATTATACGCTGCCTGCCGCACTAATGCTGTAATCCCCTCCACACCAACCACATTATGTACGAAGATTCCTATAGGAAGTGTGAAGTTTCCCATGCCGCAAAACAGATCCAGCACCCGATCTTCCGGTTGCAGATCGAGCCAGGTGATCGCCTTTGCCACCATCTGCTGATTGACGCCATCGTTAACCTGAATAAAATTCTGTGGGTTAAAGGTTAGCTTAAGCTGATGAGCCTGATAAAACGGCGTCAAAGCACTTAAAGAGGTCAATTCTGCATCACCTGCATCCAGGAACAGCATCAGCTGATGCTTATGCGAAAACTGTTCCAGTTTTTCACGGTCATTCGCATGCAGCGCATCAAGATGGCGCAGAACCATCAGCGGGCCGTTGTCCGCCAGCACCAGTTCCACATGCCCAAGACGCCTGCCAGCCCGCAATCCGCTGAGACACTGGTGTAGCGGAACCAGTAACGCCTCAAGTTCGGGCGCTAAAATGGGGCATTGTTGAATATCGACCAGATCGTTGCTGGCCGCCTGGCGGAATCCCATCAGCAACCGCTGCGCCCTATTTTGCCATTGCAGACCCAGACGAGCGCGACGACGATAGCCCCACGGCTGACCGGCGATAACCTCATCTACCGCCACGTTTTGTGCCGCGGCCTGGCTCAGCATCCGGCTCAGCGCCTGGGTTTTGCTTTGCTGTTGCAGCGCCACATCCGCATGCTGCTGCTGGCAGCCACCGCAGCGTTCATAGTGCGGGCAGCGCGGCGTGACGCGGGCCGGACTGCGACTAATCAGTCGTGTCACTTTCGCCCGGGCAAATTGACGTTTATCCTCTGTCAGCACAATCTCCGCCTGTTCACCAGGCAGGGCTCCGGCGACAAAAAGGGTTTTGCCCATATGACGAGCCACCCCTTGTCCATACGGATCGAGCGCCTCAATGGTGACGGTGATCCGTTGTTGCGTCGTCACGCGCTGTTTTGCAACGTAAAATTGCGCCATAGTGTTATTAATTCTCTTTCTTGAAAACGGCCTGCATCGTTTTGTCGACAGGATGCACAGGGACGTTAATGCCGGAGTAGCCAGGCGACTATTATGACCAAATACAGCCTGCGGGCGCGAATGATGATTTTAATTCTGGCACCTACACTGATGGTTGGCCTGCTGCTCAGCTCATTTTTTGTGGTGCACCGCTACAATGAATTGCAGCGGCAGGTGATCGATGCCGGGGCCAATATCATCGAACCACTGGCGATCTCCAGCGAATACAGCATGACCTGGCACAACCGTGATGCCATGCGTGAACTGGTCAGTTTGCTGCACCGCCGCCACTCGGGTATCGTCCGGGCGATCTCGGTGTTTGATAACCAAAACCAGCTTTACGTCACCTCCAATCACAAGCAAAACCTCAGCCTGCTGCAACAGGATGATATCCGCGCCCTGCCCGACGATGTTTCAATGGAGCGTCACGGTAGCATATTGATTCTGCGCACACCGATTACCACCGAACGTTACGATGTGGATGAATTACCGGATGAAGATGCCAAGCCATCGGGCAATCCGCTGGGCTATGTGGCGATAGAACTGGATTTGCAGTCGGTGCGCCTGCAGCAGAATAAAGAGGTGTTTGTCGCTACGCTGATGCTGCTCTTCTGCCTCTGCCTCGCCATGCTGTTTGCCTATCGTCTGATGCGCGATGTCACCGGCCCGATCCGCAATATGGTCACCACTGTTGACCGCATCCGTCGCGGCCAACTCGACAGCCGCGTTGAAGGTTACATGCTGGGTGAACTCAGCATTCTGAAAAACGGTATCAATGCGATGGCGATGTCGCTGACCGCCTATCACGAAGAGATGCAGCACAATATCGACCAGGCAACCTACGATCTGCGGGAAACGCTGGAACAGCTGGAGATTCAGAACGTCGAGCTGGATCTGGCGAAGAAACGCGCCCAGGAAGCCGCGCGTATCAAATCTGAGTTTCTGGCTAATATGTCGCATGAGCTGCGAACGCCGCTTAACGGCGTGCTGGGCTTTACCCGACAAATGCTGAAAACTCAGTTGCGCACCACCCAGCGCGACTATATGCAAACCATTGAGCGCTCTGCAAATAACCTGCTCAGTATTATCAACGACGTGCTCGATTTTTCGAAACTGGAGGCAGGTAAGCTGATGCTGGAGGCGATCCCCTTCCCGCTACGTGCCACGCTGGATGAAACACTGGTGCTGCTGGCCCCTTCAGCGCATGACAAAGGGCTGGAGCTGACAGTGGTGTGTGACAGTAGCGTACCGGACAATGTGATTGGCGATGCGCTGCGCCTGCAACAGATTTTGATTAACCTGATCGGTAACGCCATCAAGTTTACCGAGCAGGGATACATTGCCCTGCGCGTCGGACAGCGGGTAATGACTCAAACGCGCGTCGAGCTGGAGATTCAGGTTGAGGATAGCGGTATCGGCATCTCTGAACAGCAACAGACGCAGCTGTTTCAGGCGTTCCGTCAGGCGGACGCCAGCATTTCACGGCGTCATGGCGGTACCGGACTGGGGCTGGTCATCACCCAGAAACTGGTGCGGGAGATGGGCGGCGAAATCACCTTCAGCAGCCAGCCGGATCAGGGCTCTACCTTTGTGATTCGCGTGCAGCTGGATCTCAATCCTAATGCGCCTGGCATGCCACGCGTACTTGATGCGCTGTCACATGCGCGCATCGCCTATGTGGAAGCGGATGCCATCGTCGCCAACGCGGCGCTGGAGATGTTAAGCGCCACGCCGTTGCAGATCGATTACAGCGCAACGCTGGAGGGATTAAAAGCGTCACACTATCCGCTGCTGCTGATGGCAATGCCGGTCGGGATCAGCCAGCCCGAGCTACTAAATGAGCGCATGATCAACGGGTTGCTGGATAGGGCAGACAATGTCCTGATGGCGCTTCCCAGCCCGATGATGTTGCTGGCGGATGAGCTTAGGGTACGCGGCATTGACGGCTGTATCGCTAAACCGATCTCTCTGACACGACTCCTGCCGATGTTACTGGATCTGCACACCCGCCAGGTCAGTGAATTGCCGCTTTCACCGCGTCTGCCGCTGACGGTGATGGCCGTGGATGATAACCCCGCCAACCTTAAGCTGATTGGCGCGCTGCTGGAGGAGCAGGTGCAGCACATTCTGCTGTGCAACAGCGCCGAACATGCCATCCGCGAGGCTCGCCAGCAGTCGCTGGATGTGATTCTGATGGATATTCAGATGCCTGACATCGATGGCATCCGTGCCAGCGAAATTATTCGCACTCTGCCCCATCATGCCAGTACGCCCATTGTGGCGGTGACCGCTCATGCAATTGATGGCGAACGTGAGCAATTGATCAAGGCGGGCATGAATGACTATCTGGCCAAGCCCATTGATGAGAGCAAGTTAAGACAACTGCTGGCACGCTATACGCCTCCACCGGTGGTGTCCGTGCCGGAACTGCTGCCGATATTACCGACGCTGGACTGGCAACTGGCGCTGCGTCAGGCGGCAAATAAACCCGATCTGGCGCGCGATCTACTGCAGATGCTGCTGGAGTTTTTGCCGGAAGTGCACACAAAGATGGCGCAGTTTATGGCGACTAATGAGGTCAACGCCCTGCGTGAGATTATCCATAAGCTGCACGGCAGTGCCAGCTACAGCGGCGTGCCGCGCATGAAGCAACTCTGTCATCAACTGGAAAGAGAACTGCTTCAGGCCAGCGATATCGCCGCGCTGGAGCCGGAACTGCTGGAGCTGCAGGATGAGATGGAGAATGTCGCCAGAGAAGCCCGCCAACTTTTAGGGATCGGCTAAGTCATGCAACGGCTGCCGCCGATTTTGTCGCTATCGCAGAAATTAGCCGGGACGTGCATCAGCGGTCATCCAGCCACGGCCCGGCGCGGTAAAGAGCGTGCGGTTTAAGCCATGAGTTTCAGTATCGACGCCCTCTTTACAACAGGCTGAATCCGGCCCGTATTGACTGGCCGGGTGAGGCTGGTGGTCAGTTAAACCCGGCCAGTTTTAGCGTGGCCGCCACATTACGCGCGGTCATCTCAACATTCTTTGCGGCACTGGCAAGTGCCTCATCCAGCGTACAAATGCTATAGAGTACGCTGAACACCGCATCGATCCCGTGCTGATGCACCACGCCGACATCCGCCGTCAGGCTTCCGGCGATGCCAATGACCGGCTTGTTAAAGCGCTTTGCGACGCTGGCGACTCCAATCGGCACCTTGCCATTAATACTCTGGCTGTCGATACGCCCTTCACCGGTAATCACCAGGTCAGCATCTTTAACCTGTTCAGCCAGCCCCAGCGCCTCCGTGACAATCTCAATGCCGCGACGCAGTTCCGCCTGACAAAAGGCGTGCAGCGCCGCCCCCATACCGCCCGCCGCGCCGCCGCCTGAAATATGCAGCACATCAATATCGAGATCGCGGTGAATAATCGCGGCGTAATGGGCCAGCGCCTGATCGAGCTGCTGCACCAGCGCCGGTGTCGCCCCTTTTTGCGGACCAAAAATGGCCGATGCGCCCTCTTTGCCGGTCAGCGGATTGGTGACGTCACAGGCCACTTCAATGCGACACTGATGAATGCGGGCATCCAGCGCGTCAATTTCAATTGAGGCGAGATCAGAGAGCGCACCGCCTCCGTAACTAATCTCGTTGCCACTGGCGTCCAGCAGCCGGACGCCCAGCGCCTGCATCATCCCGGCTCCGCCATCATTAGTGGCGCTGCCGCCGATACCAATGATGATGTGGCCAACCCCCTTATCCAGCGCATGTCTGATCAACTCGCCGGTGCCAAATGAGGTCGTTATCATCGGGTCACGCTGTGGTGCGGGCACCCGCTCCAGACCGCTGGCCGCGGCCATTTCGATATAGGCGGTGGACTCATCGCCGGACAGGCCATAAAAAGCGTCGACCTGCGTACCCAGCGGCCCGGTCACCTTCAGCCTGACGATTTTTCCCTTCGTCGCCGCCACCATCGCTTCTACCGTTCCTTCGCCGCCATCGGCAACCGGTATTTTCACGTAATGCGCCTCGGGAAAGATGTCACGGAAACCCGCTTCAATCGCCGATGCCACATCCAGGGCGGATAAACTCTCTTTATATGAATCCGGTGCGATTACGATTTTCATAGGCAATCCGAGCACAGTTGAGTTATTGAAACGGCCCTGAAACCAGTCCGCTACCCGCAGAGATCGGCACCGGGTTTTAGCGGGCGATGTCAACCTTCGCTAACTTCTCATAATAGCAGGCCAGCGCACTGTGGTCGGCGTTGCCCTGACCGTCGTTACGCAGCGCTTGCATCATCTCCATTACCGCCGCCGTCAGCGGCAGATGCGCACCGATGCTGTGCGAAGTATCCAGCGCGTTCGCCAGATCTTTGATATGCAGGTCAATACGGAAGCCGGGTTTGAAGTTGCGATCCATCACCATCGGCGCTTTGGCGTCCAGGACCGTGCTGCCGGCCAGGCCGCCACGAATCGCCTGATAGACCAGTTCCGGATTCACCCCTGCTTTAGTCGCTAGCGATAACGCCTCTGACATCGCTGCAATATTTAGCGCCACAATTACCTGGTTGGCCAGCTTCGTTACGTTACCCGCGCCGATGTCGCCGGTATGCACCACCGATCCCGCCATCGATTTCATGATGTCGTAGCAGTGATCAAACACCGCTTTCTCACCGCCAACCATCACCGAGAGCGTACCTTCAATCGCTTTGGGTTCGCCGCCGCTGACCGGCGCATCCAACATTTTTATCCCTTTTTCTGCCAGCGCATCATGGACTTCACGGCTCGCCAGCGGTGCAATAGAACTCATGTCAATCACCACCAGGCCAGGCTTCGCCCCTTCGATAATGCCATTTTTCCCCAGGCAGACGTCAATAACCTGCGGCGAGTTGGGCACCATGGTAATCACCACATCACACTGCTCAGCCACCTCTTTTGGCGATTTCGCCACGGTCGCGCCCAGTTCAGTCAGTTCCGCTTCGTTGTCAGCGTTGTGATCGCGCACCACCAGTGAATACCCGGCTTTCACCAGATTTTTACTCATTGGTTTGCCCATAATGCCCAGGCCGATAAATCCAATTTTCATTACGTTTCCCCTTGATTGATTAGCGCTTAAATTTGTCGCATAACGCCTGCGAAGCGTTGCGGAACATCCCCACATCGCTGCCGACGGCCACAAAGGTGGCTCCCCACTCCAGATAGCGACGCGCGTCTGCTTCCACCGGGGCCAGAATGCCGCTCGGCTTACCGGCGGCTTTGGCACGTTCAAAAATATGTTTAATCACTTTCAGCACGTCAGGATGCGCGGGCTGGCCGAGATAGCCCAGCGCAGCAGAGAGATCGCCCGGCCCGACAAAGATACCGTCGACACCGTCAACCGCCGCGATGGCGTCAATGTTGTCGACCGCCTGCTGGGTTTCGATCTGCACCAGCACCGTGATGTTATCGTTAATGCTACTGTTGTAATCCGGCAGCGTGCCGTACATGTTGCTGCGGTGCGACACAGAGACACCGCGAATCCCGGCGGGCGGATAGCGGGTTGAGGCGACGGCACGCAGTGCTTCTTCTTCGGACTCGACAAACGGCACCAGGAAGTTGTTAAACCCGATATCCAGCAGACGCTTAATGATGACCGGTTCATTGCAGGGCGGCCGCACCACAGGCGCGCTAGGGCTTCCTTTCAGCGCCATCAGCTGCGGCACAAAGGTAGTGATATCATTGGGCGCGTGTTCTCCATCCAGTACCAGCCAGTCGAAACCGGCCAGCCCCAGGATTTCAGTAGAGACGGGATTGGCCAGCGCGCACCAGCTGCCAATCAGGGTATCGCCCGCTAACAGGCGGCGACGAAATCCATTTGGCCAGGCTGCATTACTCATGGTTGAACTCCTGTGACGATGGCTCCACAGAGGAAGCCAGAAAGGTTAACGTACCAGGCACGGACGTTTATTGTCGAAGGTCCATCCCTGCACTAAAAATTGCATCGCTTCGGCATCGTCACGCGCACCCAGCCCCTGCTTCTGATAGAGCGCATTGGCCTGCATCACCTGATCCATATCCAGCTCAACGCCGAGACCGGGCTTCTGCGGCACCTGCACCATGCCACCTTTGATCTGGAATGGCTCTTTGGTCAGGCGCTGATTGCCCTCCTGCCAAATCCAGTGGGTATCAATGGCGGTGATCACGCCCGGCGCGGCGGCGGCAACATGGGTGAACATCGCCAGCGAAATGTCGAAGTGGTTATTGGAGTGGGAGCCCCATGTCAGGCCGAAGTCGTGACACATCTGCGCTACCCGCACCGAGCCCTGCATGGTCCAGAAGTGTGGGTCAGCCAGCGGAATGTCCACCGACTGCAGCGACAGGGTATGGCCCATCTGACGCCAGTCGGTGGCGATCATATTGGTGGCAGTTGGCATGCCGGTGGCGCGGCGGAACTCCGCCATCACTTCACGGCCGGAGTAGCCCTGCTCCGCGCCACAGGGATCTTCCGCGTAAGCCAGCACATCTTTAAGCTGTTTGCCGAGCATGATCGCTTCGTTGAGCGACCAGGCCCCGTTGGGATCGAGGGTGATGCGGGCTTCAGGAAAACGTTTTGCCAGTGCCGTGACGGCTTCAGCCTCTTCGCCGCCGCGCAGCACGCCGCCTTTGAGTTTGAAGTCGTTGAAGCCATATTTCTCATATGCCGCTTCAGCCAGACGCACCACCGTATCCGGGGTAAGCGCCTCTTCGTGGCGCAGGCGATACCAGTCGCACGGATCGCTCTGCTGGTTCTGATAAGAGAGCGAGGTTTTATTGCGATCGCCGATGTAGAACAGGTAGCCGAGCATCTCAACGCGGTCGCGCTGTTGTCCGTCACCCAGCAACGAGGCGACGTTAACGCCCAGGTGCTGGCCCAGCAGATCCAGCAGCGCCGCTTCAATACCGGTCACCACATGGATAGTGGTGCGCAGATCAAAAGTCTGGTTGCCACGCCCGCCCGCATCGCGGTCGGCAAAGGTGCTGCGCACCAGGCTGAGGGTATTTTTGTACTCACCCAGCGTTTTGCCGATCACCAGCGAGGCGGCATCTTCCAGCGTCTGGCGAATTTTCTCGCCGCCGGGGATTTCGCCGACGCCAGTATGTCCGGCGTTATCTTTGATAATCACAATGTTGCGAGTAAAGAATGGCGAATGAGCGCCACTGAGGTTCAGCAGCATGCTGTCATAGCCTGCAACCGGAATAACCTGCATGGCGGTGACTTTCGGTGTTGAACTCATCTCCTGCTCCTTATGCTGTTGCACGGCCAAATGCCGGGCGTTTGCGATCAAATGTCCAGCCGGGGACCAGATATTGCATCGCCGTAGCGTCATTACGCGCACCGGCGGGCAGTGACTGATAAAGCTGATTGGCTTTGTTTACCTGCTCCCAGTCGAGCGCAATGCCCAGGCCAGGCGCATCCGGCACGGCAATTTTCCCGTTGCGGATTTGCAGCGGATTTTTCGTCAGGCGCTGATCGCCCTCCTGCCAGATCCAGTGGGTATCAATCGCGGTAGGGTTGCCTGGCGCCGCCGCACCCACATGGGTGAACATCGCCAGCGAAATATCAAAGTGGTTATTAGAGTGACACCCCCAGGTGAGGCCCCACTCATCGCACAGCTGTGCGACCCGTACGGCACCGCTCAGCGTCCAGAAGTGAGGATCCGCCAGCGGAATATCGACTGCATTGACCATTACGGCGTGATTCATCTCGCGCCAGTTGGTGGCGATCATATTGGTGGCTACCGGCAGGCCAGTGGCACGCCGGAACTCGGCCATCACTTCACGCCCTGAATAGCCCTGCTCTGCGCCGCACGGATCTTCAGCGTAGCTCAGCACATCCTGCATTCCTTTACAAAGTGCTATCGCCTCGTCCAGCAGCCAGGCTCCGTTCGGGTCAACCGTAATGCGGGCTTCGGGAAAGCGCTGCTTCAGCGCCGCCGCCGTGGCAATCTCCTGTTCGCCCGGCAGCACCCCCCCTTTGAGCTTGAAATCTTTAAAGCCATATTTATCCGCAGCCGCCTCAGCCAGCCGCACCACAGCATCGCTGGTCAGCGCTTCCTGATGACGAAGGTGATACCAGTCGTGACTGGCTTGCTCACCACAGAGATAGGGCAAATTGGTTTTGCAGCGGTCGCCAAGATAGAACAGATAGCCCAGCACCGTGACTTCATCACGCTGTTTACCTGGCCCCAACAGTTCAGCCACCGGCACGCCCAGGCATTGTCCCAGCAGGTCGAGCAGTGCCGCTTCCAGTGCGGCTACAGCATTGACCCGCAGCTCAAAAGTCCAGGCCCCGTTACCAAACGTCGTGAAATCAGCCGACTGGTTCCCCTTGTGCACCTGCTGCACCAGACGATTCATTCGGGCAATCTGCTGCCCTTTAACCTGAGGAATCGCCGCCACCAGCGTCTGATAAATGGTGTCGCCGCCGGGTGCTTCACCAACACCGGTGTGACCGGCGCTATCGGTGAGCACCACAATGTTGCGGGTAAAACAGGCGTTGTGCGCACCGCCAATATTGAGCAGCATGCTGTCGTAACCGGCGACCGGGATAACCTGCATCTCAGTAATCACCGGCGAACTTTGCGTATTCATGATGCGTCCTTACCGGGCCAGGATTTTAGTTCGACACGTTTAATATCCCCCGCAATCACCAGGAAGCTGAATGCGGCGACAAAGGCATGAAGACCGACATAGACCAGCGCACCTTCAAAAGATCCGCTGGTGGCAATGATGTAACCGATGGCGATAGGGGTCACGATGCCGGAAAGATTACCAAACATGTTGAACAGACCGCCGCTCAGACCGCTGATCTCTTTCGGTGCGGTATCCGCCATCACCGCCCAACCCAACGCACCGATTCCTTTACCAAAGAATGCCAGTGCCATGAAGAACACCACCACCCATTCGGTATCGGTGTAGTTGCACATCACCATTGAGATGGAAAGCAGCATGCCGAGTACGATTGGCGTTTTACGCGCGATATTCAGTGAGCCAGTTTTACGCATCAGCCAGTCAGAGATCACCCCGCCCAGTACGCCGCCAAGGAAGCCGCACACCGCCGGAATCGAAGCTATAAAACCCGCTTTAAGGATCGACATGCCGCGTGCCTGCACCAGATAGACCGGGAACCAGGTGATAAAAAAGTAGGTTAAGGCATTGACACAATATTGACCGAGGTAGATACCCAACATCATGCGTGAGGTCAGCAGCTGTTTGATCTGGAAACACTTCTCGCTCCAGCTCACTTTGCGGCTATCTTTCTTGACATCCATGTTGGTCAACGCGCCGCCTTGCTCCATATACTCCAGTTCAGCTTTATTCACGCCAGGGTGATCGGTGGGATCGTGGATCACTTTCAGCCAGATGAAGCTGAGGATGATGCCCAGGCCGCCCATGAACCAGAATACGTGCGCCCAGCCCACTTCAGAGACCAGCCAGCCCATGATGGGTGCAAAAATCACGGTGGCGAAGTATTGCGCGGAGTTGAAGATCGCCACCGCCGTGCCGCGCTCCTGCGCCGGGAACCAGGCGGCTACAATCCGGCTGTTGCCAGGGAAGGAAGGCGCTTCAGCCAGCCCCACCAGGAAGCGCAGGATAAACAGCGACATGATGATGCCGAAGCCGCTGAACAGATCGACGAAGCCCTGCAGCAGCGTAAACAGCGACCAGGTAAAGATGCTCCAGAAATAGACGCGTTTAGAGCCGAAACGGTCGAGCAGCCAGCCGCCCGGAATCTGCCCGATAACATACGCCCATGAGAAAGCAGAGAAGATATAGCCCAGTCCGACCGAATCGAGGCCGATATCTTTGGACATCGCCGAACCGGCAATCGAAATGGTGGCGCGGTCACCGTAGTTGAATGAGGTGACGATAAATAACATCACCACAATCCAGTAACGGGCATTGGTGCGTTTCTGCACCGCTTCCGCGGTCTGGCTGAAACTATTCATGATGCACTCCTGAAATATAGCGTGAGCTACATTCGCTCTGACTGCATACACATCGCGTTGGGTATCAGAGAGAAGTTGGGTTAACACGGCGATCTTTTTGTTTTGGCAAACTTTTATTTATCCATCCGGCAGCTGGCCGCCGCGGCCGGTAATGCACCTTTGCCGCCGCTGCGGATGAGTAATACGTCGTGACAGATAACCTGACTTTGGGCTAACGGAATTCAGTATAAGAACAGCCTGTGGCGATCACATTGGCGCTTCGCCCTGGAATTACCGATGCGCTGAACTTATTATCTGGCGGATGCACAAAACCCTGCGGGATGGCTCACGAAAGTGGTAAATACCTTTGCGAATTCCGCCTCAGTTAACACTTTCCCCCGCTGTTTGTGAGGATCTTCACTTGTTTTTGGATAATCGACCCAAAACAGCAAGGTGAATTGTCTTAATGGTGGTCATTTGCACAATGCGCGACTCGCCCTGCCTCCCTATACTGAAGCTGGCAAACACTATGCATGTGACAGATCAGATCATGACAGCGTGCCGCACAAGTACGGTACGACAGACAGGAAGGTGAGCGATGAACCCTAAATCAGATGAACAACCGCTCTATATCAAAGTCCATGAGCACGACAATGTGGCAATTGTGGTCAATAGCCTGGGTCTGCCAGCCGGTACGCAGTTTGCAGATGGTCTGACACTCACTGAACATGTGCCGCAGGGCCACAAAGTGGCGCTGCGCGCGATTAACCAGGGTGCTGAGATCGTGCGTTATGGCGAAGTGATTGGCTTTGCGCTGCGGGATATTGCCCGGGGCAGCTGGATTGATGAGTCTCTGGTGGCGCTACCCGAGGCGCCTCCGCTGTCGAGCCTGCCGTTAGCCACTCAGGTTCCCCCTGATTTGCCGCCGCTGGAGGGCTATACCTTTGAAGGTTACCGCAATGCGGATGGCAGCGTGGGCACGCGTAACCTGCTTGGCATCACCACCAGCGTCCACTGCGTGGCGGGAGTGGTAGATCATGTCGTACAGATCATTGAACGGGATTTACTGCCACGCTATCCGAATGTGGATGGCGTGGTCGCCCTGAATCATCTCTATGGTTGTGGCGTGGCGATCAATGCACCCGCTGCGGTGGTGCCGATTCGCACCATTCACAACCTGGCACTGAATGCGAATTTTGGTGGCGAAGTGATGATCGTCAGCCTCGGCTGTGAAAAGTTACAGCCGGAGCGCCTGCTGACCGGCTCGCCTGACGTGCAGGCGATTTCACTGGACGACCATGACATCGTGCGTTTGCAGGATGAGAAACTGGTGGGCTTTGGTGCGATGGTGAATGAGATTCTGCAGGTGGCGGAGCGTCATCTCCAGCGGCTGAATCGGCGTCAGCGCGAAACCTGCTCCGCTGCAGAACTGATTGTCGGCATGCAGTGTGGTGGCAGTGATGCGTTCTCTGGCGTGACGGCGAATCCGGCGGTGGGCTTCGCGTCCGATCTGCTGGTGCGCTGTGGTGCCACCGTAATGTTCTCTGAAGTGACTGAAGTGCGTGATGCGATTCACCTGCTGACGCCGCGGGTGATTAATCAGGAAGTCGGTAAGCGCTTACTTGAGGAGATGGCCTGGTACGACAACTACCTCGACCAGGGCCAGACCGATCGCAGCGCGAATCCATCGCCGGGCAATAAAAAAGGTGGGCTGGCGAACGTGGTGGAAAAAGCGCTGGGGTCGATCGCAAAATCGGGGCGCAGCGCCATTGTTGAAGTGCTCTCTCCCGGCCAGCGCCCCACGCGACGTGGATTGATCTACGCCGCGACACCCGCCAGCGATTTTGTCTGCGGTACACAGCAACTGGCATCGGGTATCACCCTGCAGGTATTCACCACCGGTCGCGGTACGCCTTACGGTCTGGCAGCCATTCCGGTGATCAAGATGGCGACGCGTAATGCGCTGGCAGAGCGCTGGTACGATCTGATGGACATCAATGCCGGGACGATTGCGACCGGTGAAGAGAGTATTGAGCAGGTGGGCTGGCGGCTGTTTGAGTTGATTCTGGATATCGCCAGTGGCAGGAAGCAGACCTGGTCCGATCGCTGGGGCATCCGTAATCAACTGGCGGTGTTTAACCCGGCACCGGTTACCTGACAGCGCCGTGCGCACACGCCAGGCTTATCCTTATGCTGCTAAAGCAGAGATAAGCCTGGCGTCGCTATCAAAGCTGCGCGCCCCAGGCTTCAACCCACGGAGAGGTCACTGCTTCCGGCTCAGGATTTTCAGTGGCATCAACCAGTAACACCTCACCAATCCGCTGCGCGCCCTGCTCCTGCAGCAGCGCATCGAAAGCTTTACCCGCGCCACAAAAATGGTCGTAACTGCTGTCACCCAGCGCAATCACGCCGTAACGCAATGCGGGCTGATGACCGAGCTTATCTTTAACCGCATGGAACAAACCAGAAATTGTGTCGGGAAAATCGCCCTGCCCGGTGGTTGAGGTGATGATTAACGCCACGTCGCTGGCAGCGTTCTGCCAGTCCGCCAGCGTCGGATCGTCAAACACGGTGACGCTGTGACCCTGCTGCTGCAGTAACGGCTCCGCTTCTTCTGCTACCAGCAGCGCATTGCCATATACCGTACCCACAAAAATGCCAATCTTTGCCATCTGCTTTCTCCCTTATTCTGAAACGTTATCCTGTCCTGGCGCTGCGTCAAACTCAACCCGCGGCACCTCTGGAATGCGATCCTGCCAGCCAAACTGGTTCATCAGATTCTGCCAGACGCTATCCAGTCCCGCGCGTAACAGCAAAGGTTCACCGGTCACCGGATGGGTCAGTGCCAGGCTGCTGGCATGTAGCATCAGGCGATTAGCGCCAAAGTGTTCGGCGGCGCCCCGGTTCTGGCGCAGATCACCGTGCGCCGAATCGCCAATAATCGGATGACGCAGGTGCGACATATGACGACGCAGCTGATGCTTGCGACCGGTTTTAGGGGCCATTTCAACCAGGCTGTAACGCGAAGTGGGATAGCGGCCAATGCCGACCGGCATCTCGACCGTCGCCAGTGACTGATAATCGGTGACGGCGGGCTGTGCGGTGCGCGCTTCAGTGGCGTGCTTGTCAGCAATTTTATCCCGCTCTTCGACCAGCGGGTAATCGAGCGTTCCGCCGCTTTCCAGCCACCCGCGTACCACAGCGTGGTAGGTTTTCTGCATCTGATGCTGTTCGAACTGCAGAGAAAGCAGATGTCCGACTTCACTGGAAAGCCCCATCAGCAGTACGCCTGAGGTAGGTTTGTCCAGACGATGCGCAGTAAACACATGCTGTCCAATCTGATCGCGAACGGTCTGCATGACAAACACCGTTTCATGCCGATCCAGCCAGCTACGATGAACCAGCCAGCCGCTGGGCTTGTTGACGGCAACCAGCCACTCATCCTGATAGAGTATCTCCAGCATCAGTGGGCTGCATCCTTGATCAACGCATCAAGCTGACGCAGGGTCAGCAGCAGCGGTGCAATGCCGGGCTGGTCAGGCACCAGCGCCATCTCGTAGTACGGTGCAACGGCAAAGTTTTGCGGTAACGGATGATGAGCAGCAATCAGGGCATGCATCCGGGGGACTAAGACCCACTGGAGCCACTGCAGCGGCTCAAGCGTATCCAGGCAAAAGGGTTCACGGCTATCAAGTGCGCCCTCGGCCGGAGGCGTACTTTGCCAGAGATGGTGCTCACGCATCACCGCTTCCAGTTGCTCCAGCCGTTGCGTAATCAATTGTTCAGGCGTCATGCGCCACCTCCAGCGAGCAGTCAAAAATGGGCGGCAAGCATATCATTTGTTGGCACAGGCACAAAAAAAAGGGAGCACTGTATTAACAGTGCTCCCGGTTCGTTTGCAGCCATCCCGCTACGTTAATGCTCCCTGCTCTTCCATGACAACTTGTCCCATGCGAACTCCTGTCGCGCATCGTCCTGATGTATCCTTAGCCTCCTGGCCCACCACCTCTTCTGAGGGGCTCTCATTCTCCATCCTGGAGGTGTCCCTTGCTCAATCCTGAGCTGTCCTGTTTCATCCTGAAACCTTCCGTGTGCCGTAAGCTCCGTTACGTTCCTGCCTCATGGCTTATCGTCATCCTGACGATAACTTTTTTCCTAAGCATCCTGCAGTGGGAAACATTTTGACAGAACTCGTTACGCGCACAAGGGACTTACAGGGAAACTTTACGAAATTTGCTGAGCAAATTCAGAAAAAGGCCATTAAGTTGATGATTCACAATATTTTTACATCTTAGCCTTCCAGATGTCTCAAGTGTTATATGGCGATCTCTCACAGCATATGTAAGAGATATCTCACAAGGCAACCGGCAAATAACTGCAATTCAGATGATAAACGGTTGTAATGTCTTAAGAAATATCTCAAGGTTTTCTGCGAGCACAACACGCTGTTTACGACCAGGCTGCTCCAGAATCACTTCGCCGCTGAGGTTAGAAAGGGAGATGATCTCCTGCTCTGAATCAGTAGTGGCAATAAACAGCGTAGGCGACTGTTTGAGGCGACGCTGCATCACCAGATGCCCAATCAGATTCTCCTGTAACCGCAGGAAATCATCTTCACTCCACACTTGCAGAAGTGTCAGGTGATTCTCACCAAAACTGGCCTGCATATCCCCGGCAAACTGCGTGGTATAGAAATCAGTGATGGGCGGCTGGAGTTGGATGTCGATCGCCCGCTCAACCGCATCGAGCGTCGGTGGCAGACTAAAAGGCTGCGGCTGCCAGACTACCCGCTGGTCGCGATCCTCCAGTGCACAGGGCGAGGGCACGCCATAGAGATCGCTACTGGCCGGCGCATGGCCAACCTCCTGCAGCCAGTGCTGGCAGTATCGGGTGGTAAAGTCGCGCAACGCGGCGGCAGTTTGCTGCATCATTCATATTCTCACTTCTGATGGGTTACACTTAGCCACTTTGATTAATTTTGGTGGTAACCGCAATGACTACTGACGAACAGAATCAGGCACTCAGCAACCTGACGCTGGGCAAATCCACAGCCTATCACGATCATTATGACAACAGCTTACTGCAGTCGGTACCACGTAGCCTGAACCGTGAACCTCTTGGCCTGTTTCCCGATAGTCTGCCCTTCACCGGCAGCGATATCTGGACGCTGTATGAACTCTCCTGGCTCAACAGCAAAGGTCTGCCACAGGTCGCCGTTGGCGAAGTCGTACTCGATGCGCAGAGCCGCAATCTTATCGAGTCGAAAAGTTTCAAACTCTACCTTAACAGTTTCAATCAGACCCGCTTTACCGACTGGGGCGAGGTCCGTCAGACGCTGGAACGTGACCTGAGTGCCTGTGCTGAAGGTCAAGCACGGGTTGCGCTGTTTCGTCTTAATGAAGTGGAAGGTCAGCCCATCGGTCAATTTGAGGGTTGCTGTATTGATGAGCAGGATATCGCAATAGAGGATTATCGCTTTAATGCTGACTATCTGGCTGATGCTATAGGCAGCGAAATCGTTGAAGAGACGCTGGTCAGCCACCTGCTCAAGTCAAACTGCCTGATTACACATCAGCCCGACTGGGGCTCAGTGATGATCCGTTATCAAGGTCCGCGTATTGACCGTGAAGCGCTGCTGCGCTATCTGGTCTCATTTCGCCAGCACAACGAATTTCACGAGCAGTGTGTCGAGCGTATCTTCAACGATGTGATGCGTTTCTGTCATCCAGAAGCGCTGACGGTCTATGCGCGCTACACCCGCCGTGGCGGGCTGGATATCAACCCGTGGCGCACCAATGTGCACTTCTCACCCGGTTTTTCGCGGCTGGTCCGCCAGTAGTTTGCGAGACTTCTCGCAGGTTGCGTGCAGTAAGCGCAGTTCCGCTTGAGCTATGCGGGCCGACAAAGCTACTCTGGTGATAGAGGTAACCTGTGGGTTGCCGACCAGGGATTTTCGTCACTGCCGTTGCAGTGCCAACACGCACCCAGGCGGGTGTAAAGGAGTTCATTTGATTACCCATATCAGCCCTCTTGGCTCAATGGATCTGCTCTCGCAGCTGGAAGTCGATATGCTCAAGCGCACAGCCAGCAGCGACCTCTACCAGCTATTCCGCAATTGCTCTCTGGCGGTGCTCAACTCCGGTAGCCAGACTGACAGCAGCCACGAACTGCTTTCCCGCTTTGAAAACTTCGACATCAATGTGCTGCGCCGTGAGCGCGGCGTCAAACTCGAACTGATCAATCCACCGGAAGAGGCGTTTGTGGATGGCCGAATCATCCGTTCACTGCAGGCTAATCTGTTTGCGGTGCTGCGTGACATCCTGTTTGTCAGCGGCCAGCTTAACATGCCGGGTCGGTTCACCGCGGCCGAAGAGAACGATTCCGCCACGATCACCAACACCGTGTTTTCCATTCTGCGTAATGCGCGGGCACTGCACATCGGCGAATATCCCAACACCGTAGTCTGCTGGGGCGGGCACTCGATCAACGCCGTTGAGTATCAGTATTGTCGCAATGTCGGTACGCAGCTTGGACTACGCGAACTGAACATCTGTACCGGCTGCGGGCCGGGAGTGATGGAAGCACCGATGAAAGGGGCTGCTGTAGGTCATGCTCAGCAGCGCTATCGTGACAGCCGCTTTATCGGCCTGACGGAGCCCTCAATCATTGCGGCTGAACCGCCGAATCCGCTGGTGAATGAGCTGATCATCATGCCGGACATTGAAAAACGTCTGGAAGCTTTTGTGCGCATCGCTCATGGCATCATCATTTTCCCCGGCGGCGTAGGCACTGCAGAAGAGCTGCTCTATCTGCTGGGCATTCTGATGAATCCGCAGAACAATGATCAGGTTTTACCACTGATTCTGACCGGACCGGAAGAGAGCGCCGATTACTTCCGCGTGCTGGATGACTTCATTGTTAATACGCTGGGTGAACAGGCACGTAAGCATTATCAGATTATCATCAACGATGCGGCAGAAGTGGCGCGTCTGATGAAGAAAGCGATGCCGCAGGTAAAAGAGAATCGGCGCGAAACCGGCGATGCTTATAGCTTTAACTGGTCGATTCGCATTGAACCCGACTTGCAGGTGCCGTTCCTGCCAACCCATGAAAATATGGCGAACCTCAATCTTTACACTAACCAGCCACCCGAGAAACTGGCTGCCGACCTGCGCCGTGCCTTCTCAGGCATCGTTGCCGGTAACGTTAAAGAGATGGGCATCCGCGAAATCCGTGAAAAGGGACGTTACAAACTGCATGGCGATCCCGCCATCATGCATCGCATGGATGAGCTGCTGCAGGGATTCGTCGCACAGCAACGCATGAAACTGCCGGGCACCGCCTACATCCCCTGCTACGAAATAATCAAATAAACCAGGAGGCAGCCCCTGGGCTGCCCATACGCTCATGGCTCTTCATCTTGTTATTATTGACGCGTTGAATCTGATACGCCGTCTCCATGCGGTGCAAGGCTCACCTTGTGTCGAAGGCTGCGTGGCCGCGCTGCGCCAGGTATTGGGTCACACTCGTCCGACCCACGCTGTGGCGGTATTTGATGGCGAAGCACGTCATCAGGGCTGGCGTCATCAACTGCTACCCGATTACAAAAGCGGCCGCCCGCCGATGCCAGACGATTTACAGGCGGAGATGCCGGCGTTACAAGCGGCTTTTCGCGCCGCAGGCGTAGGCTGCTGGATAGCGGGCGAGGATGAGGCGGATGATTTAGCGGCAACGCTGGCAGTGAAAATGGCCCAGGCCGGACATCAGGCCACCATCGTTTCCACTGACAAAGGCTACTGTCAGCTGCTGGCACCTGAGATTTTCATCCGCGACTACTTTCAGAAACGCTGGCTCGATCTGCCCTTTATCGAGGCTGAATTTGGCGTACCCCCACAGCAGTTACCCGATTACTGGGGGTTATGCGGCATCAGCAGCAGCAAAATTCCGGGCATCACCGGCATCGGCCCGAAAAGCGCGAAACAGTTGCTGGCAGAATTTCACACACTTGAAGGGATCTATCAGAACCTGAACCAGGTGCCAGCCAAATGGCGGGAAAAACTCACTGAGGGTCAGCAGATGGCAGAGATCAGCCGTCAGGTGGCAACCCTGAAGCGGAATCTGGTGTTGCAGGGGAACCTGAATACGCTGCGTTATACCGGCTGAGTGCGGTTGCACTCAGCCCGGCGATTAACGTTCGTCGCGACGACCACCGGCAGCCGCCCAGATACGGCGCACATGTACCGTCACCTCTTCGCGGTCGTGATAGAGCTGGCGGGCGCGAATCTGTACGTTAATGCCATTCTCATCAAACCGTTCCTGCATCATTGCCAGATTCTGCGTCACCTCTTCATAACGCTTTTTCATAGGCAATTTAAGGTTGAAGATCGCCTCACGGCACCAGCCGTTGACCAGCCAGTCGGTCATCAGGTTAGCCACGCGTACCGGTTTCTCCACCATGTCACATACCAGCCAGCTGATGTTAGTGCGTGGCGGACGAAATTTAAATCCATCGGCCTTTTCGTGCATCACCTGGCCCGTATCCATCAGGCTCGGGGCCATCGGTCCGTTGTCCACCGCATAGACCATCATGCTGCGCTGGACCAGCTGATAAGTCCAGCCACCCGGGCAGGCACCGAGGTCTACGGCGTACATGCCGCTGGCTAAACGCTCATCCCACTCATCCGCAGGAATAAAGACGTGAAACGCCTCTTCCAGCTTAAGGGTAGAACGACTTGGCGCATCGGAGGGGAACTTGAGCCGTGGAATACCCATGTAAAATGGCGAGCTGTTTTCCCTGATGGAATAGCCGACGTAGCAGGTGCCCGGCGCGATGAAAAACACATGTACCACCGGGCGTTTCGGGCTTTCGTAGTTCAGTAAGATCTTGCTTTCACGCAGTGCCGCGCGCAGCGGCACGGTGAACTTGCGACAGAATTTTGTCAGCTCTTTTGCTTCGTTGGTGTCCGGCACTTCAACACGCAGTTCGCCGCCCTTCTCCACCACGCCGGTCAGCATACCGACAATCGGGGTAATGCGATCTTCCTGCGGCAGGTCACGTAGCATTTCGCCGACAACCAGTATTTGACGGGCAAAAATCAGTTCGTCAAACGGCAACTCACGCGCCAGCCGCTCAGCGTCTTCAAACTGATAGCACTCAAACAGCACGTAGCCGGAGTCATCTTTAACCCGTGGAAAGCCGTAGATTTCACTTTCAGCCGCTTTGGCGCTGATTTCCGCAGCACACTCTTTTTCGAAACCGGGACGACAATAGAGTAAAACTTTATTCATGGCGTTCTGCCTTTCGTTTAAGACGCAGCGCGCCAATCAACATCAATACCCAACCGGCGAGGAAACAGACTCCGCCCACTGGTGTGATAAAAACCCAAAACTTCAGATGTGACAGCGCCAGAAAATAGAGGCTGCCACTAAACAGCACGGTGCCGAGCGCCATCAGCGCGCTGCTCCAGTAAAACCAGATATTGGCACGGCGTAACATTGCGGCCCCCAGTCCCATCACCGCTAAGGTATGATAAGCCTGATATTCCAGCCCGGTATGAATCCAGGCCATTTCAGCCGCGCCAAGCGACTGACTTAGAACGTGGGCACCGAATGCGCCAAAAGCCACCAGCAGAAATCCGCTGATCGCAGCAAAAACAAACATGGCACGACTGGACATTAACCGATCCTCAGAGTCCTTTTGCATCGTAATGCAAATAAATCAAGACGTTATTATTGGTAACGAAAGTGGAATTTTTCTTGTTCGGTTGCGGCTTTTGCCAGGATCCACTGTCGGAAGGCGGCTATTTTACCCAGTTCTGCCTGACTGTCATGACAAACCAGATAAAAAGCGTTTTTACTGACTAATACATCGTTAAACGGGCAGATTAATCGTCCGGCTTCTATTTCGCTCTGCGCCATGACGTTATTCGCCAGCGCCACGCCCTGACCATGAATCGCCGCCTGCAATACCATGGCGCTGTGGCTGAAGATCGGCCCCTGCTGCACATTGATATGCTGCAGCCCCAGCTGCCGGATATAAGATTGCCAGTCACGGCGGGAGGCATCATGCAGCAGGGTAAACCGCGACAGATCCATCGGCGTTTTCAGCGGATTATCCCCGGTCATTAGCGACGGCGAACAGACCGGCAGCAGATATTCGGCATAGAGTTTCTCAACCCGCAGGCCAGGCCAGTTACCCCGTCCGTAAAAAATCGCCACGTCGACATCATCGGCCAGTTTCTCTTCGTCCCGGTCAACCGCCTGAATACGCACGTCGATTCCCGGATAAGCCACATTAAAGCTGGAGAGGCGGGGAACCAGCCATTGAATGGCAAAGCTCGGCAGTAAACTGACGGTCAGCGCACCCTTGGCACTGCGCGCCTGTAGTTTGCGGGTCGCTTCGTTGATCGCCGAGAAAATCTCTTTGATATCGAGATAGTAGCTTTGTCCTTCTTCGGTCAGTAACAACGAACGATTCCTCCGGCGAAACAGCTTTAACCCCAAAAAATCTTCCAGAGATTTAATCTGATGGCTTACCGCAGCCTGGGTGACAAACAGCTCTTCAGCAGCTTTGGTAAAGCTTAAATGGCGCGCAGCTGCATCAAAAACACGCAGTGCGTTGAGAGGAGGAAGGCGTTTCGACATGGTTTTCCGTATCCGGAGCGGCGAAAAATACACAGGCTAATACCAGGCGCTTACGTATTAGAATTTTTAATCCGAGACATTATAATTTGTCCGTTGAGGAACCTCCAGCAAATACCTATAGTTGCTGCACTTCCTGAGCCGGAACGAAAAGTTTTTAGATTTGTGAGTGAGTTCGCAGATTTTCTGAAAGCTTTTGGCTTGTGGTCGTGATGTTGTGTTTGCAATTTTTGATCCGACGATTGCGGATCAAACTCTTAATTCCTGTAGATTTACCCTGTCTGTCCATAGTGATTTTTAAATAGCACCGCAAACTGCGGTGCTTTTTTTTGCTGCTTATTTGCCTGACTCAACCATTTCTTTGACATCAGAGCGGTTGATTTGCTGCTCGTTGCCATTCGCATCTTTATAGCTGATCATGCCGGTATCATTATCGACTTTAGGCTTGCCGGCAGCCACAATGGTGCGTCCATCATTGGTATGCATCACGTAATTGCTAGAACAGGCAGTCAGGGTAAATGCCAGACTACACACGGCCAGTACTGCGGTAAGTTTTTTCATCTGCTATCTCCTTGTCGATTGATTGCATCAAACCACCCGCGTTACGCTAACCAGAGGCAGCCGATAAGTGAGATCGACTATATAACGTCCGATCGTTATGCGGGTTTGGTTCAAACCTTGCAATATTCAGCATAACGCGCTTTTCCAGCTTTGCCAGACGCTGACCATTCTTTCAGTTTGGTCCTAATTTTTCTCATCATGGGCCAGGCATGACCGCATTTAATCCCACCGCATTTCGCCAGCAATTTCCCGCGCTTGCCGACGCCGGCGTTTATCTCGACAGCGCAGCCACCACGCTGAAGCCGCAGGCCGTCATAGACAGCACGCAGCAGTTTTACAGCCTCAGCGCGGGAACCGTACATCGCAGCCAGTTTACCGCCGCACTTGCCTTAACCCATCGCTACGAGCAGTCACGAGACCAGGTTACCCGCTGGCTTAACGCCGCTGAGGCTCGTGAAATTGTCTGGACGCGCGGCACCACCGAAGCCATCAACCTGGTGGCGAACGGCTGGCTGCGCCCGCGCTTACAGCCCGGTGATGAGATTGTGGTCAGCGAAGCAGAACATCACGCCAACCTGGTTCCCTGGCTGATGGCTGCTCAGGCGTGTGGTGCCCGCGTCGTAAAATGGCCGTTAGGGCCGGATCGCCTGCCGGATATTAGCCAGTTACCCGCCCTGCTCAACAGCCGCACCCGCCTGCTGGCTGTCGGTCAGATGTCGAACGTCACCGGCGGTTGCCCCGATCTTGCTCAGGCAATTCCGCTGGCCCATGCCGTGGGCGCTAAAGTCATGGTCGATGGCGCGCAGGGCGTGGTGCATTGTCCGCCTGATGTGCAGGCGCTGGATATCGACTTTTACGCCTTTTCCGGACATAAGATTTACGGTCCGATGGGCATTGGTGCGTTATATGGCAAAGCGGAACTGCTGGAGGCGATGGAGCCCTGGCAGGGCGGCGGTAAAATGCTAACGGAAGTTGATTTCAGTGGCTTCACGCCGCAACCGGTGCCGTGGCGTTTTGAGGCAGGCACCCCGAATGTGGCGGGCGTGGTGGGCTTGAGTGCGGCACTGAGCTGGCTGGCGCAGTACGATCTGCCCGAAGCGGAGCGCTGGAGTCAGCAGCTTGCGACGCTGGCGGAGGAGCAGCTGGCAGAATTGCCCGGCTTTCGCAGCTTCCGCTGTGGTAACGTCAGCCTGCTGGCATTTGAATTTGCTGGCCTGCATCACAGCGATCTGGTGACGCTGCTGGCTGAGCAGGGAGTCGCCCTGCGCGCCGGCCAGCACTGTGCGCAGCCGTTGCTGGCGGCGCTGGGCGTAAGCGGTACGCTGCGGGCTTCTTTTGCACCCTATAATAATGTGCAGGATGTTGATGCGCTGGTGCGCGCCATGAAGCACGCCATTTCGTTGTTATCGGAGTTTTGATTATGCGTTCATCGCTGTTAGCGCCACACCCGTTTGGCGAACAGATTACCGTTGCCAGCCTGAAAGAGAGCTTCAACCGCTTTCATCATTGGGAGGAGCGTTATCGTCATCTGATCCAGCTGAGCCGCCAGTTGCCTGCAATGCCGGAGGCAATGAAAACAGCGGAAATTGAACTGAGCGGTTGTGAAAATCGGGTCTGGCTGGGTAGCCAGTTATGTGAGGATGGCTCGCTGCATTTCTATGGAGAGAGTGAAGGACGTATCGTGCGCGGCCTGCTGGCAGTATTGCTGACCGCTGTTGAGGGCCAGACGCCGCAACAACTGCTGGCAATGGATCCCTTAACACTGTTTGATGAGCTGGGCCTGCGCACCCAGCTCAGTGCCTCCCGCAGCAGCGGCCTGCAAGCGCTGGCCGCTGCGGTAAAGCATTCAGCGCGTCAGGCGCTGACGGCGTCCTGACGGGCGGCGCGCGCCAGAAATTTCTTCAGCGCATGCGAAACGGCAACAAAGCCGAAGGTGGCGGTTACCATGGTGGCCGCGCCAAAGCCGGATGTGCAATCCATTCTCTTCGGACCCTCTGCGGTGCTGCGTGAAGCACAGACGCTGCCATCCGGCTGCGGATAGACCAGTGCTTCGGTAGAAAAGACACAATCGATGCCGAGTTTACCTTTGCTGCTTTTCACCACGCCCAGGCTTTTCAGTCGCTCGCGCAGCTTTGCCGCCAAAGGATCCTGAATGGTTTTCGCCAGATCAGCCACCTGGATCTGAGTCGGATCAATCTGCCCCCCCGCCCCCCCGGTGGTGATCAATGGGATCTTATTCCGGCGACACCAGGCGATCAGGGCCGCTTTAGGCCGCACACTGTCGATAGCGTCGATCACATAGTCGAAACCGTCTGCCAGCAGGTCGGCAGTGTTCTCTGGCGTAATAAAGTCATCAATGCAGATCACCTCGCAGTCAGGATTGATCCCGCGCAGCCGTTCCGCCATCACGTCCGTTTTGGCTTTACCAACGTTGCCCTGCAGCGCATGGAGTTGGCGATTGGTGTTGGTGATACAGACATCATCCATATCAATCAGGGTGATTTTACCAATACCGGTGCGCACCAGCGCTTCCGCCGCCCATGATCCGACGCCGCCGATACCGATGACACAGAAGTGTGCGTCAGCAAAACGTTGCAGCGCATCCTGTCCATAGAGACGCGCCGTGCCACCAAAGCGCTGATGCCAGGCGTCATTTAACACTTTCATAGTTTAACCCGTCACGTCGTGCGGGCCCGGAGGCCCGCAGAGAAGAAGTTAATTAGAGCCAAGAAGCAGTGAACCATTATTCCCGTTTTGCGGGCTGGAGAACAGCGGCTGTCCTGCACCCGGTGCGGCTTTGATCACCCATACACGTCCATAGTGATTATAGAAGCCCGCCAGATGCGCGGCGTCCGGGCCGATGCCCTGATAGATATCAAAGTGCTGCCCTTTAATCGCGCCCCCCACGTCGAGTGCCACCATCAGGCGCATCTCATATTTGCCGTTGAATTTGCCCTTCTCATTTAACTGCGGCACTTCAGCCAGCAGCACGGTGCCCGCCGGAATAATTGAGCGGTCAGATGCGACAGAGGCTTTCGCCACCAGCGGTACTGCGCTGGCACCGCGCACTGGCGTAAACGGCTCCGCCTTAAAGAAGACGAACGATGGGTTGGTTTCCAGCAGCGCACGTACCTCCTGCGGTGAGTGCGCCTGCGCCCACTGGCGAATCGCCTGCATCGACATATCTTCGCGCTTCACTTCGCCGCGATCGATCAGCTCTTTACCAATGCTGTGATAACCCCAGCCATTTTTACCGGCGTAACCAAAGAAACTCATCGGGCGGCCATCGCCAAAGTCGATGTAACCACTGCCTTGCACATCCATCATGAAGTTATCAATCAGCGAGTTGCTGTAGGCGATGATGTAGCGATCATCGAGTCCGCCACTATAGATAGAAGCGCGGCTTGGTAATTTTTCACCGCGTTTGCGCGGCGGCATGCGGTAGATTGGATACTGGAACTCACCCTGACGGGTGTAACGCGCTTCCACCACCGGCGTGTAGTAACCCGTGAACTGCACGTTACCGTAGTTGTCCGTACCCTCCATCTGCCAGGCATTGAGCCCATACTGACGAAGCTGTCGGGTATCAGCACCCGCCATCAGCCAGCTTTCAATCGCGCTGTATGTACCGTTCTGACGACTATAAAGGGCGGATGAGGCAGACTGAATCTGTCGAACCTGCTCGCCAAAGTCCCTGCCATTAACCGGCGCACCTTTGGCATTGGGCTGATTCACCAGCGCCAGCGGCTGTTCCAGTTTGCCATCTTTATATTGCTGACCGCGATCGGTCGGTTTAGAGCTACAGGCCGCCAGCAGCGTGATTAACGCGCCCGTGAGCGCATACTTCACCCAATGTGATTTCATTATTTTCTCTTTTTATAACTGTTCGCCCCGCGACGATAGCAAAGCCCCCGACAGAATGAAATGCATCCGCTTTGACGTGGCGCATATCAGTTCAATAATTAGTCAGATGGTTGAATCCTTCAGCAACTGGCTGTTAATTTGGCTTTTATCTTTAAAAAGGGGTTGCATCAATTAGCGCGGAGAGTATAGTGCGCTTCCACGGACGCGGGGTGGAGCAGCCTGGTAGCTCGTCGGGCTCATAACCCGAAGGTCGTCGGTTCAAATCCGGCCCCCGCAACCAATACTTCTGCAGCAGTTTTACAGAAGTCACAATGTGAAAAGTCGCAAAGCGCAATACGGACGCGGGGTGGAGCAGCCTGGTAGCTCGTCGGGCTCATAACCCGAAGGTCGTCGGTTCAAATCCGGCCCCCGCAACCAATACTTCTGCAGTTGTTTTACAGAAGTCACAATGTGAAAAGTCGAAAAGCGCAATACGGACGCGGGGTGGAGCAGCCTGGTAGCTCGTCGGGCTCATAACCCGAAGGTCGTCGGTTCAAATCCGGCCCCCGCAACCAATCATTTAAACACCTGAAAGGGTGTTTTTTTGTTTCTGCCGTTCCTGAGTTACTCTTTAGCCTCCCTGCGCCATAAAAAGCGCGCGGCTAGCCTTGCCTTCTACCCGCCCCCCTTTACCGATGGGCCAGCGCCGCCCCACTCTCCACATAAGCTTTGATGCCGTTCAGAATCGCCTCCGCGACCTGATGCTGATAACGGGTGGTTCGCAACTTTCGCTCCTCTTCCACGTTACTGATAAACGCAGTCTCCACCAGGATTGACGGAATATCAGGGGCTTTCAGCACCGCAAATCCAGCCTGATCTACGGTGCGCTTGTGCAGATGGTTGATGTGCCCCATGCGATGCAGCACCTCTTTGCCGAATTTAAGGCTGTCACTAATCGTCTGACGCTGCACCATATCGAACATGGTGTGATCCAGATAGCGGTCACCGCTTTTGCTGACGCCGCCAATCAGGTCTGATTCATTCTGGGTCTGAGCCAGGAAACGAGCAGCCGCCGAGGTGGCCCCGCGGGTTGATAAGGCAAAGACCGAAGAGCCACGTGCCGCACGACTGGTAAACGCATCCGCATGGATCGATACAAAGAGATCGGCGCGCTGTTTGCGCGCTTTGGCGACCCTGACGCGCAGAGGAATAAACACATCTTCATTGCGTGTCATATACGCTTTCATATTGGATTCTTTATCGATCAGCGCCTTAAGTCGCCGTCCGATCTTCAGCACAATATCTTTCTCGCGGGTCTTATATTTGCCGTGTGCGCCCGGATCCTCCCCCCCGTGACCGGGATCGATCATGATGATAATAGGACGATCGCGCCCCGCTTTGCCCGGCAACGGCGCCTGCACCCCTTCATCTTTCTCCATATCGCCCTGGTTATAATCTTTCAGTAAGGCCAGCAGCGGATCGTCTTCAATTGTGTTCTGACTGGGGTAGAGATCGACCACCAGCCTGTGATTGATCCCGGCGACCGGTGCCAGATTAAAGATTTTCGGTGCCACGTTACGTTTTAACTCCAGTACGACGCGCACCGTGTTGTTGTCGAACTGGCCAACCCGGGCATTTTTAATAAAGGGATCGTCGACCCGAACCTGCTTATCCACCCCTTTCAGAACCGGATTGAGATGCAGGCCCTGAATATCTATCACCAGCCGTTCAGGATTGCTCAGCGCAAACTGCTTATACTTCAACGCGACACTGGACTCCAGCGTCATGCGCGAGTAGGTGGATGAAGGCCAGATACGTACCGCCACAATGTGGTTCTTTGCCGCCATACCTGTCCGGCTGACGCTTAACAGCAGTAAGGCGCCTGTCCCCTGTAAAAATCGTCTGCGGGAAAAATGGGAATTAACGTCTGACATGCCGCTCCCGCTGCTGTGTTATGTGTAAAAAATCGCCTGTTAATAAAATGGCGGCGAAAACTTTACCGAATCCGCAGCATGATGTCACCCCGGAAACCCTAAATAATGCAGGCTGTTAGCGGCTTTGGCACCCAAAAAAACGTAAATTTTCGTCAGGATTAAGGCTTGCAAAATCACAGCTAAAAGCATAAAAATACAAAAAATACGAATAATCATTCACTGAGGGTTGGCCGTGAAGGAACGTAGTACTGAATTGGTTCAGGGTTTTCGCCATACCGTTCCCTATATCAATGCCCACCGGGGTAAAACCTTTGTCATCATGCTGGGTGGGGAAGCGATTGAGCATGAGAACTTCTCTGGCATTGTTAATGATATCGGTCTGCTGCACAGCCTGGGCATCCGCCTGGTGGTGGTTTATGGCGCACGGCCGCAGATTGATGCCAGCCTGGCCCAGCAGCAGCTGGAGCCGGTTTATCATAAATTTACCCGGGTGACCGATGCGCAATCGCTGGAGTTGGTGAAGCAGGCTGCCGGCCGGCTGCAGTTAGATATCACTGCCCGCCTCTCAATGAGTCTCAACAACACCCCACTTCAGGGCGCGCATATCAATGTGGTCAGCGGCAACTTCATTATTTCACAGCCGCTCGGCGTGGATGATGGCGTGGATTACTGTCACAGCGGTCGTATCCGTCGTATTGATGAAGAGGCCATTCATCGCCAGCTGGATAACGATGCTATTGTGCTAATGGGCCCGGTTGCGGTTTCTGTTACCGGGGAGAGTTTTAACCTGACCTCGGAAGAAGTTGCTACCCAACTGGCGATCAAACTCAAAGCGGAAAAAATGATCGGCTTCTGCTCAGAGCAGGGCGTGCTGAACAATGAAGGTGAAATCATTTCCGAGCTCTTCCCAAATGATGCGCAGGCCCGTATCGACGAGATTGAAAACGAAGGCGATTATCTTTCCGGCACTGTCCGCTTCCTGCGTGGTGCCGTGAAAGCCTGCCGCAGTGGTGTGCGACGCAGCCATTTAATCAGTTATCAGGAAGATGGCGCGCTATTGCAGGAGCTCTTTTCACGTGACGGTATCGGTACGCAGATTGTTATGGAGTCAGCAGAGCAGATCCGTCGCGCCACCATCAACGATATCGGTGGCATCCTCGAACTGATTCGTCCGCTGGAGCAGCAGGGCATTCTGGTGCGTCGCTCACGCGAACAGCTGGAAATGGAGATTGATAAGTTCACTATCATTCAGCGCGACAATCTCACCATCGCCTGTGCAGCACTCTATCCGTTTATGGATGAGAAGATTGGCGAAATGGCCTGCGTGGCGGTGCATCCTGACTACCGCAGCTCTTCACGCGGTGAGATGCTGTTGCAGCGCGTGGCGCTTCAGGCAAAGCAGATGGGTCTGAAAAAGCTCTTTGTGTTAACCACCCGCAGTATCCACTGGTTCCAGGAACGCGGCTTTACGCCGGTGGATATCGAGTCACTGCCGGAGAGTAAAAAAGAGATGTATAACTATCAGCGCCGTTCAAAAGTGTTGATGGCCGATCTCACCTGATTCATTCCATAAGGGACATGCACCACCATCGTGGTCTGTCCCCCTCTTTTCAGCCGATTTCCCCCAGTCGATCCACCAGACCGCTGCGACGCTGCGTTTGCAGTTGCACGGCACGCTGAAACACGCTTGGTTCGCTGTAAATTGTCAGTTGCCGACGTGCGCGTGTAATCGCGGTGTAGACCAGTTCACGAGTCAGCACCGGCAGAAACTGCGTGGGCATCACAAGGGCGGTGTGATCAAACTCCGAGCCCTGCGATTTGTGCACCGTCATCACCCAGGCCGTTTCATGCGAGGGTAATCGGCTCGGCTGGATCGCCTTGATCGACCCATTCGGCAGTGGAAAAAAGACCTTCAGGTTGCCCTCTTCCTCACGCAGCGTAATGCCGATATCGCCATTAAACAGGCCGAGCGCGCTGTCATTTCGGGTGATCATTACCGGACGCCCGGCATACCAGCGGCTGCCGATGCCAGGACGCCGGATCCGCTGCAGCTGCATCAGTCGCTGCTCAATGCGCTGGTTCAGGCCCTGCACGCCAAATGGCCCATCACGTAATGCACACAGCAGCCGATAACGGCCAAAAGCCGCAATCACCTCAGCAGGTGGTGCCTGCTGTTTGATCAGTTGCAGGAAGGGTTGATAGGCCTGGGCGACCTCATCGAGCATTGTCTGATACGCTTCCGCGCTGTTCAGCGACTGGTAACTGACATCTTCAGGGGCCGCTGCAAACACCGCCCTGACCTGCTCTGCATCGCCACGGTTAATCGCTTTTGCCAACTGGCCGATACCTGATGAGGCGTCAAAACGATAGCTTTTCTGCAGCAGACAGATGCTGTCACGTACCGCCGGTGCCTGCGCATCGTCACTGCCCTGCAGGGTGCAGCCGGTCAGCAGTGCGAGCTGTTCTGCCCGCGCCAGGCTGTAGCCGCTTTCAGTGCAGCGGCAGATATCGCCCAGCACCGCGCCCGCTTCAACAGAGGCCAGCTGATCGCGATCGCCCAGAAACACCACGCGGGCATGGGCAGGCAGCGCGGCGATCAGTTTTGCCATCATAGAGAGATCGACCATTGACGCTTCATCAACCACCAGCACATCAAGATGCAGTGGGTTACCGGCATGGTAGCGCAGTCGTTGAGTATCGGGCTGTGCGCCCAGCAGACGATGCAGCGTGGTGGCTTCAGCGGGGAAACGCTGCCGTTCTTCGTCGCTGACCACCAAATCCTGCAGTGCCCTGCCTAACGACTCGGTCAGACGTGCGGCAGCTTTGCCGGTCGGTGCCGCCAGCTGAATCCGCAGTGCACCGGGATTCAGACGAATCAGGGCGGCGAGCAGTTTCGCCACGGTGGTGGTTTTGCCGGTTCCCGGCCCGCCGGAAATGACCGCAGTCTTACGGGTTAGCGCTACGGCAGCAGCAATTTTCTGCCAGTTCTCTGGCTGGTCACCAAACAGACTGTTCAGCACGTCGCCGGCGGCACGCATATCAAACGCGGTTTTTACTTCCTGTGCAGCAAAAAAGTCGGCGACCCGGCCTTCGCTTTGCCACAGCCGATGCAGATATAAACGCTGGTTACTCAGCACCAGCGGCGTAACCAGGCTGCCGTCACTGACAGCCGACCAGTCAGCAAAGCGTAATGGCCAGTCATCTGGCGCGCCAGCAGCCTGCCAGATGGCCTGCGCCAGCGCAGGCTGACGGCCGGCAAACAGATTGGCTCCGCTAAGATTGCTCAACGGCAAACAGACATGTCCCTCACCCGCCTCAGCGCTGACGCAGGCGGCGGCAAGCAGCAGCGCAGGCTGTGATTCCGGGGCCAGCAGCTGGGCAAACTGAATATCCAGCGGCCGCAGGAGACGCTTGTCTACCGCCTGCAGTAGCAGACTTAGCATGTCACTCATAACATCTCCCCGGTTTCACCAAACAGTGCATCGATCTCATCCACAAAGGCTTCAGAAGGTCGGGTAGAAAAAATGCCGTTGTCCGGCGATCTGCCATCCATCCCGCGCAAAAACAGATAAATTACCCCCCCAAAATGGCGCTGATAACAGTAGTCCGGCAGACGATGTTGCAGATAGCGATGCAGCGCCAGCGTATAGAGCTGATACTGCAGATCGTAGCGGTGGCCAATCATCGCCTGAGCCATCGCCTCTGGCGTGTAAGCGGCGTGATTTTCCCCCAGCCAGTTCGATTTGTAGTCGAGCAGATAATATTTTCCCTGCCAGCGGAAGACCAGATCGATAAATCCTTTCAGCATGCCCTGCACCTGACGAAACTCCAGGACGGCGGCCTGCTGAGACAGGCTGTCGTGTCGGCGCAGCAGATCGTCAAGATCAGCCGCAGTCAGGAGATTGTTGATGGGCAGATAGAATTCCATCTCAATCAGGCGTTCGCTGCTTTTTATTGCCGATAGCGTCAGCCCCTCAGTGTTGAGCGGCGTATGTAAGACCCGCTCAATCCACTGTTCCAGAACCGGCATCCAGCTCAGCGGATAGCCATTATTCTGCAGTTGATCTTCCAGCCAGATGCGGTCCGGTGGTTTGGTAAAGTCGAGAGACTCAAACAGACCATGCAAAAAAGTACCCGGGGCCGCACCGCGCGGAAAATGATGCGGCGTCAATGCCGCCTCTTCCCCCTTCTCTTCTTCGCCTGCCGCATCAATATCGAAGTTGGGCAGCGCATCCAGCAGCGGCGAACTATGATGCTGTTGCAGGCCTGAATAACTGGTTACCCGCCAGACATCCGTCAGCGCGCGGGTAACGTTGCGGCTGCTTAACGCCTCATCGCCGTGCTGCATGTCCTGCCACATTACTCCCGGCAGTAAATCGGCTTCAACCAGCGCAATCCCTTCACCGGTTAACGCATTCAGTCGCTGACTCAGCTGCTGCGCATCAGCCGCCTCGCCCTGCTGCACCAGATAGCCCAGCGCGCTCTTGTGCAGATCACTGTCGCCCTCTTTTTTGCGGGTGCCCTTTATTAGCGGTGCGATGCCGACGCTGCAGTGATAGACAGAACGGGTCAGGGCCACGTAGAGCAGACGCAGATCCTCCGCCAGACGCTCCTCTTCGGCCAGCGCCAGACTTTGTACATCACCCTGTACATCCAGCAGCGCCGTGAAATTGTCGCGATCGTGATAAAGTGCGCTGGCCGCCTCGCGGAACCCGGCAGCAAACGGCAGCCAGACCAGCGGATATTGCAGCCCTTTTGATTTATGGATGGTGATGATCTGCACCAGATGGCGGTCGCTTTCCAGCCGCAACTGCTGACTGGAGGCCTGGCTGTTTGGCCGGGCAATCTGCTGCGCCAGGAAGCGTATCAGTGCGTGCGGACTCTCCAGTTGTACCGAGGCTTCCTGCAGCAGCTCTCCCAGATGCATCAGGTCAGTCAGGCGACGCTCACCGTTCGCCGAGGCCAGCATATTCTCAGCAAGCTGCCGCTTGATCATGACATCACGCAGCATCGGTAACACGCCGCGCTGATGCCACAGCTGCTGCCAGACGGCAAACTGCTCCACCAGCGCATCCCACTCGCGTTCATTCTGTGTCAGCGCGTCCAGCGTCGCCGCATCAATGGCAAAAACAGAGGTCGCCAGCGCGCTGCGCAGCAGCCGTTCCTGTTCAGGTGCCTGGATCGCCTGTAGTAACCAGAGTAATTCCCGCGCTTCCGGCGTGGTGTAGACACTGTCCCGGCTGGAGAGATAGACCGACGGAATCGACAGCGCATTCAGCGCGTCGCGGATTAAACCGGCCTCATTGCGACTGCGCACCAGCACGGTGATATCGGAAGCCCGAACCGGCTGTAGCGCCTCGCCTTTACCCAGCCAGGCTCGTCCCTGCTGTCCTGCCACCAGCCAGCGGCTGATATCGGCGGCACACTGCTGAGCCATAAACTGCTGGTAATCGCTGTTACCGACGCCCTCACCAGGCTGTAGCCAGAAACGTAACGCCGGTTGCTGCTGCTCGTCAAAAATCAGCCTCAGCGACTGATTGGGCGCAGCGGGCTTCACCGGCTGAAAGGGGATCGCCGAGAACAGGAAAGGCGAATCAAGCGGAGAAAAGAGGCGGTTAACGCTCTCTACCATCTCAGGTGAAGAACGCCAGTTGGTATCGAGTGTGTAGTGAGCACTGACTTCATTTCGGGCCCGCAGATAGGTAAAAATATCCGCGCCGCGAAATGCATAAATTGCCTGCTTGGGATCGCCAATCAGAAATAGTGCCTGTTCTGGCTGATTAATATAGAGCGAGCGGAAGATGCGGTATTGCTGCGGATCGGTATCCTGGAATTCATCAATCAGGGCCACCGGGAAACGCCCCCGGATGGTTTCTGCCAGCAGAACACCGCCAGGCTGCTGCAACGCCTCATCCAGCTTACTCAGTAAATCGTCAAAGCCTAAGAGCGCACGTAACCGTTTCTCGCGCTGCATGGTGGCACGCACCTCGATTAGCGCCTGAGCAATAATCACATCCCGCAGTGACAGCGGTTCTGCCAGAAACTGATCAATCGCCTCAAACAGCGAATGACGCGGAGCTTCGCCCTTTTTGGTTTTCTCATCCAGTACCTGCTGCCCAAAGCGCTCCAGCTCTTTGGGTAGCTGATAATCCAGCGTATCGCTGCTGGCCCACTGCGTGACGCGGGCGACCCAGTTGGGCAGATGTTTACTGCTGTAGCTGCGCTTATCCACGCCCGAGGCACTGATAATCCTCTCAATGTCGGCGCTGATCGCCTGCCACTGCTGCTTGATAGCTTTGATGCGCGCCAGGTTGCGGGTGTGGCGTGATTCCAGCGTCTCATCGGCTGCGGGCGGACATTTCAGTTCCGGCGACTCCCCCTGTAGCCAGGGGCGCAGCGTAGCCAGCAGGCTGTCGGGTCCGCTCCACTCTGTGGCGATGACGCGTGCCACATCCAGACTCAGTGGATAGCACTGACGACGCCAGAAATCGGCGGTCGACTGTTTCAGCAGCGCCTGCTCATCTTCAATCAACTCCTGTTCGAACAGCATGCCCGATTCAAAGGCATTGAGATTGAGCATTCGCTGACAGAAGCCGTGAATAGTGAAGATGGCAGCTTCATCCATCTGCCGTTCAGCGGCCAGCAACTGCGCTGCGGCCTGATTCAGGTCTGGCATCTGCTCCAGCAGTAACTGATGCATCGGATTGCTGCTTTTGCCACGGATACAGGCCAGACGTAACTGATGAATGTTCTCGCGGATTCGCCCGCGCAACTCAGCGGTTGCAGCCTCGGTAAAAGTCACCACTAAAATTTCTTCTACCGAGAGCGGTCGGCTGTACGCGTTTTCACCGCCCAGTCCCAGCAGCAGGCGCAGATAGAGCAGACCAATGGTAAAGGTTTTTCCGGTGCCCGCTGACGCCTCAATCAGCCGCTCGCCTCTGAGCGGCAGCGTTATAGGATTCAGAGAAACGGAAGGTAACTGCTTCATTGGGTCTCACTCTTTACCGATAGCGACTGCTGCAGTTGCGCCACTTCATTCCAGGTTTTCCAGCCAGGCTGGCGGGCAAATTCAATTTTGCCATTGCCGGTGCCTGCAATCTGCGAGGTCATCACCATGCCCTGGTGCTCGATCACGGCCTGCCGGAAAAAGTTTGCCAGGCTGGCCGGGGTTAACTGCTGAACCTGCTCTATCACTTTTTGCCGGGTGTTGAATTGATCATTCTGCCGATCAAAGTCGCGGCTAAAACGATCCGCTTCCTCAAAGAGCGTTTGAGGCCGCTGTTGCAAATCATTGATCATCGCCTGCTGATACTGCGCAAAGTCTGCCTGGCTCATGCTGCGCAGACGTTTTTCCGCCTGTGGATAGAAGGCCCGGTAGCGCTGCAACAGCCAGCCCGGTTGTTTACTGTTGCTTTGCAGCAGGAAGCCGATGCCCCACTGACGACCCACTGGCATCTGAAAGGCAAATACCGCGTAGCCAAGCTGCTCTTTGGTCCGCAGTTGATTGTAGAACCAGGGCTGCACAATCTGGCTCAGCATAGAGCTGTGCGCCATGCTCTGATATTCACTGTATCCCAGTGGAACATAGAGAGCGGCAAGGGCTGAGTCGGTGCTGCTGCCCTGCTTTTGCAGGTTGGCTTTCAGCGGTTTTTTAATGGTCACATACGGGCTGTGCCAATCGCGGGTCGCATTACTCTGCATCTGTTGTCTTAGCTCGTGTCCCAGCTGCTTCACGCTCTCAGCACTGAGATTACCCACCACCAGCATCTCAGGGGTGGCGTCACGGAATAGCGTGTCGCGGTAGGTCGTCACATCCTTAAGTGAGAGTGTACTTACCAGCTTGCGGCGGGTTTCGCGCTGGGTATAAGGCAGCTGCGACAGCAGTTGCATCGGCTGAATCGCCTGTTCAAACGCCTTGCCTTTTTCCGCCGCGTCCAGCTGCTCCAGATACCAGGATTTGGCCTGCTCCAGCTGCTGCTCTGTCGGCTGGAAACTGGCATAACCTTCTACCAGTTTCTTCAGCAACGTTGGCAGGCGCTGAGTGAAACCGTTGGCGCTAAACACCAGCCCTTCATCTTCACCGGTTGAGAAGCTGATGCCGCCCACTGAGGCCTGTGAGTTAAGTTCATCCAGCGCCAGGCTTGAGAGGTAATCATTGAGGCCAAACAGCACCTGCTGACGGGCATCGCTAATGGCGTGCCTGTTGCGTAACGCCAGGGTGATCGCCGCTTTTGGCTCGTCAGAATAAAAACGGCTGGGCATCCAGTAAATGCGCATACCGTCTTCGTTATCCAGCCTGACCGGGTGCTGATACGTTTTACCGTCTGACGGCAATAGGGTGAAGTCATCCGGGATATAAGGGTTCAGCGCGGGCATCGCCAGCGTAATCTGGCTGGCACGTTGCTGCCAGTCTGCAAAGGTTTGTGGGGTGATCTTCTCAACCTGATACGGCGCATCAACAAAATAGGCTGTTTTGTTGTGCGGCTCCTGCGGGCTGGTATACCAGATGCGCGCATTCTGCGGGGTCATCTCCTCCAGCCGGGCTTTAATCGCGGCGGCATCGTACTGGTCCGCCAGATAAGGCGCATCCAGCGTGTGTTCAACCGGCACGCGCAGCATGGTATCGACCAGCCATTCGATGTAATCCATATCGCGGGTGATGGAGGGATAGCGGAAGTCGAGCGCCAGCACGTGTGAAACTTCATCGAAATAGCGCCTGTCATCGGCCTGCTGACGCAGCAAATTGATGTAGCTGAATATGGCCGCTACCACTTCGTCCCGCTGTGCCAGTCCTTTATCGGTGAGTGATGCGGTAATCGCAAATACACCACTGTTACGCTCGGTCATCGGGTCAGCGCCCGCATTGACCCCGTCGGCCAGCCCCTGCTTTTGCAGCCAGTCAGTCAGCGTGTTTTTGCTGCGATTACTGAGTAAGTAGCTAATCAACGTGTCGGTTTTACTGCGGAATCTATCGCTATTGTTGGCAATGCGGAATTCAATTTTGAGCTGCTTGCGCGGCTGGGCCGGAACGTAATGAATGATGATGCCCTGCTGCGCATCCGTCACCACCGGCACCGTAATTTCCGGCACGCTGGCATCATGATTTTTCACCCGGCCAAAGGTTTTCGCCGCGATCGATGCCATCTCCGGCAGCGGTTTGTTGCTGTAGATCACCGCCTTCATCAGGTTCGCGGAGTAATGGGTGTGATAAAAATCCAGCAATGCCTGATGCAGTTGGCTGCCGGGCTTATCTTTTAGCGTCTCAAGATTGCCGCCCGAGAAACGTGACGCCGGATGCGCCGGGTTCAGGGTTTCTGCGCCGACCTGGGCCATACGCAGGCCATCGCGCGATCGCGCCATGGTTAGCTCGGCGTTCACGGCATGGCGCTCACGGTCTGCGTTAACCGGATCCAGCAGCGGCTCAGCCACTGCATCTGCCAGTCGATCAACCGCCGGTTCCAGCGAATCATTTTCCACTTCCAGATAAAAGGCAGTGCGGTATGAGGCTGTACTGGCGTTGTGGCTGCCGCCATGCTTTTTCAGGAATTCGGCCAGGTTTTCCGGCTGCGGGTAACGCTTTGAGCCCATCAGTACCATATGCTCAAGGTAGTGCGCCAGTCCCGCCTGCTGGTCGGGATCGTCCAGCGATCCTATCGGCAGCGTCAGCGCCGCCAGTGATTTAGGTGCGACAGGATCGGAAACCAGTAACACCGTCATCCCGTTATCAAGCCGGATAGCCTGATAGTGGCGGGGATCCTGTTCACTTTTGCGAATGGTGCCGTTAACTGGCTGCCAGCCTGATGATGCCTGCCCCAGTGCTGTACAAGCCACCAGGCTTAACATTAGCGACGCTATCCAGCGTGCGTGTACCCGCATGTAAACCCCTCTCGTTTCCCGATAAGCCGCCAATGTCTGACGCGGCGGCTCAAAGCAGAGCAAAATTTCTGTGTAATGTGTCAGTAAGCAAAACTACTCTCTGACCTGCTATTCATCATCCTGATGTGCAGCAAGCACCGGTAAATACCAGCGCTGTGCCGCCTCAGTTATTTGCTTCAATTGTGGCTCATCCAACACCCGGCAAAGACGTTGCAGGTAGGGATCGCTGCCTTCACCCTCAACCTGATAGCTGCCTGACCAGGCCGTCAGCAGGCGATTACGCGCCTTGAGCCGGGTTGCCTCGTCAGTCAGTAACTGCTGACTTTTTTTGTCATAGCTGGCAGTCAGCCATGCGCCGCCACTCTTGTTAAGCAGCATCAGCGGCTGACGCATCCCGGTGAGATAGCCGCTGACATACTCATTCAGCGCAGCAATGGCCTCTGTCTGCGGCACGGCAAGGAAACACCAGCGGCTCTGCTGCCGGCCAAACATCCGGCTGCTGCCGGTGCCTCCCAGCGCGCAGTAAACCAGATGCTCCAGCCAGAGTAACACTCCGTCGTTCATGTTGAGCACGCCAGGCCGCCAGCGCAGCAATCCATCACTCTGAACCTGCGTCAGCCAGCCGGTTAAGCTAACCTGCTCCAGTTGCAGATTCACTTCCCAGCTCTCACCGTCGCTGCGCTGAGTGACCACGTCTGCGGCCACTTCCTGCATCTCATCACGCTGCGCCTGCCAGAAAAGCTCACCAAACGCACCATAGGGCAGATTACCGGCTGCACGATGGTGCGAATAGAGACGCTGGGTGTCCTCGCCTTCGACCAATGCATTCAGCAACTGCGCGTTGATCTGGTAACGCTCCAGGTTGTCGAGCGCAAACGGTTCACTGTCGGGCAGTTCATTCTCCTCCAGCCAGAAACTTACGCCGAGCCGCTGATGGAACCAGGCACGAACCGGATGTCGCCAGAAGCGCAGAAACGCCTCCAGCGTCAGCGCATCAATTAACGGCATCTCAAGCGGCTGAACAAAATCGGGTTGGGGCTGCCCCGTGCCCTGCGCGGCAGGCAGCCACTCGCGGGCAAAACTCTGCAGTCTCGCAGCAGGCTGGAAGTTTTCTGCGGCAAACGGCATCCTGCTGTGCAGGTGCTGCAGGTGCATCTGCACCCGTTCGGCACTCTCATCCAGCTCAAGATGACCCTCGCCGTCCAGATAAAAACTCTGTCCAATGTAATCCAGCAGTTCTGTGACCAGCACCGACGGGTAGCGTTCCGTATTATCCTGAATCGCCCGACCGATGTAACTGATGTAAAGCTGTCGCTGTGCTGAGATCATCGCCTCAAGAAAGAGATAGCGGTCGTCATCGCGGCGGCTGCGGTCGCCTTTACGGGACTGCTGCTGCATCAGATCAAAACCTAACGGCGCTAAGGTACGCGGATAGACGCCATCGTTCATGCCCAGCAAACAGACCAACTGAAAAGGAATGGAGCGCATCGGCATCAGGGTACAGAAGTTGATCTGTCCCGCCAGAAATCGCTGGCTGATGCGCTGCTGATCAAGCCGGCTCCGCAAATCATCGCGCAACAGTGCCACCGGAATCGCCTCGTCAAACCGGGCATCCATGCCATATTCAATCAATTGCCGCCATTGCTCTTCCACCAGCAGCAAAGCGGCCTCTGTTTCTGCATCAGGGCTGAAAAAGGCGTTTAGGAGTTCCCGACACATTGGCAGCCAGGCCGCCAGTGGCCGGGGTACGGCCAGCAACTGTCGCCAGTGATTAAGCCGTGAGAGCAGATCTGCCAGATGTCCCGCCAGCTCTCCCACCAGACCACTCGACTCGTCATAAGGCAGAATCCCTTCCCAGTCTCCGTTATGGCTCTCCATCGCATAACCCAGCAGCATACGTTGCAGGCCAAAGCGCCAGGTATGCTGACCGGTAATCGGTAACGACAGGGCTTCTACGCTGGCATCATCCAGCCCCCAGCGTACACCCGACTCACTGACCCAGCGTCGCAGTAAACGCAGGCCGCTTTCATCAATGGAGAAGTGGGAAGCCAGCGCTGGGACATCCAGCAGCGCCAGCACATCCTCAGAGACAAAACGGCTGTCAGGTAGTGCCAGCAGATGCAGAAATGCCACAATGGCCGGATGAGCCTGACTGGCGCGGCGATCTGAAATCGCAAAAGGCAGATAGCGATCGGCAGGCGCATTGGCGAATACCGCCTGAATAAAAGGGGCGTAGGCGTCGATATCGGCCACCATGACAATAATGTCACGCGCTTTCAGCGTTGGATCGGCCTCCATCATCGCCAGCAGATGATCCTGCAATACTTCAACTTCACGCTGGGCGCTGTGGCAGACCTGTATGGCAATCGAGCGATCCTCAGGATCAAGGCAGCGCTTCTGATCGCTGTGTGCCAGTTCCGCCGCATTCAGTCCGATGATGGCGTTATCCTGCAGATTGAGAAGATCGTGCTGCATGCAGTGCAGCACGTTGTCCGGCTCAACATCCACAAACGCATCAATATCGTCGTTTGACTCCATCTGACTAAGAAGAAACAGGTTGTCACGTCCCAGCTTGCCCCATGAGGCGAGCAGTGGATTGGTCAGTTGCTGTTCGCCGGCGTCGTTAAACAGCGCCGGTGCCTGCTCTGCATCCCGGAAGAGTCCGCATGATTCATCTGTCCCATGGCGTCGGCGCTGACGGCTTTGCAGTTTCGCCAAAAAGGCATAATCCTGAATATCGCCCCAGTAATCGCGGCAGGGATTGGTGAACAGCAGATGGATGTCGATGTGACGTCCCAGCGCCTGCAACGCCTGCAGATAGACAGGCGGCAGTGCAGAGATACCACAGATGAAAACCCGTTTGGGCAGGTTTTCCGGCGTGCTTTTCGCCTGTTCCAGCGTCTGGATAAATCGCGCATAAAGGTTAGCGCGGTGCCATTCAGGCTGGCGCAGGGTCTGAGTATAACTGACCAGATCGCGCCACAGTGCGGCTTGCCAGCGCTGCGCTTCACCCAACTCCTCAATGGTTTCGCCGCGTTCCCAGCTGTTGAGCCAGTCAGCACGATAGACCAGATACTGGTCGAACAGATCGGCCACGCGGGAGCTGAGCTGAAACAATTTGCGTTTATCGCCGTCGTCATGGAGGTAGTGACGTAAAGAGGTGAACTCTTCATGTTCCAGCATCACCGGCAGCCGGTGCATCAGCTTCCAGCCCATGCTGGCCTTACTGAAGGCACTTTCTACCGGGATATCGGGCAGTACGCGGACGAACATCTCCCAGATAAAACTGGCGGGCAGAGGGAATTCGATATTGGCAGCAATACCAAAGGTTTGCGCCAGCTCCATTTGCAGCCATTGCGCCATACCTGGACTCTGCACCAGCACCATTTCTGAGGCGAAAGGATCATCAAGAGGATCATGTTTAATCACCGCAGCCGCCAGAATCTTCAGCACATCAAGCTGATTTGAGTGATAAACGTGAAACATGAAAACTCCTGTGATAACTCAGAACATGACGGCGGTATTGCGGCTCTGTCACTTTACCGCGTATCGCGGTTGAAACCCATCAAAAGGGCGACCCGCGACGTTTAACATCGCAGCCGTGTCAGGGTGGCTCTGCGCTGATAGGCCCCGTCACGTCAGCCCGTTCCAGGGTGCAGCCTGAAGGGCCGCTCTGCTGTTGCAACGTTGAGGACCAGCCGGGATTCTCATGCCCCATCAGTTGCTGCTCAGCAACCCGCCAAGCCTCACGTTGATACCACTGCTGGCTGAATCCCACTGCCAGTACACGATGATAGTGCAACAGCGTGCTGCTGCTTAATGCCATTAACAGTAGAGCAAACAACACTTCTAACAGGCTGAATCCACCGCGCTTACTGGCAGGTTGCAGGAGGCGTGAGCGGACAGTAGTCGATCCAGCCGTGCGGCAACGCTGTAATCTGATCACCCCGCAACCGGACCCAATGCCAGACCGCCATGCCGCTGCCGCTGCCGCTGGCCTCACCTTTAAGCAGACCTTCATCCTTTTCACCTCTCTGTAAACAACTGCGCCAGCCCTGGCGATCATCCTGCTGACAGCGGGCCGTCTCACTGGCTGGCCAGCTTAGGGATAAGCCCCATTGCAGCGCAGACTGTGCCCGCCAGAAATCCTGAACGAATTGCTGCTCATCAGCCAAAAGTCGCATTCCCTGCTCTGACATCCTGCGGCTGGCATGTAGCGTAAAGCTACCGATGACCATAATCATCAACACCATGCCAAGGGCGCTGCTGCCTTGCTGCTTCACAGATTTTCTCTCTCAACCCAACTCTCCACGGTTTCAAGCCAGTGACCGGCCCGCCCCTGTAGTACTATTCTTACCTGCGCGCTCTGCCAGCTGATGCTGAACTGCTCCAGCGTCATAAAGGCCGGATCGGAGAGCCGCTCCCAGCCCGCTGAGTCACACTGATCAACACCGCGCTGCATCTCTAGCTGTTGTTGTCGCAGGCGATAACCGTAATAGTCACTCTCTCCATGGCTCACCGCTTCCCATTTACCGTTACTGTTATCATCCCAGCGTAACAGCAGACAGTTCTCACTGATTTTCAGTGCGCCATTGCCACACTCACCATGACAATATCCGGCTCGCCGCACCGCCTTTTCCAGCGTCGCCATAATCTGATGTAACTCCTGACGCAGCTGCGCCCGTTGCAGCAGACCGGCGTTCTCAGCTAGCAACAACGGCAGAAAACGACCAGCACTTAACATCACGACTGCACTGATTGCCAGCGCGATGAGCATTTCCAGCAGGCTGAAACCGGCGATTTTCAACGGCATGTCTCCTCATCCGTCATGCAGAGGCGAATACGGGATCTGGCCGAAATAATCAGCCTTATGCGTCCGGCGCTGTTGCCCAGCTCAATGCTGCCCGCCCGGGCTACATTGCGGCGGCCATAGAAACCCGGCTCCCCCCGGATGCCATAAAGCTCCACGCCAGAATATGGTGCCACGAAATGCAGCCTTTTCCCGTTACTACATCCCGTAGCAGGGAGTCTTCCGGCACCGATGCACCAGGGATCGCCAGGCTGCGACCATAAAACCAAATCGCTATTTTGCCGGTTGGCCTGGGCACGCAGTCGTAAGAGAAATACCTGCAGTTGCTGAGCGCTGTCGCGCAATTGCTGTCGCTGTTGCCAGCCCTGCCAGCCATGGAGCGCGGCAAGACTCAGCATGCCGGCAATCACCATTACCAGCAGCAGTTCCGGCAGGGTAAAGCCGCGTAAGTATGCTGTTTTCATAGCCCCAGACTGCGGGCTATAGACAGGTGAAACAAGGCGTGTTGTCGCAGGCTGGAAAGCGAGTCGCAGAGAAAAGGCGCGGCATACAGGCAGTGGCAGATGCATGCGAGGGGTGCTGCAGATTTACCGATGTGAGGACAAAAAAAAGCCCCGGCGACGTGCCAGGGCGTTATCTATCTATCTATCGCGAATTAAATGGCGACAGGCGCTTTGATTGCGGGATGCGGATCGTAGCCCTCAATCTCAAAATCTTCGAACTTATAGTCAAACAGTGACGCCGGTTTGCGTTTGATCACCAGCTTCGGCAGCGGACGCGGTTCACGAGTCAACTGCAGGCGCGCCTGCTCCAGATGGTTGCTGTAGAGGTGCGTATCACCGCCAGTCCAGACAAAATCGCCCACCTGCAGATTGCACTGCTGCGCCACCATATGCACCAGCAGTGAATAGCTGGCGATATTAAACGGCAGACCCAGGAAGATGTCGCACGAGCGCTGATACAGCTGGCAGGAGAGCTTGCCGTCCGCCACGTAGAACTGGAAGAAGGCGTGGCAGGGCGCCAGCGCCATCTCACTCAGTTCACCGACGTTCCAGGCAGAAACGATAATCCGGCGTGAGTCGGGATCGCGCTTCAGTTGCGCCATTACCTGGCTTAACTGGTCAATTTCCTGGCCACCAGCCGTTCCCCAACTACGCCACTGTTTGCCATAAACCGGGCCGAGATCGCCTTGCTCATCCGCCCACTCATCCCAGATTGAGACGTTGTTTTCCTTGAGATAACCGATGTTGGTGTCACCTTTCAGGAACCACAACAGCTCATGAATAATCGAGCGGATATGGCATTTCTTGGTGGTGACCAGTGGAAAACCATCCTGCAGATTGAAACGCATCTGGTGACCAAAAATTGAAAGCGTACCGGTGCCGGTACGGTCAGCTTTTGGCGTGCCTTCGTGCAGCACATGTTGCATTAAATCCAGATACTGTTTCATTTTTCCTCGCGAAATTGTGGCTGCGGGCGACGACGATACGCCCAGATCATCATAATAATACCGGCAACAATCATCGGCACAGAGAGGATCTGTCCCATACTGATTCCGCCTTCAAACAGGCCAAGCTGGGCATCCGGCTGGCGGAAGAACTCAACGATAATACGGAAGGCACCATAGCCTATCAGGAACAGGCCAGAGACACTGCCCATCGGGCGTGGCTTGCGAATAAACAGGTTCAGGATAATAAACAGCACCACGCCTTCCAGCGCCAGTTCATAGAGCTGAGAAGCATGACGTGGCAGCACGCCATAGGTGTTGAGCAGTTCCTGATATTGCGGATTGGTGGCAGCCAGCGCCACATCTTCGCTGCGGGAGCCAGGGAACAGCATGGTATAGCGGAAGCCAGGATCGACGCGGCCCCAGAGCTCGCCGTTAATGAAGTTACCGAGACGACCGGCGCCCAGACCAAATGGGATCAGCGGCGCAATGAAATCAGATACCTGGAAGAAATTACGTCTGGTACGGCGGGCAAAGATCAGCATCACCACAATCACCCCGATCAGGCCACCGTGGAACGACATGCCGCCATCCCAGACTTTGAACAGATAGAGGGGATTCTCCAGGAACAGCGGTAAGTTGTAGAACAGCACATAGCCGATGCGCCCGCCCAGGAAGACGCCGAGGAAACCGGCGTAAAGCAGGTTCTCGACTTCCTCTTTTTTCCAGCCGCTGCCAGGCTGATTTGCACGGCGTACCGCCAGCCACATGGCGAAAACAAAGCCCACCAGATACATCAAACCGTACCAGTGAAGCGAAACCGGTCCGATCGAGAAGATCACCGGATCGAACTGCGGAAATGCAATATAGCCGTTATTCATCATTCACCGTCTATTTTTTCAACCCTGAAAAAGGGCGTTGTCAGCCACGTAAATTAAGGCTGCGCATCATAGCACAGCCGGTTTTATGAATTGTCGCGCAAATGTAACGCGGATAACGCGTAAAGCCTGGCCCGTCAGGCGTACATTGTTGCAGTCAGTCTGGCCACAGACAGTGCGGAACAACCGGAGCGTACACGTCGTACGTGAGGACTGTGAGCACTGCCCAGGGCCAGGATGGCAAATAAATAGCCTGCCCCGTCAGGCGGTTAGCGCCCACCACGGATCAAACCGCCCAAGCCACGCCGCTCCATAAAGGCCGAGACCTGATGGCGAACTTCAGTGGCGGTGTGAGCATTCATCCCCTGCTCGCTGAGCTTCTGCGTTTCTTCATGATCCAGATGACGCAGCAGGTATTTAACGCGCGGGACGTTTTTACCGTTCATGCTGAGATGGTGATACCCCAGGCCCACCAGTAACGCAACGCACATCGGATCGCCCGCCATTTCACCACACAGGCACAATTCCAGATTAGCCAGACGGGCTTCCTGCGCGATTGCATTCAGTGCGCGCAGCATCGCCGGATGCAGCGAATCGTAAAGGTTAGCGACGCGGGTGTTGTTTCGGTCCACCGCCAGCAGATATTGCGTCAGGTCGTTGGTGCCGACCGAAATAAAATCGACCCGTGACGCCAGATGCGGGATCATAAAAAGCATCGACGGCACTTCAATCATGATGCCAATACGCGGCGCGGGAATTGCATAGCCCAGCATCTCTTCCACTTCGCGTCCGGCGCGATCGATCAGCTTTTTCGCATCGTCGATCTCGTCGATATGACTGATCATGGGCAGCAGAATACTGAGATTGCCGGATGCGGCATTGGCACGCAGCATCGCGCGCACCTGCACCAGGAAAATTTCCGGCTGGTCAAGCGTAAGGCGGATGCCGCGCCAGCCCAGGCAAGGGTTCTCCTCACTGATCGGCATGTAGGGCAACTGTTTATCTGCTCCCACATCCAGCGTACGCAGCGTCACAGGCTTGTTGTGAAACAGCTGTAACATGCCCTGATACTGCGCTACCTGCTCCTCTTCGGACGGGAAGCCGCTCTGCAACATAAACGGAATTTCGGTGCGGTAGAGGCCGATGCCATCCACCCAGCTGCCCAGCGCCTGCTCATGTTCCGGGCTTAATCCGGCATTCAGCATCACCTGCACGCGTTCGCCACTTTTTAGCTCACCCGGTTGATCGACCACGCCTTCCGCCATTTTGCTCAGCGCATTCTCTTCACTGATCAGCCGCTGATACTCCTGCACCAGCACCGGCTCGGGATCGATCAGCAGCTCACCGCGATAACCGTCGACGATCAGCAGACGCTTGTTGAGCTGATGAGGCTGGATATCAGCGCCCATGACCGTCGGAATCCCCATGGCGCGGGTCAGGATCGCCGCATGGGAGTTGGCTGCGCCATCACGCACCACCACGCCAGCCAGCCGCTCCTGCGGCAGTTCAGCTAAGGTGGTTGCAGTCAGTTCATCAGCCACCAGCACAAAGCGTTCCGGCCAGGCATTGGTGCCAACCAGGGTGTCATCGAGGTGAAACAGCAGACGCTGGCCCAGTACTCGCAGATCGCCCGCACGTTCACGCAGGTAGTTGTCAGTAAGGCTGGCGAACTGTTCAGCAAACTTCTCGATCACCTGTTTCACCGCCCATTCCGCGACCGATCCGCGCTCGATTTCATCGAACAGATCTTTCTTCAGACGCGCATCGGTTAACAGGTGGGAGTAGAGGTCGAAAATGGCTGCGCTCTCTTTCTGTGCGCTGGCGCTGAAACGTTTGCTGAAACGACGAAATTCACTGGCCGCTTCGCTCATGGCGAGCGACAGACGCTCACGTTCACGCTGAACATCCAGCGTTGAGGCGGCCGATACCTGATCGAGCAGAGGCTGCGTTTCATCGACCCAGCCCGGCGCCACCGCTACGCCAGGCGCTGCCGCAATAGCGCGAACCCGCGTCTGCCGGAACTGACCAAACAGCTGCCCCATCTGAGATTGCGACAGCAGCGCTGCCATCTGGGTAGCCAGCGTGACCAGGAATGACTCTTCGCTTTCATCAAACTGACGGTGTTCGCGCTGCTGCACCACCAGCACGCCAAGGAGCTGGCGACGGCTGATAACAGGTACGCCGAGGAAGGAACGATAGCGTTCCTCTTTGACTGCGGGGATATATTTAAAGCTGGGGTGACTCTGGGCGTCAGCAAGGTTAATCGGTTCGGCCAGACGGCCAACTAAACCGACAATCCCTTCGTCAAACGCCAGGGTCACGGTGCGGCCACGCGGTTTTTTGAGTCCGCGCGTCGCCATCAGGTAATAGCAGCGATGATCGTGGTCGGCGAGGTAAACGGAACAGACTTCCGTTGCCATCGCCAGACAGATCTCATTGACCAGGATGTCGAGTGCTTCATTGAGACGCGGCGCACTCGCCACTTTTTCTACAATTTCGCGCAACTGAGTGAGCATAAAGGGCGTGGCCTATCCTCTCTTACGTCGATGGGCAGGATGATTTCGCTGCCCCGCACTCTCCTGCATAGACATCACCACGCCAGCGAATTCCTTCATCACCCGACGATAAACGTCGCGCTTAAAGGAGACAACCTGACGCACCGGATACCAGAAACTGACCCAGCGCCAGCCATCGAACTCCGGCGTGCTGCTGTGCTGCACATTGATATCCGCGTCATTACACATTAACTGCAGAAGAAACCACTTTTGTTTCTGGCCGATACATACCGGCTTTGTGTCCCAACGCACCAAACGTTTTGGCAACTTGTAACGCAACCAGTTGCGGGTAGAGGCAAGTATTCGAACATCTTTCCGGTGTAAGCCGACCTCTTCGAACAGTTCGCGATACATCGCCTGTTCTGCGGTTTCACCGGGATTGATGCCTCCCTGAGGAAATTGCCAGGAGTGCTGTCCAAAGCGCCTGGCCCATAACACTTGTCCCTGCCGGTTACAGATTACGATACCAACATTCGGGCGGTAGCCATCATCATCGATCACCGGACTACCTCAAAGCAAAATTTGAATGGTCTGATTGTTTCACACTCCTTACAGGCGGTAAACCACTGGATTCATGGGGGGTTCAGCCATCCATGCCGGGATAACTCACAGAAAAGGGCAAAGTTATAAACAAAGACCGCAGAAAAGATCGATCTTATTCACCTTTTCTGTGGATAGCTTTGTGCAGAACGCGGGAGTTAACTGAATAACCTTTTCGCCGTGCGCGGAAAGGACGAAAAAAGGGCACAGTTCATCTATATGATTTTTAATCAAATTAAATCTTTCAGACTTGCCATGAAACTTTCATAAAACGCTATTAATTTCGCGGCAACGAACAATTGATTAAAATTTAAGCACACAGCTTTTTATCCACAGATAATCGCTCAGGGTTAGGCCAGAGCGATGAAATTATGGTCAGATAGTGAAAAGTCAAGGCTGTAAATGGAACCAGTACCGCACGGATAAGGTGGTTATCCCATTTTTCTGTGGATAACCGGGCTGCAGATCCTGTTCATTGTTGCGGGTAAACTGGGATAACCCTGACTCACTGTGGATAGCGCAAGTTCAATCCGCTTAAAAAAGCATGATCTATCATGTTATTATCGATCCCTTGCCCGGTTTATTTTAGAAAGACAATTTACTCACCCGTCACTGTACAAATTTTAATCATTGTAGGTTATTAACATGAGTTACCAGCCAGGACCACCCGAAGATGAAATCGGCCTGCTGGCACGCGCGCAGGCTTTAGCTGGATTAACCCTGGAAACGCTGGCCGCTCGTGCTAGTTTGCCAATGCCTGCGGATCTTAAACGCGATAAAGGCTGGGTCGGCATGCTTCTGGAGTGGCATCTTGGTGCCAGCGCGGGCAGCAAAGCAGAACAGGACTTTGCCCATCTGGGTATTGAACTGAAAACTATCCCGATTGATGCGCAGGGAAAACCGCTGGAAACCACCTTTGTCAGCGTCGCGCCGCTGACCGGCAACAGCGGCGTGACCTGGCTCACCAGCCATGTGCGACACAAGCTGGCACGGGTGTTGTGGATCCCGGTTGAAGGCGGGCGTGAAATACCGCTGCGAGAACGCCGTGTCGGCGCGCCGCTGTTATGGAGTCCAAATGCGGAAGAAGATGAGATGCTGCGTCAGGACTGGGAAGAGCTGATGGATATGATTGTGCTGGGGCGTGTTGAGCAGATTACCGCACGACATGGGGCCTGGCTGCAGATCCGCCCAAAAGCCGCCAACAGCAAAGCGCTAACAGAGGGGATCGGCGATCAGGGCCAGCCAATCATGACTCTGCCACGCGGTTTCTACCTGAAGAAGAGTTTCACCGGGCCACTGCTGGCGCGCCATTTTCTCCTCTGAATCTCGCCGTCCGCGCTGACGGGTCGCAATTTTGTGGGAGATCGGCGAATTGAATGCGTATAATCGCCGTTTACTTTTCGTTTAGGATTGAATGTCGGTATGTTTGAGTGGATTTCCGATCCCAACGCCTGGCTGGCGCTGGGCACCCTGACCATCCTTGAGGTGGTGCTGGGTATTGATAACATCATTTTTCTGTCGCTGGTGGTCGCTAAACTGCCAAAGCATCAGCAAGCCAACGCACGCCGCATTGGGCTGATGGGCGCGATGCTGATGCGTCTTGGCCTGCTGGCTTCTATCGCATGGGTTGCGCGTCTGACTAACCCGCTGTTTACGCTGATGGATCATGCATTCTCGGCACGCGATCTGATTCTGCTGTTCGGTGGACTGTTCCTGCTGTGGAAATCGAGCATGGAGATCCATGAAACGATCGACGGTAGCGAAGGTGAACACAACACCCGCGTCCATTCGTTCCTTGGCGCGATTGTACAGATCATGATGCTCGACATTATTTTCAGCCTCGACTCGGTGATCACGGCTATTGGCCTCTCCGATCATCTGTTCATTATGATGGCGGCGGTAGTGATTGCTGTACTGATGATGATGTTCGCTGCACGCGCCATCGGTGAATTTGTTGAACGCCATCCGTCAGTGAAAATGCTGGCACTCTCATTCCTGATTCTGGTCGGATTTACCCTGATTCTGGAGAGTTTTGCGGTCCACGTACCAAAAGGTTACATTTATTTCGCAATGTTCTTCTCAATGGCGGTTGAGTGTCTTAACCTGATGCGCAGTAAGAAAAAGCACGCCTGAGAAAGTCAAGGGCGAGCCTGCTCGCCCGGTTATTTTCAGATTCCTACGATTAACCCCGCCGGCAAAACCATTTATTACTACACTGTTTGCACTTGACGATTTGTGAGGATAAGGCGTGATGAAAGGGTTGGCAGGCGTAGCACTGGTAATGGTAACCGCCGCATTTTTAAGTGGATGCAGTTCTGATTATGTCATGGCGACCAAAGATGGCCGGATGATCATGACTGAAGGCAAGCCGAGCATTGACAAAGAGACCGGCCTGGTGGAGTACACCGATCAGACGGGTCACGCGGTACAGATTAACAGCGATGAGGTCTCAACGATCATTGAACGTTAAGTGCCCGACTTAATCACCTGCCACCGATTCCCCGCTGGCAGGTGATTTCCCCGACTTTTCCCCCTTCCTTCCCCGCCATTGCTCGCGCTATAGTCCCTGAGGACACAACATTCCATTCCATAAAGAAAAGGAAGCTGGCAATGCACTATCATCGTATTCCCCACAGCACGCTGGAAGTGAGTCAGCTGGGGTTGGGCACCATGACGTTTGGCGAACAGAACAGCGAAGCCGACGCTCATGCTCAACTGGATTTGGCTGTCCGTTCCGGCATCAACTTTATTGATACCGCCGAGATGTATCCGGTGCCACCGCGCCCGGAAACCCAGGGTCTGACCGAACAATATATTGGTAGCTGGCTTAAACAGCGCGGCAGCCGCGACAAAATCATTCTCGCCAGTAAAGTGGCTGGGCCATCGCGCGGCAATGATGCTTCGATTCGCCCGGATATGGCGCTGGATCGTAAAAACATCCGCGCGGCACTTGATGCCAGCCTGAAACGCCTTAACACCGACTACCTTGATCTCTACCAGCTGCACTGGCCACAGCGTCAGACCAACTATTTTGGCAAGCTTGGCTATCAGTACAGTGAAACCACCGCTCAGGTAACACTGCTGGAGACGCTGGAAGCGCTGACCGAACAGGTGCGCGCCGGTAAAATCCGCTATATCGGGGTGTCGAACGAAACCGCGTGGGGCGTGATGCGTTATCTGCAGCTGTCGGAGAAACATGAACTGCCACGCATCATCAGCATTCAGAACCCCTACAGCCTGCTGAACCGTAGCTTTGAAGTGGGTCTGGCCGAAATCAGCCAGCATGAAGGCGTTGAGCTGCTGGCGTATTCCAGCCTGGCGTTTGGTACGCTGAGCGGCAAATACCTTAATGGTGCGCAGCCTGCGGGCGCACGTAACACGCTGTTCAGCCGTTTTACCCGCTACAGCGGTGAACAGTCACAGCTGGCGATTGCCGAATATGTGGCATTAGCACAACAGCATCAGATCGATCCATCGCAGATGGCGCTCGCCTATGTGCGTCAGCAGCCGTTTGTGGCCAGCACGCTGCTGGGTGCCACCACGCTTGAGCAGTTGCAGATCAATATCGACAGTTTCAATCTGACCCTGAATGCAGAGATCCTGGAAGGCATTGAGGCGATCCACCGTCGTTATACCTATCCAGCACCCTAAGCGCCTTGTTGCCAGCCGCCGCTGTGGCGGCTGGCCTCTCTTACAGATCGCGATAATAGAGTTTTACAGGCTTATCGGGATACTCCAGCGCTTCTCCCTGTAGCAGCCAGCCAGTCCGTTCGTAGTAGCCGCCAAACGTTGACCATAGCCATAACCGTGGATAGCTCTGCGCCTGTGCATAGTCAATGACATGCTGCTGCAACGCCTCACTGATACCTTTACCCCGTTCCGGCTCATCCACATAGAGCGCCGCCAGCCAGGGAACGAGATCCTGACGGCTGATCAGATCGCAGCGCCAGAATCCCACGGTGCCGACTGCCCTGCCCGCCTCCACGGCGACAAAGGTGACCGGAAAATCGGCACCGGTCAGGCTGCTGTTCACCACGCTGGCGAAGAACGCCCGGCTACTCGCTTCGCCAAATGCGCGCCACTGCCAGTCGATAATCTGATCGGCAAACCGGGGCACATCGCTGAGCGGTACAATTTCAATCACATCCGTTTCCTTTAACAATGGGCAATGCGTCCGACGTCAAGATATTGCGGCAGCCTGTGCCAGGGAATGTCATCTCTTCAGAGATTCCGGACCGATACCACCCATTGTACGGAATACGGTGAGAAAGACAGGCGGCACGGTAGCCGCCTGAATGAGGTGATTAGCTGATTTCCAGTGCCAGCAACGACTGAATAGTTTGCGCACGGCGAATTTCGCGCGGCTGGCCCTGCTCAAACAGCACTTCCGGGATCAACGGACGGCTGTTGTAGTTTGAGGACATGGATGCACCGTAAGCCCCGGTGTCGTGGAACACCAGGTAATCGCCAACCTTTGCCGCCGGAATCGCGCGCGGTTCGACCATGCCGCCCTCCAGCTGGGTAAAGACATCACCCGACTCGCATAACGGACCGGCCACTACCGTGTCGAGGGTCTGCTGCTCATCAATCGCGCGCTCATCGCCCGCCATCAGCGAGATATGGTGATAGCTGCCATACATTGAGGGGCGCATCAGGTCACTGAAACCGGCATCGACCAACACGAAGTGACGGCTGCCCATCGACTTCACCGCCCGCACCTGTGATACCAGCACGCCAGCTTCGGCCACCAGGAAACGGCCCGGTTCGATCTCCAGTTTTACCGGGTGACCCAGATGCTGAGCAATACGCTGCCGCGCTGCGTCCCACAGACCAAAATAGTGCTCGGTATCGATCGCCTCTTCGCCATAGCGATAAGGCACCGAGAGGCCGCCGCCCGCGGAGATCGCTGTCAGATCCTGACCCGACGCCATCACCAGTTCGACCATCGCATCACAGACCTGCTGCAGATGCGCATAATCCACGCCGGAGCCGATATGCATGTGAATGCCCACCAGCTGCAGGCCGTGCTGCTTAATGGCTGTCAGCGCTTCGGCTAAATCGCCGTGCCAGATACCGTGCTTGCTGTTTTCGCCACCGGTATTGGTTTTCTGACTGTGGCCGTGACCAAAACCAGGGTTGACCCGCAACCACACTGCGTGTCCCGGTGAAACTGCGCCAAGCTGATGCAGCATATCGATCGAACCGGCATTGACGGGCACCTTTAACGCGGTAACCCGCTCCAGCGTTGGCTGATCGAACAGGTCTGCTGTGAAGACGATTTCGTCTCCGCCTGGCTGATAGCCGGCGGCCAGCGCACGTTCGATTTCGCCCAGCGATACCGAGTCGACTTTCACGCCTGCCGCGCGCATCAGGCGCAGGATATGAATATTTGAGCAGGCTTTCTGCGCAAAACGCACGACATCAAACACCTGCAGCTGAGCAATACGCCCCTCAATAATCTGTGCATCATAAGTCCAGAATGGCCCGGCATAATGGCGTGCCAGCGGCAGAAGATTCGCGGCGTTGAGGGCGGTTTCGGTACTCTGTAAGGAACGTGGCATAACAATTCTCCTGTGGCGATAACTGCATTAAGCCAGAATCGTGTCATAGCGAAAAATATCTGTTTTAATAGCATCTATTCAGAATGGATATAGAGCAATTGCGTGGCGAACATTAACTGGCGACATATCGAGATTTTTCATGCGGTGATGACCAGCGGCAATCTGACTCAGGCCGCCACGCTGCTGCACACTTCACAGCCGACCGTGAGCCGGGAACTGGCACGTCTGGAACAGCAGCTGGGATTACAGCTGTTCGAGCGGGTTCGCGGTCGTCTGCAACCCACGGTGCAGGGATTACGTCTGTTTGAAGAGGTGCAACGCTCCTGGTACGGGCTGGATCGCATCATGGAAGCGGCGGAGGGGCTGCGCCAGTTCCGTCAGGGTGAACTGTCGATCGCCTGCCTGCCGGTTTTTTCGCAGTCGCTGCTGCCACCGCTGTGTCAGCCTTTTTTACAACGCTATCCGGATGTGAGCCTGAATGTGATTCCGCAGGAGTCGCCACTGCTGGAGGAGTGGCTGTCGGCACAACGCTACGATATCGGATTAACCGAAACCCAGCACGCTCCGGCCGGTACTGACCGCCTTGCCCTGCTGACCTGCGATGAAGTATGCGTATTACCGCAGCATCATGCCCTGAGTCAGCGTACAGAGCTGACGCCGCACGATTTTGCTGGCGAACAGTATGTGAGCCTGTCGCGCAGCGACAGCTATCGTCAGCTGCTGGATGCGCTGTTTCATGAGCAGGGAGTAGAGCGGCGACTGGTGATGGAGACGCACAGTGCCGCTTCGGTGTGCGCCATGGTCAGAGCGGGGGTGGGCATTTCGATTGTGAATCCGCTGACGGCGCTGGATTACGCCGACAGCGGTGTGGTGATGCGTAAGTTCAGCGTGGCGGTACCGTTTACCGTCAGCCTGGTGAGGCCGCAGCACCGCCCTGCGTCGGCGCTGGTCGATACTTTTGTCAGCCATCTGCAACAGCAGGTGGCTGACTTTCCGGCACGCATCGCCGCCCGCCTGGCCTAAGCACGAACCCTGGCGGCTGCACGGCCCGATTTGCGGAAGGTGATCAGGCAGACCAGCAGGCCGATTGCCGCCAGTGCAGCGGCAGCAACCGGCACCGCCGTCAGGCCATATCCACGGCCAATCACCGCACCGCCGACCCAGGCACCCAGCGCATTGCCAATGTTAAACGCCGAGATATTCAGGGTTGAGACCAGGTTGGGTGCCTCTTTACCGTGACGTACCACGTTGATCTGCAGGCCCGGCACCGTTGCAAAGGTCGCCATCGCCCATAGGAACAGGGTGATCTCCGCCAGCCACAGCGCATGGCTGGTCCAGCTGAACAGCAGCGAGAAAATGGCGATCAGTGAAAAGCTAAGGATCAGGCTGAAGGAGACTTTCCAGTCAGCCAGTTTGCCGCCAAGAATATTGCCGGCCGTCAGGCCCGCGCCAATCAGAAACAGCGTCCAGCTAACGCCGCGATCGCTGATGCCGGTCACCTCTAACAATAGCGGCGCAATGTAGCTGAACAGCGCAAACATCGCTGCCGCAAAAAACACCGTCATCAGCAATGACAGCCACAGTTTCCCGCTGGCCAGTGCGCCAATTTCACTCGCCAGGTGAACCGGCTTTTCCTGTTTATTGTTGGGCAGACTCACGATCAGGGCGATAAACGCCAGCACGCCGATCACCGCCACGCCCCAGAAGGTAGCCCGCCAGCCAAACATCTGTCCGAAACTGGTCCCCAGCGGTACGCCCAGCACGTTGGCTAAGGTCAGTCCGGTGAACATCAGTGCGACAGCGGAAGCCTGACGACCGGCTGGCACCAGACTGGCAGCGACCACCGCACCAATCCCGAAGAAGGCCCCGTGACACAACGCGGTGACGATGCGTGCCAGCATCAGCAGGTTATAGTTGTAAGCCAGCGCGCACAGCAGGTTGCCGACAATAAATATCACCATCAGCAAAATCAGCGTTTTTTTGCGCGGCAGTCTGGCTGTCAGCAGCGCCATAATCGGCGCACCCATCGCCACGCCGAGCGCATAGCCGCTAATCAACCAGCCCGCCGACGGGATCGATACCTGAAGGTCACGCGCCACCTCCGGCAGCAATCCCATAATGACAAACTCGGTGGTTCCGATGGCAAATGCACTCAACGCCAGCGCCATTAATGCTACAGGCATAACACTCTCCCAATCCCATTTGCAGGTGAACCACGCAGATGCGTAGCCCCTCGACGCTTATTAAAATTTGATCTGCGTCACGGTGAGTATTACAGCACAGCCCTGATTCGCGACATAGTCTGCGCGCAGCAAAGGATTATTGCCGCGGCAGCAATAATCCTGCCGCTTTGCCAGAACAAATCGCTCTGCCAGCCTGCGGACAAAGCCCGAAAAACCCGTAAAGCGCGAATCACCTGGCGTCAGGTTGTCATTTCCCGCTAACCGGTTACGCTTTTTAGTGCGTAATTAATTAATAAATCCGTAACGTTGCCGATATATCCCTTATCAATTGCCAGGTGATGTAATCAACTTCTGACGCAGGGAGAGAGAATGCAACGACTCATAGCCTTAATGGTTTTTGGCTTAACCGGCTGCTCGGTGGGTCATTATGAGTACAGTAAAGAAGCGGAAAAACGGGTCGATATGACCGTGACTGGCATTCCCACCGTGCTGGGCTTAGGCACGCTCGGTACCACCATCCCATTGACCCCGGAGTACAGCCTGACCGCCGCGCACGTAGCGAAATTTTCGCTTTACCGGGTCAAAGCCTGGCATCCGGAATGCGATCTGGCGGTGGTCTACCACAAAAACAGTGAAATGAACCTGCCACCCAGTTTCCGCAACAGCCATATCGGTGACCAGGTCAATCTCTACGGCTACAGTTTTATTTCGGCAATGCCGGTCAGTTCCAGCGGTCAGAACCTCATTAATACCACGCTGGCGAACAGCTGGAATAAGCCGGACTGCGTCGTAGTGGCGGCGAATGCGGGTGTGGTTAAAGGCATGTCGGGTGGCGCGGTTTATAACGCCTCTGACGATACGCTGGCGGGCGTGATTATCGGCTACAGCAATAACATTAATGACAATCTTAGCGGCAAGACACTCTATAAGAACGTTGCGCTCTATGTACCCTATGCACGGTTCCAGGCCTGGCTGAATGGCGTGATGAAAACCTGATGGCCGCTGAACCGACAGATGTAAAAAAGGCCGGAGGATCCGGCCTTTCTATGACTCACAACGATTACTTGCTACCTGGACGCAGTGCCGGGAACAGAATTACATCGCGGATAGTGTGGCTGTTAGTAAACAGCATCACCATACGGTCAATACCGATGCCCAGACCGGCGGTTGGCGGCAGACCATGTTCCAGTGCGGTGACATAATCTTCGTCGTAGAACATCGCTTCGTCGTCACCAGCATCTTTGGCATTTACCTGCTGCAGGAAACGCTCAGCCTGATCTTCCGCATCGTTCAACTCGGAGAAACCGTTACCGATTTCACGACCACCAATGAAGAACTCAAAGCGATCGGTGATTTCCGGATTCTCGTCGTTACGACGAGCCAGTGGGGATACTTCAGCCGGATATTCGGTGATAAAGGTCGGCTGTATCAGATTGGCTTCTGCCGTCTCTTCAAAGATCTCAGTTACGACGCGGCCAAGACCCCAGCTCTTCTCCACTTTAATGTGCAGTGATTGCGCAATCGCCACCGCTTTATCAAAGTCTTCAAGATCGGCCAAATCCGTTTCCGGACGGTATTTCTTGATCGCTTCACGCATGGTCAGTTTTTCAAAAGGCTTGCCGAAATCAAACTCCTGTTCACCGTAAGGCACTACCGTGCTGCCGAGTATATCCTGCGCCAGTGTACGGAACAGGCTTTCAGTCAGCTCGATCAGATCTTTGTAATCCGCATAGGCCATATAGAGTTCCATCATGGTGAACTCTGGGTTATGACGTGGCGAAATACCTTCGTTACGGAAGTTACGGTTGATCTCGAACACGCGATCGAATCCGCCCACCACCAGACGCTTCAGGTAGAGCTCTGGGGCGATACGCAGATACATGTCGATATCCAGCGCATTGTGATGGGTGATGAACGGACGCGCAGACGCGCCGCCAGGGATCACCTGCATCATCGGGGTTTCCACTTCCATGAAGTCGCGGCCCACCATGAACTGACGAATGCCGGCCATGATCTGCGAACGAATTTTGAACGTGTTGCGAGATTCCTCGTTGGCGATCAGATCAAGGTAACGCTGACGGTAACGGGTTTCCTGATCGGCCAGGCCATGGAACTTGTCTGGCAGCGGACGCAGCGCTTTGGTCAGCAGGCGCAGTTCAGAACAGTGAATCGACAGTTCGCCGGTTTTGGTTTTGAACAGTTTGCCGCGCGCGCCGAGGATATCGCCGAGATCCCACTTTTTGAACTGCTCGTTGTAAATCCCTTCAGCCAGATCGTCACGCGAGACATAAAGCTGAATGCGGCCACCCACATCCTGCAGAGTCACGAAAGAGGCTTTACCCATGATACGACGGGTCATCATACGTCCGGCGACGCTGACTTCGATGCCGAGATCTTCAAGCGCTTCGTTGCTCTTCTCGCCATAGCTCTCATGCAATTGCTCTGAGAGGCTGTCACGACGGAAATCGTTAGGAAACGCCACGCCATTTGCACGCAGCACGCTCAGCTTTTCGCGACGCGTTTTCAGTTCGTTATTTAACTCAACGGCGGCGTCAGCGCTCTGCGGTTGTTGTTCAGACATGTCGGTTCCTTATAACCCTGCTTTTAAACTAGCTTCAATGAATCGATCCAGATCGCCGTCCAGCACCGCCTGGGTGTTACGCGTCTCTACGCCGGTGCGCAGATCTTTGATGCGTGCATCATCGAGAACGTAGGAACGGATCTGGCTTCCCCAGCCGATGTCGGACTTGTTGTCCTCCAGCGCCTGTTTCTCAGCATTTTTCTTTTGCATCTCAAGCTCGTACAGTTTTGCTTTCATCTGCTTCATCGCCTGATCTTTGTTCTTGTGCTGAGAACGATCATTCTGACACTGAGTGACGGTACCGGTTGGAATATGGGTAATACGTACCGCAGATTCTGTCCGGTTAACGTGCTGACCGCCCGCACCTGACGCGCGATAAACGTCAATGCGCAGATCGGCTGGATTAATGTCGATATCGATATCGTCATCGACTTCCGGGTAAATAAAGGCGGAGCTGAATGAGGTGTGACGACGGCCGCCGGAGTCAAACGGGCTCTTACGCACCAGGCGATGCACGCCTGTTTCAGTGCGCAACCAGCCAAAGGCGTAGTCGCCTGAGACGCGAATGGTCACAGATTTAATGCCTGCAACTTCACCTTCAGACTCTTCAATAATTTCGGTTTTGAAGCCTTTGGCTTCAGCCCAACGCAGATACATACGCATCAGCATGCTGGCCCAGTCCTGCGCTTCGGTGCCGCCGGAACCCGCCTGCAGATCAATGTAGCAGTCGGCGCTGTCATACTCGCCAGAGAACATGCGACGGAATTCCAGCTCGCCCAGCTTGCCCTCAAGCACATCCAGCTCGGCAACCGCTTCGTCGAAAGTCTCTTCGTCTTCCGCTTCTACCGCCAGTTCAAGCAGACCCTGCACATCTTCCAGGCCTTGCGACATCTGTTCCAGCGTCTGTACGATCGCTTCCAGCGAGGAGCGCTCTTTGCCCAGCGCCTGAGCGCGCTCAGGTTCGTTCCAGACATCAGGCTGTTCCAGTTCGGCATTTACTTCTTCGAGGCGTTCTTTCTTGGCATCGTAGTCAAAGATACCCCCGAAGAACGTCGCTGCGCTCACTGAGGTCCTGAATACGGTTTTTGACCGGGTTAATTTCAAACATGGCTTTTGCGTCTTTCTTATGTTCGATGGGACAGGAAAATTAACGCACAAGTTTACCCGAAACTGACGGCAGATTGTAGCGCTGAGACAGCGGGCTGATGCCAGGGCGGCGTGATGCGTCACATTTGCTTATCGGCCGAGAGTAAATCCTCTCACAATACAGATAGCGCAGGCGGGAATCAGGCTGACGCGCATCTGCCGTGACCGGAGACACGCGCACCATACCGAACTCAGTTCAGCGGCCAGAGATGGCTGATGATCAGCTGTACCGAGCGGTTACCCCGATACTCATTGATATCCAGCTTATAGGCCAGTTCGACCTGACGAATGCTGCTGTCGGGCCACAGCGTGGTATCGACATTAAAGGCGATCCCATCGATCAGCGGACCGCCGTTCAGCGGTTCGACCATCACTTTCAGATGTCGCTCGCCCACCAGCCGCTGTTGCAGTAGCTTAAATTTGCCATCGAAAGCGGGTTCCGGGAACGCCTGGCCCCAGGGACCCGCTTCGCGCAACATCTCAGCGGTCTGTAGCGAAAACTCCTGCGGCTGCAACGCGCCATCAGACCAGATGATGCCCTGCAGAGATTCGCCATCCAGCCACTCACCGACCAGATCGGCAAAGCGCTGACGAAACTCTTCGTAGCGTGCGGTTTCCAGTGATAAACCTGCCGCCATGGCGTGACCGCCAAACTTCAGCATCAGGCCGGGGTTAAGCGTATCCAGACGCTCCAGCGCATCGCGCAGATGCAGACCGGCAATCGAGCGGCCCGAGCCTTTCAGCGTGCCGTCGCCCGCCGGCGCAAAGGCGATCACCGGACGATGGAAACGCTCTTTCAGACGCGAAGCGAGGATCCCCACAACACCCTGATGCCATTCGGGATGATAAAAGGCCAGCCCCAGCGGCAGATTGCTCTGCTCACGTTCCAGCGCCTGACACAGCGCCAGCGCTTCGCTCTGCATCCCCTGCTCTATCTCTTTGCGCGTCTGGTTCAGCGCATCCAGCTCACTGGCTAACATCCGTGCCTGGCTGAGATCGTCAGTCATTAACAGCGCCACGCCCACCGACATATCGTCGAGCCGGCCTGCGGCATTGAGCCGTGGCCCCAGCGCAAAACCGAGATCGCTGGCCGCCATCTGACGCGCATCGCGATTAGCAATCTCCAGCAGCGCCCGGATGCCTGGCCGGCATTTTCCCGCCCGGATGCGGCTAAGTCCCTGCCACACCAGAATGCGGTTGTTGACGTCAAGCGGCACCACATCGGCAACCGTGCCGAGTGCTACCAGATCCAGCATCTCCGCCAGATTCGGCTCGGTGCGGGTGGTGCCAAACCATCCCTGCGTGCGCAAATGGGCGCGAAGCGCCAGCATCAAATAGAACGCAACGCCCACGCCCGCCAGTGCGCGCGAGGGGAAATTGCAGTCGGTCAGATTGGGATTAACGATCGCCTCAGCAGCCGGTAAGGTCTCGCCCGGCAGGTGGTGATCAGTAATCAGCACCGGAATGCCGTGCTGATGCGCGCACTCAACGCCAGCGTGTGAAGAGATGCCGTTATCGACCGTCAGGATCATCGCGGCGCCTCGCGCCCGCGCCTGCCCGACCACTTCAGGACTGAGGCCATAACCATCTTCAAAGCGGTTAGGCACCAGATACTGCACATTGCTGCCGCCCATGCTGCGCAGCGCCATAACCGTCAGCGCGGTACTGGTCGCACCATCGGCATCAAAGTCACCCACCACCATAATGCGACGCCCATCCAGCAGTGCCTGATGCAGCAGTTCAACTGCGCTATCAATCCCGCTCAGGGACTGGAACGGCAGCAGATTTTTCGCACCGCGATCCAGCTCTGCAGCATCGCGCACGCCGCGTTGCAGATAGAGTCGTTTCAGCAGCGGCGGCAGCGTGGCCGGTAGCGCATCGTCAACCGTCGCCTCACGGCGACGGAGTTCCACATCCTGTTTTACCACCGATTAACCACCACGTTTCTGATTGTCCAGCACCTGCTTCAGCTCCTGCGGCGACTGATAACCCGGGATCATCATGCCGCTATCAGTCAGCATTGCGGGCGTGCCCTGAATGCCGAACAGCACACCCAGTTTATAGTGCTGGGCAATATCGATTTTACAGCTATCTGGTGCGGCCATCTTCGGCGCATTGCCTTTCATTGCCTCATCAAACGCTTTATTGCGGTCAGCGCTGCACCAGATCGCTTTCATCGCCGGTTTGATCTGACCATTCAGCCCTTCACGCGGAAACGCCAGGTAGCGCACGGTGATGCCCAGCGCATTGTAGTCTGCCATCTGCTCATGCAGTTTATGACAGTAGCCGCAGGTAATGTCGGTGAATACTGTGATCACGTGCTGCTCTTTTGCCGCTTTATAGACGATCATTTCCGGCACCAGCGCCTCGACTTTTTTATCCAGCAGTTGGTTGGTGACGTTGACCGGCTGTTTACCGCTGACGTCGTAGAGCGGTCCCTGGATCATATGTCTACCGTCGTCGGTAACGTAGAGCACGCCGCTTTCTGACAGCACGGTTTTAAACCCCGGCAGCGGTGACGGGCTGATCTCCGTCTGGTTCAGACCGAGCTTTTTAAGTGATTGCTGAATGGCGCTGTCATCGGCCTGTGCCAGACCGGAAAAGGTGCTGGCTAACAGGGCCAGCATGGCAAAATGCTTGTTCATTTTTGTCCTTATCGCCGCGGTTCAGGCCCGCGGATGGTGTTGTTGATGCAACTGACGCAGGCGCTCAGTGGCGACGTGCGTATAAATTTGCGTGGTGGAGAGATCGCTGTGTCCCAGCAGCATCTGTACGACACGCAGATCGGCACCGTGGTTCAGCAGATGGGTCGCAAAGGCATGGCGCATCACATGCGGTGATAACTTTTCGCTGTCGATGCCCGCCAGCGTGGCGTAATGCTTGATGCGATGCCAGAAGGTCTGGCGCGTCATCTGCTGCGCCCGATTACTGGGAAACATCACGTCCAGCGTCTGACCGTTGAGCAGCCACGGACGACCATGTTCCATATATTGCTCCAGCCAGTAAACCGCTTCTTCACCTAAAGGCACCAGCCGCTCTTTATCCCCTTTACCGATAACCCGGACAACGCCCTGGCGCAGACTGATGTCGCTGAGCGTCAGGCCAATCAGTTCGGAGACGCGCAGGCCAGTGGCGTAGAGCAGCTCCAGCATCGCTTTGTCGCGCAACTCCAGCGGAATATCACTATTTGGTGCCTGCAACAACCGCTCAACCTGCGCCTCGCTGAGATCTTTCGGCAAACGCTGCGGCAGTTTTGGCGCAGACAGCAGCGCGCTGGGATCGTCCGGGCGCAGCTTTTCGCGGTAAAGATACTGGAAAAGGCGACGCATGGCGCTGAGCAGCCGCGCTGAGCTGGTCGCCTTGTAGCCTCCCTCCAGCCGTTCAGCCAGAAACTGCTGCAGATCCAGCGGCGCCACGCTAAGCAGCGTCAGCTGATGATGCGCCAGCCATCCGGTCAGCGTCTGGAGGTCCTGGCGATAAGAGGAGAGAGTGTTCTGCGCCAGATTGCGTTCAATCCAGAGCGCATCAAGAAACTGTTCTGTCAGATCGCTGTCCTGCACGTTATCTCCGCCGTCTGGTGTAAAATCATGCTCATTATGCCTGATTCAGCAGCGCTTCTGGTACAATTGCGCCAAAGTCAGTCTTTACAGAGTGTTATCTGCATGAAAATCGGTCTTTTTTACGGTTCCAGTACCTGTTACACCGAAATCGTAGCGGAGAAAATTCGCGATTTTATTGGCGAAGAGTTAGTGACGCTGCATAACGTGAAAGATGACGATCCACGCCTGATGGAACAGTACGATTTGCTGATCATGGGCATCCCGACCTGGGATTTCGGTGAGTTGCAGGAGGACTGGGAGGCAATATGGACGCAACTGCCCGCGCTGAATCTGCACAACAAGATTGTCGCGCTGTATGGCATGGGTGATCAGATTGGCTATGGTGAGTGGTTTTTAGATGCACTCGGCATGCTGCACGAATTGCTGCAGCCGATGGGGGTACGTTTTGTCGGATACTGGCCACTTGAAGGCTATGAGTTCACCAGCCCTAAACCTCTGAGTGCCGATGGCTCGCAGTTTGTTGGTCTGGCGCTTGATGATGTGAATCAGTTTGAGGTCACCGATGAGCGCGTTGAACAGTGGTGCGAGCAGGTGTTAACCGAAACCGCCGCACTGCTCTGACCGGCCCGACCTGAGCGTTTGCCTGTGTCCAAACAGCATGCGAACAGATTAACGGCCGTCACCGGCTTGCCTGCCCGTCGGCTGTTAATGCCGCACCTTGCTGAAGCAGCAGGCGCGTAACGCCCGCCATTCGTCAGGCTGCATAGTGTCCTGCATCAGCCACCAGCGTAGCATAGCGCCCTGTTCGCTCTTCGCCACCAGCAGCACGCCAACCGGTAACCAGCGCAATGGCTGAGTGGGCCGCCAGCGTTTTCCCTGCCAGAGCCAGCAATGGACGCTTTCCCGCTGTAACGGGCCGTGCCGCTGATTCAACCGCCGAAAGCTGTACCCGCCCTCAGTCAGCAATAGCAGAATAATCGGTCCCCTGATTAACCAGCCGCCCACAGGTGGCGTCATCAGCGCGACGCCGGTCACTGCTGCCACCAGCCAGGCGCACAGTATTCCGCGCGCCAGGCGAGAGGGCCGCAGCTTACATTGCCACCGGGCCGCGATCATGATTACGCTGCTGGATCAGATTCACCATCCGCTTAAGTTCCGGATCCTTTGGCTCACCGTGATTCATCAGCCAGTTGAACAGGTCGGGATCGTCACTCTTCAGCAGGTCAACAAAGACCTGCTTATCGGTGTCGTTCAGCGTGTCATACTCAAATTTGAAGAACGGCATAATAGCCACATCCAGTTCCAGCATGCCGCGACGGCAGGCCCACTGAATACGTGATTTATCATTAATATCCATGCATCAATTTCCACCATTCACAACGTGGCGCCCAGTGTAACCTGGTTTTATATGGCTCGCAGGCGCAGCATCGCACGCTGTGCAACCTGACACACTTCAGACCGAATCTTTTCAGGGTTATCACGCCTTTTGTGCGCCGTTTTCCGTAAACAGGTTGCATTGCCAGTCGGCTCTTTTAACATTGAAAGCATTGTTCCGGATGAACCGTCTTATACAGGATATCTCCATGCCCACTTTTACTTTACCGCCGCGTCAGCCTGCCGCGTCGTCTCGTCTGCCGTTAACCCTGATGTCACTGGATAGCTGGGCGCTGGTTTCCATTACCGGTGCCGACAGTACCGCTTACCTGCAGGGTCAGTTAACGCTGGATGTCGCGGCACTGGATGCAGACCACCATTCACCTGCCGCACACTGCGATGCCAAAGGCAAAATGTGGAGCAATATCCGCCTGTTCCATCGCGATGAAGGCTATGCCTATTTGATCCGTCGTGAACTGCGCGACACCCAACTGACCGAGTTAAAGAAATACGCCGTGTTTTCGAAAGTGTCGATGGTGGCTGACGATGAGGCAGTATTGCTGGGCGTAGCCGGTTTTCAGGCGCGCGCCGCGCTGGCGAATCTGTTTGATAGCCTGCCCGACAGCGAAAAACCGGTGGTGGTGCACGCAGAAACTACGCTGCTGTGGTTTGCGCACCCGACCGAGCGTTTTCTGATTGTCACTTCGCAGGCCATGGCAGAGGCGCTGAAGCAGAAGCTCAACGCTGATGCGCAGTTCAATGACAGTCAACAGTGGCTGGCGCTGGATATTGAAGCGGGAATTCCGGTGATTGATCCCACCACCACTGTGCAGTTTATTCCGCAGGCCACCAACCTGCAGGCGCTGGATGCCATCAGCTTTAAAAAAGGCTGCTACGCCGGTCAGGAGATGGTGGCACGGGCGAAATATCGCGGTGCCAATAAACGCGCGCTCTACTGGCTGGCGGGTCAGGCAAGTCATTTGCCCGAAGCCAATGCCCCGCTGGAGTTGCAGATGGGTGAACGCTGGCGTCGTACCGGCAGCGTGCTGGCTGCGGTACAGTTAGATGATGGAATCAGCTGGATTCAGGTGGTGCTGAATAACGATCTGGAACCGGATAGCGTGCTGCGGGTTGAAGGTGATGAAGGCGGGCATCTGACCATTCAGCCATTGCCCTACTCGCTGGATGAGAGCTGATTGAGCCGTATGGCCCTTCCGTGAAAGGAAGGGCCTTTGCCGCTGTTCAGCCTTAAATTAGCGCACATAAAAGTAAATAGCGCCGAAGTGGCAGAGACTGCCGCCCAGCACGAACCCATGCCAGATGGCGTGATTAAAAGGAATGCGGTACGCCACATAAAAAATCACCCCCAGCGAATAGATAATCCCGCCTGCCGCAAGCAGCCAGATGCAGCCCGGCGGCAGGATCATCGCCAGCTGATAAACCACAATCAGCGACAGCCATCCCATACAGAGATAGGTCACCAGCGATAGCGCTTCAAAGCGATGCGCAATCGTGAGCTTAAACAGAATACCGGCCAGCGCCAGCCCCCAGATCACCCCCATTAATCCATAAGCCAGCGGCGTCCTCAGTCCGACCAGCAGAAATGGCGTATAGGTGCCGGCTATCAGCAGATAGATGGCGCAGTGATCCAGCTTCTTCAGCCAGGGTCTGGCCGGTCCATCCGGAACCGCATGATAGAGCGTCGAGGCCAGAAACAGCAGAATCATGCTGCCACCATAGAGGCTATAACTGATAAAGGTGACGGTATCAGCCTGCCTCTCAATGGCCTGATTAAGCATCAACACCAGTCCGACCATGCCGAACAGGCAGCCGAGGCCGTGACTGATACTGTTGGCAATTTCCTCGGCGACCGAATAGCCCGCAGCGGGGTGATGTTTGGGAGAAATTGTGGTGGTCATAACAGGTTCCTGAAGAGCGCTATAGCGGTGATAACGCTATCCAGCGTAGCCAACAATTTTTTCAGTGTACACTTGTACGCTAAAATTATCTGGTGAAATTCAGTAAGCGTTAAACCGGGTGATGAATCTGGTAAACTGACCAAAGGTCAACTGTTCAACGAGTCATCCATGTTTTCGCATCGCGATCTCGCCCGTCTTAACGATCTGGAAATGCAGGTCTATCAGTTCATCATTAAGCACCGCGAAGGCGTCAGCTATATGACGATCCGCGAGCTGGCTGAGCAGACGGGTGTCTCTACCACCACCGTGCTGCGTTTTTGCCGCAAAATGCACTGTGAAGGCTGGTCAGAATTCCGCATCCGCCTGCGCTTAAACGAAAAGAGTGCGCCGCTGCTCAACACGGCGGGCGTCAGCGAGATGCTGAGCTTTTTTAAGAGCATAAATAACCCTGAGTTTGAACAGATCATCGCCCAGGCCGCGCTTAAGATTAATCAGGCTGAGCGGGTGTTTTTTATTGGCGTCGGCACCTCAGGCAGCCTGGCAAAATATGGCGCACGCTTTTTTTCTAACCTGGGTAAATTCAGCCACGCAATAGATGATCCCTATTATCCGGTCAGTCCCGATCTCTATGAAAATGCCATTGCCATTATTTTATCGGTATCCGGCGAAACCGAAGAGATCCTGCGCATTGCCAGCCAGTTCAGCCTGAATAAGTGTAAAATCATTGCGATAACCAACACGGAAACCTGCTCTCTGGCGAAGATTAGTGATTTCAATCTCTGCTACCATGTGCCGATTATCCGCATGGCGGACAATTCTGACATTACGACTCAGGTCCCGGTCACTTATATTATTGAAGCCATTGGCCGCCAACTGGGGAAATAAAACAGCCTGTTTTTGGGATGTCACAAACACCATTATTCGCGCACTGTTATAACGTGACTTTCATTATTGCCTTGCTACACTCAGCGCAATTTCAATATCCGTAATGGGGTGAAGCATGAGTGCAGAATTGCAGTTACCGAAGGGCTTTCTTTGGGGCGGCGCGGTGGCAGCGCATCAGGTTGAAGGCGGCTGGGACCAGGGCGGCAAAGGCGTCAGTATTGCTGATGTGATGACCGGCGGTTCACATGGCGTTGACCGGGTGATTACCGATGGCGTGCAGCCTGGCCATTTCTATCCGAACCACAAGGGTGTGGAGTTTTACTCCCACTACAAACAGGATGTCGCGCTGTTTGCCGAGATGGGCTTCAAATGTTTCCGCACCTCGATTGCCTGGACCCGCATCTTCCCTAACGGTGACGAGCAACAGCCCAACGAAGCGGGCCTGCAATTCTATGACGACCTGTTTGATGAACTGCTGAAGTATGGCATTGAACCGGTCATCACCCTTTCGCACTTCGAAATGCCTTATCATCTGGTCAAAGAGTATGGTGGCTGGCACAACCGCAAAGTGGTCGACTTCTTTGTGCGCTTCAGCGAAGTGGTGCTGAACCGTTATAAAAACAAAGTGAAATACTGGATGACCTTCAACGAGATCAACAACCAGCGTAACTGGCAGTATCCGCTGTTTGGTTACTGCTGTTCAGGCGTGATCTTTACCGAACATGAGAAACCTGAACAGGCGATGTATCAGGTGATGCACCACCAGTTTGTTGCCAGTGCAAAAGTGGTGAAACTCGGCCACGACATCAATCCTGACTTTCAGATTGGCTGCATGATCGCCATGGTGCCGGTCTATCCCTTCTCCTGCCACCCGGACGATGTGGTACTGGCGCAGGAATCGATGCATCAGCGCTATGTCTTCAGTGACGTCCAGATGCGCGGCTACTATCCGGCCTACACCCTGACAGAGTGGGCGCGCAAGGGTTACGATATTCAGATGGAAGCGGATGATGCCGAGACGCTGCGCCAGGGCTCTGCAGACTATGTTGGTTTCAGCTACTACATGAGCAACGCCGTGAAGAGCGATGCCAGCGGGGTTGATGACCCGATTACCGGTTTTGAAGGTGTAGTAAAAAACCCGCATGTGAAAGCGTCAGACTGGGGATGGCAGATCGACCCGGCAGGCCTGCGCTATGCGATGAGCGCGCTGTATGAGCGTTACCAGAAGCCGCTGTTTATTGTAGAAAATGGCTTTGGTGCTATCGACAAGCCAAACGCTGATGGCCTGATTGAAGATGATTACCGCATCGACTATCTGAAGGCGCACATTGAAGAGATGAAGAAAGCCGTAACGTATGATGGTGTGGATTTAATGGGCTATACGCCGTGGGGCTGCCTGGATTGCGTCTCTTTCACCACCGGCCAGTACGACAAGCGTTATGGTTTTATTCATGTGAATAAAAACGATGATGGCAGCGGCGATTTTTCTCGTGCGAAGAAGAAGAGTTTCGTCTGGTATCAGCAGGTTATCGCCAGCAACGGCGAAAACCTGTAATTCATAACGACGCAGCTCAGACGAAGCTGATTAACGCCCACCGGCAGCGTCAATGATGCTGCCGGTGACGTAAGAAGCCGCGTCGCTGGCCAGCCAGACGATCGCTTCCGCCACCTCTTCTGCTTCACCGCCACGTCCCATCGGGATCATGCTGGCAAGCCTGTCCACTCTGCCTGGCTCTCCGCCATCGGCGTGCATCTCTGTATAGATGAATCCAGGACGTACGCCGTTAACCCGAATCCCCTGCTGCGCCACTTCCAGCGACAATCCTTTGGTGAGGGTATCCATCGCCCCTTTTGAGGCGGCGTAATCCACATATTCGCCTGGCGCACCGGTACGGGATGCTGCCGATGAAACGTTTACAATCGCGCCGCCCTGACCGCCGTGATGCGTGCCCATCCGCTTAACCGCCTCACGACAGCAGAGAAAGGTCCCGATAACGTTGGTGGCAAAGACCTTATGCAGGCGCGCCGCATCCAGCTGCTCGGTGCGGGACTGCCGAAACAAAATTCCGGCGTTGTTCACCAGCAACGTCAGCGGCACAGCGTGCTGATCAAGCTGCGCAAACATCGCCATCACCTCTGCCTCATCACTGATATCCGCCTGAATCGCAAAGGCGTCACCGCCATGCTGCTGGATCTGTGCCACCACCTGTTGAGCTTCCGCCTCGCGCTGGCGATAGTTCACCGCAATCCGATAACCCCGGGCAGCCAGTAACAGCGCTGTTGCCCGTCCGATACCGCGGCTGCCTCCCGTAACCAGTGCCAGTTTCATGCTGCTTCTCCAGTAAAAAAGGGCCGACGAAGCAGCCCTTGATAGTTAACGTTTGTCTGCGGGGAGATTACTGATAGTCGCTCATCGGCACGCAGGAACAGAACAGGTTACGGTCACCAAAGACATCATCCAGACGTTTTACTGTTGGCCAGTATTTGTTGTGGCTGCCCGCAGGGAAGACTGCCAGTTCACGGCTGTAGGGATGTGACCACTCACTGACGATTTCCAGTTGGGTATGCGGCGCATTGACCAGTGGGTTGTCGTCCAGCGGCCATTCGCCTGTCCCCACCCGGTCAATTTCCATGCGGATAGCCAGCATCGCGTCGATAAAGCGATCCAATTCGATTTTGCTCTCTGACTCGGTCGGCTCCACCATCAGGGTGCCCGCCACCGGGAAGGACATCGTCGGCGCGTGGAATCCGTAATCGATCAGGCGTTTAGCAATATCCAGCTCACTGATGCCGGTTTGCTCTTTTAGCGGACGGATGTCGAGAATACATTCGTGCGCCACGCGACCGTCACGGCCTGTGTAAAGCACCGGATAAGCAGACTGCAGGCGGCTCGCAATGTAGTTGGCATTCAGAATAGCGACTGAACTTGCCTGTTTAAGCCCTTCTGCGCCCATCATGCGAATGTACATCCAGCTGATTGGCAGAATGGATGCACTGCCAAACGGCGCCGCGGATACGGCACCCTGTTGCGTTAGGACACCGTCGATCTGCACCACGCTGTGTCCCGGAACAAACGGGGCCAGGTGCGCCTTGACACCAATCGGTCCCATACCCGGACCGCCGCCGCCGTGCGGAATGCAGAAGGTTTTATGCAGATTAAGGTGGGAAACATCCGCACCGATGTAGCCTGGCGTGGTGATACCGACCTGCGCATTCATGTTCGCGCCATCCAGATAAACCTGACCGCCATACTGATGCACAATCTGGCACACTTCACGAATGGTCTCTTCATAGACGCCGTGAGTAGAAGGGTACGTCACCATAATACAGGAGAGCTTGTCGCCGGCCTCGGCCGCTTTTTCACGCAGATCGCCAAGGTCGATGTTGCCCTGTTTATCGCAGGCCACCACCACCACGTCCATGCCCGCCATCTGGGCTGATGCCGGGTTGGTGCCGTGCGCCGAGCTCGGGATCAGGCAGAGATGACGCTCGCCCTGGCCGCGGCTTTCGTGGTAGCGACGGATCGCCAGCAGCCCGGCATATTCCCCCTGTGCGCCGGAGTTTGGCTGCATACAGAGTGCATCATAGCCAGTAAGTTGCACCAGCCACTGTGAAAGCTGACCGATCATCTGCAGATAGCCCGTGGCCTGCTCAGCCGGGCAGAACGGATGCAGTTCAGAAAATTCCGGCCAGGTGATTGGGATCATCTCTGCTGCGGCATTCAGCTTCATGGTGCAGGAACCGAGCGGGATCATGGCCTGGTTCAGCGCCAGATCCTTTTTCTCCAGACTGTGCATGTAGCGCATCATCTCTGTTTCGCTGTGATGACGGTTGAACACCGGATGGGTCAGGATTTCGCTGTGGCGTTGCAGACCTGCAGGAATAGCGTGGCTTTCGCTGGCCACTTCGCTGTCGAGCTTTTCCAGATCCTGACCGTGCTCGTCACCCAGCAGAATGGCGAACAGCGCCAGAATATCTTCGCGGCAGGTGGTTTCGTCCAGCGTGATACCGACTGCATTATGGATATCGCTACGCAGGTTAACGCCAAAGCTCAGGGCACGGCTCAGCACGGCGGCTTTGTCTGCCACCTCGACCGTCAGCGTATCGAACCAGTACTGATGGCGCAGCTTCAGGCCGCCTTGTTGCAGTCCGGTCGCCAGAATAGTGGTGAAGCGGTGAATGCGTGATGCAATGCGTTTCAGACCCGCCGGGCCGTGGAACACCGCATAGAGACCGGCGATGTTCGCCAGCAGCACCTGCGAAGTACAGATGTTGGAGTTGGCCTTTTCACGGCGGATATGTTGTTCACGGGTCTGCATCGCCATACGCAACGCCGTGTTGCCCGCGGCATCACGTGAAACACCAATAATGCGGCCTGGCATAGAACGTTTATGATCGTCGCGGCTGGCGAAGAAGGCCGCATGTGGGCCGCCATAACCCATTGGCACGCCGAAACGCTGGGCCGAACCAAAGACGATGTCTGCACCCTGCTTGCCTGGCGCTTCCAGTAAGACCAGTGACATAAAGTCCGCCGCCACGCTGACCACCACTTTGCGTGCTTTCAGCCCGGCAATCAGCGCGCTGTAATCGTGCGCTTCGCCGGTGGTACCCACCTGTTGCAGCAGCACGCCAAACAGGTCGTCATGATCGGGTGCTTTGTCGGCGCTATCGATAATCAGTTCGAATCCGAATGTCTCCGCACGGGTACGGACCACATCCAGTGTCTGTGGATGGATATCATCCGCAATGAAAAATTTATTGGCGTTTTTGAGTTTACTGACGCGTTTTGCCATCGCCATCGCTTCGGCAGCCGCGGTCGCTTCGTCCAGCAGAGAGGCGGATGCGATATCCATGCCGGTAAGATCCAGCGTCAACTGCTGGAAGTTCAACAGCGCTTCCAGGCGGCCCTGCGAGACCTCAGGCTGATACGGGGTATAGGCGGTGTACCAGCCCGGATTCTCCAGCATATTACGCAGGATGACTGGCGGAGTGATCACCGCGCTGTATCCCATTCCGATCCAGGATTTGTAACGCAGATTCTGGCTGGCAATGGCTTTAAGTTCGGCCAGCGCCTGCTGTTCAGTGGTGGCTTCGCCAACCGCGGGCGGCCCTGGCAGTTGGATGTCTGCAGGCACAATCGTGCTGATTAACGCTTCCAGAGAACAGGCACCCACAGCGTCAAGCATCAACGCCTGGTGCTCAGGTGAAGGACCAATATGGCGCTCAATAAACGCACCGTTGTGTTCAAGCTGGCTGAGAGTCTGAGTCATTAGCAGTAAATCCTGAATCGGGCTGGGGAAACCGGAGAGCAAACAGAAATCTGCGGCCTCTGCACGAGGCCGCCTGACGACTACTCGTCGATAGAGGCTTTATAAGCATCCGCATCCAGCAACGTGTCGATTTCAGACGCGTCGCTGGCTTTGATTTTGAATAACCAGCCGCCTTCATAAGGCTCGCTGTTGACCTGCTCGGGTGAGTCGGTCAGGGCATCGTTGACCGCCACAATCTCACCGCTGATTGGCGCATAGATATCCGAAGCCGCTTTGACTGATTCCGCAACCGCACACTCTTCACCCGCAGCAAACGTTGCGCCCACTTCAGGCAGATCGACAAACACCATGTCGCCCAGTAACTCCTGCGCATGTTCTGTAATACCCACGGTGTAACTGCCATCGGCTTCTTTGCGCACCCATTCGTGGCTGTCGCGGTACTTCAACGCATTCGGCACATTGCTCATTGGCCATTTCTCCTGAATAAATTTTACTGAGCGACCGGTTTACCGGCGCGGACAAAAACGGGACGGGTAACCTGTACAGGCATCTGGCGGTTACGGATCTCAACGATGGCGGTGCTGCCGACGGTGGCAGGAACACGCGCCAGGGCGATGCTGCAACCCAGCGTCGGTGAGAAAGAACCACTGGTAATGATCCCTTGCTGCAGTTGCCCCTGGTCATCGGTGAAACGCACCGGCAAGCCGTTACGCAACACCCCTTTTTCTGTGAGGATCAGCCCCACCAGCTTTTCGGTACCGCGTTCACGCTGCAATTCCAGCGCTTCCCGGCCGATGAAATCGCGGTCAGCGGGTTCCCAGCAGACGGTCCAGCCCATGTTGGCTGCCAGCGGTGAAACGCCTTCGTCCATCTCCTGACCATACAGATTCATACCAGCTTCCAGACGCAGCGTGTCGCGTGCGCCCAGTCCGGCAGGTTTTACACCAGCGGCCAGCAGACGCTGCCAGAAATCGGCCGCCTCGCCTGCGGGCATGGCAATCTCATATCCCGCTTCGCCGGTATAGCCGGTCGTGGCGATAAACAGGTCACCGGCCTGAACACCGAAAAATGGCTTCATTCCTGCGACAGCCTGACGCTGCTCCTCGCTGAACAGCGTCTGCGCTTTCTGTTGCGCCTGCGGTCCCTGCACGGCAATCAGCGCGAGGTCATCGCGTTCGGTGAGCGTAATTCCATAGCCCTGAGCGTGTTGGCTGATCCAGGCGAGATCGTTTTCGCGGGTGGCGGAGTTCACCACCAGCCTGAAAAATGACTCGCTCATAAAGTAAACAATCAAATCGTCAATGACGCCACCTGAGGCATTCAGCATACCGGTGTAGAGCGCTTTGCCCGGTTGTGTCAGTTTTGCCACATCATTTGCCAGCAGGTAGCGCAGAAATTCCCGGGTACGCGGGCCTGCCAGGTCGACAATGGTCATGTGAGAGACATCAAACATACCGGCGTCAGTGCGCACCACATGATGTTCATCCATCTGGGAGCCATAGTGCAGCGGCATCATCCAGCCATGAAAATCCACCATGCGGGCACCGCAGGCCTGGTGCTGTTCAAACAGAGGTGTTTGCTGAGTCATAACCATCCTGTGCAGAAGCGAGTGAGTGCAAAAGTGCGCCGGAATTCAGTACCGACGCAAACGTTCTCTTACGGCTGACGTTACCACCGAATCTGACGATTAACCATAAGCAAAACGGGGTCGAAAACAGAAGAACAGCCTAACCAGGATCGCCTGCTAACAGGATAAAAACCTATATTTTTGTGATTAATCGCGCAGTAAATGCAGAGTTTATAAATATGCGCAGCAAATTTATGCGATATACGGTTCAGGATGTTAAAAAAATCCCGCTGGTAGTGGAGGCATAAATGAGAAAAAGTAATGCGAATACAGCCGCAAAATTAGAATAAATCAAACGAAGATCGCTACTGGTGCAGCATTGCCTTTTTGTGGTGCAGAAGGGGGGCAGACATAAAAAAGCCAGCATAGGCTGGCTTATCAGAAGGCACTAATTTAGCGTAGCCAGGCGGGCAAATCATTCAGGCCCATCGCCTGCTTCAGCATCACGGGTTTGACCCCCGGCAGGCGGTCAGCCAGTTTCAGACCGACGTCACGCAGCAGTTTCTTCGCCGGATTATTGCCAGCGAACATTTCACGGAAGCTCTGCATACCCGCCAGCATCATGGCGGCGCTGTGCTTACGACTGCGCTCGTAGCGACGCAGATAAAGGTGCTGGCCAATATCTTTGCCCTGCTGATGCAGACGGCGAATCTCACCAATCAGTTCGGCTGCATCCATAAAGCCAAGGTTAACACCCTGACCTGCCAGCGGATGAATGGTGTGAGCCGCATCGCCCACCAACGCCAGACGGTGTGCTGCGAAGTTGCGGGCATAGCGCGCCACCAGCGGAAACGATTTGCGCTCGCTCTCCAGCTGACACAGACCGAGCCGCATATCAAACGCCACTGAGAGGTGCTGATTGAACAGCGCTTCCGGCATGGTTTCCAATCGGTTCGCTTCCTGCGGCGAGAGCGACCAGACGATTGAACTTAGATGCGGATCCTGCATCGGCAGGAAAGCCAGAATGCCGTCGCCGTAGAATACCTGGCGTGCCACCGCGTCGTGCGCCTTTTCCGTGCGGACGTTAGACACTAACGCATGGTGATCGTAATCCCAAAAGGTCAGCGGAATATCAGCTTTGTTGCGCAGCCATGAGTTCGCACCGTCAGCAGCAATCATTAATCGCGCGCTTAACATGCTGCCATCCTGCAGGGTAATAAAGGCTTCGTTGTCGCCAAATGCAACCTGCTGTAACTGCGAAGGTGCCATCAGCGTCACGTCGCTGCAGGCGCTGGCTCGTTGCCAAAGCGCATTGTGGATCACAGGGTTTTCGATGATATGGCCCAGATGCGATAAGCCCTGATCCTGGTCATCAAAGGTGATAGAGCCGAAACTGTCCTTATCCCACACTTCCATGCCGTGATACGCGCGGCAGCGCAGCGATAGTATGGTTGACCAGACATCCAGCTTCTGCAGCAGCCGTTCACTGGCGGCATTAATAGCGGAGACGCGAATTGACGGTGACGCACTCAACGTCAGTGGCGGCTCAGGCGATTTTTCCAGTACGGCGATGCGCAGTCCGCTGCCCTGCAAGCCGCAGGCCACCGCCAGCCCCACCATACCGCCACCGGCAATCACCACATCAAAAGTTTGCATCTGAGCCTCTTTATTAACGCTTAACCCAGCCAAGCGTGCGCTCAGCCAGTTGATTTCGTAGCCACGGCAGATGATCCATCGCCAGCAGGCCCAGGTTACGTCCTGCCACCAGCGGGCCATAGCGATTCGCAAAGACACGAACCAGTCCGTCAGTGATACCAATGGTGGTAGCGCGATCGGACTGACGACGCTGCTGATAGTGATTCAGCACCGCATAGCTGCCGGGATCCTGCTGTTGCCGATGCGCCATTGCCAGCGTTTCAGCCAGCGACATAACATCGCGCAGGCCAAGGTTAAAGCCCTGCCCGGCAATCGGATGCAGCGTCTGCGCCGCATTGCCTACCACCGCCACGCGATGCGTCACCGGCGAGACCGCCTGGTGTAGCCCCAGCGGGTAATATTCGCGCTGGCCGGTGTGGGTGAATTTCCCCAGTCGCCAGCCAAAAGCACGCTGCAGCTGGCTGAGGAATTCAGCCTCGCTCCACTTCGCAATCTGTTCACGTTGCGAAAGAGGATGGCACCAGACCAGCGACAGACGGTTGCCGGACATAGGCAGCAGCGCTAGCGGGCCGTGCTCGGTGAAACGCTCAAACGCCCGGCCCTGATGAGGCAGCGTGGTGGAGACATTGGCAATTACGGCAAGCTGCTGATAGTCGTCCCGGTGCCATTGAATGCCGCACGAGGCGGCCAGCGCAGAGCGCGTGCCATCCGCCGCCACCAGCAGTTTGCCGCTGAGTTGCTCGCCACTGTCCAGCGTCACCTCAACCTGCTGCTCGCTACGGTGAGCCTGGGTAACGCGTGCCGGACAGCGCAGCGTCACGCCTGGCGCTTTTTCCAGTTCAGCAAACAGCCGCTGGCCGACGTCAAACAGCTCGACCACCTGTCCCAGCGCCGGAATACGGTAGTCCGCCGCCGCCAGCGACACAAAGCCAGCGTGACCACGATCGGAAACATGAATGTCGGTAATCGGCGTGGCACAACTGGCAATGTGCTGCCACAGGTTGATATCCGCTAACTGCTGGCAGGTTCCGGCAGAGAGCGCAATAGCGCGGCCATCGAAACCGGGATGCGCCCGGCTGCCAGGCTTACTGCTCTCTATCAGCGTGACTGGCAGTGTGCCCTGGGTCAGATGGGCGATCGCCAGCGCCAGCGTCGCCCCGGTCATGCCGCCACCGGCAATCAGAATCGTCATGCCTGTTTTGCCGCCGCCATCAGCGCCTCAATATCATCGGCCTCTTTCACCACACTGTCTGTGAGATTTTCATTGCCATCTTCAGTGATCACAATGTCATCTTCGATTCGGATACCGATGCCGCGATACTGCGCTGGCACGTCCGCATCCGGCGCGATATAGAGGCCCGGCTCGACAGTTAACACCATGCCCGGTTCCAGTACCCGTTCGCGGCTGGGAGTGCCGTAGTGGCCGACGTCATGAACATCGAGCCCTAGCCAGTGGCCCAAACCGTGCATGTAGAACGGCCGATGCGCTTCTTCAGCGATCAGGGTATCGACGTCCCCCTCCAGGATGCCCAGCTCAACCAGACCAGTGATCATGATGCGCACCACTTCATCATTCACTTCACGAATGCTAACGCCAGGCCGGAATAGCGCAAGCGATCGATTCAGTGAAGCCAGAACGATGTCATAAATCGCGCGCTGCGCCGGACTGAATGTGCCGTTAACCGGGAAGGTGCGGGTAATATCGCCCGCATAGCCGTGAAACTCACAGCCTGCATCGATCAGCACCAGGTCGCCGTCACGCATTTCACTTTCGTTTTCGGTGTAATGAAGAATGCAGCCGTTATCCCCGGCACCCACAATGGTGTTATAGGAGGGGAAGCGCGCACCGTGACGGGTAAATTCGTGATGAATTTCCCCTTCTAGTTGATACTCGAATAGGCCCGGCCGACAGGCTTGCATGGCGCGGGTATGCGCCATTGCGCTGATTTTCCCGGCGCGGCGTAACAGCTCAATCTCATCCGCATCTTTAAACAGGCGCATCTCATGCACCCAGGGACGCCAGTCAGTAACGGTGGCGGGGGCGCTGAGATTTTGTCGGAAACCGCGACGCAATTTATCCAGGGCGCTGAACACCAGTGCATCCGCATGGGCATATTCGCCCTGGGCGTGGTAAATCACATCCAGGCCATTAAGCAGTAGGTGCAGCTGTTCACCGATATCGTTCCAGGGCAAGGCGCGATCAACACCCAGTTTGTCGGGCGCGGCCTCCTGGCCAAGCCGACGGCCAGACCAGATTTCCGCCGTCAGGTCACGCACGCGGTTAAACAATACGCTGTGATTGTGATTCTCATCGCTCTTGATCAGCACCAGCAGCGCCTGCGGCTCGTTAAAACCGGTGAAATACCCGAAGTCGCTGCTCTGGCGGTACGGATATTCAGTGTCATTACTGCGCGTCACTTCTGGCGCAGCAAAAATTAACGCTGCGCTGCCAGGCGCCATCTTCGCCAGCAGCGCCTGACGACGCTGCAGGTATCGTTCCAGTGAAATCATCTCTGCACTCCCTGTAAACTGACCAGTTGAATTCGTTGACTTGACACGTCAGGCTTAGTGTAGCGTCGGTTTTTGTACTTCTGGCGCGGTTGACTGCGGACGGGTAAATGTATCGTGGCACAACAGTGCGGCAACACGCACATACTCAATCACCTCTTCCAGCGACTGCTCCAGCTCTTCCTGGTCTTCATCTTCTTCGTAACCGAGCTGTGCAATAGTGCGCAGGTCATCGATTGCTTCGCCGGTTTCGCCGGTGACTTTATCTAGTTTAGGCTGTGTTACGCCCAGCCCGAGCAGAAAATGGTTAACCCAGCCTGCCAGCGCATCAGCTCGGTCAAATACGGTGATGTCATCATCAGCAGGCAGCAGCAGCTGAAACAGGAAGCCTTCATCTTCCAGCGTGGTTGCCGTGTGCTCGTGCAGCGCCGCCAGCGGCACGGCGAGACTGTGTGAAAACGCCATGCCTTCGTTAGCCAGATCGTGTACCAGCGTCTTCCAGCTGGTGTCCTGGTTACCGCCGCAGAGGATCCCGCTTAGCAGGCCATGCATTTCCGCGGGCGTCATTCCAACGCCCTGCTGTAAGAGCACTGCTGCAAGCGCGTTGTAATCGGGGGTTGCGTTCTGTGAGGACATAAGTTTTCATCGTCGTTGGCAGAATAAGTTCGTGTTATGCTACCACTAGCTGCCTCAAGGTTTCCAGAAAAGGGGTTGTATCTTATTTCGTGGGTCTATATAGTTGCCCGCCTCCCAAGCCATTGACTGCTAAGGGAGTTGCGAGCGAAGTAATCAGTCAGGAAGGTGGCATGTCTGCACAACCGGTAGATTTACAAATTTTTGGTCGTTCGTTGAGAGTGAATTGTCCGCCAGAGCAGCAAGATGCGCTCAATAGCGCGGCTGAAGATCTCAATCAACGGTTGCAAGATCTAAAAGTTCGCACTAGAGTCACCAATACAGAACAACTGGTGTTCATCGCCGCGTTAAACGTTTGCCACGAGCTGGCGCAAGAGAAAGTGAAAACGCGCGATTATGCTGCTAATATGGAACAGCGTATCCGTATGTTGCAGCAGACGATTGAACAGGCATTAGTTGAGCAGGGTCGCATCTCTGAGCGTGAGGGTGCGAAGTTCGAATAAAACTTCATGGTTGCTATACTTAAGTAACGGTGAGGTAAATTTTCTCTGAGATGTTTGCATGTGGGCCAGTCCCCTGAGCCGATATTTCGAAAAAACAGAATGTGACGCTCTGTAACCTGTGTGCATGCTCGGTTCGTCCGAGAAGCCTGATGGTTACGACGGCATGTTCACCTTGAACCAAGGGTTCAAGGGTTACAGCCTACGGCGGCATCTCGGAGATCTCCCTTCCTGTTAGTCCTGCTTTTTTCCCCTGAACGACATGTTATAGTCGCTGCTCAGCGACTTATCCGGCGGGGAAATTATGTCAGAACCTTCCATGTCAGAACCTTCAATGATACAGCGTCAGGCTATCCGGCAGCAGATGCGCCACCTGCGTCGTGCATTGACTGATGAGCAACAAACCCTGGCGGCTGAACATCTCGCTGAACTTGCCCTTAACTACGCTCCCCTTTCTGCCGCTCGCAATGTTGCCCTGTTTTTATCGGTTGATGGTGAGCTAAATACCCGTCCGCTGATTGCCAGGCTCTGGCACCAGAAAAAAGCTGTCTATCTGCCGGTTCTACACCCCTTCTCTCCCGGTAATTTGTTGTTTCTACGCTACTCGCCTGATACCCCGTTGATTACAAATAAACTGCGCATTCCTGAACCGCCACTGGATATCCGGCAGTTGATCACCCTTGATCAGCTGGATTTGATGGTGGTGCCGCTGGTGGCGTTTGATCAGCATGGGCAACGTCTGGGGATGGGCGGAGGCTTTTACGATCGCACCCTGCAGAACTGGCGACAGCACGGTTTTTTGCCCGTGGGTCTGGCACACGATTGTCAGCAGGTCGATACCCTGCCGATTGCGGAATGGGATGTGCCTTTGCCGGCGGTGATGACGCCGTCAAAACTCTGGCTGTGGGAGTAAAAGAGTCGCTTTTTCAGGCGGCTGAAAAGCCCGAACCAGAGTGAATCTGGCAGCGATGAAATAGCTCAACGCGCAGGGAACACGGTCAGAAGAGGAAAGCGGCCCATGACAGCGACAAAAACGCCGGGAGCGTTTTTGAACAACGCAAAGCGTTGGCCCGGCCAGGCTTGCACCTCAGGGATGAGGTGCGTAATTGCGCGGGCCGAGCAGTCATGGATGACGTCTTTGCGACTTTCCGATCTGACCGTGTTCCCTTAGCAGGCTCAGTCTCACAGCAGATCGGGCCAGACTTTGCCAGTAACCCCAAGTGTCGCCATCCAGCGCGACCGGCGGTACAGATCGCTTAGTAAAGCAGACGGGCACGGATGGTACCTGGAATCGCCTTCATTAGCTGCAGCGCGTTCTCTGCCACTTCTGGTTCCGCATCAATGTCGATAACCACATAGCCCATAAACGGCGAGGTTTGCAGATATTGGGCGGCGATGTTGATGCCCTGCTCAGCAAAAATCTGGTTGATGGCCGTCAGCACGCCTGGACGGTTCTCATGAATGTGCAGCAAACGACTGGCGCTGACACCGTGTATCGGCAACGACACTTCCGGGAAATTTACCGCCGACAAGGTAGAACCGTTATCGGAGTATTTCGCCAGTTTGCCTGCGACTTCAATGCCGATGTTCTCCTGCGCTTCTTCGGTCGATCCGCCAATGTGCGGGGTCAGGATCACGTTGTCGAACTCACTCAGTGGAGAGATAAACGGCTCGCTATTGGTGGCCGGCTCTACCGGGAACACGTCGATAGCTGCGCCACCCACCTGTTTACTGGCCAGCGCATCACACAGCGCCGGAATATCCACCACCGTGCCGCGTGAGGCGTTAATCAGCAGCGCGCCAGGCTTCATCTGAGCCAGTTGCTCTGCGCCGATCATGTCCTGCGTGGAGAGGGTTTCCGGTACATGCAGGCTGACAACGTCGCTCATGTTGAGCAGATCAGCCAGATGGCGTACCTGAGTGGCATTACCTAGTGGCAGCTTGTTTTCAATGTCGTAGAAGAAAACATGCATGCCCAGACTTTCTGCCAGCACGCCCAGTTGCATCCCGATATGACCGTAACCGATAATACCCAGTTTTTTGCCGCGTGCTTCAAATGAGCCTTTGGCATTCTTGTTCCAGATGCCACGATGTGCTTTCGCATTCGCTTCCGGGATGCCACGCAGCATCAGCAGCATCTCACCAATCACCAGCTCCGCAACCGAACGGGTGTTAGAGAACGGCGCGTTGAACACCGGAATACCACGGCTGGCAGCCGCCTGCAGATCCACCTGGTTGGTACCGATACAGAAACAGCCAACGGCAACCAGCTTTTCAGCCGCCGCAAAAATCTCTTCAGTAAGCTGGGAGCGGGAACGGATACCGATGAAGTGCGCATCGCGGATCGATGTTTTTAACGCGTCGGAGTCCAGTGCGCCCTTGTGGAATTCGATGTTGGTATAGCCTGCAGCCCGCAGGTTTTCCAGCGCGCTCTGATGGACACCTTCCACCAGCAGGAACTTAATCTTATCTTTTTCCAGTGATACCTTTGCCATTTCCCGATCCTATTCAGCATTCAATGAGGACTACCATAAGCCAGCCTTCTGTCAAAATATCAAAAAAATCGCGCCGGGCAATACAAACGATTGCCCGCCAGCCAGCACGGCAATAGCTGACAGCAGCACATTGCCGGACAAAATCATGAGGTCGGGGGATAAGAGAGAACGAAACCGCTGCCGATGGCGGTTATGTGACATAAGTCACCAAATTTAACCCAGGCGAGAAAAGATGATTTGCAGGCAGAAATAACCGGCGCCGGACGGACGCCGGACAGATCATTTTTTGATGGTTTTGACCCCATCTGGCCTGCCAATCAGCGCGATATCGGCACCGCGCGCGGCAAAAAGGCCCACGGTGACCACGCCAGGCAAGGCGTTGATGGTTTTTTCCAGCTCAATCGGATCGAGAATCCGCAGATTATGCACATCGAGAATAATGTTGCCGTTATCTGTGACCACATTCTGACGATACTCAGGTAAACCGCCCAATTTCACCAGCTGACGCGCCACGTAACTGCGCGCCATCGGAATCACCTCGACCGGCAACGGGAAACGGCCCAGCACATCGACCTCTTTTGAGGCATCAGCGATACAGATAAAGGTCTGGGCCACCGCGGCCACGATCTTTTCGCGCGTCAGCGCTGCGCCGCCCCCTTTAATCATCTGCATCTGGGGGTTGATCTCATCCGCGCCATCTACGTACACCGACAGCACGTCAATCTCGTTCAGGTCGAATACCTGTATACCCAGGCTCTTCAGCTTCTGGGTTGAGGCGTCCGAGCTGGAGACCGCGCCTTCAATCTGATGCCTGACCGTGGCAAGCGCATCGATAAAGTGGGCGGCGGTGGATCCGGTGCCCACACCAACAACGGTGCCCGGCTGCACGTACTCAAGTGCAGCCCAGCCAACGGCTTTTTTCAGTTCATCCTGGGTCATGGTATGTTTAAAACCTGTGCGACAACGAAGTGCGCGTAGTATAAAACAAGGCTTGCTGAAAATGCTCGGCTGACTGACGTGGATTTATCGCTTTGGAAGCCAGCCCACAAAAAAAAGAGAGCCATCACAGGTGACACTTTTGTGACATAGTGACGTCCATCCTGAAGGAGAGAGAAGAATAATGAAACGCCCGGATTATCGAACGCTTCAGGCGCTGGATTCAGTAATCCGCGAACGCGGATTTGAGCGTGCCGCTCAAAAATTATGCATCACTCAGTCGGCGGTTTCGCAGCGTATCAAGCAGCTGGAGAATCTGTTTGGTCAGCCGCTGCTAGTGCGCACCGTGCCACCACGTCCGACCGAACAGGGTCAGAAACTGCTGGCGTTACTGCACCAGGTGGAACTGCTGGAAGAGGAGTGGCTGGGCGATGAGAACAGTGGCACCACGCCGCTGCTGCTGTCGCTGGCGGTCAATGCTGACAGTCTGGCGACCTGGCTGCTGCCTGCGCTGAAAGATGTGCTGGCAGATTCACCCGTACGCCTGAATCTACAGGTAGAAGATGAAACCCGCACCCAGGAGCGTCTGCGTCGTGGTGAAGTGGTGGGTGCGGTGAGTATTCAGCCGCAGCCGCTGCCTAGCTGCCTGGTGGATCAGCTTGGCGCACTCGACTACCTGTTTGTAGCATCACGCGACTTTGCCGATCGATTCTTCCCTAACGGCGTCACCCGCTCTGCCTTGCTGAAAGCACCTGCTGTGGCGTTTGACCATCTTGATGACATGCATCAAGCCTTCCTTCAGCAGAACTTTGACCTCTCACCAGGTAGTGTGCCCTGCCACATCGTCAATTCCTCTGAAGCCTTTGTGCAAATGGCAAGACAGGGTTCGACATGCTGTATGATCCCGCACCTGCAGATTGAGCGTGAGCTGGCGAGCGGTGAGTTAATTGATCTGACGCCAGGTTTGTGTCAGCGCCGGATGCTTTACTGGCATCGTTTTGCGCCGGAAAGCCGGTTAATGCGTCGGGTGACCGATGCGCTGATTGCGCATGGACATCGGGTGCTGCGTCAGGATCACGTTGTAGCCTGAAAACAAAAACGGGGCGCAAACCCCGTTTTGCATTATGGCGTGTTGGGCTTGATCTCAAACACCACATCAACCTGATCGTCAAAGTTGATGCTCTGCTGATCGTAGGTCTCCTGCGCCGAGGTATCTGCCGCTGAAGCCGCTTTATACATGCGGTTCATCGGCATCGGCTGATAATTGGCAACCTGATAACGAATGCTGTAAATTGATCCCAGTTTTGCGTTAAAGCCTTCAGCCAGTTGCGATGCCTGCTGAGTCGCATTTTTAATCGCCGCTTTACGCGCCTGCTCTTTATAACTCTCCGGGTTTGCCACGCCTAACTCGACGCTACGCACCTCATTCAGACCGGACTTCAGCGCCCCATCCAGTAGCTCATTCAGCTTATCCAGCTGACGCAGGGTTACCTGTACCTGACGCACCGCACGGTAGCCTTTCAGAACTGATTTACCCTCTTTGGTGTAATCGTACTCTGGCTGGGTGCTCAGGTTAGCTGCATCGATATCTTTCTTCTCAATGCCGTTTTTCTGCAGAAAATCGAAATATTGTGCAACCCGACTATCTGCCTGCTTTTTTGCATCTGCGGCATCTTTTGATGACACGTTTACCACAATAGAGAGCGTCGCAATATCGGGACGGGCATCGACCGTTGCCTTGCCTGAGGTCACCACATGCGGCCCGTTCGGTAACTCATCAGCGTATACGCCAGGCAATGCCCCGGCACTCATGATTGCGGCCAGAGCCAATGCTTTCAGTCTCATGAAAGTCCTCCTTGAAAAGGTCACTATGACGGCTTCCAACCGGCGAAGCCAAACAGCGCATCGGTATGCGCCATGCTTTGAGTGGTCATTATGGCAAAAGTTCGCCCGCAGCGCGGCAATTACCGCTGCGGACAGGCGCTGTGATCACAAACCGGTTATGCCCTGGCGCGCCAGTTGCAGGGCGATAAACCACATGACTGCACCCACCAGCAGGTTAATGATTCGCTGTGCTTTGGCAGTACGCAGACGCGGCGACAGCCACGCGGCCAGCAGGGCCAGGCCAAAGAACCACAGGATCGACGCGCTGATGGCGCCCAGCGCGAACCACTGACGCGCAGTGGTGGTCGGCAACTGACCGCCAAGACTGCCCAGCACCACAAAAGTGTCGAGATAGACGTGCGGATTGAGCCAGGTAACCGCCAGTAGCGTCGCGATAATGCGTCCTCTGCTCTGCTTTAACGGTCCACCCTCTGCCAGACTGACGTCGCTTTGAAAAGCGCTACGCAGCGCGCCCCAGCCATACCAGAGTAAAAAGGCTACGCCCGCCCAGGTGATCACCATCAGCAGCAACGGAGACTGGCTCAGCAACGCGCTGCCACCAAAGATACCGCCGCAAATCAGCAGAATATCGCTTAACGAACAAAGTGCCGCCGTCATCAGGTGGTATTGACGCTTCACACCCTGATTCATCACAAAAGCGTTCTGCGGCCCTAGCGGCAGAATGAGCGCGGCGCTAAGGGCAAACCCCTGAAAGTAGAGAGATATCACAGGATTACTTCCTCACGTCGTCAGATGTTGAGAAGTATAGAGAGAGGGAATGATTAGCGGAAATTGAAAAAATTAATCAGGGATTAGCAAAATGAATGGGCGACGCAGGCCGCCCATTGGAAGATTACTGTGGCTGAGTCTCTGGCGCAGTTGCGTCAGATTGTCTGACACGGTGCAGATGCACATCCATCTGCGGATAAGGAATACCAATCCCTTTTCCATCCAGTGCGCGCTTGAAATTCTTCAGCAGATCCCAGTACACGTCCTGCAGATCTCCGCTGTTGCTCCAGCAACGCACCACAAAATTCATTGAGGAAGCCGCCAGCTCATTCAGACCGATCTGCACGCCTTTATCCTGTAATACACGGCTGTCAGCATCGACCACATCACGCAGCAGCGTCAGAACTTGATCAACATCGGCATCGTAAGAGACGCCAATGATAAATTCATTACGGCGTACCGGCTCACGCGAGAAGTTAACAATGTTTCCGGCAATGATTTTCCCGTTAGGCACCACCACTCGCTTGCCGTCGGCTGACTTGAGCGTGGTGGAAAAAATCTGCACATTCATTACCGTACCCATAATACCGCCAAGATCGACAAACTCGCCGGCACGGAAGTGACGGAAAATCACCAGCAGAACGCCCGCAGCAAGGTTTGACAGCGAATCTTTTAATGCCAGACCCACAGCCAGACCGGCCGCACCGAGGATTGCGATGACCGAGGTTGTCTGTACGCCAATGCGCCCAAGCGCCGCGATAAGTGTGAATGCGATAATGCCGTAGCGCACCAGCGCAGACAGAAAATCAGCAACCGTCGTATCAATGTGGCGGGCGCGCAGCAGACGATTAACAGTATTGGAGATGATACGTGCAATCATCATCCCCACAACGATAATCGCAATGGCTGCGACAATGTTTACCGCATAGCTAATCAAGAGCTCCTGATTACGTACTATCCAGTTTCCGGCGTTGTTAAGTTCACCGAGCATACCCGTATCCTGCATGTAACCATCCTGTAATTAAATTCCCAAGGGAAGTTGACAACACATTGCCAGAACCGCTCTGACAATCCCTGACAAAAGGGTAAACAATAAATGCCAGTGTGCCAAACCTGCATGACCTTTGATGCAAATCTGGCGATAAAAGGCCAAAAAAAAGGCCCTTTCGGGCCTTTTTTGTACGGTAACTGAATTTCAGTTACAGCACGTCGACAGCGTTAAGCTCTTTGAAAGCCTGCTCCAGACGCACCACCATAGAGGCCTGGGCAGAACGCAGCCAGACGCGTGGGTCGTAATATTTCTTGTTTGGTTTGTCATCGCCTTCCGGGTTACCCAGCTGCGACTGCAGATAGCCTTCGTTCTTTTTGTAGTACTGCAGGATGCCGTCCCAGGTTGCCCATTGGGTATCGGTATCGATGTTCATCTTGATCACACCGTAGCTGATAGACTCTTCAATTTCTGCCGCTGAAGAACCTGAACCGCCGTGGAAAACGAAGTCCAGCGCATTGTGCGACAGGCCATGTTTTTCACACACATATTTCTGCGAATCACGCAGAATGGTTGGGGTCAGTTTCACGTTACCTGGCTTGTAAACGCCGTGTACATTACCGAATGATGCCGCAATGGTGAAACGCGGGCTGATAGCGTTCAGTTTTTCGTATGCGTAGTTCACATCTTCTGGCTGGGTGTAGAGCGCAGAAGCATCCATGTGGCTGTTATCAACACCATCTTCTTCACCACCGGTGCAGCCCAATTCAATTTCCAGCGTCATGTCGAGTTTCGCCATGCGCGCCAGGTATTTGCTGCTAATCTCGATGTTCTCTTCCAGGGACTCTTCTGACAGGTCGATCATGTGAGAAGAGAAGAGTGGCTTACCATTTTTCTGGAAATATGCTTCACCCGCGTCCAGCAGACCGTCAATCCACGGCAGCAGTTTCTTGGCACAGTGGTCAGTGTGCAGGATAACCGGCACGCCATACTGCTCAGCCATCAGATGAACATGGTGCGCACCAGCGATAGCACCAAAAATCGCCGCGCCCTGTGGTTTGTCAGTCTTGAAGCCTTTGCCGGCGATAAATGCGGCACCGCCGTTTGAGAACTGGATGATGATTGGCGCTTTGACTTTTGCCGCTGCTTCCAGTGCCGCATTGATAGAGTCAGTGCCGACGCAGTTTACGGCTGGCAGTGCGAATTTGTTCTCTTTCGCAACTTTGAAGATCTTCTGTACGTCATCACCAGTGACAACGCCGGGTTTTACGAAATCAAAAATTTTAGACATGATTGTGTCCTGTTTCGTGACCGTTGTTCCCCTTAGGGAACGTCGATTTAAACGCCCATACGGGCAAGACTTCAGGCGATGCCACCAGGCATCACCCCCAAAGGATTACTGCTTCGCACGCTCTTCCAGCATGGCAACTGCAGGCAATTTTTTGCCTTCCACGAACTCAAGGAATGCGCCGCCGCCGGTAGAGATGTAGGAAATTTTGTCTTCGATACCGAACAGGTCGATAGCCGCCAGGGTATCGCCACCGCCTGCAACAGAGAAGGCATCGCTGTCTGCAATGGCGTTAGCCACGATCTCGGTGCCTTTACGGAAGTTAGGGAACTCAAACACGCCCACCGGGCCGTTCCACAGGATGGTTTTGGCATCCTTCAGGATAGCAGCCATTGCTTGTGCAGTTTCATCACCAAAGTCCATAATCTCTTCGTTATCCGCCACTTCCGAAACCTTTTTCACGGTAGCTGGTGCAGTTTCAGAGAATTCTGTGCCGACACGTGAGTCAGTTGGAACCGGGATACCGTGCTGATCGCGCAGGCCTTTGGCCGCTTCAACAAAGTCTGGCTCATAAAGTGATTTACCGACATTGTTGTCGATAGCCACGAAGGTGTTAGCAATGCCGCCGCCCACAATCACGGTGTCGGCGATTTTGACCAGTGATTGCAGCACGTCAAATTTGGTAGAGACTTTAGAACCGCCGACCACAGCCACCAGCGGACGCTCCGGGTTGCTCATGACTTTGCCCAACGCTTCCAGTTCTGCAGAAAGCAGCGGGCCAGCACAGGCGATAGGGGCAAACTTGCCGACGCCGTGCGTAGAAGCCTGTGCGCGGTGCGCGGTACCAAAGGCGTCCATCACGAATACGTCGCACAGGGCAGCATATTTTTTAGACAGCGCTTCATCATCTTTCTTTTCGCCTTTGTTAAAGCGAACATTTTCCAGCACAACCAATTCGCCAGCGCCCACTTCAACGCCATCGAGGTAATCTTTTGCCAGCGTCACGTTCGTACCGCTAAGCTTCTCTTTCAGATAGTTAACTACCGGCAGCAGCGAGAACTCTTCGTTGTATTCACCTTCGGTCGGACGACCCAGGTGAGAGGTAACCATTACTTTCGCGCCCTGTTTCAACGCCGCTTCAATGGTGGGCAGAGAAGCACGGATACGTGCATCAGACGTCACTTTACCTTCTTTAACTGGTACGTTCAGATCAGCACGGATCAGAACGCGTTTGCCAGCCAGATCCAGATCGGTCATCTTAATTACAGACATGGTGAACCCTCTCGTTGATTCTCATAAGTTTTGCCAGACGCAAACCGCGTCTTACCTGAAACCGCTTGCGGCCATCGCTAACGTCGTGTCGAGCATTCGATTAGCAAAGCCCCATTCATTGTCACACCAGACCAGGGTCTTGATAAGGTGTTGACCGCTGACCCGCGTTTGTGTTCCATCCACAATGGCACTGTGCGGATCATGGTTAAAATCGACTGAGACTAACGGTAATTCCGTATAGTCAACTATACCACGAAATGCCCCTTCTGCCGCGCTTCGCAACAGGGTGTTAACTTCATACGCCGACACCGCCTGATGCACAGAAACACTGAGATCAATGGCTGTCACGTTAATTGTCGGAACGCGGACGGCTATCGCCTCAAAGCGATCGTTGAATTTCGGAAAAATACGGGTAATCCCTGCCGCCAGGCGAGTATCCACCGGGATGATCGACTGACTGGCGGCACGTGTACGGCGCAGATCGCTGTGATAAGCATCGATCACCTGCTGATCATGCATCGCCGAATGGATCGTGGTGACAGTGCCGGATTCGATACCAAACGCATCATCCAGCAGTTTAATCACCGGGATAATACAGTTTGTGGTGCAGGACGCGTTGGAAACAATGCGGTCGCTGGCGGTCAGTGCCTGCTGGTTCACGCCATACACCACTGTTGCGTCGAGATCGTTGCCGCCGGGATGAGAGAACAGCACTTTTCTGGCACCAGCCTGCAGGTGCGCTTCGCCATCAGCGCGTAAGCCATAGACGCCGGTGCAGTCAAGGACCACATCCACGTCAAGTTCACGCCACGGCAGATCGGCAATGGCTGCCCGGTGCAAAATGCGCAGGGTATCCCCCCCCACCCACATCACATCGCGCTCCTGCCGGACATCGAAAGCAAAACGGCCATGGCTGGTATCGTATTTCAGCAGGTGCGCCATACCGGTGGCTTCTGCCAACTCGTTGATCGCGACCACGGTGATCTCTGTACGTCGGCCCGTTTCATAAAGCGCACGTAGGACGTTGCGTCCAATCCGGCCAAAACCATTTATCGCTACCCGTACCGTCATTTCTCTCCTGCCACGTCAGATTGAAAAAAACGTGCCGTTAGCCTGAGCGTTTCACTGCATTTTGTACAGGAGATTCTTACCCGGCATTGTCCGAAACCAGGGTTGGTTGCCCGGTAACTGAAACGGTTCAGCTACAATAATAGAAGGAAGGAATAACAGGAATGACTGTGATCAATCTGGTTGCTTAAAATTGGATCTTTGTCACAATTTAAGGCCAAAGGTAATTATTACTACAGGAATAAATAAGTAAAAGGGACGAGATTTTCGCCCCTTTGTTTTTGTGAAAGCCAGACGGGAGCAGGCCCCGCTAACTGGCTTTTTACGCCAGCAGCGCTTTCGCTTTCGCGACCACGTTGTCGACGGTGAAGCCAAACAGCTCAAACAGCTGATCCGCAGGTGCAGATTCGCCGAAGCCGGTCATCCCCACGATAGCGCCGTTCAGGCCAGTGTATTTGAACCAGTAATCCGCAATGCCCGCTTCGATCGCGATGCGTGCACTGACTGCTTTAGGCAGCACCGATTCACGGTACTCATCGCTCTGCTTGTCGAAGGCATCCGTTGACGGCATAGAGACGACGCGCACTTTGCGGCCTTCGCTGGTGAGTTTGTCCCATGCCCCGACAGCCAGTTCAACTTCTGAACCGGTGGCGATCAGGATCAGCTCAGGGGTGCCGTCGCAATCTTTCAGCACATAACCGCCGCGTGCCACGTTAGCCAGCTGTGCAGCGTCACGCTCCTGCTGCGCCAGGTTCTGACGAGAGAAGATCAGTGCCGTCGGGCCATCTTTGCGCTCAATGGCATATTTCCACGCCACAGCGGATTCAACCTGGTCACAGGGACGCCACAGGCTCATATTTGGTGTGGTACGCAGGCTCGCCATCTGCTCAACCGGCTGATGCGTCGGGCCATCTTCGCCCAGACCGATGGAGTCGTGGGTATAGACCATGATCTGACGGATCTTCATCAGTGCCGCCATACGCGCGGCGTTACGCGCATATTCAACGAACATCAGGAATGTCGCGGTGTAAGGCAGGAAGCCGCCATGCAGCGCCAGTCCATTGGCGATAGCGGTCATACCGAACTCACGCACGCCGTAATGGATGTAGTTACCCGCAGCATTTTCGTTGATTGGCTTAGAGCCAGACCAGATAGTCAGGTTGCTAGGTGCCAGATCGGCTGAGCCGCCCAGGTATTCCGGCAGAATTTTTCCGAAGGCTTCGATAGCATTCTGTGAGGCTTTACGGCTGGCGATCTTCGCCGGGTTCGCCTGCAACTGCTCAACAAACTTCTGCGACTCTTCCTGCCAGTTCGCGGGCAGTTCGTTGCTAATGCGACGTTTAAACTCGGCAGCCAGTTCAGGATATGCCTGCGCATAAGCGGCGAATTTCTCATTCCATGCAGATTCTTTCGCCTGGCCCGCTTCTTTCGCATCCCACTCCGCGTAGATATCAGAAGGAATAACGAACGGTGCGTGGGTCCAGCCCAGCTGTTTGCGGGTCAGAGCGACCTCTTCATCGCCCAGCGGTGCGCCGTGTGAATCATGGGTGCCCGCTTTGTTCGGTGAACCAAAGCCGATAATGGTTTTGCACATCAGCAATGAAGGCTTGTCACTGACGCTCTTCGCTTCGTCAATCGCTTTAGCAATCGCATCAGCATCGTGACCATCGACACCACGCACCACGTGCCAGCCGTACGCTTCAAAGCGCTTAGCGGTGTCGTCGGTGAACCAACCATCAATGTGACCGTCGATTGAGATGCCGTTGTCATCATAGAACGCCACCAGTTTGCCCAGCTTCAGCGTACCGGCCAGTGAGCAGACTTCGTGCGAGATACCTTCCATCATGCAGCCATCACCCATGAAGACATAGGTGTTGTGGTCTACGATGTCATGATCCGGGCGGTTGAACTGTGCGGCCAGCGTGCGCTCAGCAATGGCGAAACCCACGGCGTTAGCAATGCCCTGACCCAGTGGACCGGTAGTGGTTTCAACGCCCACGGTGTAGCCATATTCCGGGTGACCTGGAGTTTTTGAGTGCAGCTGGCGGAAGTTTTCCAGCTCGCTCAGTGGCAGATCGTAGCCGGTCAGGTGCAGCAGACTGTAGATTAGCATTGAGCCGTGGCCGTTAGAGAGCACAAAACGGTCGCGGTCAGCCCACAGCGGGTTGGTTGGGTTGTGATTCAGGTAGCCGCGCCAGAGTACTTCAGCGATGTCCGCCATACCCATTGGGGCACCCGGATGTCCCGATTTCGCTTTCTGTACTGCATCCATACTTAACGCACGAATGGCGTTGGCAAGCTCTTTACGAGAGGGCATTTTCTACTCCAGGTCGGATTAATGCTTCACACCTTAACTTATTGTTATTGATGAGTTAATGGGCAAAACAAGGAAAAAGTTGCCCATCAATGTACATGAAAATCGGGGCAAAAGTACATGTTGTAAAACGCTAAATGTGCCGCTTCGTATGGCTTTTCCGGCCAACTCTGCTAGCAAAGTGCAGACTGGCACGCTATAACCAAATCGTTTATTCACCTGACTGAGTTTCAGGTATTTGTTTTTCTTACCTTGTTATGAATGGGATAGAGCATGAAAATCCAGAAAACGGTGTTAGCGCTTGGGCTGGCAACGCTGCTGAACGGCTGTCAGGGTTTAGACAATAATGCGCTGATGCAGTCGGGCACGCAGGCATATCAGGCTTATACCCTGAGCGACAATCAGGTAAAGCTACTGAGCGACAAATCCTGTGAGCAGATGGACAAAGATAACCAGATTGCGCCTGCTAACAGTGAGTATCAGCAGCGCCTGAACAAGATCGCGGCCGCACTGGGCGATAACATCAACGGCGTACCAGCTAACTACAAGGTTTATCAGACTAAAGATGTCAACGCCTGGGCGATGGCAAACGGCTGTATTCGCGTTTACAGCGGCCTGATGGATATGATGACCGACAATGAAGTAGAAGGCGTGCTGGGTCATGAGATGGGTCACGTCGCGTTAGGTCATACCCGTAAGGCGATGCAGCTGGCGTATGCTACGACCGCAGCCCGCACGGCGGCCGCTTCGGTTGGGGGTGTGATTGGTTCACTGTCGCAGTCGCAGCTGGGCGAATTGGGTGAAAAACTGGTCAATGCGCAGTTCTCCCAGACTCAGGAGTCACAGGCGGATGACTACTCCTACGATCTGATGAAGAAACGCAACATTGATCCAATGGGCCTGGTCACCAGCTTTGAGAAACTGGCGAAGCTGGAACAGGGACGTCAAAGTTCGATGTTTGACTCCCATCCCGCTTCTGAAGCGCGCGCCGCACACATCCGTGAGCGTATCGCTGCTGACGCGAAGTAATGCAAAACGCGGGCGCATGCACGCTGTTACGTGCATGCGCCCGTATAGTGAATCAGGTCACACTATCACTGACCTAACGTTTGAATATCTGATCCACCATTGAGCCTAAATCGAGTTTATTCTCATGCAGCGACGCTTCATCCATGTGCCCCTGGGGTGACATCTTGTCGATCAACTGCGGCAGGATAACGGCCAGCGTGCCTGCTGCGCCCTGCACGTCTGTTCCCAGCTTATCCGCCAGTGACTGTAGCTCAGCCTGACCAAACACCGAGTGGATGTCGCTGTGCGCCACAGGCTGATTACTGCCGGTACCGATCCACGAACCAAACACCTCACCCAGCCCGCCCTGCTGGAATTTTTGCAGCAGCACTTCAATCCCCCCCTGCTCCTGTACCCAGTGCCAGACCGCCTGCAACTGTCCAGGTAAATGCCCTTCACTCTGGCTGCCCTGCAGTGATCCCGCCAGTTCATCAAGAAAGCCCATGGCTGCCTCCACGTTGAGAATTGATATCAGTCAGTTTAGTTGCTGATGCGAGTTTGCGCCTGAGGCGCGTGGATGGGACCAGCAGGGTGTCACAAGGGGAAGCAAGGTACAGGGGAAAGCCGATGGGAGTTATTGTCAGCACTGCGCCGCGTCAGGCGGCGGCGCAGTGCCTGCCAGGTAACCCCGGCTGGCCTCTCTTGCCCCGGAGGGGGATTAGCCTTTGTTGACTGCCTGAACATGCAGCATATCCAGCGCCAGCGTAGCTGCCGCCAGTGCGGTTAGATCAGCATGATCATAACCGGGTGCAACTTCCACCAAATCCATGCCGACAATGTTCATGCCCTGCAGACCACGGATCAATTTGGTGGCTTTATCGGTGGTCAGGCCGCCAATCACCGGCGTGCCAGTGCCAGGCGCATGAGCCGGATCCAGACAGTCGATGTCGAAGGTCAGATAGATCGGGAGATCAGCAACGGTGCGTTTCACTTCGGCCAGGATATCGTCAACACTGCGATCATTGACCTGCGCGGCATCCAGCACGTTGAAACCCAGGCTTTTGTCGAATTCAGTACGGATACCGATCTGCACTGAGTGTTGTGGATCGATTAGACCCTCTTTCGGCGCAGTAAAGAACATGGTGCCGTGGTCGAAGGTCGGGCCGTTGGAGTAGGTGTCGGTATGCGCATCAAAGTGTACCAGGGCCATCTTTCCGAAGTGTTTTGCATGAGCGCGCAGCAGTGGCAGCGTGACGTAGTGGTCGCCGCCAAAGGTCATCATGCGCTTGCCATTAGCCAGCAGCTTCTCAGCATGGGCCTGTAATTTGTCGGAGAGATCCTGCGAATCGCCGAAGGCGTAAACCAGATCGCCGCAATCAACGACGTTCAGACGCTGACGTAGATCGAAATCCCACGGCCAGCGGCAGCCTTCCCAGGCCAGATTAGTGGAGATCTGGCGAATCGCGCCTGGCCCCAGGCGGCTGCCCGGACGACCAGAGGTCGCGGCATCAAACGGCACACCGGTGATAACCCACTCGGCGTCGCTGTCATAAGGCTGGAAATTCAGCGGAAAACGCATGAAGCCAAAGGCGTTAGAAACCAGGGAGTTGTCGTACTGATTGCCAAGCGTGTTATACATAATTGCTCTCTCTATGTGCGTAAGTCGGGCCAGGCCCGCAAGCCATTAAGGTTGAGATGAAAAAAATCCCCTCCGCGTCGTTAGGCCCGACGAGGAAGGGATTGAGTGAATCAGATTATCGACATAGTTAACGGCAACTGCAATATGCGATTGCGGGCTGCCTGGGTCGATTATTCATCTTCTAAATAGGTGTATCCGTAGAGGCCGCTCTCAAACTCTTCCAGGAACTGCGCGCGCAGCTCCTCGTCAAGATCGGACGCCTGAACCTGATTACGGAACAGCGCCATCAGCTCATTGGGATCAAGCTGCACGTAACGCAGCATGTCTGCCACGGTGTCGCCTTCATCGGACAACTGCACTTCCACTTCACCATTTTCACGCGCGTAGACATCCACCGCTTCGGTGTCACCAAACAGGTTATGCATGTTGCCCAGGATCTCCTGATAAGCACCCACCATAAAGAAGCCAAGCATTGGTGGGTTATCAAGGTCATATTCCGGCATCGGCATGGTAGTGGCGATACCGTCGCCATCCACGTAGTGATCGATGGTGCCATCGGAGTCACAGGTGATGTCGAGCAATACTGCACGGCGCTCTGGCTTCTTGTTCAGCCCTTCCAGCGGCAAGACCGGGAACAGCTGATCAATCCCCCACGCATCCGGCATTGACTGGAACAGCGAGAAGTTAACGTAGATCTTATCTGCCATCCGCTCCTGCAATTCGTCGATGATCGGGCGGTGTGCACGGTTGCTTGGATCAAGATGCTGCTGAATATAGTGGCAGATGCTCAGATAGAGCTGCTCAGCCCATGAACGCTGCTTGAGATCGTAGGTGCCGGAAGAGTAGCCGGTATGGATATCAAACAGATCCATCTGGCTGTCGTGCAGCCACTCACGCAGCGAACGACGGGTGCTCGGCTCATGCATCTCCTGCCAGGTTTCCCACATGCTGAGGATTGGGCGTGGCGCATCTGCATCTGGCGTTTCGGGTTCGCTGAACTCGTTGCGCTCCACACCAATGATGTTGGAAACGAGAACGGTATGGTGCGCAGTCACCGCACGACCCGATTCCGTGATCACCGTCGGATGCTCCAGACCGTGCTCATCACAGGCAGCACCAATCGCCCAGATTACATTATTGGCGTACTCATTCAGGCCATAGTTGACCGAGCAATCAGACTGCGAGCGCGTTCCTTCGTAATCGACGCCCAGACCACCGCCGACGTCGAAACATTTGATGTTCACGCCCAGCCTGGCCAGTTCGACATAGAAGCGCGCAGACTCACGCACACCGGTGGCGATATCGCGGATGTTGGACATCTGTGAGCCCAGATGGAAATGCAGCAGCTGCAGGCTGTCAATACGACCGGCTTCGCGCATGATCTCAACCAGTTTCAGCACCTGCGTGGCTGACAGGCCAAACTTCGACTTTTCGCCGCCGCTCGACTGCCATTTACCGGAGCCCTGCGAAGCCAGACGCGCACGGATACCAAGACGCGGCACCACATTCAGACGTTCCGCTTCTTCCAATACCAGCCGCACTTCGGTCATCTTTTCCAGCACCAGATAGACCTTGTGGCCCATCTTCTCGCCGATCAGCGCCAGACGAATGTATTCACGATCTTTATAGCCGTTACAGACGATCACCGAGCGTGTCTGTCCGGCATGCGCCAGCACCGCCATCAGCTCTGCTTTCGAACCCGCTTCCAGTCCCAGCGGTTCGCCGCAGTGGATCAGCGACTCAATCACGCGTTTGTGCTGGTTAACTTTAATCGGATAAACCAGGAAGTAGTCGCCGGTGTAACCGTAAGATTCACGCGCACGTTTAAAGGCGGCGTTGATGGAGCGCAGACGGTGTTGCAGGATTTGCGGGAAGCAAAACAAGGCGGGCAAACGCTGGCCCTGTGCTTCACGCTCTTTGACCAGGCGAGCTAAATCGACACGCACATCCGGACGATCCGGATCGGGGCAGACACTGATGTGGCCCAGTTCGTTAACGTCATAATAGTTGTTGCCCCACCAGGCGATGTTGTACGTACGCAACATTTTGCTCGCATCCTGATCGTTCATTGCAACCTCCTGCATAGAGCGGAGCGTACCCTGTTCGCCAGCTGACGAACCTTTGATATTCTTCATGTCGTCAGACATCGCGAACCTCAATTTTCCGTTGAAAGATTAAACTGTTAACCGGCTTTATGGCCGCTAATCTGAAAATCTGTTGCCACATTAAACGCAATGTCCTGTTCACCTGACGTTGCCGTCAGCACCATTCACGCATGAGAGATAAGTGTAAAACACCCTGGCCATTTCCGTTTCAGCAGAGAACATTTAACCGATCTGTATTGACCATGGATAACCTGCGTCGTTCCACTGCACGCGCGCAGAGAAGAGACAAACCCTGAGAACAGAAGTAAAGATTAGCCGGCGCCTGTGTCGGTAAAATTACCGCATCGGGCATCGTGTCGCAGGAAAGAGAAACAGATGGGAGGCAGGAAAGAGCCAGCGCCACAGCGCAGATAACAGGAAGAAGAGAAAGCGTGGTTCATTACTTGTATCACCTCCGCATATGCCAGGGACACATGGAAAACAACCTGGGTGAAAGCCAGACCAGAGTCTGACAGGCGCGCCGCAAACCGTGGCGTCATCCTTGCTGCTGCTATCAAAGCAGCGGCGTTTTATACCGTTTACAGCGGTAAAATGCAAAAACATTCTCCGGGGATTGCGTGCAGTGTCAGCAAATTATGCCGATAACGATGACAGGTTAAATGCTGTAACAGAAAAAGGGCTGGTAATTAGTTTACCCTCTATCCTAAAATAGCCGTCCAGATGGTTTTCCATCTAAACAGGTTACTATCCAGGCGGTGTTGGCCTGCTGTGCTGACACAACCTCACTGCTCGCGGCTTTGCCTGAAGGGGCGTCAGGTCAGACAACCTCACTGGCGCTATGCAGTCGTACTCAAACCATATTTAAGGTAAAGAACAAAATGGCTAAACACCTTTTTACGTCCGAGTCCGTATCCGAAGGACATCCCGATAAAATCGCCGACCAGATCTCCGATGCTGTGCTGGATGCAATCCTTGAACAGGATCCTAAAGCGCGCGTGGCCTGCGAAACCTACGTTAAAACCGGTATGGTGCTGGTTGGCGGTGAAATCACCACCAGCGCCTGGGTCGATATTGAAGAGATCACCCGTAAAACCGTACGTGAAATCGGCTATGTTCATTCCGATATGGGCTTTGACGCCAACTCCTGCGCGGTTTTAAGCGCGATTGGTAAACAGTCTCAGGATATCAATCAGGGCGTTGACCGTACCGATCCGCTGGAACAGGGCGCGGGCGACCAGGGCCTGATGTTTGGCTATGCCACTAACGAAACAGACGTGCTGATGCCTGCGCCGGTGACCTATGCACATCGTCTGGTACAGCGTCAGGCTGAAGTGCGTAAAAACGGTACACTGCCGTGGCTGCGTCCGGATGCCAAGAGCCAGGTCACTTTCCAGTATGACGATGGCAAAATCGTGGGCATCGATGCAGTCGTGCTCTCTACCCAGCACGCTGAATCCGTCAGCCAGAAAGATCTGCAGGAAGCGGTGATGGAAGAGATCATCAAGCCGGTTCTGCCAGCAGAATGGCTGAGCGCCGCAACCAAATATCACATCAATCCAACCGGTCGCTTTGTGATCGGCGGCCCGATGGGCGATTGCGGTCTGACCGGTCGTAAAATCATCGTGGATACCTACGGCGGCATGGCTCGTCACGGTGGCGGTGCGTTCTCCGGTAAAGACCCTTCAAAAGTTGACCGCTCTGCAGCTTATGCGGCGCGTTATGTGGCGAAAAACATCGTCGCGGCTGGTCTGGCTGACCGTTGTGAAATCCAGGTCTCCTACGCTATCGGCGTGGCTGAACCGACTTCCATCATGGTGGAAACCTTTGGTACCGAGAAAATCTCAACCGAACAGCTGACACTGCTGGTACGCGAGTTCTTCGACCTGCGTCCATACGGCCTGATTCAGATGCTGGATTTGCTGCACCCAATCTATAAAGAAACCGCAGCTTACGGTCACTTTGGTCGTGAACATTTCCCCTGGGAAAAAACCGACAAAGCGGCCCTCCTGCGTGAAGCGGCTGGCCTGTAAGGTCATCACCTGCTGATAAAAACCCTGCCCTCGCGGTGGGGTTTTTTATCGCCTTTTCAGCCCCAGGGCTGACCGGAGAAGTTTTGCTCCCGCCCTCTTTCTGAACGGCATACCAGCACGCTTTTCGGCGAGCACCAGACGGTAAAAAAACAAATCTGCGCACCATCTTCTTCACTCTGCAGCAAATTTTCAGTTATCAGCTACACTTCCTTTCGCTTTTTCTGACGACAAAATGTTAGCGATTACAAATTGAAAAGCTTTGTTTATCCAATATTTAGGAATTAACGCACGTAGTTATTATGCTGAAAATGCGTTATTTTCAGCGTCGTCTGATAGCCAATAAATAGAGCATTGTCAGAAACTTAATGAGTGCTATACCTCACTGGTTAATTAATCTTTCCGGGAAAAATATGCTGAATTTCAGGGTTTCAGCGTGTGTAAGCGATTACACTGATGTGATCAAACTCACTTTTTTCCCGCAAAAGGTTTTTTAACATTGATAAAAACAATGATGGATAAACCTGGAGGCTCCCATGCCTGGTAATACACACAAAAGCAGAACTTCAAATAAGGCGATGACCTTATTTGTCTGCTTTCTGGCGGCCCTTGCGGGTCTGCTGTTCGGTCTGGATATCGGCGTTATCGCCGGTGCTCTGCCGTTTATCGCAAAGGACTTTAATGTCACGCCTCATCAGCAGGAGTGGATCGTCAGTTCCATGATGTTTGGTGCGGCGGTGGGGGCTATCGGCAGCGGCTGGATGTCATCCCGCCTGGGCCGTAAAAAAAGCCTGATGGCTGGTGCGATTCTGTTCGTTATCGGTTCACTCTGGTCGGCGATGGCGCCAAACCCGGAAATGCTGATCAGCGCCCGCGTTCTGTTGGGTCTGGCGGTGGGTATCGCTTCTTATACCGCCCCGCTTTATCTTTCTGAGATCGCTCCGGAAAAAATTCGCGGCAGTATGATTTCGCTTTATCAGCTGATGATCACCATCGGTATTCTTGGCGCTTACCTTTCTGATACGGCGTTCAGCTTTACCGGCAACTGGCGCTGGATGCTGGGCATCATCACTATTCCGGCACTGTTGCTGCTGGTCGGCGTTTTCTTCCTGCCAAACAGCCCACGCTGGCTGGCGGCGCGAGGCAACTTCCGCGATGCACAACGCGTTCTGGATCGTCTGCGTGACACCAGCGAGCAGGCAAAACGTGAGCTGGAAGAGATTCGTGAAAGTCTGAAGATCAAACAGTCTGGCTGGGGTCTGTTCACCAGCAGCAGCCATTTCCGCCGTGCGGTCTATCTCGGCATCCTGCTGCAGGTGATGCAGCAGTTTACCGGCATGAACGTCATCATGTACTACGCGCCTAAAATCTTTGAAATCGCAGGCTTCACCAACACCACTCAGCAGATGTGGGGCACAGTGATAGTGGGTCTGGTCAACGTGCTGGCAACCTTTATCGCCATTGGTCTGGTGGATCGCTGGGGTCGTAAACCTACTCTGATTCTGGGCTTTATGGTGATGGCAGCCGGCATGGGCGTTCTGGGTACCATGCTGCACTTCGGCATTCACTCACCGGGCGCGCAGTACTTCGCGGTAGGTATGCTGCTGATGTTCATCATCGGTTTTGCGATGTCCGCCGGTCCGTTGATTTGGGTACTCTGTTCCGAAATTCAGCCGCTGAAAGGCCGCGATTTCGGTATCACTGTCTCCACCACCACCAACTGGATCGCAAACATGATCGTGGGTGCGACCTTCCTGACAATGCTGAATACGCTGGGCAACGCGAACACCTTCTGGGTTTACGCACTGCTTAACCTGTTCTTCATTCTGCTGACGGTGATGCTGATCCCTGAGACCAAAAACGTCTCGCTGGAACACATCGAACGTAACCTGATGGCAGGTAAAAAACTGCGCGACATCGGTTCACGCGACTAACTTTACCCGGTAAAAAAACGGCGGGGTTTCTCTGGAAACCCCGCCGTTTTTATTTGTTCAACGCCCCACTACGCTGTGGTTACCCGCGTTACCGGCAGGGGCCGCCGTATGCAGCAGAGTGCCAGCGCCATAATGAAAATGGTGGCGGTCTGATTATAGGGCAACACCGAATCGGTCAATCCGGTGATAAATAGCGCCAGCATCGGCAACGCCACGCCACGCAACTGACACTTCTTCAGCCAGCCAGCCAGCGTAGCCAGATAGAGCAGCGCCAGCGACAGCATACCCAGCCAGCCCTGCAGCGTCGTGACTTCCAGAAACTCATTATGCATGTTGTATTTAACATTGGTGTAGCCTTCACTATTGCGAGGATAGTGCGCCATGATGAATTTACGCGCCTCGGTGGTACGCGCATCCGGCGTCGCAAAACCACCATGGTGTTCAATAAAGTTGACCGCCCCGCCCCAAATGGCGACACGTGCGCCCAGCGATGTCGAACTGTTTGAACCAAAGTTCTCAATATCCTGCACCCCTTCCACCCAGCGGTTGCTGGTCATCAGAATCAGCACCGCCATTACGCCCACCAGCAGAGCGCTAATCCGCCAGTTAGTCAGCAGCGACAGCCGGTAAGTCTGCACCAGGAACAACAGCCCCACAGCAATCAGCGCAATCAAAGTCACGCGGGTGCCGCACAGGTAAAGCAAGGCAAAGGTTACAGCCAACGCAGCGATATCAGCCACTTTCCAGTAAACCTGCGTCTCATAGCGGCTTAGCCACAGCCAGGCACAGTAGATAAACAGAATCATGTAGGAGGACATGGAGGCGGCTTCAGTGGTGAGCTTGATGCGGATATTCTCAGTATAGAGATGCTCGTGGATACCAAAGCCCAGCGTAATCAGCAGTCCGGCCAGGATTAACACTTTTCCGATGCGTAGCGTGGTTGTAGAAATCCGATGCCCGTAAATGGCCAGACTGAGCAGCACAAAAGCCCCCATCAATAGCCGCTTCGCGCCCAGCAGATAGTTGCCCATATTAGTGATGGCATCGCTTGAGGGCGCTGTCTCAATCCCCTTCACGTGAATCGCCCAAAACAGACGAATCAGGGCAAAGATAATCAGCACAGCAAACAGGGCGATATAAAAACCATTCTCTTTAAAATCCTCTCGCCGGCGCACCAGGCCATACAACACGGACGCGACAGAGAGATAAGAGACCAGATAGAATATTTTTTGCGGCAGGCCAGTAACAAACATATTCAGTGACAGCGCCAGGCAGATCGCAATGACTGAAAAATTAACCATTAACGTTAATCCATTGCGCTCGGTTTTATTCGTCATGCTTAACCTCAGTCAGGCGGTTAAACACACTCATCAGGTGCTTCATATAATTTTCCTCATAGAACCCGGTAATGCTCGCTTTAATAACCTGATGATCAGGGAAGTGGAAATCCCCGCTCATGGCGTTGAGAATAGCGGCCAACGCCATGCTGTCGTTGGTAGGGTAGAGCTGGCCATTGAGACCGTTCTGAATAATTTCCGCTGGACCACTGATGCAGTCGGATGAAACGCAATAGACGCCCCGCGACATCGCCTCAAGCAGAATCAGCGGGAAGCCTTCAAAGTTAGAGGTCATGATCAGACAGGTAACCTGCCTGATATGGCGGATGACGTACTCCCAGGCATTCTCCTGCCAGCCATGCCAGATGATGCGATCCTGAATGCCGAGTTGCGCAACGTAGTGCTGACACTGGGTCATATCTTCCCCGTCACCCACTATCTCCAGCGTCCAGGGCGCATCCAGCTGCTGCAGGGCGTCAAACAGATCTTTAAGTTGTTTCTGCCGCTGATAATGGACGCGACCGATATAGAGAAACTTCAGCGCCTGGGGTCTGCCGATAACGGCGTCATTACGCTTGATCGGGTTATAGATCACGTCAATGTCAGTGGCGCGTGCGCCCAATTCCACTAGCTGCGCTTTGATCTGATTACTGATAGCAAAATGGTGATCGGCCCGCAGCAGATAGTGAGGGCGGTAGCGTTCCCGCGGTGGCAGGTGCATCCAGCTCGACAAAACGATTTTGCGTCCTGACAGCCCAATGGCCCGGCGCGTCATCAGACAGGGAATGGTGTTGAGGGTCAGGACATGATCGGGCTGATAGCGACGAAAGAAGGCGGCCATTCTCAGGGTGTGAATAAGATTTTTTATTTTCTTGTTGCGCAGCGTGCAGACGCTCTCTGCCAACACCGCGTTGGCGGTCCAGCCGCGGGAGTGGCTCTCCTCTCCGCTGTTGATAATAAACAGCCCCGCTTCCGTTCCGGGTTCCGCATTCAGGGCGGTGATCAATTGGCAGGTCACATTCTCCATACCGCCGCGGCCAGCCATTAAATCGGTAACCAGCACAATCCGCTGTTTCCTGATGTTATTATTTTTCATTGCGATGTCCGTACACTGTGCCTTCCGCGTCTCATCCATTCACTGTGCAGTGAACATTATCAATAGGATATTCTAAAAAAGACCATAACAATATTTAATCCAGAAAATTCAGCCAATGGCAGAGGGCACTTCAGGTGACGCACCTACTGCAGGACCATATCACTGGAAACGGGCGGCAGAGTCTGGCCACTGCGTGACCGTTTTCGCTGGCAACGTTGAGTTCCTGCGCTGCGGCGATTATTCTGAGCCCCATGAAAACACCTCGTCTCCCCATTGCCCTGCAGCAGGCCGTGATGCGATCGCTGCGCCAGTCGCTTGAGCGTGCGAATCAGGCACTAAACACCCATTACCCCGAACCAAAACTGCTTTACCAGCAGCGCGGTACGGCGGCAGGCACCGCCTGGCTGGCGTCATGGGAAATCCGCATCAATCCGGTGCTGCTGCTGGAAAACCAGCAGGCGTTTATCGATGAAGTGGTGCCACATGAGCTGGCGCATCTGCTGGTCTGGAAGCAGTTTGGTCGCGTTGCACCGCACGGCAAAGAGTGGAAGTGGATGATGGAGCAGGTACTGGCTGTTCCGGCACGGCGCACCCATCAGTTTGAGATAGCATCCGTGCGCAGCAATACCTTCGCGTATCGCTGTCAGTGCCAGCAGCATCAGCTTACGGTGCGCCGCCACAATCGGGTGCGTCGCAAAGAGAGTGAATATCGCTGCGTGCGCTGTGGCAGCCTGCTGACCGAGGGCGAGTTTGTCGCTTCCTGAGAACACTCCCCATTCCGCCCTATTCCACATTCTGTTAATCTGCCGCCCTTTTTCTAACTAAATAGAAATCTGGAATATGTCTCGCATAATTACTCTTACGGTTGCGCTGCTGTTCGTGCCCGCCGCTAACGCCCTCAACCTGAATAACTATCATCAAAATAATTTTCAGCAAGCCAAAACCTTTGCAGCAGCAATCAACGCCGATGCACCAGGTTCTTTTTACTGTGGCTGTAAGATTCATTGGCAGGGGAAAAAAGGCATTCCCGATCTCAATAGCTGCGGCTATCAGGTTCGCAAAAACGCCAATCGCGCCGCACGCATTGAGTGGGAACATGTGATGCCGGCCTGGGAGTTTGGCCATCAGCGCCAGTGCTGGCAGGAGGGTGGCCGTAAAAATTGCAGCAAGGATGCCGACTATCGCCGCATCGAAGCTGACCTGCATAATCTTCAACCTGCGGTGGGCGAAGTGAATGGCGACCGTGGTAACTTCGCTTATAGTCAATGGAACGGCAGCGAGAAGCAGTATGGCCAGTGTGAGATGAAGATCGACTTCAAACTCAAACAGGCGGAGCCACCCGCGCGCGCGCGGGGAGCCATTGCCCGTACCTATTTCTACATGCGTGACCAGTATCATCTACGTATTTCGCGCCAGCAGACGCAGCTGTTTACTGCCTGGAACACGCTCTATCCCGTATCGAAATGGGAGTGCGAACGCGACCAGCGCATTGCGAAGGTTCAGGGCAATCACAATCCTTATGTGCAGCAGGCTTGCCAGCACTAAAAACCCTGCCCTACACTAGCTGTTTTTCCAATGACGCCGCTGCAGCACGGCGTCCGGTCTCAGGAACCTTATGCGCATACCTCGCATCTATCACACCGGGCCATTAAGCACCGGCAGTGAAATTACCCTGGATGAAGATGCATCCAATCATGTAGGCCGGGTACTCCGGATGACGACAGGTCAGCGTCTGGAACTCTTTGATGGCACTAATCTGACTTTTGCTGCAGAGATCACGCATGTCGATAAAAAGCGTGTAAAAGTATCGGTCACAGCGAGCCAGCCGGACGATCGCGAGTCGCCTTTACATCTGCATTTGGGTCAGGTGATGTCGCGCGGTGAAAAAATGGAATTCACTATCCAGAAATCGATTGAACTTGGCGTAAATGTCATTACACCCTTGTTTTCCGAGCGCTGTGGCGTAAAGCTTGATGCTGAACGTCTGGCTAAGAAGATCCAACAGTGGCAGAAAATTGCTATTGCCGCCTGCGAGCAGTGTGGCCGTAATCGCGTGCCGGAGATTCGTGAAGCGATGACGCTGGAAGCCTGGTGTGCGGAAGCTGACCGCGGTCTGAAGCTCAACCTGCATCCACGCGCCAGTCACAGCATTAATACGCTGCCACAGCCTGTTGAGCGGGTACGGCTACTGATTGGCCCGGAAGGCGGATTGTCAGCCGACGAGATTGCGATGACGGCGCAGCATGATTTTACTGACATTCTGCTTGGCCCACGGGTACTGCGTACCGAAACCACCGCGCTGACGGCCATTACGGCACTTCAGGTGAGGTTTGGCGACCTGGGTTAAGCGATACTTTCAGCGGGGAGAAAGCAGGCATGATGTCCTGACCAATCGGCCCACTGCAGACCGAACCAGACGAGGCGGTAAATGCCGCCTTACCGAGGAGATAATAATGATTAAACTTGGCATCGTAATGGACCCTATTTCGTCCATCAATATCAAAAAAGACACCAGCTTCGCCATGCTGCTGGAAGCACAGCGCCGTGGTTACGAAATTCACTACATGGAGATGCACGATCTCTCAATGCGCGGTGGCGTGGCGTCTGCCCGTACCCGCCTACTCAGCGTTGAACAGAACGCAGATAACTGGTATCAGTTCGGCTGCGAGCAAGTGATCCCGCTGGCGGACCTGAATGTGGTACTGATGCGTAAAGATCCCCCATTCGATACCGAGTTCATCTATGCGACCTACATTCTGGAACGTGCTGAAGAGCTGGGTACCCTAATCGTTAACAAACCGCAGAGCCTGCGTGACTGCAACGAAAAGCTCTATACCGCCTGGTTTGCCGAGTTTACGCCTGATACCCTGGTGACCCGCAGCAAAGCGCAGCTGCGCGCCTTTTGGCAGGAGCATGGCGACATTATCATGAAGCCGCTGGATGGCATGGGTGGCGCCTCGATTTTCCGCGTGAAGAAAGATGATCCAAACTTTGGTGTAATTACCGAAACCCTGACCGAGCATGAGAGCCGTTTCTGCATGGCGCAGAACTATATTGCAGCGATCAAAGAGGGTGACAAACGCGTGCTGGTCGTGGATGGCGAGCCGGTGCCTTACTGCCTGGCACGTATTCCGCAGGGCGGTGAAACACGTGGTAACCTTGCCGCGGGTGGTCGCGGTGAAGCGCGTCCGCTGAGCGAAAGCGACTGGGAAATTGCGCGCCGTGTGGGTCCGACGCTGAAAGCAAAAGGGCTGATTTTTGTCGGTCTGGACATCATCGGTGATAAACTGACTGAAGTTAACGTGACCAGCCCAACCTGCGTACGTGAAATTGAGGCTGCGTTCCCGATCTCCATCACCGGCATGTTGATGGATGCCATTGAGAAACGCCTGGGCTGAGCATGACGCCGGGGCGAGGCTCCGTGATCAACCCAATACCGGTGCGGACGTCGCGTGCCGGTTATTTTTTTGGTGCATCGTGTGAGAATGAATTTACAACATCACTTTTTGATTGCCATGCCTTCATTGCAGGATCCTTTCTTCAAACGTTCTGTGGTTTATCTCTGCGAACACAACGAAGAGGGTGCAATGGGACTGATCATCAATAAACCCATGGAAAACCTGACGGTAGAAGGCATTCTGAAGAAGCTGAAAATCTCTGCCGACGATCGCGATCCAGCCATCAGGCTGGATAAACCGGTGTTCACAGGCGGTCCGCTGGCGGAAGATCGCGGCTTTATCCTGCACTCAGCACAACGCACTTTTACTTCCAGTATTCGCGTCTCAGATAACACGATCATTACCACCTCCCGTGACGTGCTGGAGTCGATCGGTACCGCGTCTCAGCCCACCAATGTGCTGGTAGCACTGGGTTACTGCGCATGGGAAAAAGATCAGCTAGAGAATGAGCTGATGGAAAATGCCTGGCTAACCACGCCAGCCAACAGCAACATCCTGTTCCAGACGCCTATTTCAGAGCGCTGGCGCGAAGCGGCGCGCAGTATTGGCGTCGATATTCACAACATGGCCAGCGACGCCGGACACGCCTGATGTCAACTCAAACTCTGTTAGGTTTCGACTTCGGCACCAAAAGTATTGGTGTCGCCATAGGGCAGGAACTCACTGGCAGCGCCCGTCCGCTGACTGCGCTGAAAGCGCAGGATGGCACCCCGGACTGGCTGGCAATCGAAAAGCTGCTGAAAGAGTGGCAGCCCGATTTTGTGGTGGTAGGTTTACCGCTAAACATGGATGGCACTGAGCAGCCGTTAACGGCTCGCGCGCGTAAATTTGCTAATCGCCTGCACGGTCGCTTTGGTATCCGGGTCGAGTTGCAGGATGAACGACTCAGCACGGTAGAAGCGCGTGCTGGCCTGTTTGAACGCGGCGGCTACCGCGCACTCAATAAGGGATCGGTCGATTCGCAGTCCGCTGCCATCATTTTGCAGGACTGGTTCGAAAACCATTACTGACACCCTCACTCAATCAGTCCGGCTGCCTGACGCGCCAGCCGACTCTGCTCAAACGTCTGCATACCGGCCTGTGCGCCGGTCTGTAACAGTGCAGGGATCTGGTGCATCTTGCCTTCTCTGATCAAATTCGTGATGCCGGGTGTCGCGACCAACACTTCAAACAGTCCGATGCGCGATTCGGCAATAGCAGGCACCAGCCGCTGCGCAATCACCGCTTTCAGGCTGCCCGCCAGCTGTGTACGCACCAGTTGCTTCTCCTCCGCCGGAAAGACATCCACCAGCCGATCCACTGCCTGTGCCGCGCCACGCGTGTGAAGCGTTGCCAGCACCAGATGGCCAGTCTCCGCCGCCGTCAGCGCCTGACGAATGGTGTCACTGTCGCGCAGTTCGCCCAGCAGAATGACGTCGGGATCTTCACGCAGCGCCGCCTTTATCCCCAGCGAAAACGAACCACAGTGCAGGCCAATTTCGCGCTGTTGGATCAGCGACTGCTGGCTGTGATGGATAAATTCAATCGGGTCTTCCAGCGTGATGATATGACGCGCCTGCTGACGGTTCAGCGCATCAACCAGTGCCGCCAGCGTGGTAGATTTGCCGCTGCCGGTCGCGCCGGTCACCAGAATCAGTCCATCCTGCTGCTCAAGAAGCGCCGGGACAATGTCGGGCAGTTGCAGGCTCTCCAGCGTTGGGCACACCGTGGCTATTATACGTAGCGCCAGCGACAGGCCATTGCGCTGCATAAACAGATTCGCACGCAGACGCTGGCCGTCGGCCAGACTCAGGGCGAAATCGAGCTGCCCTGCGCGCTCCAGCTGCAGACGCTGAGGGGCACTGAGCCAGCGTGCCATAAACTGCTCCATCCAGTCCGCAGAGAGCCTGGCCTGCTGCGGAATCGTCTCCAGCCTTCCCTGCCGCCGCCAACAGGGCAAATGTCCGCTGCAAAGGTGCAGATCGGCGGCATTATGCTTTACACTAAGCCCCACCATTTCATCCAGATTCATAATTTCTCCTGACTATGACCTCAATCCAGCAGAACCTACAGCAAGTACGGCAACGAATCGCTGCCGCTGCCGCGCGTTGCGGCCGCACACCAGAAGAAATTACCCTGCTTGCAGTCAGTAAAACCAAACCTGCGAGCGCGGTCGAAGAAGCCTTTGCCGCTGGCCAGATTGCCTTTGGTGAAAATTACGTCCAGGAAGGGGTTGAAAAGGTTCAGGTACTGACCGCACATCCTGAGCTGGAGTGGCACTTCATCGGCCCGTTGCAGTCCAATAAAAGCCGTCTGGTGGCGGAAAATTTTGCCTGGTGTCACACCATTGACCGTCAGCGCATTGCGCAGCGGCTAAACGATCAGCGGCCTGTCACTCTGCCACCGCTGAATGTGTTAATTCAGGTAAATATCAGTGACGAGAACAGCAAATCTGGCATCATGCTGGAGGCTGTTTCCGGCCTGGCTGAACAGATCGCAACCCTGCCGCAACTGCGTCTGCGCGGATTGATGGCGATTCCGGCGGCTGAGAGGGATTACCCGCGGCAGCTGGCGGTGTGTCAGCAAATGGCGGATGCCTTCCGGCAGTTGCAACAGCAGTATTCGCACATTGATACGCTTTCACTGGGAATGAGCGATGACATGGAGGCGGCAATCGCTGCAGGCAGTACGATGGTGCGTATCGGCACCGCCATTTTTGGCGCACGAGATTATGCGCAAAACTCACAACAATAATAGAGGAACTTCATGTTAACACTGACGTTTTTAGTAAAAACGCTGATCGATCTCTACGTCATGGTGCTGCTGTTACGCATCTGGATGCAGTGGTCCCGCTGCGATTTTTACAATCCAGTGGCGCAGTTTGTCGTAAAAGTGACACAGCCGATTGTTAAGCCGCTCCGCCGCATACTGCCGGCGCTGGGACCGATTGATACCGCGTCGCTGCTGCTGGCCTTTGTGCTGACCACGCTGAAATACCCGATTTTATTACTGATTCAGGTGGGCGTCTTCTCGGTCGACCCGACCAATCTGCTGGTCGGCCTGCTGTCGCTGGTCAAATCCGCCGGCTATCTGGTCTTCTGGGTGATTATTATTCGCTCCCTGATGAGCTGGATCAGCCAGGGCCGAGGTCCTGTCGATTATCTGCTGGTGCAGTTAACCGAGCCGATGATGGCACCTATTCGCCGTATTCTGCCTGCGATGGGCGGCATCGATTTCTCAGCGATGATCGTCATCCTGGTGCTGTATGCCCTGAACTTTCTCGGCATGGACCTGTTCCCGGGTCTCTGGTATCTGCTGTAAATGAATCAAACTGGAACTGTTATGCAAAAAGTTGTCCTGGCAACCGGCAATCCCGGCAAAGTGCGTGAACTGGCGGAGTTACTCTCCGCCTTTGGTCTGGATATCGTCGCACAAACCGACCTTGGGGTTGAATCGGCGGAAGAGACCGGCCTGACCTTTATTGAGAACGCGATTCTCAAAGCGCGTCACGCGGCACAGATCACCGGCTTACCGGCCATTGCCGATGATTCCGGTCTGGCCGTTGACGCACTGGGCGGCGCGCCCGGCATCTACTCGGCGCGCTACGCCGGTGAGGGAGCCAGCGATCAGCAGAACCTGGGTAAGCTGCTGCAGGCGCTGGAAAACGTGCCGGACGGTCAGCGCCAGGCGCAGTTCCACTGCGTGCTGGTCTATCTGCGTCATGCGGAAGATCCGACCCCGCTGGTGTTCCATGGCAGCTGGCAGGGTGAGATCACCCGCTCGGCCACTGGTGCCGGTGGCTTTGGCTATGACCCGATTTTCTCTGTACCGGCGCTGGGTAAAACCGCGGCCGAGCTCAGCAAAGCGGAGAAAGGTGCTGTTTCTCACCGGGGTAAAGCATTGACGCTATTGCTGGAAGCGATGCGTAATGCCTAATCTGCCGCCGTTGAGTCTCTACATCCACATTCCATGGTGCGTACAGAAGTGTCCCTACTGTGATTTTAACTCCCACGCGTTGAAAGATGAGGTGCCGCACGTTGAATATGTGCAGCACCTGCTGCGCGACCTGGAGATCGATTTACCGCTCATCAATGGCCGGAAAGTCCGCACGATCTTCATTGGTGGTGGCACGCCCAGCCTGCTGAGCAGTAGCGCGATGCAGATGCTGATGGATGGCGTGCGGGCGCGTCTGACGCTATCGGATGATGCGGAAGTGACCATGGAAGCCAATCCTGGCACCGTGGAAGCGGACCGGTTCAGCGCCTATCAGCGCGCCGGTATCAACCGTATTTCCATTGGCGTACAGAGTTTCAGTCCGCAAAAGCTGCAGCGTCTTGGCCGTATTCATGGCCCGGAAGAGGCGGTTCGCGCCGCTGAACTGGCAGAGTCGCTGTCGCTGCGCAGCTTTAACCTCGACCTGATGCATGGCCTGCCCGATCAGTCGCTGGAGGAAGCGCTCGACGATTTACGTCAGGCGATTGCGCTGAATCCTCCGCATCTCTCCTGGTATCAGCTCACCATTGAACCCAACACCCTGTTTGGCTCACGTCCGCCGGTGCTGCCGGATGATGATGCACTGTGGGATATTTTTGAACAGGGCGATCAGCTGCTGCGGGCCGCCGGTTATCAGCAGTATGAAACTTCCGCCTACGCGAAGCCGGGTTATCGCTGTGAACACAACCTCAACTACTGGCGCTTTGGCGACTATCTGGGGATTGGGTGTGGCGCACACGGCAAGCTGACGCAACCGGATGGCCGCATTGTCCGCACGGTGAAAACCCGTCATCCGCGTGGCTTCATGCAGGGTAACTACCGCGAAAAGCAGTATGAGGTTGCCGACAACGACAAGCCGTTTGAATATTTCATGAACCGTTTTCGCCTGCTGGAGGCCGCGCCGCGCGACGAGTTCAGCCGCTACACCGGTTTGTCAGAACAGGTGATCCGTTCGCAGATGGATGCCGCAATTGGTGCCGGTTACGTGACCGAAACCGCTGAGCAGTGGCAGATTACGGAGAAAGGGAAGCTGTTCCTGAATTCGCTGCTTGAGCTGTTTTTAGCGGAAGAGTAAGCGTGGAAGGGTAAAAAAAGCGCCTCAGCCCGTCAGGCTGAGGCGTTAACTTATTTTTTCAGTGCGCGGGTAAGCTGTTTACGCTGATCTTCCAGCGAAATAACGCGATTACACACTTCGTGTCCGAAGTTCTGGAAATCCTGCTCCTGCTTGCTCCACTCAGCCTGAATCGACTGTTGCAGACCGCCCAGATTGCCCATAATCGCCTGTAGCGGATTACTGCCACCGCTGCCCTGCTTACTGCCCATCTCATTCAGACTATCCTGCATTACGCCGCCCAGCGTCGACTGCACCAGCCTTTCACCTTCGGCGCGCACCTGATCAATCGCCTGATGGTGGAACGTCAGACCGTCTTCACGGTGTTCAATGATGCGGTTCATCTGCTGTTTCAACTGGCCATTCAGCGTGGTCAGGCGATTACGCACGTTGCTGTCGGTGCCCAGTTTTTCAACGATGACCCGATCCAGTGCCACACGCCCTTTCTCCAGACGGGACGTCGCCCCGCTGTCAATCCACGGCAGATCGCGACGCAGCGCGTTCTGATAGTCGATCGCTTTCTGACGTTCAGCGATATCCAGCGAAACTTTCTGGCCGTTGAACTGCACGTCGCCCTGCGGCGAGATTTCCATATTGCCACTGGCACCGACCACCTGCACACTCTGCGGCCTGATGACCACATCGTCCTGCGGCTTAACGCTGCATTCATACGCAGCCTGAGCCTGAGTCGCTGCCATCAGCAGCACAGCAAGAAGCGCTTTACGCATCATATAAACTCCCTAACATCTGGTCTGTAACCGTTCAGAGATCGGGCCTCAGCCCGACGCTGTGTGACGACTTAGTCCCACCAGACGTCAAAGAGTTCAGTCATCTGCACGTCCTGCAGCTTGCGCTCTTCCAGCCATTTGCGGACCAGCGCCCGATGCTCATCGGTACATTTGCCGGTTTTCTGCAGGCAAACCAGACCTTCCCACACCAGGTAACCACTGCCATCAAAGGCCAGACCGTTAGGGTCGATCGCTTCATTGATGAACTGGTTCAGCGTCTCATCAATTTCACTTTCGCTGGTGCCTTCCGGGAAGCGCCAGGCAACCGAGAAACCCAGTTCCTGAAACTCGTCGATGTGCAGTTTTTTACGTAATCGGCGGCTGCGTTGTGTGGCCATTATTTCACCCTCTCAAACATTAAATCCCATACGCCGTGGCCTAAACGCTGCCCGCGCTGCTCAAATTTGGTCAGTGGACGCGTCTCGGGACGCGGCACATAATTCTGTTGCTCAGACTGGTTGCAGTAGCCATCAATGCTGTTCATCACTTCAAGCATATGCTCCGCGTAGGCTTCCCAGTCGGTCGCCATGTGGAAGACGCCGCCCAGCTTTAGTTTGCGCATCACCAGCTCGGCAAAGGGCACCTGGACGATACGGCGTTTGTTGTGCCGCGCTTTATGCCACGGATCGGGGAAGAAGAGCTGGACCATGCGCAGCGAGTTATCCGGAATCATCTTCTCCAGCACTTCTACCGCGTCATGACACATCACCCGCAGGTTCTGTACATCCGCGTCTTTGGCGGCGGCCAGACAGGCACCCACGCCCGGCGCATGCACTTCAATGCCCAGGAAGTTCTGATGCGGCGTGTTCTGCGCCATGGTCACCAGAGATGCGCCCATACCAAAGCCAATTTCCAGCGTCACCGGGGCCTCGCGGCCAAACAGCGCGGGCAGATCAATCGGCTCCGGCTGATATTCCACCCCCATGACTGGCCACAGGGTGTCCAGCGCCTGCTGCTGGCCTTTAGTTAAGCGACCCTGGCGGCGCACAAAGCTGCGGATCCGGCGTAATGGCCGCCCGTTCTCATCAAATTCTGGGGTGATGACGTCATTAATCATGTAAAAGCCTGCTGGTTAGCCTGTTCCGGGAAACGGGCATTATGCAAAGTTCATAAGCAGAAGCAAGCCTTTGCAATCTTCCGGTTTACACCCAGGTGCGCATGTGCTGGAATTCCTGCCTGAGTGTAGAGTAAACACGGAAAATTTCCTTCTTATGATGCAAGCGCCGCAGTTCGCGCAACAGGTGCTGGACTGGTATCAGCGCTTTGGTCGCAAAACCCTGCCGTGGCAGCTGGAAAAGACGCCTTATAAAGTGTGGCTCTCGGAAGTCATGCTACAGCAAACCCAGGTTGCCACGGTTATTCCCTATTTTGAACGCTTTATGGCGCGCTTCCCCACGGTCACCGATCTGGCTGCAGCTCCGCTGGATGAAGTGCTGCATCTCTGGACCGGCCTCGGCTATTACGCCCGTGCGCGTAATCTGCACAAAGCCGCAAAACAGATTGTCGAGGTTCATCAGGGCGAGTTCCCGCGTAATTTCAATGATGTCTCTGCCCTGCCCGGCGTTGGCCGCTCCACGGCGGGCGCAATCCTGTCGCTGTCACTGGGGCAGCATTTCCCGATTCTGGATGGCAACGTCAAGCGCGTGCTGGCCCGTTGCTATGCCGTCAGCGGCTGGCCGGGTAAAAAAGAGGTCGAAAAGCGGCTCTGGCAGATCAGCGAAGAGGTCACACCCGCCGAGGGCGTCAGCCAGTTTAATCAGGCGATGATGGATCTGGGTGCTATCGTCTGTACCCGCTCCAAGCCGAAGTGTGATCTCTGCCCGCTGAACAGTGGTTGTGAGGCGTATGCCAACAGCAGCTGGGCGAGCTATCCCGGCAAGAAGCCTAAGCAGGTGCTGCCGGAGCGGAGCGGCTGGTTCCTGATGATGCAGGATGGCGATGATGTCTGGCTGGAGCAGCGTCCGCCCGTGGGTTTATGGGGGGGGCTGTTCTGCTTCCCCCAGTTCACCACCGAAGCGGCGCTGACCGACTGGCTGGCGGCGCGTGGCATTCATGCAAAACCGCAGCAGCTCACCGCCTTTCGTCATACCTTCAGCCATTTCCATCTCGATATTGTGCCAATGTGGCTGGCGTGGCCTTCTGTCGGGGCGGCGATGGATGAAGCAGGCGGTCTCTGGTATAACTTAGCGCTGCCACCATCCGTGGGTTTAGCCGCACCCGTTGAGCGCCTGTTACACGAGCTGCGCCACCCCCGACAACTGGCTTTGAACAGTTGTGAGATTAATGAGGAAGAATAATGAGCCGCACCATTTTTTGTACTTTTTTACAGCGCGACGCGGAAGGGCAGGATTTTCAGCTCTATCCGGGCGATCTGGGTAAGCGCATTTACAATGACATCTCTAAAGAAGCCTGGCAAAAATGGATGGCGAAACAGACCATGTTGATCAACGAGAAGAAGCTCAACATGATGAATCCCGATGATCGTAAAGTGCTGGAGAAGGAGATGATCAATTTCCTGTTCGAAGGTAAAGACGTTCATATCGAAGGCTATACACCGCCAGAAGCGTAAACATTCCGGGCCTCATCGCTGAGGCCGGTCATCCAGGTCAGGCTTGCACTCCCAATGAATAAAAAATTAATCGCCCTGCTGGTGATAGCACCACTTTTGGTTTCCTGCTCCGGGTCAAAGAATCAGCAGTCCCACGAGGAGTGGGTAAAAGATACCAACGGCTTTGATATTCTGATGGGGCAGTTTGCTCACAATATTGAGAATATCTGGGGTATCAATGAGGTCCTGATCGCTGGGCCTAAAGATTACGTCAAATACAGCGACAATTATTACACCCGCAGCCACATCAACTTCGAAAGCGGTAAGCTGACCATCGAGACGATTTCTGGCACTGATCCGATGGCCAGCCTGCGTCAGGCGATCGTGACCACCCTGTTGATTGGTGAAGATCCGGGTAATGTCGATCTCTACTCTGACGCCAATGACATTGAGATCAGTAAAGAGCCGCTGCTGTATGGTCAGGTGCTGGATAATACCGGTCAGCCCATTCGCTGGCAGGGCCGCGCTGAAGCCTTTGCAGACTATCTGATCCAGAATAAATTGCAGCGCCGCACCTCGGGCCTGCATGTGATTTACACCATTTCGATTCCGATGGTGCCGAACCACCTGGATAAGCGTGCGCACAAATACCTGCCGATGGTGCGTAAAGCCGCGGAACAGTATGGTGTCGATGCCTCGTTGATCCTGGCGATCATGCAGACCGAGTCGAGCTTTAACCCCTACGCCGTAAGTCATTCTGATGCACTGGGTCTGATGCAGGTGGTGCAACATACCGCCGGCGTTGACGTGTTCCGCATGAAGGGGAAATGGGGCAAGCCGAGCCGCAGTTATCTGCTGGATCCGGAGAACAATATCGATGCCGGTACAGCATATCTGTCGCTGTTGCAGCGCAGCTATCTGGGCGGTATTCAGGATCCGCTGTCACGCCGCTATGCAGTGATCACCGCCTATAACGGTGGTGCGGGCAGCGTGTTGCGCGTCTTCTCCAGCGATAAAGATCGCGCGTTCTCAATGATTAACGGCATGTCACCCAACAAGGTTTATTCGACCCTGGCGAATCAGCATCCGTCGGCCGAGTCACGGCGTTATCTGTATAAGGTGAGTACCGCGCAGAAGAGTTATCGGGGATTCTGATCGGAGCTGCTGTAGCGGGGGGTTGTTCGCTGCGCGAACGGGCTCTGAGAAGGGTTTCGTTCGCCTGATCAGTTGGGCAGTTTCAGACATGCCTCTGCAGGCGACCGACAAGGGGCGCCAGTCGCCGCGCCCCTTGCCCCCCGGCTCCGGCCTGCTTCACCGCCGCTTCGCGGTTCCTTCGCGTCTTCCGGATTTCTCACGGACCGGCAGGACGCGCCATCCCTGGCGCGAACCCGCCTCTTCGCGACATCCCTGTCGCTCGTCCTGAAATCCCTCATCCGCTCAGCGGCTCTGACGGCCTCCCTACCCCCCTGCTGTTATCTCTTCTTTCTATGTTGGGTACTTTATCGCTGTGGTTTTTTTGGGACTGGCTTTGACTGTGGCTTTAAGTCCAGCAGACTACACAGCACCACAGTTAACACAAAGAAATCACAGGCAGGGGTTTCTCAAAGGCATCCGAAGCGCTGAGGAACAACCGGAGGCAAGGATGAGCCGACAGGACGTCGGCGAAAGGACAGTTCGCGCCAGGGATGGCGCGTCCGGACGGTCCGTCGGCCGCAGGGCGTGACGAGGGTACCCCGCAAAGCGGGGCGCGCAGGCAGCCGGACGCCGGGATTGTTAAGGGGCGGGCGTACGCCCCTTAACGCGTCCGCCTGCACCGAGAACCTGAAACTGCCCATCGCCTGGCGGGCGAAACCTTCTCCGTGCCAGCCCGCTGCAAGCGAAACCTTCTCCGTGCCAGCCCGCTGCAAGCGAAACCGTCTCAGTGCCAGCCCGCTGCGAAGCGTGCCCCGTTCGCGCAGCGAACCAAAGGCAGGCGGGCCGCTCCCCGCCTCTGCCCCCGCTCAGATCAGCGCCCCACCATCATATTCGCCACCAGATACTTCCGTCCCTGTTCATCCTCCTCGGTATAAACACCCTGCAGTTCGGGCGAGAAGCCTGGCAGCAGATTAAGCCCCTCTTCCAGCGCAAGGAAGTAACGCTGCACCGCGCCGCCCCAGACTTCACCGGGCACCACGCACAAAACACCTGGTGGATAAGGCAGCGCACCTTCCGCGGCGACCCGACCCTGGGCTTCGGCTATCGGCACCAGCTCCACTTCGCCGCGAATATAGGCCTGATGCGCATCCTGCGGATTCACCCTGACCGGCGGGAACTCCGCTGCCCGGAACATCAATCGCTGCAGATCCTTGACGTTATGGCTGACGTAAAGATCGTGCATCTCCTGACAAAGGCGACGCAGGGTATATCCGGCATAGCGCTCGGCGTTTTTACGGTAAATGGTCGGCAACACTTCGGCCAGCGGCGCATCCTCTGTGACGTGCTGCTCAAACTGCGCCAGCATCGCCACCAGATTCGCCATCTTCTCCGGGCTCTCTGCCGGGGTCAGCAGGAACAGGATTGAATTGAGATCGCACTTCTCAGGCACAATGCCGTTCTCACGCAAATAGTTCGCCAGAATGGTCGCCGGAATCCCGAAATCACTGTATTCACCGCTGGCCGCATCAATCCCCGGCGTGGTTAGCAGCAGCTTGCAGGGATCCACCCGATACTGATCGCGCGCATAACCGGCGAAACCGTGCCACTGAGCCTGCGGTTCAAAGCTGAAGTAGCGCAGATCGCGGGCGATGGTCTCTGTGGGCGCATCCTGCCAGCGCTGACCATCCACCGTTTCCAGCACAAACGGCAGGATCATTTCACAGCGGTCCAGGATTGCTTTGCGCGCCTCGATACCCAGCGTGACGCACTCATCCCACATGCGTCGCCCCGCTTCGCCCTGATGCATTCTGGCGTTGATATCCAGCGCGGCAAACAGCGGATAAAACGGACTGGTTGATGCGTGTAGCATGAAAGCGTTATTCAGTCGCTTGTGCGGGCAGAAGCGCCGCTGTCCACGAATGTGATTATCTTTTTTGTGGATCTGCGAAGTCTGTGAAAAACCTGCCAGCTGCTTATGCACTGACTGAGTGACAAAAATACCGGGATCATTCTCATTTAGCTGCAGGGTCAGTGGCGAACAGCTTTCCATCAGTGGAATGAACTGCTCATAGCCGAGCCACGCGGAATCAAACAGGATGTAATCACACAGATGACCGATGCGATCCACCACCTGACGCGCGTTGTAGACCGTACCGTCATAAGTGCCCAACTGAATGATCGCCAGACGGAAAGGTCGTGCCTCAGCCGCGCGCTGCGGAGCTACTGCCGCGATCTGCTCACGCAGATAAGCCTCATCAAAGCAGTGCGCGTCAATACCACCAATAAAGCCGAAAGGATTGCGCGCCGCTTCAAGATAAACCGGTGTCGCGCCTGCCTGAATCAGCGCGCCATGATGGTTCGACTTGTGATTGTTACGGTCAAACAGCACCAGATCGCCCCGGGTCAGCAGCGCATTGGTCACCACTTTGTTAGCGCTTGAGGTGCCGTTGAGCACAAAGTAGGTTTTATCGGCGTTAAACACTTTTGCCGCATATTTTTGCGCATCTTTAGCTGAGCCTTCGTGGATCAGCAGATCGCCCAGTTTGACGTCGGCATTACACATATCCGACCGGAAAACATTCTCACCATAGAAGTCATAAAACTGTTTGCCCGCCGGATGTTTTTTAAAGAACGCGCCGCCCTGATGGCCGGGACAGGCAAAGGTGCTGTTCTGCATATCGACATAGCGGGTCAGCGTCTCGAAAAAGGGTGGCAGCAGTGCCGCTTCATACGCCTGCGCAGCCGCTTCAAGGGCGATCCACGCCTGCGGATCACCATCCAGCTCCCCGCTGACGCCGGGCAGATGCATGACTTCTTCTTCAAACGCATTAGCGACAAACACCGGCAGATTAAAGCCGGTGTGACGCAGGAGTGCCAGCACACCGCTGCGGGTATCCGCCAGCGAGACGACCACCGCCGCCACATCCGTAAAGTCGGTGTTATCCAGCGTCACCACATCACGCGCGGTGTTCAGGGTCAGATTGGGTGCTACAGCGGCGCTGGCAGCAATTTTCAGTGGAGTCATAACAGAATCCCTAACGTCAGGGAGGAGGTGCCAGAGGCACAATTATGGGGACAGCGCCCCGGCGAATAATTAACAGTCAGAAGGCATTCCGCAGCCGATGGAGAGCAGATCCATAGCGGCTGCCTGGCTGGCCTCACCGCATGGTGGATAACGAAGATAGCGGAAAAGAGGAAAACCCGGTGTGCGCCGGAAAAAGCGAACGGTAATCCGGGCGGATGCACGGTGAACCGGACATGGGGACGTCCTCTGCGATAAAGAAGCTGGGTCAAAAAGTGGCGGTCATAATGTCATCTTTTTTATGCACGGACAACCCGAACCAGGCAATTATTCAGCCACCCGATAAAAACATAACAATATGATTTTTATACACTATTTATCTTAATAAATTCGTAATACGACTAATTATTTGAATTATATGCTGATTTATGCAGCGGGCACACTGCAGTTGTCAGCCTGCTTTTACGGTTCTGCCGTCTCCTTCCCCCGGAGAGGCGGCCATTGCCCTACCGCATTGTCTCTGCCAGGCGTAAACTGCTCTCCTCTTTCCCACTCTGCCGGAGGCTGCATGTTCAAGGCACTGGTCATTGAAAATGACGAACAGGGTTACCGTTCCCTGCTGAAAGATCTCCCCGAATCTCAACTACCCGATCACGATGTCACGCTCGACGTCAGCTACTCATCCCTGAACTACAAAGATGCCCTGGCCATCTGTAACAAAGGCCCGATTGTGCGCCAGTTCCCGATGGTGCCGGGTATCGATTTTGTGGGGCGGGTGACGGCCAGCCGCCATCCCGACTGGAAAGAGGATGATGTGGCGCTGCTGACGGGCTGGGGTGTGGGCGAAAAACAATGGGGCGGCCTGGCTCAGAAAGCCAGCGTCAGCGGCGACTGGCTGGTCCGTGCACCCGCCACGCTGAGTCCGTTGCAAACCATGGCAATCGGTACCGCGGGACTGACCGCGATGCTCTGCGTGATGGCGCTGGAAAAACAAGGTATCACGCCTGAACATGGGCCGGTGCTGGTGACCGGAGCCAGCGGCGGCGTCGGCAGCTATAGCGTCAGCCTGCTGGCGCGTATGGGCTATCAGGTGATCGCCTCCAGCGGGCGCGCCAGCGACCACGCGTATCTGATCGACACGCTGGGCGCGGCATCAGTCATTGACCGCGATGAACTCTCCCAGCCCGGTAAGCCGCTGGTAAAAGAGCGCTGGGCCGCCGCGATAGACAGCGTAGGCAGTCACACCCTGGCGAATGTGCTGGCCGCCACCCAGCGGGATGGCGCAGTTGCCGCCTGCGGGATGGCGCAGGGACTCGACCTGCCAGCCAGCGTCGCACCCTTTATTTTGCGTGGCGTTACGCTGGCCGGTGTTGATAGTGTGATGTGCCCGAAACCGCTTCGTCAGCAGGCGTGGCTGCGACTCAGTGAGCTGATGGATAGCGAACGACTCAGCAAGCTGAGCCGGGTGATCCCGCTCAGCGAAGCCAGAGAGGGCGCACAGGCATTGCTGGATGGCAAAGTGCAGGGTCGCCTGATTGTCGACTGCCGTTAATCCGCTTTTGAAGGCGCGTTTCTCGCATCAAATAGCTCACAAAACCCATTCACGGTGAATCTGGCCGCAACGTATAAATTCAGAGCGCAGGGAACAGGATCAGAGGAGGAAAGCAGCCCGTGCCATGGACAGCGCGGGCCAGGCGGCCATGGATAGGCTTTAGTGTCTTTCCGAGCTGGCCCTGGGTAGTACGCAGGCTCGGTGTTAAAGCTAACCGCTCCAGAATTTATAAGTAACATCTTCGGCGGTCGCCAGATGTCGTCCGGAGAAGAGTAAAATATTACCCAGTTGCTCAGCCGTTTTATCTAATGATTTTGCCATTATGGTCTTCTTAGTCGTCTGTCCGGAAGTTCCAGGCATAGCGCAAAACCGGTGAATAAAACTATGCAAGTCAATGTTTTTTAAGCGAAACGGTTTAAATCCGTAGCTGGATATGTGGTTGTCCACTCTCCACATGCGCCACCACCTGCAAATCAGCCTGATACCAGTGCGTTAGAGTCGCTTCAGTCATCACCGTCTGTGGCGTGCCCTGAGCCACCAGCCTGCCTGCGTGCATCAGCAGTAGACGATCGGCCCACAACGACGCCTGATTCAGGTCATGTAACACGGTACAAACGGTGAGATTCCCGGCACGCGTGAGCTGACGCAGTAAACGCAGGATTTGCTGCTGCCAGAAGAGATCCAGCGCTGACGTCGGTTCATCCAGAAACAGCCATCCGCGCGGTGCGCCATCCTGCCAGAGTTGCGCCAGTACCCGTGCCAGTTGCACCCGCTGCTGCTCACCGCCGGAGAGCTGACGGTAATCGCGCTGCGCTAACGAATCACAGCCGGTCAGTTGCATGACCTCAGCCACAATCTCCTGCGTCTGCGCCTCCGGCCAGGGCGCACGACCCATCGCCACCACTGACTGCGCCGACTGTGCAAAAGTCAGGTTGTTCTGCTGCCGCATCACTGCCCGACGACGCGCCAGTTCCTCACGCGGCCATGCTGCCAGCTGCCGATCGCCCAGCCAGCAATCGCCCCGGTCGGGCGACAGAAAGCCGGTGAGCATTCGCAGCAGCGTCGATTTACCCGCGCCGTTAGGGCCGATTAGCGCCACCAGCGCGCCGCCTGACAGCGTGACGCTGAGATTATCGATAATGGTTTTTCCACCGCGTGCGAGACACAATCCTCTGGCTTGTAAAACTTCCATCATTCGAACCCTCGCTGTTGACGCAGGATCAACCAGAGAAACCACGGGCCGCCAATTAAACTGGTCAGCAGCCCGACCGGCATCTCCGCCGGAACCACGATGGTACGCGCCAGGGTATCGGCCAGCAGCAGCAGAATGGCCCCGGCCAGCGCGGAACCAGGCAGCAACCAACGATGATCGCTCCCGAGACAAAAGCGCATTACATGCGGTACCACCAGGCCAACAAAACCGATCACACCACTGACCGAGACGGCCGTGCCCACCAATAGCGCGCTGAGGGTCAGGAGCTGATGCTGGGTACGTTTCACATCAACCCCCATGTAGTGCGCATCTTCTTCGCCTGCCTGAAGCAGATTGAGGTGGCGGGCGCGGGTCTGTAACAGCAATAAGGCAGGCAGAATCAGCAGCAGGCAAATCAGCAGCATGGGCCACTGCGCCTGGCTGAGGCTGCCCATGCCCCAGAGCGACAGCTGGCGTAATTGCTGGTCGTCGCTCAGCCAGGAGAGCACACCCACCGCGGCCCCGCACAGCGCATTAATCGCAATGCCCACCAGCAGCAGCCTGGAAAGATTGCCGCGTGCCAGCTGGCTGAAACTGAAGATCAGCAGCGTGACCACCAGGCTGCCGATAAACGCGGCGATCATCGGGATCCATAATGTCAGCGGTGGCGACAACGCCAACGGGAGAATGATCGCCAGTGCCACCGCCAGTCCGGCTCCGCTGCTGATACCCAACAGGCCCGGATCGGCCAGCGGATTGCGAAAGACGCCTTGCATCACCGCACCTGACACCGCCAGCGCCATGCCGATCACCACTGCCAGCAGCACGCGCGGCAGACGAATATCCAGCCAGACCTGCCAGATGAGATCGCTGAGCGGTGCCTGCCACAGCGCCCGCAGCGACAGCGATATCGCCCCCAGATTCGCCGCCAGCACCATCGCAACCAGCAGAACAATCAGCATCAGCACCAGGCCACGCAATGCATTGCCATTAATCATCGTGGAGCGATTCCGCAGCCTGACGCAGTTTCACAATTGCCCCCGGCGTATCAAGGCCAAATCCCAGCAGCGCCATGGTGTCGATCACCAGCAGACGGTGATGCTGCCCGGCTGGCGTCAGCGCCAGGCCCGGTAACTGCCAGAGCTGTGCTTCGCCGCCGAGGGTTTTCAGACCATCCTCGCCCATCACCACCAGATCCGGCGCGGCGGCGATCACGCCTTCCTGCGACAGCGCCTGATAATGTGGCACTGAGCCCATAGCATTCTCCAGCCCGGCGCTGCGAATTGCGCCATCGGCCGCGGTCTGATTTCCAGCCGCCATCGACTTCATGCCGCTGTTCGCCATGATGTAGAGCACTTTTACTGGCAGCGGTTGCTGTGGCAACTCGCGAATCTGCTGCGTCACCCGCTGCGCCAGCATCTGAGCCTCACTTTCGCGCTGCATTGCCTGACCCACCGTCGCGATTTTCTGAGGGATTGCCTGCAGGCTGTTTTCGCCGCTCACCGTTACCACTCTGACGCCAGCGCGGGCAATCTGTTGCAGCACAAGCGATGGCTTCGCCAGCTCGCTGGCAATCACCAGCGTCGGTTTCAGCGCCAGAATACCTTCGGCGTTGAGCTGGCGCATATAACCCACGTCCGGCAGCCGGGCGGCCGGCGCCGGACGCAGGCTGGTACTGTCGCGCGCCACCAGTTGTGACTGCGCATCCAGCGCGTAGATAATCTGAGTGATGTCACCGCCAATCGACACCACCCGCTCCGCCGCCAGCGTCAGTGATGGCAGCGCCATCAGCAGCCACAACAGACTCAGACGTTTCATGCCGCGGCTCCTGGCGTGCAGAGTGCACGTACCTGCTCACGCCAGCAGGCTTGTTCTGGCGTGCCTTCCGTGCGCTGTCCATAGAGCTGAGCGATCTGCGTGCCGTCGGCCGCGAACAGTTCCAGGCTGGTCACGAAGCCATCCCCGGTTGGCTTGCGCGTTACCCAGCTTTCGCTTATCTGGTCAGCCATCAGGTGCAGCGTGAACTGAGGGTTGAAGATGTTGAGCCAGTTCTCCATTGGCAGCAGCTTCTCCACCCTGCCGGTGAAAATCTGGGTGCAGCCCCGGTTGCCGACAAAAATCATAATCTCATTGCCTGCCTGCTGTGCCATCTGCAACACGCGCTTAAGCGCATCGTTGCTGGTTCGCCAGGCAAGATCCTCACCTACCGCGCGGAACGCCTGAGGCCGTGAAACCTGATGGCGTTTCAGCAGCGCAAAAAACTGATGAACATCGGTCATGGCGCGCCATTCACGGTCAATGGTGGTGACATCAATCGCGTCGGTCAGGGCGGTTGCCGCAACCGGCTCAACCCTCAGTGGCGCGACGTCGCCAGCACTAAAACGGGCGATAAGCGCCTGCCACGCTGCCATACTGGTCTGCTCTGTCACATAGATCTTCAGCACCGCATCACCATGGCGATCGAAAATCTGAATACTGTGACGCACACCCTGTGCGGACCGCTCCTGCAGGGCAAAAGCGCTGAACCACTGGGCGACAAACAGACGCAGATCGAGCGCACGTGGATTGAGCACAATGCCGCCATGTGCGCCGATCTGCACATTGTGGTACTCGCCCAGATGCTCATGTACCGCATAAGCATTACGGGTGATACTTTTGGTCTCGCCAACTGCCCCCAGCGCGTTTAGCAATGCGGGGAAATCATGTTTCAGCGCCACGGCATCAACGCCGATGCGCGCTTCGCACAGTTCCGCTTCACTGATACCGATCAGCGCAGCCAGATCGCGGGCATATTTCTTCGGATGTTTAACCTTAAGGGTGAGATAGTGCTGGTATATCGGATTCATCGTTCAGGCTCTCATGGCAATGCCCTGCGTGATGCAGGGCGACGGTTATCAAAAGTCGACGTTAACACCCAACTGGAAGGTGCGGCCTGGCATCACGGCCAGCGCCTGATCGTTGCGTTCCTGCTGGGTGGCGCTGGTCAGTTCACGGCTGCTGAGATAATCCCAGTATTTGCGATCGGTAATATTATAAAGTCCACCACTCAGCCTGACGTTGTGCGTAACGCGCCAGTAAGCGGTCATATCCACCATGCCATATCCTGGCACCCGCATATAATCGGTGCTGGAATCGCTCAGGCTGCTGCCGGTGTTGGCAAAGCTGTTGCGATTCGTGGCGCTGGCTTTTTTGCCTTTGACAAAGGTTGCGGTGACGGCGGCTCCGTAGCCGCGTGCCTCATCGTCCCAGGCGAGTCCGACAATGGCTTTCATCGGTGCAACGCTCTCCAGATCGATGTAGCGATCACCGAGGTAGCTCGACTTTGCCGCGCCCTGGGTATAGCCAAAGGCCAGATTTGCGCTCAGCCCCGCGACCTCGCTAAACCAGCTGCCGAAGTTCACTTTGCTGCTGATTTCAGCCCCATAGATGTAGGCTTTGTCACGGTTTTCTGCCTGATAGGTGGTGTAGATGTTGCTGGGTACATTGACAAACTTATCCGGATTCGCCGCCCGGCTGTAACGGGTAAAGGCGATGAAGTTTTTATAGTCGTTATAAAACGCAGCTGCATTAAACGTGACGCCTCTTGCCACCTGACCTTTTACGCCCCACTCGATGTTGTTGCTGGTTTCAGTTTTCAGGTCTGCATTGCCAATCAGCGCGTACTGCGCGGTACCGGCATAGCTGGAACCAAGGTTCCATGAGCCATAAAGCTGGGAGTCGTTGGGGAACTGCGCGCCACGGGTATATTGCAGATAAGTCATTAGCTCAGGCGTCAGATCGTACTCGAAAGCGATCGATGGCAAGACCTGGGTGTCGCTGTTTGGCGAACCATAAAGCGCTGAGACTTCGCTGGCGTCGAGCACGCTGCTGTTGGTGGTCAGCGTCGCCACATCGCGCGGTCGGGTATTCTGATAGGCCACACGTACCCCCGGCACGATGGCCGCCCGGTGTCCGTCAGCATCGAAGCTGATACTATCCTGCAGATAACCGCCCAGGGTGTAACTGCGGCTGTTAGCCTGTGGCTGCATGATGGCGGTATAGGCGCTCGGCGTGGGTGACTGACGGAAAGGCCGTTCCGTGTCCACCAGACGCGCATTCAGCCCCGCGCTCAGTTCATGTCGCCCGATGTTTTTGAGCGCACGGGTGTCAACACCATAGCTGTCACTGTTGTAGTCGGAATAAACCGTTTGTCTGGCAGTGGCGCTTGATGGCATCCGGGTACTATCATGGGCCTGGGTTTGCTGCCAGTAAATACGGGTCGTCAGGCTGTCGATCAGGTCATTGTAAGGGGTATATTCATCCGCCAGGCTGATGCCCCAGCGGCGGGTATCACTCTGCTGCTGTGCCTGACCCCATACGGTATTGCCGGTAGTGCTCCAGCTGTCGTAATGGCTGTGGTTAGTTTTATGATAGTAATCGACGGTTGCGCTGAGCTTGTGCGCATCATTGGGCTGCCAGATGCCGGAGGTCATAAAGGCGTCGGAGTGCCAGTTGGCCGGATAAGCATCGAGCGTATCGCTGTTGTTACGGGTCTGCTGTCCATCGCGGCGACTATAAACAAAAATCCCACGCAGCGTGTCATCGCCTGCCGCTGCAGTCATGCCGTTGTGCCAGCTGCGACTGGATGAGTCATAGTCGCTTTGATAACCTAAAAAGGTGGGCTTGCCGGGATGCAGATAGTCGTCCGGGGATTTGTTACGGAATGAGACGTTACCGCCAATCGAGGTGTTCGGCTGATCCACTGCTGTGGCGCCCTTTTCGATCTCAATACGGCCAAACATATAAGGATCGATGTAATCGCGGCCAATGCCAAAGCTGTCGAGACCGGCGCGTCCCACATAGCTTCGGCCGGTGGCCTGCGGCAATGGAATGCCATCCACATCCAGACCGACGCGGTTGCTCTCCAGACCACGAATGTTGTAGCCGGTATACCCTGCCCGATCAAAGCCACTTTTCCCGGCTGAGGAACCGCCACTGCTGCCGGTGGCACTGATCAGCGGTTCATAGCGCATGATCGACCCAAAGTCAGTGGCGCCACGTTGTTGCAGATCGCTGGCAGAAAGCGTGGTTTTGCTGCCCGCCGTTTTTTTGATTTCCGGCGCCGTCACCGTCATTACCGGCTCGGCACTGCTGCCATAGCGGTCAGAGAGGGCTAGCGTGGCAGATTCACTGCCCGCAGCATACGTGCAGGTGGTATTGATGAAAGTGGCGAGCAACGCCAGTTGAGTCAGACGCGGTTGCATCAATCTCTGAAAACGTGGTGACATAGGCGCGAATTACCTGATTAATTGTTAGTATTCGCTCACTTGCTTGCTGGCAACGTAAAAACGGCTCTGTATAAACGCCGTGAAAAGTCAGAACATCATGCTGGTGTAATAATTATCGCCGGGAATTTAATGCAACTGATAATCATTATCAATATTATTTACATTTAGATATAAACCACAGCGCACAAATTGTTAACCCGAATGCATTGGCATTTATCAACACGTAAAGGAATAGAGTTATGGCGCAAAAACCTGTGGTTGTTATTCACTACTGTATGCAATGCAACTGGCTGATGCGGTCAGCATGGATGGCACAGGAACTTCTGCATACCTTCGCTGAGGATCTGGCGGAGGTGACGCTGAAACCGGGCACCGGCGGTGTTTTTGAGATTACGCTGGATGGGCATCTGCTGTGGGAACGTAAGCGGGATGGGGGTTTCCCTGATGCGACCACGCTGAAACAGCGTGTGCGCGATATCTGTTTCCCGGATCGTACGCTGGGTCACATCGACAAACACAAAACTGAAATCAGCTAAGTCCGCTATTCACTGTGGGTGATTTTTTCTGCCGCGTCGTGCAGCACCTTAACCAGCGTCTGCAGCGCGGCATCAGAGATATCTTCCTGCGACAGCCGGCAGTTCAAAGCGATTTTTAGCCCATGAATCGCCTGCTCAACAGCCGGAATGCTGCGGTTATTGACCAGAATCGCCAGCGCAGAGAGCCGGGTAATCAGACGGGTGACCGTTTCGCGGTTATCCGCTAACAGTGCCTCTCCCGCCGCCGTCAGGCGGTAGGCTTTACGCGTTGCCTGCGCATCCACAACCTGAATCGCCTCCCTCTCTTCCAGCAGCGTCAGATTGGGGTAGATGATCCCCGGACTGGGCGAATACTCTCCCTTTGACAGATCCTCAACTGACTTGATCAGCTCATAGCCGTGCGCCGCATTCTGCGCCAGGAAATGAAGCATCAGCAGGCGAACCTCACTCGCTTCCAGCCTCTTTTCACGTCGTTTGCGTCGTCCGCTGCAACCGCCTGCGCGCGCAGTCTGATCGTCAGATGCAGTGGAAGTCGGGTACTGTTTCATGGCCTGCCCTGCGGGGAAGAAAGGGGGTTGATGGTAGTCCGCCGCCTGGCAAAACTCAATTACCAGAGCGGCTTACTTCTGATGCCAATAGGCTACCGCCCGCACGAAGTCGCTATCCAGGCCGCGCTGCACCGTGAAGTAGTCACACAGCGCTTTAACAAACTCCCCTTCGCCGGTCAGCCAGACAAAGTAATTTTCCGTCGGGATAGTGATCTGATCCAGCTGGGTAATCAGCTGGCTGAGCTGCGCTTTCTGCATCTGACCACTGCCAAGCCAGTTTGTCGTCAGATTAGCAGTATCAGATAAATAGTCGCGGCCCGTCGCTTCATCGGTAAAGGCATAGAGATGCAGCGCCTGCGCCCGGGCGTCACGCTGACGGCGCGCAAAGGCAGGCAGCCCGGTTTCGTCGCAGACGTAAAGCTGGAATGCGTAATCGGTCGGCACCACCAGCGAACCGCGTGGCCCACCGACAATTAATTGATCGCCAACCTGCGCCTGAGTTGCCCAGTCACTGGCTACACCCTGCTGATGAATATAAAAATCGAGGGTCAGTGAAGACTCACCATCGAATTCCAGCGGCGTGTAGTCGCGCGCCTGCGGTCGTAAACCTTCGGGCCAGACAATCCCCGCCTCAGTAATGTGTGGCAGAACCAGTTCAGCCCCTTCAACTGAAGGGAAAAACACCTTGATGTGGTCATCAAAGCCCGGAGACGTAAAGCCTGCCAGATCGCTACCGCTGAATCGGATACGCCAGAATTTACCGGCAATGTTAGTTTTACTCGCGACCTGGATATGGCGGAAACGCAGTTCATTACGGACGCGCTGCGGTGCACGCTGATTGGCTGATGTCGTCAAAATCTCTCTCCTGAAACAGGGTGTATGCCCGCAATTCACGGGCATGCTGGCCATGATTAAACAATAATTGAATAACAATCATTCTCACCTTAAGCCGCAAGATTAGCTATGATATATCTTCATCACAAGAACGAAAAATGCGATTCTGCGGCTAAAGATATATTTTATACATATTGAGATGTGCGTAACGCAGGCGGAGAGCGGCCTGAATAAGAGAGATCAGAGGGAGGTAAGCAGCCGGCGCGGCGCGTTTACGCAGGCAGACAAGGCTGAGGCTGTCCGGCTCCTGACGAGCCGGCAATTTTGCCCCCGCTGAGTGTGGCAGCGCACCAACACTTACCGTGTGTCGTTGGATCCGGAGAGGGAAGAGTTACTGCTGGTGTGTTCCGGCAGCTCACCGTCTCCCAGAATTTCATGCTGAGAGATCTGAGAGTGCGGATGCAATCCGGCAGGCGGTGAGAAAGGTTCAGCCTGCTGCGCCATCGCCATGACAGGCAATGCCAGAATCAGTGAAATTATTACGCGTCGCATAGTTGTCTTCGTTTGTCGTTTTGGCCAGAAACGGCCTGAAATGCAGATGAATGTTCCAGCCCCATCACAGATCTACGATGATTAAGGTATGACAGGGTTTCGGGAGAAGATTTTACGCCAGACTAGCGAGTTATTTTATAGAATCGTGCGGTTTGTCACGGTTTACCGCACGAAAGATGCATTACCAGGGCCACACGCGCTGCGCTACTGGCTACGCCTGCATCACCGGAATAGAAAATACGCCGCTCAGCCAGTCGGACTGACAATGCGCAAAATCGAGACGCAGTAAATCTTTACCCTGACGCCGTGACACACCCATTTTTGGCAGATGCTGATAGTAGATGTCTTCAATAAAGCGCGTTAGCTGTTCCGGCCTGCCGCTCCAGCGGATCAACGCATAGTGACCTCGAATCTCGCTCCAGCTGGCGGTGTTGTCGCCTAGCAACCCGGCATGTTGTGGCTCCAGCGCCTGAAACAGGCTAATATTTTGCTGGTCAGCAGAACTATGGCCGGGGCCATATTGAAAGCCTAACCAGCCCTGCGTTGCGTGGCTGCCCGCCCGCGCAACCAGTTGCCGCGCCTGCTCAGCGACACGGTGATCGTGATCGGCGATATAATCACCAAACTTACACTCCCATTCCAGCGTCTCTCCGCACAGGTGAAGTTCTTCCTCGCGTTCCACCAGCGTTGGGTGCTCAACTGGCGATCGCACCAAAATGCGGCCATGAAAGTTTTTAACCGGCAAATGAGGAATACGGCGAAATGCACCCGGCGTCAGCGAAAAGTGACCTTTAAATACCCGGGTAAAATTTTGCTGGTTGTCGAAACCAAAACGTACGGCAATATCGATCAGTGTCATGCGCGTCAGACGCAGCGCCATGGCGGCCATTGTCAGACGCCGTTTACGGGTATAGGCCGCCAGTGTCTGTCCGGTCGTCTCTTTGAACATGCGCTGCATGTGCCATTTGGAATAACCTGATTTAAGGGTGATTTGATCGATATTGATATCGTCGGTGAGATTGGCTTCTATCCACTCGACCAGATCGTTGATGTGCTGTTTTTTAATGGCCTGACTGAGCATGATGGCGATTTACGACGCGGGTTAGGACTGGGATTTTCGTTACAAAAGCATAACAAAGATCGCGAATCGGTGTAAGGAATGGGTAAGGAGCGCACGCCAGTTCGGAGCGATTCCGCATTAATTGCTTAGCTTACTAACTAAAAAAGAGTGACTGACGCCAGCCTTCTGATTATTTGCACAGTTTAGACTGGAAGCGGTGAGATCGCGCCTGCCAGCTATCAGAATTTACCGACGTCATTTCCAGACAGTTCACAAACTTAAAGTGATGGGAGCGTACGCCTGGAGTAAAACAGCGCGGGTCACGGATGGCCCGCGCTGAGCCTGCCGGGGATTGCGTCTGTGCGGAAGGCGTATGTTCCCTGAGCCTGTTCTGGCCTCTGCCAGACAGTTAGTGGCTGCGCATACCTGCTGCTGTCATCATCATGCGGAACAGTGAGGCGACCACGCCCAGCGCCAGCACGCTGGCGGCATAGATACACACCAGCCACATCACACGCTTCCACCACGGCGCTTTCGTTTCTTCATTGTGGTCTTTCATGCTGCTGAGGCTTTTCATATCAATGATATCCTGCGTCTGCTTTGATTTTTCCACGGAACACGTAGTAGCTCCAGAAGGTGTAGCCCAGAATCATCGGAATAATCAGCAGGCTACCCACCAGCATAAAGGCCTGGCTCTGTGGCGGTGATGCGGCAGCCCAGATGGTGACTGATGGCGGAATAATGTTTGGCCAGATACTGATGCCCAACCCCGAGAAGCCCAGGAAGATCAGCGCCAGCGTCAACAGGAACGGTGAATAATGCGCTTCGCGTTTAATGGCACGCACAATGCCCCATGAACAGAGCAGCACCAGCACCGGAACCGGCAGAAACAGAAACAGGTTTGGCTTGCTGAACCAGCGATGAGCGATATCGGCATGGGCAAATGGCGTCCACAGGCTAACGATGCCGATTATCACTAACAGCGCCATCACCAGCGGTGTGGCCAGCGCAGACATTTTACGGTGCAGCTCATTTTCGGTCTTCATGATAAGCCAGGTGCAGCCCAGCAACGCATAGGCAACAACCAGACCCACGCCGCAGAACAGCGGGAACGGTGCCAGCCAGTCCATTGCGGAACCGGCGAAACGGCGTCCCTCGACCGGAATGCCATCCAGCAATGCCCCGACTGCCACACCCTGACTAAAGGTGGCGATGATCGAACCGGCTATAAACGACTTGTCCCAGAATGCCCGATGGCCTTCAACTGCCTTGAAGCGGAACTCAAAGGCAACACCACGGAAAATCAGGCCAATCAGCATGGCGGTCAGCGGTATCGACAGCGCATCTGCGATTACTGCATAGGCCAATGGAAATGCACCAAACAGGCCTGCGCCGCCCAGAACCAGCCAGGTTTCATTACCATCCCAGACCGGCGCGACGGTGTTAACCATCATGTCGCGCTCACCCGCATCTTTATTAAACGGAAACAGCAGACCAATACCCAGGTCGAAACCGTCCATCACGATGTACATCAGGGTTGCGAAGACGATAATCACAAACCAGATAACGGAATAATCGATCATCTTAGTGGTCTCCATCCTTAAAGGTGGCAGCCGAAAGCGGACGCGCCGGTGTTTTCTTCTGACCAGGTCCACCCTCTTCGGTGATATGGCCTTCGCCGACAACCGGTCCGTGCTTAATCAGGCGCATCATGTAGTGATATCCCACTCCGAACACTGAGCTGTAGACCAGAATAAAGGCCAGCAGGCTGATGCTCATATGCATGTCGCCATGTGCCGAGACCGCATCGAGGGTGCGCTGCACGCCATAAACTACCCATGGCTGACGACCGATTTCGGTGGTAAACCAGCCAGCCAGAATCGCAATCAGCCCCGATGGCCCCATCAACAGGGCAAACCACAGGAAAGGACGCGACTCATAGAGACGTCCTTTGAAACGCAGCCACAGGCTGACCACGCCCAGCGTAATCATCAGCAGGCCCAACGCCACCATCACGCGGAAGGACCAGAAAATCACCGTGGAATTGGGTCTGTCCTCTTTCGGGAACGACTTGAGCGCCGGAACCTGTTTGTCCAGGCTGTGCGTCAGAATCAGGCTGCCGAGATAAGGGACTTCCAGCGCATATTTGGTGCGCTCCTGCTCCATATCGGGAATCCCGAACAGGATCAGCGGGGTGGCTTCACCCGGCGGGTTTTCCCAATGTCCTTCAATCGCCGCGATTTTGGCGGGTTGATGCTCCAGGGTGTTCAGACCATGCGCATCACCAATCATCGCCTGAATCGGCGCGACAATCAGCGCCATCCACAATGCCATTGAGAACATCCTGCGGATGGCGGGGTTGTTATTCCCCTTCAGCAGATGCCAGGCCGCCGACGATCCTACAAAGAAGGCGCTCGCCAGGAAAGCCGCCACCGACATATGGAACAAGCGGTAAGGGAAAGAGGGATTGAAGACGATTTTGAACCAGTCCTGCGGAACCACGATGCCATTCTCGATGATGAAGCCCTGAGGCGTCTGCATCCAGCTGTTAGAGGCGAGTATCCAGAAGGTCGAAATCAGCGTGCCGAGAGCGACCATACAGGTGGCAAAGAAGTGCAGTCCGGGACCCACACGATTCCAGCCAAACAGCATCACGCCCAGGAAGCCCGCTTCCAGGAAGAACGCCGTCAGCACTTCATACGTCAGCAGCGGACCGGTGATGCTGCCAGCAAACTCCGAGAAGCCGCTCCAGTTGGTCCCGAACTGATAAGCCATGACCAGGCCTGATACCACACCCATACCGAAGTTAACGGCAAAAATTTTCGACCAGAAATGGTAGAGATCGCGATAGGTGTGATCGCGGGTTTTAAGCCACATACCCTCGAGTACAGCCAGAAAGCTGGCGAGACCGATGGTGATGGCGGGAAAGATAATATGGAAGGAAACAGTAAATGCGAACTGAATCCTGGCCAGATGAAAGGCATCTAATCCGAACATTGCTTACCTCTTTGCCACATAGAACACTATGTATTTACTTATAATTAACAACCTGAGCTTGATGCGCTGAATTCTCTGCGCTTATTGAAATTCCCGCGGCAAATGTAAAACCATTCGCGACGAGGAAAAAGAAACAGTGGAGTTAATGAAAACTATAACAGTCTTTTTTGATTTTTATCATTGTTTTTGGTGGGGATTTTTTATTTAAAAACAAGGCATGAAGGTTAATCATAGTGTGCTTATGTGTCGTTATTGTTACGGTAATTGCCACTTTAAAAATAGAGTGAGCTAAAGCAAATCCTGTCTGAAAAACACCTACAACGGGCTGTTTTCAGGCACTATTTCATAGTAATCCCTGATAACAAAAAGGGTAAAAATGAGGTTACAGCAATTAAATAGGCTTATTTTTTAACAGGTTAAAAGCGTAAATTATCACCTCTGCCGTGTTGTTTTCTTTTTTGTTTTACCCATACCAATCCCGCGATGAAATCTGACGTAATAAATTGACAACGGCGCAGTTAAGCCGCCCTTAAAAATGTTAATAAAATGAGTCAAAAATCAGGTTTGGATTAACTGGTTACTCCAGGCAGTCGATTATTATTGGCCAGAGACTGACAAAACGATTTAATAAGCAGTAATGGTGCGAAAAGCCGCCGGGTTTATTTGCACCATCGTTACATCATTGCGATGTCGGAGAGTCAGACGACAGAAAAGCGGGGTCAGAAATTTTCCGGAAAGGTTACACATGCCACCACATTCTGACGGCTGATGCGAAAATCATTTTACTCTACTGCGGATTTAGGGCGCTGTGACAGAATCCTTCCCAGGTTCAGCTCCAGCCAGTCCGCCAGCCCCACAACCTGTTCGCCAACTTCGCGACCAAGCGGGGTCAGGCGATATTCCACGTGCGGCGGTACCACATCGTAGGCGATACGCTGCACGAAGCCATCTTCTTCCAGGTAACGCAGATTCTGCGCCAGCATCCGTTCGCTGACGCCACCGACCGCCCGGCGCAATGCACTAAAGCGCAGTGTCTGGTCCTGCAGGGCCAGTAAAATCAGTACGCTCCAGCGGCTCGTCACACGTTTCAATACGTCACGCGACGGGCAATTGACGTTGAGCAACTCACCACGACTAAATTTTTCACTCAATTTTTCAGACATTTAACTTGCACGCTCCAAACTAACAATTCTGTAAGTACTTACTAAAAATTAGTTTATACCCTAATCTGAATCTCACCAATAGTCAGATAGTCGGAGTATTAACATGATTGCAGTAACAGGTGCCACCGGCCAGCTGGGCCGTTTCGTGATCGATGCATTACTGAAAAAAGTTCCGGCGGCAGAAATCGTCGCCGCGGTTCGTACACCCGCCAAAGCGGCTGATCTGGCGGCGCTGGGTGTCATTGTCCGCCAGGCCGATTACAGTCAGCCAGAGACGCTGGAGGCCGCTTTTGCAGGTGTGGACAAACTGCTGCTGATCTCCGGCAGTGAAGTTGGCCAGCGCGAAATGCAGCATAAAGCCGTTATTGAGGCTGCACGTGCGGCGGGCGTGGGCTTTATCGCCTACACCAGTCTACTGCATGCCGATACTTCACCGCTGGGCCTGGGCGTTGAACACCGCGCGACAGAAGCGCTGCTCAAAACCTCTGGAATCCCGTTCGCCCTGCTGCGTAACGGCTGGTACAGCGAGAACTATGCAGCCAGCATTCCACCGGCACTGGCACATCATGCGTTTATCGGCGCGGCGGGTGAAGGCCGCATCGCCTCGGCAGCCCGTCAGGATTACGCTGAAGCGGCAGCTGAAGTGATGACCCGTGCGGATCAGGCGGGCAAAGTGTATGAACTGGCAGGTGATGACAGCTACACGCTTGCACAGTTTGCGGCAGAAATTGCCGCACAGAGTGGCGAGAAGGTCGATTACGTTAATCTGTCCCAAAGTGACTTTGCCGCAGCGCTGAAAAACGCAGGTCTGCCAGAGGGACTGGCGGAGATGCTGGCGGATTCAGATGCCGGTGCAGAAAAAGGCGGTTTGTTTGATGATTCCCGTCAGTTGAGTACACTGATTGGTCGCCCGACCACCACCTGGCAGGCAGTCATTCGCACGGCGCTGGCGAATCAATAATTCTGTCATTCTCCGAGCGGGCAACCAGGCCCGCTCATCTCCCTCGCCTGTCCGACCTTCCGTTACGTATGCCACTTTCTGCACCCTTTTGCAGCTACGATTTCTTTTACAAAATGTAAACAGAAGCCCGTTTTCTTCAGGTTAAATTTTTTATTCATGGCGCTAAGAGATTCATCTGAAATGCGTTTTTTGTAGACACTGTTATATTTGGTTGAATTGTCTGGAATTTATTCAAAAACCTCGATTAATCGACAATTTTTATTGGGTTCATAGATATTCTGCATTGTTGTTCCATCGGATGAGAGGTCTATAATTTGTCCTTTGTGCAACCATGACCGCTCAGGAGGCCGCTATTAATACTTATCGCCAGCAACAAAATGCACTTGAAGAGGTTCGTGCCGGGGCGGAAGTTGAGTATCAATACGATCCCCATGAACTGAAACTGGATCGCATGCAGGATTCTGAGCCGGAGCCGGAGTTGATTGAAGGCTTACCGGCTCCAGATGCGTTGACACCTGCCGATCGTTATCTGGAACTGTTCGAACATGTCCAGATGTCGCGAATTTTTGAGGACAGTAAAACCTTCCCCGATTGTTCGCCCAAGTACGATCCGCTGGATGTGCTGATGCGCTATCGTCGACAGAAACGCAGCAGTGATTTCGACCTGTCGCGTTTTGTCGCCGATCACTTTTATCTGCCTGGCGTAAACGAAAGCTTTTATGTCTCCAACCCGGATAAATCGCTCAATGAGCATATCGACGATCTGTGGCCGGTTTTAACCAAAATGCCGCAGCAGCATATGCCGCACTCGTCGCTGCTGCCGTTACCGAAACCCTATGTGGTGCCAGGCGGACGCTTTGGCGAAACCTACTACTGGGATTCCTACTTCACCATGCTCGGCCTGGCAGAATCGGGCCGAGATGATCTGCTGCGTCACATGGCGGATAACTTCGCCTGGCTTATCGACAACTACGGTCATGTTCCAAACGGTAACCGCACTTACTATCTCAGCCGCTCTCAGCCGCCGGTGTTTGCCCTGATGGTGGAGCTGTTCGAAGAAGATGGCGTGCGCGGTGCAAAGCGCTATCAGGAACAGCTAATGAAGGAGTATCAGTTCTGGATGGACGGTGCCGGTTCATTAATGCCGAACCAGGCTTATCGTCACGTGGTTCGGATGCCAAACGGTTCGCTGCTAAACCGATACTGGGATGACCGCGATACGCCGCGTGATGAGTCGTGGATCGAGGATGTGGAAACCGCTCGCGAGTCTAAACGTCCGGCCAGTGAAGTCTATCGAGACCTGCGTGCAGGCGCAGAGTCGGGCTGGGATTACTCGTCGCGCTGGCTGCGTAACCCAAAACGGCTTTCGAGCATCCGTACGACGCAGTTTATTCCTGTTGATTTGAACTCATTCCTGTACAAGCTTGAGCTGATGATCGCCACATTGTCGCACGCCAAAGGTGAAGAGCTGACAGCACTGGCGTGGCAGAAAAAAGCGGAAGCTCGCAAACGTGCCATCACCCGTTATCTGTGGGATAGCACCGCAGGCGTGTTTCGTGATTATGACTGGCGTCGTGAGCGTTTCGGTGCGTTTACCGTTGCCTCTGTGGTTCCGCTGTTTGTAGGTCTGGCGACGCCACACCAGGCACACCTGCAGGCGATCTCTTTACGTCACCTGCTGCTGAGCAACGGTGGTCTGCTGACCTCAATGGTTGAGAGTGGTGAGCAGTGGGATCGACCCAATGGCTGGGCACCGATGCAGTGGATGGCGATCGTCGGCCTCAATAACTACGGTGAAGAGACACTGGCGAGTGAAGTGGCGGTAAACTGGCTCAACACGGTGAACAATTTCTATCAGTTGCATCATAAACTGGTCGAAAAATATGACATCAGTGGCGATCGCGCCCGTCCAGGCGGCGGCGGTGAATACCCGTTACAGGATGGCTTCGGCTGGACAAATGGCGTTACCCGCAAACTGATGACGATGTATGGGCATTTAATGGCTGACTGAGTATCGCAGCCTGTAAACCTTTAAAACGCAAAAAGCCGGGTTATCCCGGCTTTTTCATGTTTCATACAGGCTATTCAGCGCTACTTCTTCGCTTCAGTGCCTGGTTGGGACGCACGTTGCAGGAACTTCTGTGTCACTTCAGGCAGGTGCTGCTGCAACCACTCCGCCATCGCCACTTCCTGGTCACGGATCTCACTAAGTACGCGTACGCCCTGAGCATCACCGACCTGCTCAGCCGCGGCGATCAGGCTGGTGTAGCTGGCGATCTCGGCATTCTCGAATACATAGCCACTGATGGCGCCCTTCACCACTTCATCTGAGTTAAACATGCCCCCCACGGCCTGGCCGGTGGCTGCCATTTTGCCCATCGCATCTTTCATTACGGAGTGATCGATACCGTGGCTATCGAGCAGTTGCTCCAGCAGAGTCAGCTGATGTTTAGTTTCATCCAGATGTTGCGCCAGACGCTGTTCCAGCGCCGGATAGTGTTCAAGACGACCTGACATCTTGCTCAGCATGCTTTCTGCTTGTTTTTCCATCGCATGCGCATCGCGCAGCCAGTCGTGATAATGTTCAATCGCAGTCATGTGTTACTCCTTAAGAGACGGTAATAGACTCGGCTACCGAGGTGAGCTTCTCATCCGTTTGCTTCTCTTCATTCAGGGTGGCTTCCAGTAACTGCGCGGCTTTGGTGTAACCCAGCTTCAGCGCCAGCGCCTGCAGCGTACCGTAGGTGGCAATCTCATAGTGCTCCACTTTCTGCGCTGCACCGATCAGCCCCTGATCGCGAATCTCACCTTTCTCAACTGAGTCGATAATTTCCTGCGCTTCTTCAACCAGACCTTCCAGCGCATGGCATTTCATTCGTTTAATTTTGACTTCAGGTGTTACTTCCACCAGTTCGTCGAGTCGTTCAATCTGAGCACGGGTCTCTTCCAGATGCTGATTAAACGCAGCGATAAGATTTTCGTCAGTGGCTGCACGCGCCATTTTAGGCAAGGCACGGGTTATCTGTTTCTCAGCGCTGTATACATCGGATAAGTCGTGGATAAACAGGTCGTTTAACGTTTTCACTGTCATAAGATAGCCTCATTGGTTAAAAAGCTGGGTCGGTAATAACGCAACGCCAGTGATATCGTTGACACCTGAAAATTCTAGTGGAGATTTTTAATATCACACACTGTGTCAATGTGAATTGAAGATAAAAGTAGCATGTGAAATGCATTTTCCTTTTTACAGCAATATGTTAGCTAAAAAATGTTTTTTATGGTTGCGGCTTCGCTAATAGTATTGAGATTGTACAAAGCGATAAAATTTTGTATAAATTTTTAGAATAAATGCACTAAAACTGTGCCAGTTAAATGTTACCTGTACAGGGTTTTATTAAACTGCATAACTTCAGACTTTCATAAATAAAGAACCGGAAGGGATACCCCATCCGGTTCAATTAATAATCACTGGCACTATCAATGATTGAGCACCGACATAATTCAGCAGGTAATTATCTTGCAGGAAAATCAAACAGATTCTGTCTAGCCCGGCAGACGAATTAAACTGCTGTCACAGCAGCATCAAAGGCGCTTAGCTCCGGCGGCTAACCTTACCTCCCTTGCGCCCCGCTTCAATGGCACGTTCAGGATCGTTTTTGAAATTCCCACCGCTTTTCTGACCGCCTTTGCGCCCGGCTTCAGCAGCACGTTCTTTGTCGGCTGCAAAGTTTCCGGCTCCGCCGCGATATTGAGTCATTCTGTGTTCCTCTTTGAATTTAAAATTAGAATTGTCACAGTTAACGCTTCATCAGACCGATTCAGCAACCTAAATGTAGACAGAACATCGGGCCGATCAAGTACCAAAAATAAAAAACCCGTCACGGTTCTTAATTATTGGTGGCACTAGCCTTACCAATGGCAATAACGCAATTCAACTCTCGCTCTTTTGCATTCAAAAAAAGAGCGTCGGCGCGAAACCTTTATAACGAAAATCGCCGCGCCCTATTAATCGTTCATTTTCAAAAAATGTACAATTAAAAAATTATAAGCGAAGCGCTAAATAGGATAATGCGGCCCTGTTTTCACTACGAAAATAAGCGAAGCGTAAGGTATTGATCGCATCGTGTGTAAACAATCGATAGTGATCAATAAATAATCGATAATCATGAATTAGAAAAATTTTTAATCTGAATGAAACTCCAGGCTTATCTCTTTTTTTCAGAATAAACGAAGCGGTAAAAAGAGGGAGTTTGCTGCAGGAAGTCAGGATTTAGGATTAGTACTAAAAAGTGTTTTCTGTCAGAGTGCGCAAATATCCTCCGCGCTGGAAAAGGGTGTGGTACAAAAATAAGGGTGTAAATGAGGCATGTGAGGAGAAGCGTTTTGCCCTGACGGCTTGTAAAAAATCTGTCCGGCTAAGCAGAGTTGTGGCGTCAGAAAGAATCAGGCAAGGAGGGATCGAAGGCTACACCGCGCTTGCCATTCTTTTTAATGCGATACATCGCCTCATCGGCGCGCGCGAGTGCGGTATCAAAATCATCTGTTCCCTGCACCTGTGACACCCCCACTGAAGCGCCTATCAGAGCATGGCCATTGGCCATGTCGAAAGGTGTAAGCACCGCATCAAGGCAAGCTTGCGCAAGCTGCCTGACCTGCGGATGATCCAGTGTAAGGGGCATTAACAGGACAAATTCATCGCCGCCGAGCCGGCCAATAATCACCTCTGCCGGAGAGAGTTGAGTCAGTCGCTGACTTAACTGGATCAGCACGTCATCACCGCTGCGATGCCCCAGGGTGTCGTTGACGTGTTTAAAATTATCCAGGTCAAGAAAGATAACGCAAAGCGGTCCCTGCGCTTTCATTTCACAGAAATAATTTTGCAAGGCATGGCGATTGTTGAGCAGCGTAAGTGGATCGTGCAGCGCCAGCATGGCGAGCTGCTCTTCATATTGTTTCTCTTTAGTCATATCGATGTGAGTGCCGATCACTTTGACCGGCTCGCCATGGGCATCCCACTCGCTCACCCGGCCCCGATCCAACACCCAGGTAATACTGCCATTTTTAGCAATCATGCGGTGGAGTGCCTCATAGTAAGGCGCTTTCCCGATGATATGATCGTTAAATGCCTGTAAAACCTCGGCGGCATCATCGGGATGCAGGCTCTCTTTCCATGATTCGAAGTTGGCGTCGCTTTCTTTCGGCTGAAAGCCCAGCATCGCGCCCCAGCGCCGGTTGAAGATCACCAGTTTGCCGCTAGGAATATCAAGCTGCCACAGGAACAGTCCGGTGCCATCCAGTGCCGCGTTGAGTTTTGTGCGAGCATCATGCGCTATACGCTTGAGACGCGCATTGTGCTTTTTCAGGTTCTGTATCTGCAGGCGTAGCGCTTCTTCTGACATGACCGTAAGAGAGCTGGAAAAAGGGTTATTGTGCCTGTCAGACTGATTCTGTAAAGCGTGGCTTATAAAACACGATTAGTCGCGCTCAATTGCAGGCTGGGCAGGATATCAGGCGGCAACATTCTGGCAACGCAGCACAGAGCCGGTGCGGCAAATTGATTTCGCCGTGAAATCTGTTTGCATTGCTACAGACTTGTAAGGGGGAATACGCTGGGCAGAGGTGAAATTCGGAAATTTCGGGGAGGTGGCGAGTCTGTCGAACCTTCGATAACGGGGTCGCGCCAGAATGGCTTTGTTGAATAAATAGAACTTTTGCCCATCGTCAGGATCGGATCACCGCACGCCTGGTCCTGCAGCGATATCACGTGGCAAAACAAACGTTCAAAATCACCAACCGGGCTACCTGCAATAAGGCGCTCATCAATCGGGGCTCACTGACATGCTGGCCTGATGAGTCGGCTATTCAGGCCTGGTATGACGAGTTCAACACATCCTCACATGGTCCTCCGCAACGTTATTCTGAGCTCGCTATTGCTACCGTACTGATGCTCAAACGCGTTTTTCGCCTCACGCTGCGCGGCGCGCAGAGATGCCAGAAAGTGGGCGGATTGCCTGAGGAAGTCAGTGATGGGGGCGCTTTTATCTAAATCCGATTTATTCAACAAAGCGGCGTGAAGCTGTTTCGTGCTGGCCTTTGGCCTCAATTTTACGCAGAGGAAGAAGTAGGTCACGAGTGGTTAGCTTCGTAATATCTTTTGAACCAGGGACCGGGAAAAGATGATTGATGAGGCTGTTTAAACTGGTTCACTATGCTGAGGTATCCACCGCTCACTGACCAACTTTTTTTGTGCCAATCGTGCTACAGCTTCAAACGTAAAATCTCCACGCTCTTCAGCCTTTTTTGTCGAAGTAGGTATATCCAATGGCTAACAAATATTTCATCTCTAAGGCGTGTACGAGCTTCTGCGAGTGATACGCAAGGTGAAGTGCCAATTGAGAAGACTTTTTCCTTACCATCATAGCGATAAGCAGATTGGCAGTATTTAGTGCCGTTGGGATGAATAAGAAGATACCGGCCTTTACCATCTGATAGCTTGATCTGCTTGTCGGAAGGCTTGGCGTTTTTTACAGCAATATCCGTTAGCGCATGGCGAGCCTCCGGTGAGGTAGATCTGGGTGAAAAACTCATCGAACTGAGTTTACCCACTCTATTACCAACAAAAAGTGGTGACTGCCAGTGTATTTTAATGAACAGAAGTGAACATGAAGAATGGGGTAACATGTTGACTTTATAAAGCAAAACGGACGCCAAAGGGCGTCCGCTTCTGAATGGTTGGTGCCCGAACCCGGAATCGAACCAGGGACACGGGGATTTTCAATCCCCTGCTCTACCGACTGAGCTATTCGGGCAACGGGGCGCATTAAACCAAAGCGGCCCGGCAGCGTCAAACGCTTTTCACCAAAATCAAAACGACTGACCGCTTTTCCACCAACTCAAATACCGGGTTTGATCTGGCGCAATACCCTACGGCTGGCCGGATAAATTTTAGTCAGAAGGCAGCCAGAACCTGCATTGTGCCGCGATATTGCCGATATATGTGGCGAGGCCAACACTAATAATAAGGATCGCCATGTTTTCCACCATTACATCTGGTATTGCTTCACGCCACCGCTGGCAGAAGCGATCGCACTCAGCCGCCACGCTGAGCTCACTCAACGGCTCCATCGCCATGATTGAATTCTCCCCCGATGGCACCATTCTCAGCGCTAATGCGCTGTTTCTGGCGCGCATGGGCTACACCCTGGCGGAGATTGAGGGCCAGCATCACAGCCTGTTTTGTACCCCGCAACAGCTTCAGTCGCGGGAGTATCAGGATTTTTGGCTGCGGCTTAACCGGGGCGAAAGCTTCAGCAATAAGTTTCTGCGTATGGCGAAAAACAGCCGTCCGGTATGGCTGGAAGCCAACTATGTGCCGGTGCAGAACCGACATGGCCGGGTGATTAAAATCGTCAAACTGGCCACCGACATCACCGATCATATCAACGACGCGCAGGAGCAGCGTGCCATCACCACCGCCATTGAACGATCAATGGCGGTGGTCGCTTTTAACCTCAAAGGCGAGGTGCTGAAAGCCAATAACAATTTCCTGAAAACCATGGGCTACCGTCGTGAGGAGGTAGAGGGTATTCACCACAGTCGTTTCTGCTCGCAGGCGCTGCGCGACAGCCGCGAATATAGTGAGTTCTGGCAGCAGCTGAACCGGGGGGAATTTGTCTCTGGTCAGTTTCCCAGAGTCAACAAAAAGGGCGAGACGGTCTGGCTGCGCGCCACCTACAACCCGGTGTTTGATGAACAGGGCCGGCTCTACAAAATCGTGAAATTCGCCACTGATGTGACCGCACAGGTGGAAAAGAATCAACAGGAGCATGATGCGGCTCAACAGGCTTATCACACCGCGCTGCAAACGGATCACAGTACAAAGCTGGGTGCCGATGTTATCGCCAGCAGCGTGCAGACCATGAATGCCCTGGCGGGCGAACTGCAGGGAATCTCCGGTGATATCACCGGCCTGAGTGAATCCTCAGATCGTATCGGCGCGATTGTGGAAGGTATCCGCCGGATAGCCGATCAGACTAACCTGCTGGCGCTGAATGCCGCCATTGAAGCAGCGCGCGCCGGAACCCATGGCCGCAGTTTTGCGGTGGTGGCTAACGAAGTCCGCACGCTGGCGGCCAACATTAACCGCGCCACCACAGACATTGAAAATCGGGTACAGCAAAACCATCTGCTGGCGAACCGGGCACTGAAAGGAATTGAGTCGAACCTGAAGCGCGCCGATCAGGGCGTGCAACTGGCCCAGGAAGCGGGCGGCGTGATTGCGGACATCCGTGAAGGCGCAACGGACGTGGTGCGCGCCATTGGCCAGGTGACTAAAACGCTTAAAATCTGACGCTCTGTGGGGGCAATCGCCCCCTTTTAAGGGGTTGCCTGAACCGGCGCGTCTGGCGTCGACGGGATAAAGATATGGTCCAGAATATCCCGCATCACTGGCGCTGCCGTTACCCCTTCCCCGCCACCATTCTCCAGAATCAACGCCACCGCCACTTTCGGCTCATTAAAGGGCGCAAAAGCGGTATAAAAAATATGGTCACGCAGTCGCACCGGGATCATTTTCGCGTTATAGGTCTGGTTCTGACGCAGGCTGAACACTTGCGAAGTCCCACTTTTCGCGGCGATGCCATAGGGTGCCGTATGGAAATATTTATATCCGGTGCCGTTGGGCGCGTTCGCCATGCCAAACATCGCGTGCCGCACCAGCGACCAGTACGGTGAATGTGGGTCGCCAATCTGCGTCTCGCGCTGCTGCGGATGGTAGTTCTCCACCAGGTTGCCGCGCTGGGTTTTCTCCAGCAGATGGGGGGCAATCACCCGCCCATTGTTGATCAGCGCCACCATCGCTTTTACCATCTGAATCGGCGTTGCAATCCAGTAGCCCTGACCAATGCCGACTGAAACCGTATCGCCCTGATACCAGGGTTTCTTATGCACTTTCTGCTTCCACGCTCGGCTCGGCAGTAAACCGTTGTACTCCTCATTTAGGTCGATACCGGTCAATTTGCCATAGCCAAACTGACTGAGCAGAGTATGAATCCGATCAATGCCCATCATAAACGCCACTTGATAGAAAAAGGTGTCAGCGGACTCTTCAATGGCCCGGGTCACATCCAGCATGCCGTGCCCGGTTTTCTTCCAGTCGCGATAGCGCCGGTCAGTGCCTGGCAGCGTCCAGGTGGGCGCGCCAAAGAATTGCGACTGTGGCGTAATCACATGGGTCAGCAGCGCCGACATCGCCATGTAAGGCTTCACCGTTGAGGCGGGCGGATAAAGTCCCTGCGTGACGCGGTTGATCAGCGGCAGGTCTTTATCCTGTAACAGCTTTTTGTAGGCCTGATAGCTGATGCCTTTCACAAATGGATTGGGGTCGTAGCTGGGGCTGGAGACCATCGCCAGCACGGAGCCGTCGTGCGGATCTTCAATCAGCAGCGCCGCACGCTGTCCCGCCAGTCGGCTCTCCACATACTGTTGCAGGTGCAGATCCAGCGTCAGCGTCAGGTTCTTACCCGCGACCGGCGGCACCTCTTTCAACACCCGTACAATGCGGCCATGGTTATCCACTTCCACTTCCTGATAACCCGGCTTGCCATGCAGCAGCGCTTCGTAAAAACCCTCAATCCCCTGCTTACCAATGTTGTGATCTGCCGCATAGCTTTCGGCGATACCCTCAGCATTTAGCCGTTTGTAGTCGCTATCATTGATTTTCGACACATAACCGATGACGTGCGCCAGATCCGCGCCATAGGGATATTCACGATCCTGGTAGGTTTCAATGCTGGCGCCGGTAAAGTGAAACTGATTGACCGCAAAGCGGGCGACCTGCTCTTCGCTCAGCTCCTCTTTCAGCACCACCGGCTTGAAACGGCTGGTCTGCTTCAGCGCATGGCGAAAGGTATCAATCTCGTCGGGCGTCAGATTAACGATCGGCGTCAGCGCCCGCAGCGTAGCGTCCATATCGGCGATTTTGTAAGGCGTCAGCGTAATGGCATACCAGCTGACATTACGCACCAGCGGAATGCCGTTGCGGTCATATATCAGCCCACGCGTCGGGGCGATGGGGATCATCTTGATGTCGTTCTGATTGGAGCGTGTCTGATAGTAGCCATGGTCACGTACCTGTAAGCGAAAAAGGTTTATGCCAAGAATGGTGAAACAGATACAGACCAGAGCAAAGGCTATCGCGGCGCGGCGGGCAAACAGCTTCTCTTCAGCTTCGAAGTTACGAAAGTTCATCAGGGGGCATGATCAGGCGATTAATTATTATCGGTTGTTGCACACCATGATAAAGCGCGAACATAGCCGTACCAGCGCGAAGATGCACAAGCCTGAGCAAAAGTGTATCATTTGATGTGAATGTTACGGGGAACCGGCGGGGAAAGGCAGATCCTCCGGTTAAGGAGGATCTGAGCAGGGGATCAGTCAGCAGGCGAGAATACTCACCCACCACGCGGATCAATCACCCAGCAGGACAGACTCCAGCGCAATCTTAATCATGTCGTTGAAGGTCGTCTGACGCTCAGCAGCAGTGGTCTGCTCGTGCGTACGGATATGGTCTGATACGGTGCAGATGGTCAGCGCTTTAGCACCGAACTCAGCGGCCACACCGTAGATACCAGCGGCTTCCATCTCAACGCCGAGGATGCCATATTTTTCCATCACGTCGAACATCTGCGGATCCGGAGTGTAGAAGAGATCGGCAGAGAAGATGTTACCTACGCGCGCTTCAACGCCCAGGTTTTTCGCCGCATCAACCGCGTTACGCACCATGTCGAAGTCAGCAATCGCCGCGAAATCATGATCTTTGAAACGCATACGGTTCACTTTGGAATCGGTGCAGGCACCCATACCGATCACGATATCACGCAGTTTTACATCGGCGCGCACAGCACCACAGGAGCCCACACGGATGATCTTCTTCACGCCAAAGTCAGTGATCAGCTCTTTGGTGTAGATAGAGCAGGAAGGGATACCCATTCCGTGACCCATCACAGAGACTTTGCGGCCTTTATAGGTGCCGGTGTAGCCCAGCATCCCACGCACGTTGTTCACTTCTACCGGATTTTCCAGGAAGGTTTCTGCGATATGTTTTGCACGCAGCGGATCGCCGGGCATCAGCACGACGTCGGCGAAATCGCCCATTTCAGCATTAATATGAGGGGTTGCCATTGTTTAATCCTTATTAAATTGCTGATTTACAGCATGTTCTTGCCATAGTCCATCTCGGACAGGCCAAAATAGTGTGCGATTGTCTGACCAATATCGGCGAAGGTTTCGCGGTACCCAAGTGAACCCGGCTCCACTTTCGGTCCATAGATCAGAACAGGAATATGCTCACGTGTATGCTCAGTGCCTTCCCAGGTCGGATCACAGCCGTGGTCAGCAGTCAGGATCAGAATGTCATCTTCTCCGACCCGCTCCATCAGCTCAGGCAGACGACGGTCAAACAACTCCAGGCCGCCAGCATAACCGGCCACATCACGACGATGCCCCCAGGTTGAGTCGAAATCAACAAAGTTAGTGAAAACAATCGCCTGATCCGGCGCCGTTTTCATCTCCTGAATCGTGGCGTCAAACAGCGCATCCAGACCGGTCGCTTTAACCTTTTTGGTAATGCCCTGTTCAGCATAGATATCGGCGATTTTACCCACTGAGATCACGTGACCGCCCTTCTCATCCACCAACTTTTTCAGCATGGTGGCTGACGGCGGCTCCACCGCCAGGTCGTGACGATTGCCGGTACGCTCGAACTGACCCGCTTTGTCACCCACAAACGGGCGGGCAATAACGCGGCCAATGTTGTAGCCACCTTCGGTCAGCTCTTCACGCGCGATTTCGCACAGCGCATAGAGACGATCAAGTCCAAAGGTCTCTTCGTGACAGGCAATCTGGAACACGGAATCCGCAGAGGTATAGAAAATCGGCTTGCCGGTTTTCATATGCTCTTCGCCCAGCTGGTCGAGAATCACCGTACCTGAAGAGTGGCAGTTACCGAGATAGCCCGGCAGGTCTGCGCGCTCAACCAGCTTGTCCAGCAGTTCCTGCGGGAAGCTGTTCTCTTTGTCGCTGAAGTAGCCCCAGTCAAACAGCACAGGTACACCCGCAATCTCCCAGTGGCCTGATGGCGTATCTTTACCTGACGAAAGTTCGCTGGCGTAAGCGTACGCCCCGGTGATCTTCGCCTCAGGATCCAGACCCGGTGGGAAGCGGCCGGTCGATAGCTCAGCGGCTTTGCCCAGACCCAGCGCGGTGAGATTTGGCAGATGCAATGGACCTTTACGTCCCTTATCTGCTTCGCCTTTAAAACAAGCTTCGGCGATATGACCTAAGGTATCTGAACCCACGTCGCCGAATTTATCGGCATCTTTGCTGGAGCCAATTCCAAAGGAATCAAGCACCATAATAAAAGCACGTTTCATGCAAGTCTCCTGCGCATTGGCGCGTGACAAGTCAAAAAAAAGCGATCAGATCAGTATACCCGAATGCATCGCGGCTGGCACCGGTTACTGGTCAGTTAGCTGATAGCGCTCACACGGCGATAGACAACCGGCATCTCAGCCGGGGCGGAATCACCCAGCACCAGCGCGGCTTTGACCGCAGCGGCGGCCTGCTGCCATTTGTCTTCACTATTGGCGTGAATGATCGCCAGCGGACGCTGCGCATCGGCACGTTCGCCCAGCGTGATCATCTCGCTCAGGCCGACGCTATAGTCAATGCTGTCGCTGGCACGCTGACGCCCGCCCCCCATTGCCACCACAGCCAGACCCAACGCACGAGTATCCATGCTACTGACGATACCTGGCTGGTCGGCATAGACCGGTTTGCTCAGCATTGGCGCGGGCAGATAAGTGTCATAGCGTTCAACGAAATCAGCGGGTCCCTGCTGGGCGGCGATCATGCGACCAAACACGTCGGCAGCCTTGCCGTTATCCAGCACCATCATCAGCTTTTGACGCGCGTCGGTATCGCTGGCGGCCAGTTGGCCGGAGATCAGCATTTCGCTGCAGAGCGCCAGCGTCACTTCCAGCAGGCGCGGATTGCGCTGTTCACCAGTGAGGAAGCGCACCGCTTCTCGCACTTCCAGCGCGTTACCGGCTGAAGAGGCGAGAACCTGATTCATATCAGTCAGCAGTGCGGTCGTCCGGCAGCCTGCGCCGCTGGCAACGCCAACAATCGACTGCGCCAGACTTTCTGACGCTTCATAGGTTGGCATAAATGCACCGGAACCCACTTTGACATCCATCACCAGCGCATCCAGCCCTTCTGCCAGCTTCTTCGCAAGAATAGAGGCGGTAATCAGTGGAATGGAATCGACGGTGGCGGTGATGTCACGCGTGGCGTAGAAGCGCTTATCCGCCGGGGCTAGCGAGTGGGTCTGACCGATAATCGCCACACCGACCTGCCTGATTATCTCGCGGAAACGGTCATCGCTGGGGAAGATCTCGAAGCCCGGAATCGCTTCCAGTTTATCCAGCGTGCCGCCAGTATGGCCCAGGCCACGACCAGAGATCATCGGCACATATCCGCCACAGGCGGCGACCATCGGCCCTAACATCAGCGAAGTGACATCGCCGACACCGCCGGTCGAGTGCTTATCCACCAGCGGTCCATTAAGGTTGAGTGACTTCCAGTTAAGCACCGTACCGGAATCACGCATCGCCATGGTCAGCGCGACCCGCTCAGGCAGCGTCAGGTCGTGGAAATAGATGGTCATCGCCAGCGCGGCAATCTGACCTTCCGAGACGGTGTTATCACGCACACCGTTGACGAAGAAGCGAATCTCCTCTTCAGTCAGCGCATGGCCGTCACGTTTTTTGCGAATAATTTCTTGTGGCAGAAACAAAGTCGCCCCCTGGTTCAGGGAAATCAGGATGGGGAACAGACGGTCAGCGACCGCCTGAGGGATCAGTAACCCGCTTTGCTGGTGTCGCTGTCATGACCCAGGGTATTAAGCAGGCTCGCCAGCAAGCTGGATGCACCAAAACGGAAATGACGCGCATCGGCCCATTCGACACCCAGCGTCTCTTCCGCCATTTGCAGATAGATCGCGGCATCCTTAGCGGTGCGCACGCCGCCCGCAGGTTTAAAGCCAACCTGTTGACTGACGCCTTTATCACGGATCACGTTCATCATGATCTGCGCAACTTCAGGCGTGGCGTTAACCGGCACTTTACCGGTTGAGGTTTTGATGAAATCGGCACCGGCATCAATAGCCATTTCAGAGGCCTGACGGATCAGCGCTTCCTGCTTGAGTTTACCGGTTTCGATGATCACTTTCAGCAGCACGTCCGCTTCGGCACAGGCAGTTTTACAGGCTTTCACCAGATCGAAACCGACCTGGCTGTTACCAGCGATCAGCGCGCGATACGGGAACACCACATCCACTTCATCAGCACCGTAGGCGATGGCGGCGCGGGTTTCTGCCAGCGCAATGTCGATGTCGTCATTGCCGTGCGGGAAGTTAGTCACCGTGGCGATGCGGATCTCCGGGGTACCCTGTTCACGCAGCGTTTTACGTGCAATCGGAATAAAACGTGGATAGATACAGATGGCGGCGGTGTTGCCTGCCGGGGATTTGGCCTGATGACACAGGGCGACCACTTTGGCGTCGGTGTCGTCGTCATTCAGGGTGGTTAAATCCATCAGTTTCAGGGCACGCAGGGCAAGGTGCTTGATATCAGTCATGAGGCTCTCCAGGGAATCGGGGTGCTAACCCACCGGCTCGCCGGCGGAATGTTATAATAATAACACTGTGAAGCGGCCTATTATGCGCGAGAAGTCACATAAGAATAAGAGATTAGTGAAATAATACCACGGACACTGTGACTAATGTCACATATGACACTATCTGCTGGCCATTATAGGCCAGCCAGCGCAATGTTAACATTATCACATTAAGGCGTAATCGGTGTAGATCGCCCGGGATAGGGCCAGTCAGTTACGTCGCGCCGGGAAAGCGGGATTGAGCTGAAACAATTGCTGGCTGTTGTGCCACAGCGCATCGGCAATTTTATCAGGTGACTCTTCACGCAGACTGCACAGTACTTCCCACACCTGACGCGCCCGCTCTGGACGGTTTGGCTGGCCCTGAAAGCCCTGCAACGGCATGTCGGGTGCGTCGGTTTCCAGCAGCAGCGAAGAGAGCGGCAGCTGTGCCACGGTCTGACGGGTTTTGCTGGCGCGTTCATAGGTAATGGTGCCGCCGATGCCAATCGCATAACCCAGCTTAACAAAGGCCTGCGCCTGCTGCAGGCTCCCGGCGAAACCATGCACCACGCCACGACGTGGCAGATCATGACGACGCAGAATCTGCGCCAGCTTGTCATGGGTTCGGCGCGAATGCAGGATCACCGGCAGCTGATAACGCTTTGCCAGTTTAAGCTGCGCCTCAAGAAAGCGTTGCTGCTTATCAAACTGCGGGTCGTCGCGATAGAGGTCCAGCCCGATCTCGCCGATCGCCACCAGCTTACGCGGTCGCTGTTGCAGTAGGGTTTCCAGCTGGTCGAGGTGCATCTCCTGATGATTTTCGATCACGATCGGATGGAGCCCCAGCGCAGCATAGAGCGCCGGATGTGCCGCTGCCAGCGCACAGACCCGCCCGAAGCGGCTGGCATCGATTGCCGGGACGATGATCTTTTCCACGCCAGCCTCAGCAGCGCGCGCCAGGCTGGCAGGAATATCCCCTTCAAACGGGGGAAAATCAAAGTGGCAGTGTGTGTCAATAAACGTCATGCCAGCGATCCTTTATCGTAATCAGCATCATTGTCCGCCAGCGGCGGCGTGATGATCTGTCGGGTATCGAATGCGTTGGCTACCGGCGCTGGCGGCCTGACGATGCGCGCTGAGGTCATTGGTTCTGCATCGATCAGCCACTGGCCCAGCGTGGCGAGGAAATAGCGACCGCAGCGCCGTCCCAGATGATAATCCTGATTCAGCGAGGTGATGCGGCTACCCAACGCACTGCTGGCCAGTGCATGCGGCGGAAAGATTTCAATAATGCGCAAATCATCGGGGGGATTCTCAATGAACTGCTGAATTTCCCGATAGCTCTGTTCATGCTTATTCAGCACGTTAATCATCGGCTGCAGTGCCCCGGTGCTGATCCACCGCTCCATCCGTTTAAACCATTTTGGGGTATAGAACATCTGCGATGGCACCGTGCGGATCACGACAATGGTATCGGCACCGCGGCGGGCGGCTTCACGCACCGGAATCGCATCGCTGATGCCCCCATCGAGATAACTGATCCCTTCCAGATTGACCCCCAGCCGGTAAAAACCGGGAATGGCACTGGAGGCTTTAATCAGATCCAACCAGTTGTCGGCGGTGGGGTTGAAATAACCGGGTGTGTAGTCGTCGCTGCGGCAGGCACACATATAAAATTCGCGGCCACTAGAGAACCACTGTTCCGCGCTGCTCATTGCCAGCGGAAATTCAGTGCGGGTGATATCGATCAGCCAGTCGAGATCAATCAGATTGCCCCCACGCACAAAGCGCAGCGGATCAAAAAAGAGCTTACTGGTGGTATAGCGGGTAATGACACGACGGGCATAGCCAGGCTGGCCACAGATAAAGGCAGAGAGATTTTGTGCGCCGGCAGAAGTGCCGAGCATCAACTGAAAAGGATTGAATCGTGCACGCTGGAATTCATCTAATACGCCTGCGGTGAAAATGCCGCGCTGACCGCCGCCTTCACAAACCAGGGCAATTTTCTGAGATTTAAACGGTGTCAGGGCCAGAGGTTCAATGGCACCGAGCGTGACGGGAATACGTAAACCCACTGTACGAACCTCAAAAGGGTTCCGGGCATGCTGGAGGATCGATCCGTTAATTACGGCAGCATTCCGGAGAACCAGTCATATGTTCCTTTAACCGGCTGGCCAGCTGGACTGGCTTACCATTGCAGCGATGTGAAGGTGTCCCTCTCTTCACGTCATTCGCTACAGATGACTGGTCTCCGCTCTATGCTTTGCGTTGCATTACACCGCAGGACTCATCGGCTAAAGCTTTTTACGGCCGGTAAACAGGCTGATGAGGAACAGGATAATACCTACGACGAAGACAACTTTAGCTGCCCATGCTGCTGTGCCCGCTAAACCGCCAAAACCTAACGCTGCAGCGATCAGTGCGATCACCAGAAAAATAATGCCCCAACGAAACATAAGCCTCTCCTTACCCTATTTAAAAATCGAACTGCTTATTTCATCCCCGGATGGGTCTCTTTTATTCGTGCGGCCACAGCGATGACCGCACGTTTGCTATTAAGATTTAACCGTCAGGTCATTCTTAACGCTTTTCACGCCTTCAATGGCTTTAGCGATGCTTTCTGCACGATCTGACTGTGCCTGAGTAGCAACATGCCCTGAAAGCTGAACAACACCGTCGGTAGTCTCAACTTTTACGTTGCGCGACGGAACAAGGTCATCTGCTAATAGCTTAGCTTTAATTTCGCTGGTCGTAGCGGCATCACCGGCATAACCTTTCACTGAAGATGATTTGCTGTCTCTGACGTGTAGTTTGTCGCTGACGGATTTAACACCTTCGATTTTTTGCACCACAGCCACAGCCTTTTCAGCCTGATCCTGTGAGGTGACGAAACCGCTTAAGGTTACGACGCCCTGATGCGTTTTTACCGAGATATCCGTGCTTTTAATGGCGTCGTCATCTACCAGTGCCGCTTTGGCTTTGGCAGTGATGCCGCTGTCATCCATATAGCCATCGACTTTTTTCATAGAACTATCGATTTTTGAACCCGCGCTGTCGGCTGTCTGCGACGTTTTCTGAGAAAGCGATTCGTCGGCCAGTGCGCTGCCGCTGATCAGTGCTGAGCCAATCATGGCGGCCATCAGGGTTTTAGCAATCTTAGTCTTGTTCATCGATATCTTCCTTCTATCAGTTAACTCACCCAAAAACTGTGGGCGCAACAGAGGCAACCAGGGCCGCTGCGTTACAGGACGTAAGGACAAGAGAAGTCTCTTCCGCCGTCCGATAGAGTAATCATAGACGGCATTTTGCGGTTTGCCTGGCTAACTGGTTGATCACACGTTAAAACAGAAGAAAAACGGGGTTTTTAGGAGGAGTCTGTAGCAGGGAAAACAGGGCCACTCGCAGCTGGAATGGCCCGGAAACAGGCGATTAGTGCTCGCGCGTTTTACGGAAACGGACGTCGGGATAACGTTCCTGCGTAATAGTAAGATTGACCATGGTCGGCGCGATATAAGTCAAATTATTACCGCCATCCAGTGCCAGGTTAACTTCGTTTTTACGCTGGAAGTCTTCAAACTTTTTCGCATCGTCGCATTCGACCCAGCGCGCCGTTGAGACGTTGATCGCTTCGTAGATTGCTTCGACGTTATATTCGCTTTTCAGACGTGCCACCACCACATCAAACTGCAGTACCCCAACCGCGCCAACGATCAGATCATTGTTATGCACCGGACGGAACACCTGAACCGCACCCTCTTCTGACAGCTGAACCAGCCCTTTCAGCAACTGTTTCTGCTTCAGCGGATCGCGCAGACGGATACGCCGGAACAGTTCGGGTGCGAAGTTCGGAATACCGGTGAACTTCATGTTTTCACCCTGAGTAAAGGTGTCGCCAATCTGAATGGTGCCGTGGTTATGCAGGCCGATGATATCGCCGGGAAACGCTTCTTCAACGTGTGAACGGTCGCCCGCCATAAAGGTCAGGGCGTCGGAGATCACCACATCTTTGCCGGTGCGCACCTGACGCAGCTTCATTCCTTTCTCATATTTACCGGACACCACACGCATAAAGGCCACGCGGTCACGGTGTTTCGGGTCCATGTTGGCCTGGATCTTAAACACGAAGCCGGTGAACTTATCTTCTTTGGCTTCAACCGTACGGGTGTCGGTCTCACGCGGCATTGGACGCGGCGCCCAGGAGACCAGGCCGTCCAGCATATGGTCAACGCCAAAGTTACCCAGTGCGGTGCCAAAGAAGACCGGCGACAGTTCGCCACTCAGGAAAGCTTCCTGCTCAAACTCATGCGATGCACCCTGAACCAGTTCCAGCTCTTCACGCAGCTGTGCCGCCAGATCTTCACCCACAGCGGTGTCGAGATCCGGGTTGTTCAGCCCCTTCACGATGCGCACATCCTGAATGGTGTGGCCTTTACCGGTCTGATAGAGATAGGTCTCATCTTTGTAGAGGTGATAAACCCCTTTGAACAGCTTGCCGCAGCCGATGGGCCAGGTAATAGGTGCGCAGGCCATTTTCAGCTCGCTCTCAACCTCATCCAGCAGCTCCATGGGATCGCGGATGTCACGGTCAAGTTTGTTCATAAAGGTCAGGATCGGCGTATCACGCAGACGGGTCACTTCCATCAGCTTACGGGTACGATCCTCGACGCCTTTGGCGGCATCAATCACCATCAGACAGCAGTCAACGGCAGTCAGGGTGCGGTAGGTATCTTCCGAGAAATCTTCGTGACCGGGTGTATCCAGCAGGTTCACCAGACTTTCGCGATAAGGGAACTGCATCACCGAGGTGGTAATGGAGATACCACGCTGTTTCTCCATCTCCATCCAGTCTGACTTAGCGTGCTGGTTAGAGCCACGGCCTTTTACCGTACCGGCGGTCTGGAGAGCCTGTCCGAACAGCAGCACTTTTTCGGTAATGGTGGTTTTACCGGCATCCGGGTGCGAAATGATCGCGAAGGTGCGGCGACGTGCCACCTCTTCTAAAAAGGGATTAGACATGGAATTCTTCTCAATGGAGCAGCACAACTTACAGGCGCTGCTGATAAATCACGGTGGCCGGCAGAACCTTACCGGCGGGTAAACGGTGCCAAAACGACCTTTCATCGTTGACGAGTCAGCGCGAAGTTACATTGGCGTGAATTCCGGTTACCTGGTCAGCTTTAAGGCGGCATAGCATACAATATTTTGCGCGCGCGGCCTACAGGGAGAGGGGCAGGATTTCAATGGCGGAAAATCGGGGAACGGGGGATGCTGCAACCGGGCGGGACGGATCGGCGCCCGCCCCGCTCCCGTTATCCCAGCACCTTTCTGACGCAGGCTTTGAAAATCTGCACACCAATCTCCAGCGAGCTGAGATCGAAATGCATATCGGGATGATGCAGTCCTGGCGTCAGGTTAGTTCCCAGCCCCCAGAAGCCTGCCTTCACACCCGGACGTTTCACCGGATAGTAGAAAAAGTCCTCGCTACCAGGCGTGGTTCGGGTCGGGAGTGCGCCCTCTTCTCCCAGCACCTCGACGATCGCGGCGCGGATTACCGCCGTCGCCTCATCATCAATTTCGGCGGCGGGCATCTCTTTCAAAACGCGGACCTCGGCAGTGGCACCCAGAGCGGCCACGCTTTGGGTAATGGCGCGCGTGACCTGCTCTTTCAGCAGCGTCATCGGCCCGTTCTCCTGCGAACGCAGATCCCACACCACGCGGGCTTCATCCGGCACCGAGTTGGTCACCCCGGCATCACACAGGAAGCGGGTTGCTTTGACGCTCCAGGTCAGGCCGGGTGAAAGGTGGATGGCATTGACCGCCTGAACTGCCTGCACGGCAGCATCCAGCGCATTGACGCCAAGATGCGGACGTGCCGCATGGGCAGGCTGACCTTTGATGGTCGCTTCCAGCGTGCTGCAGGCCGAATAGAGCACCGCAGGCACCGCCTGGCCGACGACGCACTCTTCCAGGGGACGCAGATGGAACCCCAGAATCATCTCCACATCATCCAGTGCGCCACCTTCAATCATCGATAGCGCGCCCGCGCCCAACTCCTCGGCGGGCTGGAACAGGATCTTCAACCGGCCACGCTTCACCGTGCCCTCCTGCAGCAGAGCCGTCGCCGCCGTCAACACCACGGAAGAGTGACCGTCGTGACCACAGGTGTGACGCGCACACGGCACGCCATCAATGATGTGCCCCAGCGCATCCATATCCGCGCGCAGCGCCAGCACCGGACCCGGCACACCGCTGTCAATCTCCGCGACAATGCCGGTGGTGTTATTGATGTTGCGCGTCACCTTCAGGCCCGCTTTCTCCAACTGGTCAGCGATGTAGGCCGAGGTTTTCACCTCCTGGAAACCCAGCTCCGGAATTTCGTGTAAATAGTGGTAATGCTCTAATACCTCAGACACAGCGTTACTCCTGAATAAACAGACGCATAACAGACATCGCGATCAGCGCGTTGATAATGCTCACCAGCATCAGCAGCGGCCAGTATTTTTTTGGCACATCGGCCACGCCCAGCAGCCGTCCCATATATTGCAGCTGCGACCCCATCAGAAAAATCGCCGGAGCCAGAATAGTGATATCCGCGCCGGTCAGCAGCCCTTTGGTCAGCAGGCTTACTGCCACGCCAGTGCCCGCCGATGATGAGAGCCAGGCGGTGAGCAGCACGGTAATCGCCTCGCCCGGCAGGCCGAACAGCCCCATCACCGGCGCAAAAACATGCCCGAGAAATTGCATAATACCGAGCAGATTGAGCACTTCTGCCAGCACGTAGGCCATCACCACATTCGGCATCAGGTTATGAATGGCGATGTGAAAGCCTTTGCGCGCGCCGGTAACAAACACATCAAATGGATTAGTGCGGGTTGCCATATTATTTTCCATCGGCGAAATCCTTCTTATAAACACTGTTTAGCACCGCGCGCGTTATCGCCGCACCGACAAATTTCATCACGAACATTAATAACAGCGGAATAATAATCGGCAGCGTCATTGAGGCGAACAACGCTGACCCGATGGCAAAGTAATTATTGATCAATCCGGCACCGGAATATTGCCAGGCACTCATCACCACCACCTCTTTTTTATCGATCTGTTTCTGGTCAGCCATCTCTTTTGTTAATGCCGCACCCGCGTCGGTACTTTGCAGGTCGGTGATTAACGCCAGGCCGCAATGGCCCGGTAACCCCATCAGCGGCTTAAGCAAGGGTGTCAGCAACCGGTGCGCCGCGCGAATCGCGCCGTAATGGGTGAAAATTTCCAGCACCCCCAGCGCTAGCATCACCGTGGGCGTCAGTGACAGTGCAAACAGGAAACCCGCTTTGGCACTGAGTCCGCCTGCGCCGAGAAAGGTATTGCTGGCGGGATCTTTCATGGTGCCAAAACTGCCGCCCAGCGTGGTGAAGTCAAAGGCACCCAGCCATTTGAGACCCTCAACGTTATAAAACAGCCCTGAAAAAAACAGGATGGCAACAATTAACGCGGCATAACTCCCTTTGGTCGCGGTCATTTTTACCGGATTTACCACACTCTCATCTGACATGACTTTCTCCTGATAACTGCCTTGCCGCAAATCCCCCTGGCGTAGCAAATTTCAATTTAGGGAACGGAGTTGCAAGCAGGATTTATGCCAGAGCAGTTCAGAGCACGATTATTACTGTCTCGTCTGTCGCGACTGGGCGTTTAATCCGCCCCATCCGTCTGTCGCTCGGCGTAATAACTTTTTCAAGCCGCGAGCTTCTATTTTCGGGACGTCATCAGATGGCGGCTATTTCGCCTGCTTCAGCAACAGTTGCACCAGCAGGACAACACCCGCCCGCACTATCGTGGTGCTGATCCTCCTGACGTTGTTGTCTGACAAAGGGGGATGCAGAATGAGAATTGGTCGCATTCAATTTCCGAAATAATTATAGTTAAATCAATTAGATAAATTGGCTTATTTTGTCGAAAAGGCTTCACTTTACTAACATGTTTGATGCATAATTCACCGCCTATACCTCTATTTTTAACATCTTATTAAAAGGACTCGGCCATGCTGACTGCTGAAATGACTGGGCGTTTAAACGACCAGCTGAACCTGGAATTTTTCTCTGCCAATCTTTATCTGCAAATGAGCGCCTGGTGCAGCGACAAAGGCTTTGAGGGTGCCGCTTCCTTCCTGAAGATGCATTCACGCGAAGAGATGCAGCACATGCAGCGTTTGTTTGACTACCTGAGCGATACCGGCGGCATGCCGGTGCTGGGTACCATCGCTGCGCCGCCAGTCTCTTTCACTTCACTGAATGAAATCCTGCAACAGGCGCTGGAGCATGAGCAACTGATCACCAGCAAAATCAACGAACTGGCCCATGCCGCCATGACCTCACAGGATTACTCTACTTTCAACTTCCTGCAGTGGTATGTTGCCGAGCAGCACGAAGAAGAGAAGCTGTTCAAAACCGTGCTGGATAAACTGGCGCTGGTCAGCAACAGCGGCAACGGTCTGTTCCTGGTCGATAAAGATCTGGGCCGCATGAGCACCGAGAACCACGCAGAATAATATCTGTTGGGGCCGCTCCAAAGCACTGACAAATCCTAATCAGATATCAGGCAGCAACGATGGGGCATAGGTAGCAGGGAATACGGTCAGAGGAGGAAAGCGTCCCGCGCCATGAATGGCGCGGGACGAACAGGTCATGGATGACGGCCTTTGCGTCTTTCCGATCTGACCGTATTTCCTGCGCATGCACGATCTCATAGCAATGCAGATCCGGTTTTGCTATTCCAGCCGGTAACGCGCGGCTTTCTCGCCATTCACCCACAGTTCCCGGCTTTCACCCGCAGGCAGTAACAGCGCGATCTCCCGCCAGGCGGGCTGATAATCTCCACGTTTTTCCACCGTCAGGTCGATACGCGTTGTACCGCTACAGAGCGTCCAGCTGAGCCACAGTGCATTGCCCTGTTGCCAGCCGTGGCTCTCGCCATCGTCATCAAACATTTCGCCTTGTGTCTTCATGCCTTCGGGGGCAGGCCATAGCTGCCATTGCCGCACCGTATCGCGCCGCGCATCGGTGGTGCTTTCGCACTCGCCCAGCGGAATCACCGCACCGGCCCGCACCAGCAGCGGCAGCCGATCCAGTGGCGCATCCAGCGTGATGGTCTCGCCGCCCGCAAACACTTTGCCGCTGTGCCAGTCATACCAGCCGCCGCGGTTACGTGGCAAATAGACCTGACGGCTGCGCGCGCCCTGCTCCACGACGCTGGCGACCAGCAGATCGCGTCCCAGCATAAAATCATCACACTCCTGATACGTTAACGGATCCTGTTCATGATCGAGGAAGGTCGGGCGCAGCATCGGCTCATCTTCTGCACTGGCCTGCCACGCCAGGTTATAGAGGTAAGGCATCAGACGATAACGCAGCCGGATCGCCTCGCGGATCATCGGCGTGACCTCCGGGTACATCCACGGCTCGTTCACGGTGTGGTCATCATTCCACGAATGGATGGTAAAACGCGGATGCATCACCCCATTCTGAACCCAGCGCACAAACAGCTCGGCATCCGGCTTGTCGCCCGAGAAGCCGCCGACATCGTGTCCGACATTAAACAGCCCGGAAAGGCTCATTCCCAGCCCCATTCGGATGTTGTAACGCAGGGTTTGCCAGCAGGTGCGGTTATCGCCGCTCCAGGTCTGCACATAGCGCTGCATCCCGGCACAGCCAGAACGCGAGATGAGATAGGGACGCTTGTGCGGCGCAAACTGCTGTTGTGCTTCCATCGAGGCGCGCATCATCAGCAGCGGCATCACCGGTCGGATATGCTTGATGGCGATCGGCTGACCAAAACCGTGACAGCGCGCTTCGCCATCCCACACCTCATATTCGTTGTTATCGTTCCAGGTGGAATCGATGCCCTTTTCCAGTAGCTGCTGGGTGATATTCTCCTGCCACCAGCGCACCGCCTGCGGATGGGTGAAATCGAGGTGCGATCCCTCATCATCCCAGAAAACCGAACGCTCCGGACGATCGTACTCAGAGTCACGAATAAACAGCCCCTGCGCCGCCACTTCCTGATAGCGCGGATGATCCTGCAGCAGGCAGGGCTTGATGTTGGCCGCCAGCTTCATTCCGGCGCGGTGAAATGCGTCGCTCAACGCATTGGGCGTCGGGACTTTGTCGTAGTTCCAGTTGAAGACATAGCGCTTGTTGTTGATCGAGGTGTAGCCGGAAGAGAGCTGGAACGAGTCGCAGGGAATTTCATGCTCACGACACAGACGGATAAAGGATTGCAGCTGCTGCTGCGCGTCGGGGGCGTCGGTGTAGTGCATGGTGGACCCGCTGTAGCCCAGGCTCCATTTCGGCTGAAACAGGGTGCGCCCGGTCAGGCGGACAAACGCTTTGGTGACGTCGAGCAGCGTCGGCCCCAGCATCATGTAGTAGTCGAGATCGCCCGCCTCTGCGTGGTAACGGCGATAAGGGAGATGGTAGTTATCCAGCTCATTACCCAGATCAAGCCAGCTGCTGCTCAGGTTGTCATAAAACAGGCCGAAGCTGACGCCATCGCGCTGCGTCAGGGTAAATGGAATATGTTTGTAGAGGGGATCGGTGCTGGCGGCGTTATAGCCCATGGCATCGAGATTCCGCATCTCGAAACGCCGGTTAACGCGATTTAGATCGCCGCTTTTTTCGCCCAGGCCATAAACCCGATCCTGCGGCTGGCGACGCTGATAGTGCTCGACGCCGTCGCCGTGGGCATTGAGCAGATAGGCACCGGTGTGACGATCGGCGGTCAGCGGCTGCCAGCTCTCACCATCAAACTGTTCCCAGCTCAGGCAGAGCGGCTGATGCACCGTGACCCGCAGCTGCTGCGTGCTGATGCGCAGCTGCTGCGCATCGTGCTCTAGCTGAAATGCTGGCAGCGTGAAGCCGTCCAGCGCCTCGCGGTCACGTCCCTGCCAGGGCACATCACTGGCAGGCGCAATGCTCCAGGTACGATTCAGCGCCAGCTCACCGTCGCGCTTCAGCAGCACGCGCATCAGCTTTTCTTCCAGCACGTAAAGTCTCAGGAAATGTCGATCTTCGACCTTGAGTTCAACAAAGTGATCGGCCTGCTGATGCAGCGTCCAGTTCTTCAGGGTTTTCATCGCGATATCCTTATGGGTTGGCAGGCCGCTGGCGGCGTTCGGCGATCAGCATCACCAGGAAAACGGCACCAATCAGGTCAAAGAAGCCCATCGCCACAAACAGCGGATTGAAGCCGATGGTATCGGCGGTGACGCCGATAATCAGCGAGAAGATAAAGCTGGCGATCCAGGCGCAGGAGCCACGCATGCCATTGACCGTGGCCATCTGGCGGCGATCAAAACGCTCTACCACCAGCGCGCTCAGCATGCAGGAGATCACCTGATGACCAAAGCCACCGATGGAAATCAGGGCGATTGCCAGCCAGGGATCTTTCACCAGGGTCATCAGTGCCAGCGAGACCATCAGCAGTGCACCGGTTACCGAACTGGCAACAATCGAGTTCACGCGGGTGAACCCGAACCCGCGCACATAGATTTTGGTCAGATAGCCGCTGGCGACGCTGCCAAGATCGGCGGCCAGAAACGGCAGCCAGGCGAACATCACAATCTGCTTGAGATCCATGCCGCGCTCATTGGCGAGATAGAGCGGCACCCAGAAACTCAGTACCGCCCAGGCGGGTTCGGCCAGAAAGGCCGGGATGGCGATGCCATAGAATTTCTTCTCCTTACCAATTACTTTCAGCGCGGTGAAGAACGGCAGCTTTTCACCGATCGCTTCGTTGTCCTGATTAATAAAGGCGCGCTCTTCAGTTGAGAGACGAGGATGGCTGTCCGGCGAGTGATAGCCCCACCACCAGAGTGCCACCCACAGCAGTCCCAGCCCGCCGGTCAGTAGGAATGCGCCCTGCCAGCCAAAGGTAATGTGCGCGATATAAATAATTGGTGGCGCCAGCATCGCACCAATCGAAAAGCCGACGCCCGCCCAGCCCGCGGCGACCGGGCGCTCCTTTTTCGGAAACCAGTCACCGATCGCTTTGGCGTTAGCGGGCGTAGCCGCCGCTTCCGACGCGCCCATGACAAAACGCAGCAGCGCCAGATGCAGCCAGCTTCCCGCACCAGCGTGCAACAGACAGGTCACCGACCAGATCAGCGCGCAGATCAGGAAGCCCATCTTCAGTCCGATCACATCGATCAGCCAGCCGCAAATCGGCTGAAACAGGGTATAGGCCAGCTGAAATGCCGCCACTACCCAGGAGTACTGTTCGGTACTCATGTTCAGGCTGTTTTTCAGTTCCGGTGCCAGAATGCCGAGCGAATTGCGGGTGAGGTAGTTAACGGTCACACCCAGCAGGAACATTCCCAGCATCCACCAGCGTAAATTTTTAATCACGCGCACCGTGCGTGAAGCACTGATGGGTTTCGTCGTTGATTCGAGGCTCATTGTGCCACTCCTGATTGCCATTAATGACGCACACCGCCTGCTGGCGTACCGCGTGTTCTGTTAGCGAACTTAGAAAAGTGCGAAACGTGGGGACAGCCACTTTTTTGCAACGCTTTTCATGGCAGGCTTAATCGCGGCATAAATTGGCACTGAAACGCTTATCTGACGCGATTCAGCAAGCTATGAAAAATTTTTCATCGGCAGATTTGAAGGCGATCACAGAATGAAACAAAGGCTGAAAATAGGCGAGATTGCGGCGCTGAGCGGGGTCTCTATCAGCACGGTATCGCGGGTGCTGGCGGGGAAAGCCAATACCCGACCTGCTACCCGTGACAAAGTGCTGGCCGTGGCACAACAGCAGGGCGTGCTGAACAACCTGCACAGCGGTCGCCTGCTGCTGAATAATCTGATGGTCTTTGCGCCGCCTCGTGCCTTTGATGTGCGCAGTGACATCTTCTACTACAAGGTGATTCAGGGGATTAGCCAGGCGGTGGAGCCGCATGAAGTGCGGCTGCGCTATTGCCCGCTGGAAGAAGTAGAAAGTGACGCCGCGCTGTTTATCGATAAGATGCAGCAGACCGAAGCGGCGCTGCTGATCGGCATTGATGATGAGCATATTCATCAGCTGGCGGCGGAGATGAACAAGCCCTGCGTGCTGATTAACGCCCGCGATCGCCGCATGCGCCTGCCTTCAGTCTCGCCGCATCATCAACTGATTGGCGAATTCTCAGCGCGTTATCTGTTTGGGCAGGGGCACCGGCAGATCCTGTCGCTGCACTGCCTGCGCCGCTACACCATGGAACAGCGGTTACAGGGCGTGCGCGATGCCTGGCAGGCGATGAACCTGCGCTTTGACAGTCGCCAGCATCTGCTGACCCTCAACAGCTTCAGCAGCAATGAAGCCGCGGAGCGGCTCAGTGAATACCTGCGCCACTGCCCCCAGGCGCTGCGCCCGACCGCGATTCTCGCCAGCGGTGATTACATTGCAGCAGGCGCCGTCACTGCGCTGGAGCAGGCCGGCCTGCGGGTGCCGCAGGATATTTCGGTGATGAGCATGGATGGTTTTAACCTGGCCGCTATCCATGATATTCCGCTGACCTCGGTGCAGGTGCCGCGTGATGAACTGGGCGCAGCGGCAGTAAGAATGCTGCAAGAGATGCGACTGAATCCCGGCACACCCACCGGCAGCCTGCTGATGAATGGCAGGCTGGTGGTGCGCGAGTCGGTGCGCCGCATCCGCGATAACCTCAGCCATGCGCCGGTCCAGCAGCATGGCCTCTATGATTAACCCAGCATTGATTAACTCAGCATCGATTAACCCAGTGTTTTCAGCCGCAGTTCCGACGGCTGAGGCCGACCGAACAGGAAGCCCTGGAACAGCGTACAGCCCTCATCGCGCAGCTGAGCGAATTGCTCATCGCTCTCCACACCTTCGGCGGTAATCTGAATATCCAGGCTGCGGCTCATGCCGGTGATGGCGCGGATAATCGCCAGCGCCTCGCGACTGTCGCCCATATCGTTGATAAAGGATTTGTCGATTTTGATTTTGTCGAACGGGAAAGATCGCAGATAGCTCAGCGACGAATAGCCGGTGCCAAAATCATCCAGCGCAATCTGCACGCCCAGCGCCTTGAGGTTTTGCAGGGTACGGATATTCCCCAGCGAATCATCCAGCAGCACCGATTCGGTGATCTCCACCTCCAGTCGCGCCGGATCCAGACCCGACGCCTTCAGCGCGCCTTCAACCACCGGCACCAGCGAGCTGTTTTTAAACTGCAGCGGTGAGAGGTTGACCGACACCGATTGCTCCCCCTCCCAGCTCGCCGCTTCACGGCAGGCTTCATAGAGTGCAAACGCCCCCAGCATATGAATCAGGCCGGTTTCTTCCGCAATCGGGATGAAGTCGTTGGGCATGATCAATCCCCGGATCGGATGATGCCAGCGCATCAGTGCCTCGTAGCCAATAATCGTGCGGTGATCGCCGTTGGTGATGGGCTGATAGTAGAGCCGCAGGTGCCCGCCACTGATCGCATCGCGCAGATCGTTTTCAATCAGGCGTCGGCTGCGCGCCACATCGTCCATCTCCAGCGTGAAGTGCTCATAACGATTGCGACCGTTGCGTTTAGCTTCATACAACGCCATGTCAGCACAGCGCAGCAGCTGCTCCGGTGTATTGATGATGGTGGTGCTGAGCGCAATGCCTACGCTCAGCCCGACCGACAGATTATGGCCTTCAATGTTAACCGGTGGACGAATTGCCTCGATCAGGCGCTGCGCCACAATGCTCACCTCTTCATTACTGGTTACTGAGGGCAGCACGATGGCGAACTCATCCCCGCCAATACGCGCCAGCGTATCCTGATCACGCAGCACGTTACGCAGACGCTTAGCCACGCTGCGCAGCAACTCATCGCCAATCTGGTGGCCCAGCGCATCGTTCACATTTTTAAAGTTATCAAGATCAAGGCAGAGCGCGGCGGTCTGGCGCGGTGTCTGAGCCGCGGTGCGCAAAGCCTCACTCAGACGCTGGCGGAACAGCATGCGGTTCGGCAGGCTGGTGAGATTGTCGTGGTGCGCCATATGGTGAATACGGGCGTCGGCCGCGCGCTGGTCGGTGACATCTTCCACCAGCAGCATCAGGTAGTTGCGGCGTGCATCCTGGCCATTAATTGCGGTGGCGCGGGTATGCAGAATGCGTTCGCCGCTGGCGGTCATTAGCAACTGCTCACGCGCATGTATGCCTTCACTGCGCAGCGCAACATCCGCCAGATTATTGAAGTAGTCGCTGAGTTCAGGCGACATGCACTCGTGCGGGCGCTTGTTCATGATCAGTGATTTCGACAGGCCGAACAGTTGTTGGGTACGGTCGTTAACCAGCAGGATCTCGCGGGTGATGGCATCTTCAACAATCACGCAGGAGGGAATGTTGGCAATGATGTTATCCAGGAATTTAGACAGCGCGGTTTTCTGGATGCTCTGAGCTTCAGCCAGATCACGGGCGCGCAGCACCTGCTGCTCCTGCTCACGGCGCTCCGTGCGGTCACGGGTGATCTTGGCGAAGCCGACCAGCTTACCACTATCATCGTGGATCGCGTCGATCACCACATGCGCCCAGAAAGCACTGCCATCTTTGCGGTAGCGCCACCCCTCATCTTCAAAGCGGCCGGTTTTCAGCGCGATACCGAGGTTAGCTTCCGGCGTCCTGTTCAGCCGATCCTGGGCACTGTAAAACAGCGAGAAGTGCTGACCTACCACTTCGTCCGCTTTGTATCCTTTGGCGCGCTGGGCACCGGCGTTCCAGTTCACCACCACGCCGTCGACATCGAGCATATAGATGGCGTAATCGGTGACGCCTTCGACCAGCAGACGGAAACGCTGTTCCTGCTGCCGCTGCTGGCTACGGACGCGCTGCTGTTCGGTGCAGTCGCGAGTAATTTTGGCGTAACCCAGCAGCTTGCCCTGATCGTCGCGGAGCGTGTCGATCACCACATGCGCCCAGAAGGCACTGCCATCTTTGCGGTAGCGCCAGCCCTCATCTTCAAAACGGCCGGTGCGGTAAGCAGTTTGCAGGTTCTGACTGGGAACATGATTGAGTCGATCCTGCGCGCTGTAGAAGCGGGAAAAATGCTGGCCGACAATCTCTTCTGCCACATAGCCTTTGGCGCGTTGTGCGCCAGCATTCCAGTTCACCACATTACCGTCATGATCGAGCATATAGATGGCGTAATCAGTGACGCCCTCTACCAGCAGACGGAAGCGCATCTCCTGTTCCCGCTCTTTGCGCTGCTGCTCCTGCTGCCGGGTACAGTCGCGGCAGACAACAGCGAATCCCACCAACTGAGACGCTTCATCGCGGATCGGATAGATCACCACGTATGCCCAGAAGGTGCTGCCATCTTTACGACAGCGCCAGCCTTCGATTTCGTAACGCCCGACGGTGGCCGCACTATCGAGTTCGCGCTGCAGCTGACCGCGACGACGATCCTCTTCGTTGTAAAACAGGGTGGCGTGCTGACCAATAATTTCGTCTGGCCTGTAACCAAGGACATGCAGACCCCCGCCGTTCCAGCTGGCGACGGTTCCGTCCGGTTTAAGCAGGGTGATCGCGTAATCGATCACGCTTTGTACCAGCATGCGATACATGACATCAGAGTTATTATCCATTGTTATTTGCCTGCTGCTCGGTAGCCGGGTAATGGCTTAGAAATATTCTTAAACGCGAGCCGGGACTAAAGCGGAAAAGGTCTGCAAAGACAAGCGTAGTAAGAAGAATAACTCATCTTAACAGGGGATATATCGGCAGCGGCGGGCAAAGGTTCAATGGTGTGACAATCAGAATATGCGAGTAGGCGTGACCGTTAAAAGTGATTTCAGAAGCGGTCAGGAGAAGCGCGAGGCATGCCCGCGCTTAATCATTTAGCGACTGGTCCGGGTGTTTACACATCCATCTGTTGCTGTAATTGCATAGCGGCGATGGGTTGCCAGATCTCTGTTAATGCCCCCTCTTTGCCGGTAAAGGGATCCTGCGGTGGCAACGGCACTTTTTTCACCTGCGCCTGCGCCATTTTAAGCTGAGCCGGCTCATCGCGCAGCGTCTCCGGCGACATGCCGTGCGGATAAGCGCCGATCACCATAAAATCTTCACTGGCGCTGACCTGCCGATGACCGACGCCCGCCGGAATCAGTACCGCATCGCCTGCGTGCAACGTGACCATCCGGCCACTGTCGCCGCCGAACAGCACTTCCGCCCAGCCTTCAGCGACGCCCAGCAGTTCATGGGTGTTGGGATGATAGTGGGTATAAGGAAAAATCGGATAGCGCCAGGCGGGCGGCCAGCCATTTTCATCGAAGGTTTTCTCAAACCACGCAGCGATCTCCTCCTCTTCCGGCACCACACGCGGCCAGATAATCAGAGGTAACGGGTTATTGGGCACGCCGCCCGATGGGGTGGCGAACATCAGATGTTGAGGATTATCAGAGGCCCCGGCCGAGAAGGTCACTGCGGCAAAAGACATCATTAATAACAGACTGGAGGATGAGGCTGGCATACAGGTTCTCCGGTTTTTTTTTAAGTGTGGCAAACCTCCGGCACAATGCAATGTGCGCCAGACGACACAATTGATATAATTGACTGATATCGCTGACTAAAGCCAAATGTGTCGTTAACAATAGGGTGAGCTTGTGGCTGTACGGCGGCGGGTAGCGGTTCTTACTGCAGCAAAGTGTTGCAAAATGTCAGGCGGCCAGAGACCCGGGTGCGGCAGCCCGATTCACCGGCAGGCGTTTTATAAACTGTTATACAAAAACCACACAGATCTGTTTCTGATATGCTTGACTGTTATCTGTTGTAATAGCTAACAGATGACAATGAGGTAACAAATGGACGCTATTAAACAAATCCTGATTGACGAGATCGCCACGCTTAACCGCGAAGAACGTCGCGACAATTTGCCGCGCTTTAGCCTCTCGTTTCTGAAGAACCACCCCGGCCTCTGGGCAGTCATGTACCTCTGCTATGGCCTGTGTGTGGCGCTGATTTTCACCACCGAGATGCTTGGCTGGCCCGCCTTCTGGTTTGCCACCGTGTTTGTGCTGGTGATGAGTGTGTTGATGCTGCTGGATATCAACCCGAAATATCGCTTTGAAGATATCGATGCGCTCGATCTGCGCGTCTGCTACAACGGCGAGTGGTATTACGTTCAGCCGGTACGTGAACAGGCGATCTCACGCATTCTGTCGCTGCCTGAAACACCTGAACGGGTGAAAAGCGGAATCCAGCGCCTGCTGACGCAAAAAGGGGAAGTGGACTTCTATGATGTCTACTACCTGACCTGGGGCCACAAGGAAGCGGCACACGTCTAATCCGCCTGCCGTTCCGCCATCAACTGACCCAGCGTTTCTATCGCCGCCTCGGCCCGACTATCCCATGGCCAGGCGGTATTCAACCTGAAGCAGTGACTGAACTGCTCACCTGCCGAAAACAACTGCCCCGGTGCAATACTGATCCCCTGAGCCAACGCCTGTTGATAAAGTCGGGTGGTATCGATGCTGTCCGGCAACGTCACCCAAAGAAAATAGCCACCACGCGCTTCGCTGACCGTGGCCTGTGGCGGCAGCACCTTCAGCAATGCCTGGCGTACCAGCTGCTGGCGCTTCGCCAGAATCTGTCGCAGCCGCTTCAGGTGCGTATCGTAACGCCGTGTGGCGAGAAAATCGGCCAGTGCCAGCTGCATCGGCGCGCTGGTGGAGAGCGTGCTCATCAACTGCAGGCGTTGAATACGCTGCGCATGTTGTCCCGCCGCGACCCAGCCGACGCGAAAGCCCGCTACCAGCGACTTTGAAAACGAGCCACAGTGCAGCACATTCCCCTGGCGATCCCAGGCTTTCGCAGGCAGCGGAGGCGCATCACCCGCCCAAAGTTCGGCATAGACATCATCTTCAATCATCGGCACCTGATAACGCGCCAGGAGGGCTATCAACTGCTGTTTGCGTTCCGGGGTTAAGGTTACGCTCAGTGGATTCTGCAGGGTGGTCATCAGCCAGCAGGCTTTCACCGGCCAGCGCTGCAGTGCCTCCTCCAGTTGGGCGAGATCGATGCCATCCCTGGCATCGACCGGGATCGCCAGCGCCTTGAGCTTGAGCCGCTCTATCGCCTGCAGGGCGCCATAAAACCCCGGATGTTCAATCACCACATAATCGCCCGGCTCGGTCAGGGATTGCAGACTGAGGTTCAGCGCCTCCAGCGCTCCGCTGGTGATGACAATCTCATCCGGCGACAGGGTGATGCCCTGACGCGCATAGCGCTGCGCCAGTAGCTGTCGCAGCGTGGCGTTGCCGGGCGGCAGATTGTGCAGCGCATCGGTTGGGGTCAGATGATGGGAGACGTTAGCCAGCGAGCGCATCAGCTGGCGCTGCGGGAACAGTGCGGGATCGGGAAAAGCGGAGCCAAACGGCACGATGGCGGGATCGCGCGTAGCCTGTAACACATCAAACACAAAGTCGTTGATATCGACCTGCTCACTGATCGCCACGCTCAGCGGTGCGGGTGCTAAAGCACGCGGTGCCACATAGTAACCCGACTGCGGACGGGAGACGATCCAGCCCTGACTCTCCAGTAATTCATAGGCATGCAGCACCGTCATCAGGCTGACACCCTGCTGCGCCACCTGCTGACGCAACGAAGGCAAACGCGTGCCCGGCAGCCAGATCCCGGCCTCTATTTGCTGCTGAATCTCATCCATCAATCGCTGGTATTTCGCCACGGGTCGCCTCTCCTTGTTTAACCGCAAGTCGTTTAACCGCGAGACTTTATCACGCACAGCGGCCAATGACAGGCGGTGCGAATCGCTTATCTTAGATGATCGCGCTGATTCTGCCCTGCTTCAGGTGCATCAGATCACAGCCACCTGCGGCATCAGCGGTTGATTGGCTTCAGCAATCAGGCTCCTATCTGTCACCGCCTCTTCACTTTCCGCCACCACAAAGTTAGCCAGTTCCGGCACCTGCTCCGGGGGGACCGGCTTGCCCAGCAGGTAGCCCTGCAGCGTATTGCAGCCCAGAGTGGTCAGGAAGGCCTGTTGTTCAGGGGTTTCAACACCCTCGGCCACCACTTTCAGTTGCAGTGACTGTGCCAGCGCCACAATCGCCGAGACGATGGTGGCATCTTCTTTCTGATGCTGCAGTTCACTAACAAAGGCCCGATCGATCTTAAGCTCGCTGGCCGGTAGCCGTTTCAGATAGAGCAGGCTGGAGTAGCCGGTGCCGAAGTCATCAATCGAGGCTCTCACCCCAAGCTGGGTCAACTCGGTGAGAATACGCACGCTCTCGTCGGGATCGCGCATCGCGGTAGTCTCGGTCACTTCCAGCGTCAGCAGTTCGGCCGGAATCTGATGTGTTGCCAGCGCATCCATTACCGTCTCTACCAGATTCGATTGCTCAAACTGCAATGCCGACAGGTTCACCGCCACCGACCAGTCCGGATGGCCCTGCAGATGCCACTGGCGCAGTTGGCGACAGGCTTCATGGATTACCCAGCTACCAATGCTAACAACCATTCCGGTCTTTTCCGCCATCGGCAGGAATTTATCGGGCGACAGCATGCCGTGCTGCGGATGCTGCCAGCGAAGTAGCGCTTCAAAACCGAGAAGCGGGCCGCACGGCGCACAATATTTTGGCTGATAGAACAGGCGCAGCTCATCATTATCCAGCGCCTGCCAGAGATCGTTGTTCAGCTGAAGCTGGCTCTGCGCCTGAATGTTCATTGAGGGCTGAAAGAAGGTGTAGCCGTTGCGGCCATTATTTTTGGTGTGATACATCGCCGCATCAGCGTTGAACATCAGTTCGCGCTCATCCACGCCATCGCCAGGATAGACCGCGATACCGAGACTCAGCGATACCACCAGTTCATAGCGTGAGATATCAAACGGACGGTCCACTGCTTTGACCAGTTTATCGGCAATGGCCGCCGCATCATTGGGATCGTCGATCTCCACCAGCAGCACGAACTCATCACCGCCGAGACGCGCCAGCGTGTAGTAGCCGGTCATCTGCTGACTCATCCGCTCGGTCACGCCCACCAGCAGACGGTCGCCAATGTGGTGCCCGAACGCATCGTTAATCGCTTTAAACCCATCGAGATCCATGAACATCAGGGCAAACTGCATCTGCTCACGGTTCGCCTTGTTGATCGCCTGCTCCAGCCGATCTTCCAGCAGAATACGGTTCGGCAGCCGCGTCAGGTTGTCGTGCAGTGCCAGCTGAGCCAGCTCATGATTGGCGTCAGCCAGCGAACTGGCAAGAATCGAGGTGCGCGTCTGCATCCGCGCATCCAGCGTCGACACCAGCAGGGTAATGCCCAGGATTGAGATGGTGACCACCGTGACCAGAATCGCCAGCCAGTTGCTGTTAACGCCCTGCCCGACCGGATGACTGTGGGCAGGAAACTCTGCCGCCATCATGCCGGTGTAATGCATGCCCGCAATAGCGCATCCCATCACCACGGATGCGCCAATGCGCAGTAAGGTGACCCGGCCGGTCTGCCCCTCACGCAGGTTGAACGCCAGCCACAGCGCCGCACCCGAGGAGGCCAGGGCGATCGCCACCGACAGTGCCACCCAGCCCCATTTCCAGACGATGCCGGGAGAGAACATCAGGGCCGCCATGCCGGTGTAGTGCATCGCTACCACGCCGCTGCCGAGGATCAGCGCGCCGCCCGTCAGTCGCGGTAAAGGCAGATCGCCATTGCAGACCAGCCACAGCGCAAATATTGAGGCACAGACCGCGATGGCCGCGGAGAGGGCGGTTAGCCCGGCGTTGTAGCTCATAACCATCTCCATGTTCATCGACAGCATGCCGATAAAGTGCATCGCCCAGATGCCAATACCCATGGAAAAACCGCCGCCGACCAGCCAGACCAGCGCGACTTTGCTGGTTGAATGCACCACCCTTCCCGCCATATCTAAGGCGGTAAACGAAGCCAGCATGGCGACAAGAACTGAAACGATGACGATAAAAGAGTCGTATGAGGTCACTAACATAGTGCATTCCCGCGAAAGCCGAGCTTGTGGTTGGGCAGAGGGTTTTAAAAGTATTCTCTTGGTTATCGGCACGGTCCGGCGGTTACTGAGCCGCGAACCGTGCATCCTTTCACTCATTCTGAGTGCTGAAATCTATCGTCCGTGTCAACCGGATACTGACGCCACCGGCTGTCGCAGTCAGGGAAAACTCAACGCTTCAACCCGGTCCGCTGGCGTCGTCTTGCCCAGCAGATAACCCTGCAACGCATCAAAGCCTAAGCTGGTGCGCAAATCCTGCTGCTCTTCAGTCTCACCCCCTTCCGCTGCCCTGCACAGATTGAGGCTCTGCGCCAGCGTCACTATGGCGCTGACCCTCGTGGCATCTTCACTGCCAGATCGCAGGCAGTCGATAAAGCTGCGATCGATTATGTGTTCACTGGCAGCCAGATCGTTGAGCTGCAAGCAGGTTGGCATAGCCAATGCCGAAATTATCAATAGCGATGCTGACACCCGCGGAGAAACGGGTGCGGCTTAAAGTCATAAAAGTGAGATTAAAAACACCCTGGGGGTGAAAGTGATTAAATTCCGGTATTTCGTGGCCCCGAAGACCGGGCAAAACACGCCAATAAACGCAGGATATTTACAACCTGCCTCTTATTACCCGTCCGCGAAGGCACCCGGTAAATCGTTATTATGTCTGATTGGTACATGAACATATCACCGAAACTGAAAGCATGCCAGATGGCGAAAAAACAAAGGGTTTTGTTTTGCCGTCTCGCTTTTATGCCTTGTTATTACTGGGTTATCGGCCACAGAGACCGTTTGATTAATACAAAATAAATGGCAGGGCTTCGCGTAACGCTTTAACTGTTCTATAGTAAGTAAAACTGATATAAATCATTATTCTTAAGCATCGGATTTTTCTTAAGACTGCGGTATTGGCCGCCTTGTTATTTTTATTACCTTATTTTGGGTTGAATCGTTAAAAAGCACTGGGTGGAAAAGCACTGATCCTCAATAATCCGTTAGGAAATATTATGAAATTCAAGCTTTTTCTGGTTGCTGCGGCAGGATTCACCGTTGCAATTACGCCATTCACCCAGGCGGCTACGACCTCGGGAACTATCAATGCCACTCTGACGCTGACCACCGGTTGTCTGGTGAACGGTCAGTCCGCCACGGCGGGCGTTAACTTCGGTACCCTGAACTTTGGTAGCAGCGCAGCCACTTTTGATACTCTGAACGCCACGCTGGTCGGTGCGGCGGGTAACGGCATTTTTGTGCGCTGCACGACCGGTCAGGATTACAACGTGGTTGTGACCAGCAGTAATGCTGCGCCGGCAACCATCTATGGCACCGCTTCAACGTCGCCACGTTATCTGATACTGGGATCGAATAATGCCCAGGGCATCGCCTACACCCTCTACAGTGACGCCTCCTTCACCACAGCGATCGCCAACAATACGCCAATTGCGGCCAGTGGGACGACTGATCCGACGCTGGGAACCAACTACGCCATCTATGGCCGGGTAGTCGGCGGCGGCTTTAATCCCCTGATCCCTGCAGGAACCTACACCGATACGATCAACGTTGCCGTGAACTATTAACTGCTGTCGCAGGTAAATAAGGGTGGTTCTCTGGCGATCCTGCCTGATGGTCGCACACGGTCTGCCCCTGCTGATAGGGAGTGTCAGCGCCTGGAGTCTGCCCACCAGCACCTTCCAGGTCACCGCTTCGATTGTGGCAGGCTGTGTCATATCCGGTACCGATACCGGTGTTTTTGGCACGCTTAATTTCGGCACGCAGTCTGGAGTGGCAGCCAGTACCATCAACGCCAGCTATCTGCAGAGCACCTCCATTAATCTGGCCTGTACACCAGGCACCACGCTGAGCATGAGCATTAATCAGGGCACCCACTTCACCACCACCCGTAATCTGAAGCTGCCCAATTTCAGCAATTCCGTTCCCTATACGCTTTTTAGCAACGCCAGCCGCACCACGGTGATCCCGGTTAACCAGGCGTTGCCACTGAGCTACAGCAATGCCAATAACATTACGCTGCCGATCTATGGCCAGCTACAACTGCCCGGCACTGCGCGCGCCGGCGTTTATACCGACACGCTCACCGTCACCCTGAGCTGGTGAGGCGATAAAAAATAAGGATATGATCATGAAGCCACTGCGCGCCCTGCTGCTGCTGAGTCCCACCCTGCTCTCTCCGGCCTTCGCCGCTAATTCGGTGATGATCTGGCCAATTGACCCCGCGATTAATCCTGAAGAAAAAGCCAGCGAACTCTGGCTGGAGAATCGCGGTAACAGCACCACCCTGATGCAGATCCGCGTCTTCAGCTGGCAGCAAATCAACGGCCAGGAGCAGTACCAGACTCAACAGCAGGTGGTTGCCAGCCCGCCGATGGTGCGGATGGAGCCGGGCCAGAGACAACTGGTCAGGCTGATTAAACAGACGCCCCCAGCGGCCGGTAAAGAGCTGGCCTATCGGGTGGTGATGGATGAGATCCCCATGCCGCGCAATCCCGGCGAGAACCAGGCCGGGTTGACCTTCCAGATGCGCTATTCGGTGCCGCTGTTTGTTTATGGTACCGGGCTGAACACCGACAGCGCCCACCCGACTCTGCGCTGGCAACAGGTCAGCGAGGGCGGCAGGCGCTGGCTCCAGCTGACCAACAGCGGCAACGGGTATGCCCGGCTGAGCAATGTGGCGATTGGCGGTCGCAAACTGGGCGAAGGTTTATACGGCTATGTACTGGCTGACAGCTCTCATCGCTGGCCGCTGACTGCGCCGGTCAGCGGCGAACTCACCGCGGAGGTCAACAAAAGCCAGTGGCACAGCGCTGCCCAGAAATAAGCGCTGAATGAGACCTTTTTCCCTGCATTCCTGCGCACTGGCGGTGGTCAGTGTCATTTACGCCTTTTCGCCGGATTCTGTGCTGGCGGAGACGTATTCATCCCTGCCCCCCCCGCCCAGCCTGCAGACCCGCGGCAACGCTCAGCAATATATGCTGGAGCTGGTGATTAACCAGCAGGCGAACGGCAACATTGTGCCGGTTGAGCAGCGTGACGGTCATTTCTGGCTGCGCAGCGGCGATCTTCAGCATGCCGGCCTGCCACTGGATAAACTGGGCCAGCAGCCGCAGGTCGATGTCAGCAGCCTGCAACCGATAAACGTGCAGTATGACGCTGCGCGGCAGCGCCTGCTGCTTTCCGTGCCACCTGAGTGGCTGCCCGGTCAGGTGATTGGCGAAGCGCAGAACGGGCAGCATTATCCGGGGCGCACCAGCAGCGGCGCGTTAATTAACTACGACCTCTACGCCAGCCGCACCGATAACAGCGGCAGCCGCCTTTCCGCGTGGAACGAACTGCGGCTATTTGGCGATGCCGGACACTTCACCACCAACGGCGTCTGGCAGCAGCAGCTGGAAGGCAATACGTCTTATCAGGATGATGGCTATATCCGCTACGACAGCGGGTGGAGCAACGAAGACGAGAACGCAGCGGTAAGCTGGCGGGTCGGCGATCTGGTGACCGTCTCACTGGCATGGAGCAGCAGCGTGCGGCTCGGCGGCATCCGCATCGGTCGTGATTTCAGCGTCCGTCCCGATCTGGTGACCTATCCGCTGCCCGCCTTTTCCGGCCAGGCTGCCGTCCCCTCTACCGTCGATCTCTTTATCAATGGTTATCGCTCCAGCCAGGCAAACGTGCAGCCCGGCCCCTGGTCATTGACCAATGTGCCGTTTGTAAACGGCGCGGGTGACGCGGTGATCACCACCACCGATGCGGTAGGCCGACGCGTCACCACTACCATGCCATTTTACGTCTCCAGTAACCTGCTGAAATCCGGGCTGTCGGACTACGCATTTTCTGCCGGAGCGATCCGTGAAAACTACGGTATTAAAAACTTCGATTATGGTGAGGCCGCCGCCAGCGGCTCGTATCGCTTCGGCATGACGGACTGGCTGACGCTGGAGAGTCACGCTGAAGGCAGCGAAAGTCTGGCGATGGGCGGGCTGGGAGGTCAGCTGCGCGTCGGCAGTTGGGGCGTAGTTAACGGCGCGGTGGCGCAGAGTCAGCTCGATGGCGAGAGCGGCAGGCAATATAGTTGGGGGTATCAGTACAACAACCGCTGGTTCAACATCGGCACGCAGCAGACCCAGCGCAGCAGCGACTTCGGTAATCTGGCGCTGGTCGGCAGCCGTGCCGGTAGCCAGGCGGACACCCGCTACGCACTGTCACGCCGCAGTGCCCAGTACAGTGCCAGCGTGTCGCTGAACCGCTTTGGCAGCGTCGGCGCCGCTTTCATCGATATCACCGACGGCCAGGGCGATCGCACCCGGCTGTGGAACCTCTCATGGAGTAAAAACCTGTGGGGTAACAGCAGCTTCTATGTCTCGGCCAGCCGCGATCAGCTGGAAAAGAGCTGGACGGGTGCCCTCTCGCTGGTGATCCCCTTTGGCGAACAGGGCAGTGCGGCCATCAGCACAGAACGCGATCAGCGCGGCCGCGACAGCCAGCGTGTTTATGCCTCCCGCGCCATGCCCAGCGACGGCGGGTTCGCCTGGGATGCCTCCTGGGCGAATCAGAGCGGTGACAGCGGCGATTATCGGCAGGGCAGTCTGCGCTATCGCAACAACCAAATCGACACTTCGGCGGGCTTCTATGGCGATGATGATAACCTCACCCAGTGGGCCGATCTCTCCGGCGCATTGGTGTTAATGGACAAAGGCGTCTTTGCCGCTAACACCATCAACGACGCCTTTGTGCTGGTGAAAACCCGCTATCCCGACGTTACCGTGCGCTACGAAAATCAGTCGATGGGACGCACCAACCAACAGGGCTATCTGCTGGTGCCCGCCATCAGCAGCTACTATCCGGCCAAATATGATATCGATACCCTCGACCTGCCCGCAGATATGACCACGCCCCGGGTTGAGCAGCGCTTCGCAGTGAAGCGCCAGAGCGGTTACCTGCTCAATTTCCCGGTGGAGAAACTACGTTCAGCCAGTGTGATCCTGCTCGATACGCAGGGCCAGCCGCTGCCGGTCTCAAGCCTGGTGCTGCGTCCTGATCGTTCCACCGGGTATGTCGGCTGGGATGGCATGGTCTGGATGGAGGATCTCACCGCCAATAATCCGATAGCGGTGGTGACGCCCGATGGTCGACGCTGCGAAACCGAACTGCGTATCGCCAGTGGTCAACCTCAGGCGCTAAAAACCTATGGCCCCCTGATCTGTGCGCTGCCCGCGCCTGCCACAGGCAGTGCTGCCTCTCCCGCTGAATCTTTTACGTCTGGAACCCAACCATAATGAAATCTCTATTACTGGCTGGCCTGCTGCTGTTACTGCCGTCACTGAGTTACGCCGCCTGCACCCTGCCCGCCTCCACCGCCAGCTTTGGTTCTGTCACCACCTTTGTAGCGAATACCACCGTCAGTTCCACCACCACGAATGCCAACGTCAACTGTGGCGCGGGTGCGGCGCTGTCGCTGCTGGGCAATAACCAGATAACCTTTCAACTGACTGGCGCGACCAATAGCAATGGCACGCGCGGTACGCTGAAACGCAGCGGTGATACCGGCAGCGATAATGTGCCGGTTCGGCTCTGCACCGACACTGTCTGCGCCAGTGAACTGACAATTGGCGGCGCGCCGTTTGTCTTTGGATCGCAGACCCTGATTAATCTGGCGGGTTTGCTGGGCAGCCTTAACTTCGCTATTCCGATCTATCTGCGCACCGTTCCCGGGCAGGTGGTCGCCGCCGGAACTTATCAGGTCACACTGAATATGGCAGTGACCTACCGCATCTGCACCAGCATCGGCGTGGGCAATCTCTGTTTAAGCGAGCAGAACGGCAGCGGCGTGATCCCGATTACCGTTACCGTCATCCTCACCAACGATTGCACGACGATTACCGCACCCAATGTCAGTTTTGGCAGCGCGCCGCTGGTCGGCAGCTTCTCCGCCGTATCCCAGACCCTCAACGTGCTGTGCAGCAAAGGCAGCACCTATACCGTCGGGCTGAGCAATGGCAGTTATCCGGTGGGCAACGTCAGGAATATGGCGAGCGGTGCAAATCGTCTGAGCTATGAGATTTATAAAAGCACCACCAGCAATCGCTGGGGATCGGCAGGCACTGAACGCTGGAGCAGTACGACCTCGACGGCAGTATCCACGGATGGACTGACGCGCGGTTTTGACTACACCGCGCGCATCCTGACCACGCAGAACACGCCGCCAGCCGGAAACTACAGCGACAGCGTGGTGGTCGATTTGTCGTTTTAGAGTGCAGCACTGACCGGCGTGCCGCTGTGACGCAACTGATACTGCTTCACCATCCGGCCAATCAGCAGCGTACCAATCAGCCCGCAGACTGCAGCAAAGGTCAGCCAGATGCCCGGCATTGCTTTGTCACCGGTAGCGTGGATCAGATAGCTGGAGATCGCGGGTGTGAAGCCGCCAAACAGCGCCGTCGCCAGGCTGTAGGCCATAGAGAAACCGGCTGCACGCACTTCTGCAGGCATAATTTCAGCCAGATAAATTACCATCGCACCGTTATAACTGGCATAAAGAAACGACAACCACAGTTCCGCTTCCAGCAGGTGGGCAAAGCTGGCCGATCCCACCAGCCAGTGCAGCACCGGCCAGGTGGTGACAATCATCAGCAGGGTAAAAATGATCAGCAGCGGACGGCGTCCGACGCGGTCCGACAGCGCCCCCATCAGCGGCAGCCAGATGAGGTTTGAGACACCGACACAAAGCGTCACCAGGAACGCCTGCTTGTCACTCATCATCAACACCGTTTTACCAAAGGTCGGGGTAAAGGCGGTGATCATGTAGAACATTACCGTCGTGGTGACCACCATCAGCATGCCTGCCAGCACCAACGCCCAGTTGCTGGCGACCGACCGCATGATTTCCGTCATGCTCGGGTGATGTTTACGTTTGCTGAACGCTTCGGTCTCTTCCAGCATCCGGCGGATATAGAACAGGAACGGCACAATCAGACAGCCAACTACAAACGGGATACGCCAGCCCCACTCTGTCACCGCCTCTTTGGCCAGCAGATGATTCAGCATCAGCCCCAGCAGGGCGGCAAAGATCACCGCAATCTGCTGACTGCCCGACTGCCAGCTGACGAAAAAGCCTTTGCGTCCTTCAGGCGCGACTTCCGCCAGATAGACCGACACGCCACCCAGCTCAACGCCCGCCGAGAAGCCTTGCAACAGCCGTCCCAACAGAATCAGAATCGGGGCCGCCACGCCCAGGGTGGCGTAGCCTGGCACCACCGCAATGGTCAGGGTGCCAATTGCCATTAAGCCCAGCGTCAGCAACAATCCTTTGCGACGACCATGATGGTCAATGTAGGCACCCAGGATAATGGCCCCTAGCGGGCGCATCAGGAATCCGGCACCAAAGGTCATCAGGGTCAGCATCAGGGAGGCAAACGGGTCGTCACCGGGGAAGAAGGTTTTAGCAATGGCGGTGGCGTAGTAGCCAAATACCATAAAATCGTACATCTCCAGGAAGTTACCACTGGTGACGTTAAAGATGGTTCGGGCGGCACTTTTCGGCGGCTTTTGTAAAGACGGGGCGTGGCTCATAACGGCTTCCTGTTGTTTTTTAGCCGTTTTAGCCTGCCTGAGGCGGGAATAATGTGATCTGGCTCACCATTGCTCTTTACAAAACTATGTACATAAGTAACAACTAATTAACAAACCGTGTCAGGTAGCATAAGTGGTTGGCCTGCTACTGATTTGCCTGATTTTGTGTGGTCGCAGAGCGGCCATAAAAAAAGGCGACTGAAGTAGTCGCCTTTTTCGGGTGCTGGATAACCCGCTATTTCTTCACGGTTTCCATGCCCATCAGACCAATTTTCAGATAGCCCGCCGTGCGCAGCTTATCCATGACGTTCATCAGTGTTTCATAATCCACCGACTTATCCGCCTGGAAGAAAATCGTCGTCTCTTTGTTGCCCTGCGTCTGGCTGGTTAACACGTTAACCAGCGAATCCGGCGTCACCTGATCGTTTCCGACGTAAAGCTGCTTATCCGCTTTAATCGACAGGTAAACCGGTTTTTCCGGACGCGGCTGAGGGGCGCTGGTTGAAGCGGGCAGATTGACGCGCACGTCGACCGTGGCCAGTGGCGCGGCCACCATAAAGATGATCAGCAGAACCAGCATGACGTCGATAAACGGCGTCACGTTAATCTCATGCATTTCACCATCGGTTTCCAGATCGTCGTTTAATCGCATTGCCATAAGAACTTACCCTAAGCGCAGTTTCTGGGCGGTCGCAGGACGCGGAACATCAGTGGCGACAGTGCCCAGGTCGATATCACGACTCTGCAGCAGCATCACCTGAGCGGCGACATCACCCAGTGAGGCTTTGTAGTTGGCGATCATGCGGGCGAAGACGTTGTAGATCACCACCGCCGGTATTGCAGCAACCAGACCAACCGCGGTCGCCAGCAGCGCTTCAGCGATACCCGGTGCCACGACCGCAAGGTTGGTGGTCTGGGTTTTGGCGATGCCGATAAAGCTGTTCATGATGCCCCATACGGTGCCGAACAGGCCGATAAATGGCGCAACCGAACCGATGGTTGCCAGGAAGCCATTGCCCCGGCCTGCATGGCGGCTGAACGCAGCGACGCGGCGCTCAAGACGGAAACTGGTGCGATCTTTAATCCCGTTGGTATCTTCCACACCAGCCGACAGTTCAAGTTCATTCTGCGCATCATTCAGCAGCACTGTACTGTGGCTCTGGCCGGTGAACGACTGGGCAATGCGGGCGGCGTCATTCAGATTGCGGGCTTCGCCCAGTGCCAGTTGCTCGCGCTTCAGGCGGCGCTTAGCGGCGCTAAGTTCGGCATATTTGCTAAAGAAGATCGCCCAGGTCACCACTGAGGCCAATAACAGGCCAATCATGACCACCTTTACCACGATATCGGCATGTTGATACATGCCCCAAACGGAGAGGTCCGTTTGCATCAAATCACTGGCTACCACGCTGCTTCTCCAACTTCTGATTCAGGGATGCGAGACAAGCGCGAATAATAGCAAAACGGCGGCGAATTGATAGTAGTTCTCATTAGTATTTACAAAGAAGATCGCCGCCATTTACCCGCAATTGACCAGGCCGAAACACTTTTAGCAAGGGGATTTCGACACTATGAAGTTGCATTAAATTCTCTTTAAACACCGCTTCAACATAAGGCAGCATACATTCAATCCACATTGCTGCATGTTACTGGTGCGCGTTTTCACTATCCTGGCTCCCCACGCCCCTCTGCGGTCAGCCCGCGACCCACGCAACTCGGTTCTCTTCATTGGCGACCGGCGGTATGTTGACCCTCTCCTCACTATTTGCCGCCGGTATATTTCCTGGCAAGCAGCCGATCGCGACCGCATCAGGGGGCGATCCGGTTCACTTCAGCATGATTAGGCTGACTAACCTGAGTATCGGACTGATGATGCCGCCGGTTGGCACCGTGCTGTTTATTGCCAGCGCAGTGAGTAAACAGAAGATTAAGCAGGTGGTCGGGACAATGCTTCTGTTCTACGGCATGCTGATTGTGGTGCTGATGCTGATTACCTCTATTCCCGCCATTTTACTCGGGTTGCCGCGCCTGACGGGCGTGATGTAGCACAATGAAAATCGGCCCGTGCGCGAGGCCGTTTTTTATCCTGCGGCGCACGCTGATAATCACCATTGAGTCTCAATCCTACTGGTCGTTTCGTGGTAACGTAGGGGGCTTAGTCAGAAGCAGCGAAGGCAACTCATGACCACCAGAAAAATTGATACCACGCTCGTCAGTGCAGGACGCAGCAAGCGTTATACCCAGGGCTCGGTGAACAGCGTAATTCAACGAGCCTCCTCGCTGGTTTTTAACACGGTCGCGGAGAAAAAACGCGCCACTGCCGGTCGGGCAAAAGGCGAACTCTTTTATGGCCGTCGTGGCACCCTGACGCATTTTGCACTGCAGGATGCAATGACAGAACTGGAAGGTGGCGCGGGCTGTGTGCTCTACGCCTGCGGCGCAGCGGCTGTGGCTAACGCGATTCTGGCGTTTGTCGAAGCGGGTGACCACGTGCTGATGAGCGGTGCGGTCTATGAACCGACACAGGACTTCTGCACTAAAATTCTGGCTAAGCTGCAGGTGACGACCGGCTGGTTCGATCACTGCATCGGCAGTGAAATTGGCGCACTGGTGCAGCACAATACCCGGGTAGTGTTCCTGGAATCTCCCGCCTCAATCACCATGGAAGTCCAGGATATTCCGGCGATTGTGGCAGCGGTGCGTGCTAAAGCACCCGAGGCGATCATCATGATCGACAACACCTGGGCGGCCGGTATTTTATTTGATGCGCTGGCGCACGGTATCGATATTTCGATTCAGGCTGGCACCAAATACCTGATTGGTCACAGCGATGCGATGATCGGCACCGCGGTCGCTAATGCGCGCTGCATCGATCAGCTGCGCGAGAACTCTTATCTCATGGGCCAGATGGTCGATGCCGATACCGCCTATATGGCGAGCCGGGGTCTGCGCACGCTGGGCACCCGTCTGCGTCAGCATGAAGAGAGCGCGATTCAGGTGGCAGAGTGGCTGGCAGCGCGTCCCGACGTGGCGCGGGTTAATCACCCGGCGCTGGCACAAAGCAAAGGCCATCAGTTCTGGCAGCGCGATTTTAACGGCAGCAGCGGCCTGTTCTCTTTTATCCTGCAGGAAAAATTGAGTGCGGACCAGCTGGCGGAATATCTCGATCACTTCCATCATTTCAGCATGGCTTACTCCTGGGGCGGCTTTGAATCGCTGATCCTGGCGAATCAGCCGGAAGAGCTGGCAGAGATTCGTCCGGCGGGCGGAGTGGATTTCACCGGCACGCTGGTGCGCCTGCATATTGGTCTGGAGCATGTTGATGACCTGCTGGCTGATCTGGAGGCCGGTTTTTCGCGCCTGACGCGCTAAATCCGCTAAACAGCCGGTAAACCGGGTAGCGCCTGCCCGCAGTGTTGGCCGGACAACGGCATAGTTATTGTTAAAATTTATCCCGCATCGTTCAGGTTGTCAGTGAGATCACTGCGCTATCTGAACGCAGACGGATTGTTCCTTGTGACGTGATGGAATCGCTAATGGGTGTTTTACACGAGATTGTCCAGGCGCTCTGGCATCAGGATTTTGCCGCGCTGGCAAATCCGGACGTGGTATGGGTGGTGTACGGCGTGATGTTCCTGACGCTGTTTCTGGAAAATGGTCTGTTACCCGCCTCTTTCCTGCCGGGCGACAGCCTGCTGCTACTGGCAGGGGCGATGGTGGCTAAAGGGGTAATGGATTTTGTGCCAACGATGGTGATCCTCACGACTGCCGCCAGCCTCGGCTGCTGGCTGAGCTATCTGCAGGGTCGCTGGCTGGGCAATACCCGCCTGGTGAAGAGCTGGCTGATGCATCTGCCAGCGCAATATCACCAGCGCGCCTGGAATATGTTTAACCGTCACGGCCTGATGGCGCTGCTGGTCGGCCGTTTTCTCGCCTTTATCCGCACGATTCTGCCTACTATGGCGGGCATTGCGGGCTTACAAAATGGTCGCTTTCAGCTGTTTAACTGGCTCAGCGGCGTGCTGTGGGTTGGTATTGTGGTTGCCTTTGGCTATGGCATCAGCCAGGTGCCGTTCATCAAGCGTCATGAAGATCAGGTGATGGCGATTCTGATGATACTCCCGATGGTGTTGCTGGTGCTCGGCCTGTTCGGCAGCATTGTGGTGATCTGGAAAAAACGTCGGCAGAAACAGGCCTGACGTCAGCGTGTAGCGTCGGGATCCGCCGCCACTCAGGCGGACGGATCTGCTACCGTCTGCCTGACACGATTGACCTCTTCACCCGGTGTCACGCCAAAATAACGCTTAAATTCCCGCGAAAACTGAGACGGGCTTTCATAGCCTACCCGCACGGCCGCTGCACTCGCTTTCAGTCCATCATGCAACATCAGCAATCGCGCCTGATGCAGCCGATATCGCTTAAGATACTGCAACGGCGACGTCTGCGTAACCGCTTTGAAGTTATGGTGAAAGGCGGAAACGCTCATGTTTACTTCTGCCGCCAGCGCATCGACGCTGAGGTTTTCCGCATAGTGATTCTCAATCCGTCGCAGGGCACGCGCGATCAGGCTGAACTGCGTCTGTCGGCTCACCAGTGAGAGCAGCGCCCCCCCAATTGGGCCGGTCAGCACATAGTAGATAATTTCCCGCACGATGTGCGGTCCCAGCACCCGCGCATCGCGCGGCTGGGTCATTACATCAAGCAGTCGCTCAGCAGCGCAGAGCATCGGTTCCGTCAGCCACGCCGAGTGAATTCCCGAGGTCTGAGGCTGCGGCTGGAACTGATCGTCATCGCCGATTTCAATCAGGAGATCCTGCAGTCTGGCGGTATCGACATTAAGACACAGCCCGGCAATGGGTATCTCCGGCGAGGCCCAGGTTTCGCACTCCACTGGCAACGGCACCGTGAGCATCAGGTACTTGCTGGCGTCATACTGAAACACGGTGCTGCCGAGATAGCCGGTTTTGCTGCCCTGAAACAGGATAACAATGCCGGGCTGATACATCATCGGCGTACGGGGAAGATAGTGTTTAGCGTAAATCAGCGACACATTTTCGACCGGACAGAGACGGTCATGACCATGCGTCATTAAGGTAACTACCTGCTGTGCCAGCCGGTGACACAGAGCATCATGCGCCATAGCGACTCCTTATCCGGGCAAAAATCCAGTGTGCCGTGCGAATGCCTGAATCACCAGTAGCCTGGAGAATCAGGCAAGAAATTTACCGAATTGGGCACGGCAACAGAACGCCTGTTGTTGTCTGAGCTAAGCAGGCTGAAAATTGTTGGCTAGACTTAAGCACAGTGAAATCTCACGGGTTAACCGCAACGGAAAGGAGCAACTATGGCAGACCAACCCACCATCAAACTGCGCGATGGCACTATGATGCCGCAACTGGGGCTCGGCGTGTGGCAGGCCAGTATTGAAGATGCGCGTCATGCGGTGCTGAAAGCGCTTGAGGTCGGCTATCGCTCAATCGATACCGCCGCCGCCTATGAAAATGAAGAGGCGATTGGCCAGGCACTGCAGGAAACTGACGTGCCGCGTGAAGCGATTTTCGTGACCACCAAACTGTGGAACGACGATCAGCAGAACGTTCAGCAGGCGATGGAAACCAGCCTGGAGAAACTGAAACTGGAGCAGGTCGATCTCTATCTGATGCACTGGCCGTGCCCGGAGAAAGATCACTATGTCGATGCCTGGAAGCAGATGATTGAACTGCAGCAGCAGGGTCTGACCAAAAGTATCGGCGTCTGTAACTTTCATGAAGCGCATCTGAAGCGACTGCTGGATGAAACGGGTGTGACACCGGTGGTGAACCAGATTGAGCTGCACCCGATGTTACAGCAGCGCACGCTGCATGCGTGGAACGCGTTGCACCAGATCCAGACCGAATCCTGGAGTCCGCTAGCCCAGGGCGGTAAAGGGGTCTTTGACCAAGAGATCATCAAGTCGCTGGCGAAGAAATATGGCAAGACACCAGCACAGATCGTTATCCGCTGGCATCTGGATAGCGGCCTGGTGGTGATTCCGAAGTCGGTGACGCCAGCACGCATCGAAGAGAACTTTAAGGTGTTTGACTTCCGTCTGGACAAGCATGAAGTGAGCGACATCGCGAAACTGGACAGCGGCAATCGGCTGGGACCCGATCCGGAAACCTTTAATTAAGGCTGTGAGTCACCTGGTGAACTCACCTTGTCTGCCCTGCGGCTGCCGGGCAGACAGCAATTAACGCGGTCAGGCGGGTTGTCTCTGCCTGACCGCGCTGTTATGAGGTGGGCTGCACCACCAGCTGACCCGCGGTACCGCGATCGGCCAGTTCCAGCGTCTGACTGTAATAAACGAATGGGAAATGATCTGATGAACTTTGCGGGAAGCTGACCATCAGTTCCACGCTGCCATCAACCCATACCGTATCTTTCCACCCCCGATCTTCGCCCATTGGCTGTGCACCATTCACACTTTTAATCAGGAACATGACGCCCTGAATATGCAGCGACTGTGGGCGGTCGGCGTGCAGGATCCAGCGCTCAAAGGTGCCCTGCTGCGCGGTGGTGTCAATGCGATTCATGTCCCAGAGCACGCCATTAATGCCCGGCATGCTGTCACCGATGCGGAATTCGCGTGTGCGCACTGCCACGCCATCCAGAATCTGATCGGCCAGCAGCCGCATCGGCAGATTGTCCGTCACCAGCGGCAGTAAGCCGGTTGGCCGCAGCGTCAGGATCAGAGTAGAGGTCAGGATAGAGGATGGCTCAAAGAAACCACGCAGCCGATCCATAATGCCCGCCGCCGTACCTGCAGTAATCGACACTTCATCGCCCTGCGACATATCCACCAGCACTTCGCGGCGTTCGCCCGGTGCCAGTGACAGACGCTGCACCGCTACCGGCGCAGACAGATAGCCCTGATCGCTGGCAATCACCATAAATGGGCGATTGTCGCTGAGCACCATCTCATAACGCCGTGCATTCGAGGCGTTCAGCAGACGCAGACGGACCCAACCGCGTGACACCTCAACAAAGGGATTGCGCACGCCATTCACCAGCAGCGTGTCACCCAGGAATCCACCATCGCGCGGCGGATCATAAACTGGCGTGGCAAAGTTATCGAGCCGCTTGTCCTGAATGATAATCGGGAAGTCATCGACGCCGTAATGCTTCGGCAACGGCAACTGTTTGCCGATATCATCTTCCACCAGCCACATGCCCGCCAGACCGTTGTAGATGTGCGGAGCCATGCGGTTGGGCGTGTTGGCGTGATACCAGCAGGTTGCGGCCGCCTGACGAATCGGCAATACCGGCGACCAGTCGACACCGGCCGACATCATACGCGGCGCGCCACCCATCAGTGCGCCCGGCAACTGCAGGCCGCTGATGGTCATAGAGACAGGCTCGTTCAGCCGGTTGCTGTAGATCAGCTTAACGTCGTCACCGCTGTAAACCCGAACGGTCGGACCAAGATAGAGGCCATTAATGCCCCACACCGGCACTTTGTTGTTGTCGCCATTAAAAGACCAGTGGCTGCGCTGCATTGTCAGAAACAGCGGCTGGCCGCGACGGGATTCCAGCAGTGGCGGAATCGGAAGTGGCGTATCGCCATTAGCTGAAGAAGCGGCGTGCGCTGCATGCGGTATAGCACTGGCGCTAAGCGCCACTCCAGCAGAAAGCTGGATGAACTGACGTCTGCTGAAAGACATAAAACTTCTGACCCTTTACCCGTGGCGCTGAGCGCCGACCCTGTTTTTATTGCTCTGTTTTTTGCTGTGCTGCGTTCACGGCGAGCCTAAGAGCCCGCCGTGCGGCATCCATGCAGGATAGTTCGGCAGATAGTTCGCCGGTCAGATATTTCCGTTTTTTTCGCGTTCTGCGACTTCGGCGTTAAGCTCTTCCAGCTTCGCTGCCATCAGTTCGCGACAGTGAGTGGCCAGCTTACGCACCGAAGAAGACTCGAACGCCTTCACATCAACCGGTGGCAGCATCTCAACGATCACCAGCCCGTTTTTCCAGCGATTGAGATTGATCTTGCCATGCGTGTTGGAGACCACAATCGGAATGATCGGCACACCCGCCGCCACGGCTGCGTGAAAGGCACCGGTTTTAAACGGCAGCAGGCCGCGACCACGGCTACGCGTCCCTTCCGGGAACATCCAGATGGAGATGCGCTTACGCTTGAACTGATCCACAAGCTCACCGATAGTGCCGCGCGCTTTGGCTCGATCATCGCGATCAATCAGCAGGTTGCCGGTCAGCCAGTAGAGCAGGCCAAAAAAGGGCACCCATAACAGGCTTTTCTTGCCCACCGTCACCGTACAGGGCTGCACAATTTTGGCCGCGGTGACCATGTCGTAGTTATTCTGATGGTTCGCGATGTAGATTGCATTACCATAATCCTCAGCCCCTTCCGGTCTGCGCAGTTCTACTTTAAGGCCAAATACCGTCGACAATTTGCCGAGCAGATGGCCAAAAGTGGCGACGTGACGCGGATTGCGCGGTGAAAAAAGGCACCAGATGCAGCCAAATATACAGACTAAGATCGAATAGACGACGACGATAATGGTACGCAGAATCAGTAACATAGTTCCCTCATTGAGCCACGGCTGACGCAAGGTCAGCCGGGTAGTTTACGCTTCGCTATCCGGGCTCACCGGACGCGCAGGCGCATCCAGCTCAACACGATCAATTTTTTGTAGGCCGCGCGGTAACAGCGTGCCGCGACGTCCGCGATCGGCGCGGAATTTCTGTAGCTCCTCACTGCGCAGCAGCATTTTACGTTTGCCAACGTGCAGCGTGATAGCGCTGCCCGGCGGCAGGATCATCAGCCAGGCCAGTTTGTCCTGACCGGCGGCCGCTTCCGCTGATGGAATCGAGATGATTTTGTTACCCTTGCCTTTCGACATCTGCGGCAGCTCGCCGACCGGGAACATCAGCATCCGTCCCGCCTGCGTAATCGCCAGCAGCATGTCATCTTCATGATGCACCGCCATCGGCGTCATCACGCGGGCGTTTTCCGGCAGCGTCAGCAGTGCTTTACCGGCGCGGTTACGCGACACCAGATCGCTGAAGGTACAGATAAAGCCATAACCCGCATCAGAGGACATCAGCAGCCGCTGGTCGTCTGGCTCCATCAGCACCTGCTCAACCACCGCACCTGGCGGCGGCGTCAGCTTGCCGGTCAGTGGCTCGCCCTGCCCGCGCGCTGAAGGCAGCGATGTTGGATCCAGCGTGTAGCTGCGGCCGGTGGAGTCGATAAAGGCCACTGGCTGATTGCTCTTGCCGCGTGCAGCAGCCAGATAGCTGTCACCCGCTTTGTAGCTAAGCCCGGCGGGATCGATATCGTGACCTTTGGCACTGCGCACCCAGCCCATCTGCGACAGCACAATGGTGACCGGTTCAGAGGGCACCAACTCAGTTTCGCTCAGGGCTTTGGCTTCTTCACGCTCACGCAGTGGCGAACGACGCTCGTCGCCGTAGCTGGCGCTGTCAGCCTGTAACTCTTTTTTCAATAGCGTGTTCATCTTGCGTTCAGAGGCCAGTGTAGCCTGCAGCTGATCGCGCTCTTTTTCCAGCTCCGCCTGCTCGCCACGAATCTTCATCTCTTCCAGTTTTGCCAGGTGGCGCAACTTCAGTTCGAGGATCGATTCGGCCTGGGTTTCACTGATGCCAAAACGTGACATCAGGACCGGCTTCGGCTCATCCTCAGTACGGATGATCTCGATCACTTCATCGATGTTCAAAAACGCGACCAGCAAACCTTCCAGGATATGCAGGCGGCGCAGCACTCGCTCCAGTCGGTAATTAAGACGACGTTTGACCGTATCGCGGCGGAACACCAGCCATTCGGTCAGGATCTCATGCAGATTTTTAACCGCCGGACGGTTGTCCAGACCGATCATGTTGAGGTTGACGCGGTAGCTCTTCTCCAGATCGGTGGTAGCGAACAGATGGTTCATCACTTGGTCGAGATCGACGCGGTTGGAGCGCGGAACGATCACCAGGCGGGTCGGGTTCTCGTGGTCAGATTCATCACGCAGATCCTCTACCATCGGCAGCTTTTTATTGCGCATCTGGCTAGCAATCTGCTCCAGCACGCGCGCGCCTGACACCTGATGCGGCAGCGCGGTGATCACCGCCTCACCCTCTTCTTTCTTCCATACCGCACGCTGGCGAATAGAGCCGCGACCGGTCTGATACATTTTGCGAATCTCGTCACGCGGCGTAATGATTTCCGCCTCTGTAGGATAATCAGGCCCCTGGACAATATCCAGCAGCTGTTCCAGCGTGGTTTTCGGTGCGTCGATCAGTGCGATGGCGGCCTGAGCCACTTCGCGCAGGTTGTGTGGCGGAATATCGGTCGCCATGCCGACCGCAATACCGGTGGTGCCGTTCAGCAGAATATTGGGCAGGCGCGCCGGCAACATCTTCGGCTCCTGCAGCGTGCCGTCAAAGTTCGGCTGATAATCTACCGTACCCTGACCCAGCTCCCCCAGCAGCAGCTCGGCATATTTTGACAGACGGGATTCGGTATATCGCATCGCCGCAAATGACTTGGGATCATCCGGCGCACCCCAGTTACCCTGACCGTCGACCAGCGGGTAACGGTAGGAGAATGGCTGCGCCATCAATACCATCGCTTCATAGCAGGCACTGTCACCATGCGGATGGTATTTACCCAGCACGTCACCCACAGTACGCGCCGATTTCTTGAATTTTGCGCTGGCGCTAAGCCCCAGTTCAGACATGGCGTAGACGATACGTCGCTGAACTGGCTTTAATCCGTCGCCAATGTAAGGCAGGGCGCGGTCCATGATGACGTACATCGAATAGTTTAAGTACGCATTCTCGGTGAATGTATGCAGGGCAAGACGCTCTGCACCATCCTGAGTCAGTTCACTCATTAATTTCTCATCCTCACATCGTGGCCCACAACGGCGGGACACCCGGCGGTGGTTTGGCGAGGATAGTACCTTATTCGCTGGTGTTAGTCACAGGGGAAGCGCGGGACGGCAAGCGTTCCGCCAGCGCGATTTCACCCGCCGGATAAACGCCGGATTGAGACCGGCGAGAACCTGACCTCTCTGCGGAAGGGAGTCAGGGCTTTTCGCCCATCCACTGGCGTGCAATATCATGATATTCGCCAGTGGCGGTACTGAGATGAAGCCACTGATCGACATACAGCTTCCAGCTAATGTCATCACGCGGAATCATGTAAGCCTTCTCCCCATACTGCAGCGGTTTGTCGGCATTGATCGCACAGAGCGTCGGATAACGCTGCTGCTGATAACGTGCTTCAGAGGCATCGGTGATCATCACGTCCGCTTTGTTGTCCACCAATTGCTGGAAGATGGTGACATTATCGTGGAACAGCGTCAGTGATGCCTTTGGCAGATGGCTGTGTACAAAGGCTTCGTTGGTGCCGCCCGCCGGTTCGATCAGCCGGACATCGGGTCGGTTGAGCTGCCCGAGGGTCTGAAAGCGATCTTTATCGGTACAGCGCACCAGCGGAATTTTTCCATCCACATCCAGCGGCCGGGCGAACCAGGCTGTCTGCTGGCGTTTCAGCGTGACGGAGATGCCACCCACGGCGATATCACACTGCTTTGCCAGGAAATCGGGCATCAGGTTTTTCCAGCTGGTCGGTACCCACTGTACTTTCGCGCCGAGTGAGGTGGCCAGCGCGTTTGCCATGCTGATATCCAGCCCTTCAAACTGACCATCAGGTCGCAGAAAGCTGTAAGGTTTGTAATCCCCGGTGGTGCAGACCTTTAGCGTTCCAGAACTGAGGATGGTGTCGAGGTGAGATTGTGCGTGGACAGCACTGCTGCTGGCTAGCAGCAAAGAGAAGACGATTTTTTTCATTTTGATTTTTTCACGGTGGGTTTTCCTGCCGATGGTGCCATAAACTGGCGCATTGTTGCTGCCACAGCAAAAGTGTTGTGATCAACTTCCCATTTTTCTGCGTCCGCACTGGGCGTAAGCTGATTACCATATTCAGGAAACGAGGCAAAGTATTTATGAGCAGGATTTTAATTATCGATGGTGGTAAAACTTTTGCCCACTCTAAAGGCGAACTGAACCACACCCTGACCGATGTTGCAGTCAGCCAGCTGCGTGACATGGGGCATGAGGTGTCAGTGACCGTGGCTGACAGCGACTACGTGCTCGCCGATGAAGTGCAGAAATATGTCGACAGCGATGTGGTGATTTATCAGATGCCTGGCTGGTGGATGGGCGAACCCTGGACGGTGAAGCGTTATATTGATGAAGTCTTTACAGAAGGCTACGGATCGCTCTACGCCAGCGATGGCCGTACCCGCTCCGATGCAGCGAAGAAATATGGTTCCGGCGGTCTGCTGCAGGGCAAAAAATATATGCTTTCACTGACCTGGAATGCGCCACTGCAGGCCTTTACCGACCCGGAGCAGTTCTTTGAAGGCGTCGGCGTCGATGGTCTCTATCTGCACTTCCACAAAGCTAACCAGTTCCTGGGAATGGAAGCGCTGCCGACCTTTATCTGCAACGACGTGATTAAAGCACCGGACGTACCACGTGATATCGCCGCTTATCGGACCCATCTTAGCCGCATTTTTGCGTAAGATGACTGGGGGATACCCCCTAACTTCCCATGCATGAAAGAGGAATTTGCTAATGTTAACAGTCGTTGCTGAAATTTGTGTAAGACCCGGTCGCCGTCAGGCAGTACTGGATGCCGTGAAAAAGCTGATCCCGCAGGTTTTAGCGGAAGAAGGCTGCCATCAATATGATGCCCTGCTGGACCATCAGGCTCAGGTGCCGTGGAAGCAAAACTCGCCGGACTCCATTTTCATGCTGGAACAGTGGGAAACGCTCCGCCATCTGGAGCAGCATCAGCAGATGCCGCACATGGATGCGCATCGTGCCATCATCAAAGATGATGTCGTGGATGTGAAGATTCTGGTGCTGGAACCCAGCGCCTGATTATTGCTGAAGCCTAACCCCGGTTGTGTCAACGGGGTTAAGGCTGGTGACAAATTCCGGCCACAGTCGCTGTGAGATCGAGCCGGCACAGGGATCAGGGGATAACGGGCGCGGAAATCGTCCACCCGCGGCACAATCACCGACAGCATAAAGGGCGTAGCGGCGTTGACCCGCAGCCGTCCTGACGTTATTTCACACTGCTGGACATCTGCTCTTCAGCCTGCTCAACCCGGGGCCAGGATCGGGTGCGCATGCTCCAGAAAGACCCGCCCCTCTTCGGTCAGCGCCAGCCGTCGGGTGTGCGATGCCCCAGGGGGTCTGCAGCTTGCTCTGCAGCCGGGACAACGCCCGACTGATACCTAACTGGTTTGCGCCAGCGGGTATGCCGTCGCAGTTAATGGATCCGCTGTCCACCACCGCCATCCAGGCGCGTAACGCTTCCAGGATCATTTTCACAACGGTTGCTGACTCGGCTGAGTGGATCAGCTGTCCGATCGCAATCCGCTGGCGATGAATGAAACACAAAGAGAACAGGACGCTTTCGCGTCCTGTTTTTTAGACTTCAATATCGGCCATATCGCCTTTTTCCTGCAACCAGTTACGCCGGTCTTCGGAACGTTTTTTCGCCAGCAGCATATCCATCATACGCAGCGTCTGATCGATATCCTCTTCGCTAATTGTCAGCTGTACCAGACGGCGGGTATTCGGATCCAGCGTCGTTTCGCGCAACTGCAGTGGGTTCATCTCACCCAGCCCTTTGAAGCGCTGAACGTTAGGTTTGCCCTTTTTACGTTTCAGCAGCTCCAGCACGCCCTCTTTCTCATCTTCATCGAGCGCGTAGTAGACTTCTTTACCGAGATCGATACGGTAAAGTGGCGGCATGGCGACGTAAACGTGCCCGTTTCTGACCAGTGAGCGGAAATGTTTAACGAACAGCGCACAGAGCAGCGTGGCGATGTGCAGACCATCGGAATCCGCATCCGCCAGAATGCAGATTTTGCCGTAGCGCAGCTGCGAAAGATCTTCGCTGTCGGGATCGATGCCGATCGCCACTGAAATATCATGCACTTCCTGCGACGCCAGCACCTCATCGGAAGAGACTTCCCAGGTATTCAGGATCTTGCCTTTAAGCGGCATGATCGCCTGATATTCACGATCGCGTGCCTGCTTGGCCGATCCGCCTGCCGAGTCCCCTTCAACCAGGAACAGTTCTGTTTTATTCAGATCCTGCGCGGTGCAGTCCGCCAGTTTGCCCGGCAGAGCCGGACCGCTGGTAAGCTTTTTACGTACCACTTTTTTGGCTGCCCGCATACGTCGCTGGGCGCTGGAGATCGCCAGCTCAGCCAGTTGTTCAGCTATCTGAATGTTCTGATTCAGCCACAGGCTAAAGGCATCTTTTACTACGCCAGAGACAAAGGCGGCGCACTGACGTGAAGAGAGACGCTCTTTCGTCTGCCCGGCGAACTGCGGATCCTGCATTTTCACCGACAGCACATAGGCGCAGCGATCCCAGATATCTTCCGCTGAGAGTTTTACGCCACGCGGCAGGATATTGCGGTATTCGCAGAACTCGCGCATCGCATCCAGCAGCCCCTGACGGAGACCGTTAACATGGGTACCGCCCTGCATGGTCGGGATCAGGTTAACGTAGCTTTCGGTTAATAACTCACCGCCTTCCGGCAGCCACAACAGCGCCCAATCAACCGCTTCCACATCACCGGCAAAGCTGCCGACAAACGGTTTTTCCGGTAGCGTCGGTAAGCCATTCACCGCTTCACACAGGTAGTCTGTCAAACCATCTTCGTAGCACCAGCGCTGTTCGGTGTTGTTAAGCTTGTCTTTAAAGACAATCTCAACGCCAGGACAGAGCACCGCTTTAGCTTTCAGCAGATGTGATAAGCGCGATACCGAAAAGCGCGGGCTGTCGAAGAAGCTTTCATCAGGCCAGAAATGAACGCGCGTGCCGGTGTTGCGTTTAGCAACCGTACCGGTGACGGTAAGATCCTGTACTTTGTCGCCATTTTCAAACGCCATGTCATAGATTTCGCCATTACGGCGCACCGTGACTTCGACGCGTTTTGACAGGGCGTTAACCACCGAAATACCGACGCCGTGCAGGCCGCCCGAGAACTGATAGTTTTTATTGGAGAACTTGCCGCCCGCATGCAGACGACACAGAATCAGCTCGACAGCAGGCACGCCCTCTTCCGGGTGAATATCCACCGGCATGCCGCGACCATCATCAATAACTTCCAGCGACTGGTCAGCGTGCAGAATCACTTCAACCCGCTTCGCGTGGCCACCCAGCGCCTCATCGACGCTGTTATCAATCACTTCCTGACCCAAATGGTTGGGCCGCGTCGTATCGGTGTACATCCCCGGGCGACGGCGAACAGGCTCAAGGCCAGTCAGGACCTCAATGGCATCCGCGTTATAGTTAGATTGACTCATCGTAAATGTCTGATTAGAAGGGTGAAATGGGGTGCGATTTCCGCATTACTCAGGGATGATTCAGACCAAGAAAGTCCAGAATCTGCGGGAAATGGCGCTCGAATCCAGTAAATGCATGATTTCCGCCCTCTTCTACCGTGTGACGGCACGCACTGTAATAGTCGAGCGCCTGTCGGTAATCGAGAACTTCATCGCCGGTCTGTTGCAGCAACCAGAGTAAATCGGGCGCTTCCAGCGGGTCAATCTGCATCACTTTGAGATCGTAAATGTGGCGAGACTCTAACACATATTGCTGGCCGGTGTAGGGATTCTGATTTTCGCCGAGAAAATCCGCCAGCAGCTCAAAAGGCCGCACTGCGGGATTGACGACCACGGCTGGCAGCATAAAGCATTGCGACAGCCAGGTTGCATAATAACCGCCCAGCGAAGAGCCTACCAGCCCCAGGATTTCGCCACTGCGGTTCAGTACCAAATCTTCCAGCATGGCTGCGGCATCGGCCGGAAAGGTCGGCAGCTGCGGCACGATCATTTCGATCTCCGGATGCTGCGTTTCTAACCATTGCCTGAACTGAGCCGCCTTCGCCGACTGCGGCGAGCTGTTAAAACCGTGCAGATAGAGCAATGCCGCCACGCGTCAGTATCCTTCTGAGTCTAAGTCGGGACGAAACGCGTCGGTGTCGAGCCGGTTAACTTCGGTCTCAAGGCCGCCATCCGGATGCAGAGTAAACCAGCGCCAGCCTGGGGCCACGGTGTCAATCGTAAAGCTGGTGCAGTGTGGTTTGAACTGTACGCAGGTTGAAGGCGTGGCCAGCACCCGGCGGCCATGCCACTCAAGATCTAACTCCTGATGAATATGACCACAGACCAGCGTGCGGGCTAACGGGTAATGCTGCAACACCGCATCGAGCTGATGGGAATTGCGCAGGCTGTGCTGATCGAGCCAGGTACAGCCCGAGGCCAGCGGATGGTGATGCAGCAGGACCAGTGTATGGCGTTGTGGATAGCGGGCCAGTGCATCATCGAGCCACTCCAGCTGATAGTCGCTCAGCATCCCATGCGGTACACCTGAGACCTGGCTGTCGAGCAACACAATCTGCCACTGCTCACCTACCAGCACCTGCTTGTGGGCATTGATGTGGGCTGCCGCCAGCGTGTCGACCATTGCAGGCTGAAAATCGTGATTACCGGGCAGCCAGACGCAGGGCCGCGGCAACCGTGAGATGCCCTCAGCAAAATGCTGATAGGCTTCGATAGAGTGATCCTGGGCGAGATCGCCGGTGGCGATAATCAGATCGTAGTCGCGATGTTGCGCAATAATCGCATCCAGCACCGCTTCATAGCTCGACCAGGTGTTAACCCCAAGTAGCGATTCATGTTTTCCCGCAAACAGGTGGGTATCCGTGATTTGCAAAATTCTGATTTCGGAACCGTTCGCTGCAGGAAGAGTTAGCAGGCTATCCAAAGCGTTTCCTTCGTCTCCACGCCATTTACTGCATTATACGCATCAGCAGACCGGAACTGCCATCGCGCCATGTGCCAGGCAGTAGCGCAACCAGTCTGCGAGAAACTGGTTTATCTGATGTTTTTCATCGCGCTGATGCAATTTTTTATTAGGATAATCATAGCGCGCTTTGAAACGATAGATCTGTTGAGTTGAACACACTTCGGCGACCATCGCATCGTGATAGAGCCGTACTAACATCGAGGGCAGGCTCCAGTAACTCACGGCAGGTGCGACCTGGCGGATCTCCACCAGCGTGGTGTAGCGTGTCGACTCCTGAATCGTCAGCTGATAACGGGCGCCACTCACCTGATAGATCACCGATTCTCCCGCCTCATCGTTGCGCGGCAGCAAGCGGCGTAACTGGGCGAAATTGGTTTCGCAGAGCCGCATCATTTCGGGAAAGTCAGGGGTATAACGCTGTTTCATTTTTGTATCCACTCTTCGCGTAGTTTTTCATAGTGCAACGCCAGCCATTGCAGGGCGATGACAGATGCCGCATTGTCGATTATCCCCTCTTCCACCCAGCGGTAAGCCTGTTCGCGGCTCACTACATGGACAAGAATATCCTCATTCTCTTCCTCCAGACCATGGCATCCCTCTGCCTGGCTGGCATCCACTTCCCCAATCAGCACCGACAAACGTTCGCTGGTGCCGCCAGGGCTGGCCAGATAGTTAAGCACGGGCTTAATCCGGCCGACTGCTAATCCTGCTTCTTCAACGGCTTCACGGCGCGCGACCTGCTCAACAGATTCACCAGGCTCGATAATGCCGGCGACCATCTCCAACAGCCAGGGCGAAGAACTGCTGTCATAAGCCGGGATGCGGATCTGTTCAATCAGCACCACTTCATCACGTAAGGGATCATAAGGTAGCAGCACAGCGGCATGTCCGCGCTCAAAAACTTCGCGCTGCACTTCCCCACTCATTTCGCCATTAAACTGGCGGTGGCGGAAACGGTAACGTACAACGGAAAAAAAACCATCGTAGACGGTTTCGCGTGCAATAATTTCTACATCGTTTTTTGTGAAAGTCACAGGGGATTTTTTTTCTTCCGGCATCATCGGGTTCCTTGTGCAGATTGAGGTGGAGCGAAAAAAGCCTGTAACCGTGCTCCGTGTAAGTAGTTCTTTCTGAATTATTTACGTAAATTAGGGGGAGAAGGCACGTTCAGCCAACTTATCTCACAGTTGCCCTCTGCTAGAATCGGCGATAATTTTTTGGCTTACCCGGCAGCGCAAACACTGCAATTTGCTGCAACAAAAGGAATGCAAATGAAAAAACTGCTCCCATTTTTTATTGGGCTGAGCCTGGGCGGTTTCAGCTTCGCCAGCCAGGCCGAAGACCTGCTTCAGGTTTACCAGCAAGCACGTCTGAGCAACCCGGACCTGCGCAGCGCCGCTGCCGATCGCGATTCTGCCTTTGAGAAAATCAACGAAGCGCGCAGCCCATTATTACCCCAGCTCGGCCTGGGTGCAGACTACACCTACAACAACGGCTATCGCGACAGTAGTGGTATCCATTCCAACACGACCAGCGGCTCGCTGCAATTAACCCAGACTATTTTCGACATGTCGAAATGGCGCGCGCTGACCCTGCAGGAAAAAGCAGCCGGTATTCAGGATGTGACCTATCAGGTGGCACAGCAGGATCTGATTCTGAACACCGCGACCGCCTACTTCAACGTGCTGAAAGCGATTGATACTCTTTCTTACACCGAAGCGCAGAAACAGTCGATCTATCGTGAGCTGGATCAAACCACTCAGCGCTTTAACGTTGGCCTGGTTGCCATCACTGATGTACAGAACGCCCGTGCGCAATATGACAGCGTGCTGGCTAACGAAGTGACCGCGCGTAATAACCTCGATAACAACGTGGAAACGTTACGTCAGATAACCGGCATGGACTACATGTCGCTGGCTTCCCTGAGCATTGACCGCTTCAGAACCGATAAGCCAGAAGCAGTCAGCGCTCTGCTTAAGCAGGCGGAAAGCCGTAACCTGTCGTTACTCTCTTCGCGTCTGAACCAGGATTTAGCCCGTGAGCAGATTCGCTCCGCCGAAGCCGGACACATGCCGACGCTGGGTCTGACCGCCTCGACCGGCATGTCAAACAGCAAATATGGCGGCAGCCGTGCCAACCAGAGCACAAGCTCTACAGACTCGATTACCGGTTCTAACCAGGTAGGTCTGAGCTTCTCACTGCCTCTCTATAGCGGTGGCAGCGTGACATCTCAGGTGAAACAGGCGCAGTACAACTTTGTCAGTGCCAGTGAAGCGCTGGAGAGCGCACATCGCTCTGCGGTTCAGACCGTGCGCTCATCGTTCAACAATGTGAATGCGTCTATCAGTAGCATCAACGCCTACAAACAGGCGGTGGTCTCTGCGCAAAGCTCTCTGGATGCGTCGGAAGCGGGCTATCAGGTCGGTACGCGCACCATCGTTGATGTGCTGGATGCGACTACCGTGCTCTACAATGCTAAGCAGCAGCTCTCTGATGCACGTTATAGCTACCTGATTAACCAGCTAAATATTAGCTATGCGTTGGGTACGCTCAATGAGCAGAGCCTGCAGAAACTGAATAGCCAGCTGGGTAAAGAGATCCCGACATCACCGGAAACAGTGGCACCGGAAAATGCGCAGCAGACCGCACGGGTGGATAGCGGTCCGGTGGCAACCGGCTCTTCTGCGTCAGCGCGTCCTGCGGCTCGCCACAGTAGCGGTAATCCTTTCGGTAATTAATCAGTGGACGGGCTGCTTTGCGGCCCGTCTCTCTGTCGAACGTATAACTAAGTAAAGATCCCTGTTGTATCAAGCCTCCAGCTTCAATTTTACCCCCCCATCCCCTATTCTATGCGCTACCTTTGGGCACAGGATAATCATAATGAAACGCACAAAATCTATTCGCTATGCCGCTTTTCGCAAGAGCTGGCAGGCACGCCATTTAACGCCCGTTGCTATCGCCGTTTCGGCGGTATTTATGCTGGCTGGCTGCGAACAGAACGATGAAACTGTTTCGATGTACCAGAACGCGGATGACTGTTCGAAAGCTAATCCGGGCCAGAGTGCGCAATGCACGACCGCATTCAATGAGGCCAAAAAAGAAGCGGAACGCACCGCGCCAAAATATGCCACGCGTGAAGATTGTGTCGCTGAATTTGGCGAAAACCAGTGTCAGCAGACACCGGCTCAGGCTGGCGTGGGCACCACCAATGCGGAATCACAGCAGGGTGGCGGCAGCTTCTGGATGCCACTGATGGCAGGTTACATGATGGGCCGTATGATGGGCGGTGGCTCGGGCTTTGCACAGCAACCGTTATTCTCGCCAAAAAATGCCCGCAGCCCGGCCAACGGCCAGTTTGTTGATGCATCAGGCCGTAACTATGGCGCTGCCACCGCAGGCAAAACCATGACCGTGCCGAAAACAGCGCTGGCACCAAAACCGGCGACCACCTCGACCATTACCCGTGGTGGCTTTGGTGAAACCGTCGCGAAGCAGAACAGCATGCAGCGTAGCAGCGCTAGCAGCACTTCCAGCCGCTCAATGGGAGGCTAATGCCCCGATGGAACGCATTGCCATTTCAGAACGCCCAGGCTGGCGCGAAAAAGCCATCGAGTTCGGTTTCCGTTTTCACACCATGCATGGCGAACCCTACTGGTGTGAAGATGCTTATTACCAGTTCACGCTGGCTCAAATCGAGCATATTGAAGATGTGACCGCTGAGTTGCATCAGATGTGTCTGCAGGTAGTGGAAAAAGTGGTAAACAGCGAAGTGCTGCTGACCAAATTCCGCATTCCCAAACATACCTGGGATTTCGTGCGCGATTCATGGCATCAGCGTCAGCCGTCGCTTTACTCACGCCTCGACCTCGCCTGGGATGGTAAAAGCGATATCAAGCTACTGGAGAATAATGCCGATACGCCGACCTCGCTGTATGAAGCGGCGTTTTTCCAGTGGCTCTGGCTGGAAGACCAGCTCAACGCTGGTCAGCTACCCGCGGGCAGCGATCAGTTTAATAGCCTGCAGGAAAAGCTGATTCAACGCTTTGCCGCGTTACATCAGCAGCACGGCTTTAACTGGCTGCATTTTGCCTGCTGCCGCGACACCGACGAAGATCGCGGCACCGTGCAATATCTTCAGGATTGCGCCACAGAAGCAGGTCTGCCGAGTGAATTTCTCTATATTGATGAGATTGGCTTGGGCGAAAAAGGGGAATTTACTGACGCCCAGGATCAGGTGATTAGCAACCTGTTTAAGCTCTATCCGTGGGAATTCATGCTGCGTGAGATGTTCTCCACCAAGCTGGGCGATGCTGGCGTGCGTTGGCTGGAACCAGCATGGAAAAGCATCATCTCGAACAAAGCCTTGCTGCCGCTGCTGTGGGAGATGTTCCCGAATCACCCGAACCTGCTGCCCGCATGGTTTGCAGAAGATGACGTTCCGCACATGGACAAATATGTGGTTAAGCCACTGTTTTCGCGTGAAGGCGCTAACATCCGCATCGTGGAAAATGGTCAGGAGATCGCCCGCGTCGATGGGCCGTACGGCGAAGAGGGAATGATCGTCCAGCAGTTCCATCCGCTGCCCAAATTTGGCGACAGCTATACGCTGATCGGTAGCTGGCTGATTGACGATCAACCGGCCGGTATCGGCCTGCGTGAAGATCGCGACCTGATCACCCAGGATCTCTCTCGCTTCTATCCACACGCTTTTATAGGTTAACGCACCGCAGTTTTCATTGGCTGACACGTCGTGATAATAACAGGCCAGCTTCTGGCCTGTTTTCTCTTATTTTCTTTCCTAACCTACCTGAACCGACAACATGCTGATGGCCCCCATCTCCATGCCCTCAACCGGAAAGCTGATGGCGTCATCCGGCTGACGTGCGCCAAGTACATACAACAGCGGCAGATAGTGCTCAGGCGTCGGGTTAGAGAGCGCCGCACCGGGATGCGCCATAAAGTTGACTAGCGCATGAGAAGCGGCATCGCTCTTAACCACCAGGTTATCGCGGACGAACTGTTCAAAACTGCTTGCCCAGGGATAGACTTCGTTGCTGCCATCCCAGCGCACTTTACGCAGGTTATGTACCACATTGCCGCTGGCGACAATCATCACGCCCTGATCGCGCAGTGCAGCCAGTTTCTGACCCATCTCAAAGTGCCATGATGCAGGCCTGGTGCTATCAATGCTTAGCTGCACCACAGGGATATCGGCCTCTGGATACATCTTAATTAAGACGCCCCAGGAACCATGATCCAACCCCCATTCGTGATCCAGCTTCACCGCAACGGGCGCTAACTGCTCCACCAGCTGCTGAGCCAGTTCAGGCGATCCTGGTGCCGGATAGCGCGTATCAAACAGCGCCTGCGGAAAGCCACCAAAATCATGAATAGTTTTAGGATGTGCCATTGCCGTCACGGCAGTGCCGCGCGTATACCAGTGCGCGGAAACCGCAATAATCGCGCGTGGACGTGGCAGAGTGTCGCCTGCGTGACGCCACGCTGCGGTATAACGGTTCTCTTCAAGGACATTCATCGGGCTGCCGTGACCCAAAAACAGCGCTGGCATTCGTAACTGGCTCATTTGTGATCCCCGTTATCGGTTATTTGTTAGCCACTACGATACGCGCATTCGCCGCTTTATCACGCTGATAACCATGATGGTGATCATCAGCAAATTTGAATGAGATTTAAAATGGCAGGTCTGACATAGTTTTCAGCATCAAGGAGAGAGGGAAAATCAGAGGTCAGGCCGCGCCATCGCCGTACGGCAGAAAGAAAACAGGCCCAATACAGGCCTGTTTATCGCGGTAGACAGATTAGCTCGCGTGGCGCGTCTCGTGTTCGCGACGCCAGGCAATCAGATCTTCGATGGTTACGACCGGCATATTGTGCTGACGGGCGAACGCAATCGCTTCAGGCGCATGGGCCATCGTGCCGTCGTCGTTGGTCAGTTCGCACAGCACACCTGCGGGTTTAAAGCCTGCCAGCGTCACTAAATCGAGGGTCGCTTCCGTATGCCCGCCACGGGTCAATACACCGCCTTCGCTGGCACGCAATGGGAAAACATGACCAGGACGGTGCAGATCGGCAGGCTTAGCATTGTCGGCAATGGCGGCGCGGATAGTGGTGATACGGTCCTGTGCGGAGACGCCAGTTGTGACGCCTTCTGCGGCCTCAATAGTCACAGTGAAGCCGGTGCCAAAAGAGCTGGTGTTATTTTCCACCATCATGGGCAGATCGAGTTGCTGACGACGGGCTTCGGTCAGGCACAGGCAGACGATGCCACTGCCGTGACGAATAGTTAGTGCCATCTGTTCAACGGTCATGGTTTCTGCGGCGAAGATCATATCGCCTTCGTTTTCACGATTTTCATCGTCGAGTACCATCACACCGCGTCCCTTACGCAGGGCGGCGATAGCACGTTCTACACGCTGTTCAGGCGTGCCAAATTCAGAAAGTAGCGTCTGATTCATGGTAATAAAAACCTTAAAATGTATGGGTTACCAGAATCAGGGCGTGCTTAGGAGTGACGTCAAAAAGACGTGGCATGACGTGAAGCAGACACAATTGTCCGACAGATGTCGTTACCCTCTCCCATCCGGACTGTAACCGTCGGCCCCGGAATTACACCGGATCTGCTGACCTTTACCTCTCTTTTCATCAAGATAAAGCGCTCGCGGGCTTTCAGCCGAAACTGATTTACCGCCGGTGGGGAATTGCGCCCCGCCCTGAGAATAAGCCGCTCAACTATAACGCCGATCGTTTGAGGCGGCAATCATCAATAGCGCAATTGCTTTTGCATTTCCTGCGTTACCGATTTGAGGTTTATCCTTTTCATTTCTGGCATTACACTTAACTCTTATTACGTTGGTAAACACGCTGACACAGCTCCCCGTAACCAGGAAATCATCATGATCGACACGAAAAAAATTGAAAAACTTGCCCGTCAGGTTCACGAAGCGATGCCTAAAGGCGTTCGTGAGTTTGGTGATGATGTCGAAAAGAAAATTCGTCAGGTTCTTCAGGCACAGCTGACCCGGATGGATCTGGTCAACCGTGAAGAGTTTGATGTGCAAACGCAGGTATTACTGCGTACACGGGAGAAACTGGCGGCGCTGGAGCAGCGCCTGGCCCAGCTGGAAAGTCAGGGTTCATCAGCCGGTACGCCACCAACTGCAACTGCCCCGGTCACAACAGCAACGCCAACTTCCGCGATCACCCCACCCTCAGCAGTAGCGACCTCGCCAGCCGCTTCACCGTCACCGGTTGCAGACGGGGTGAAACCTGTTGTGGACCACAAGCCAGAATAAGCGTTTTAGCGGGAGCCCGGCTCCCGCTTACTCTCCGCTTTAGCTGCCGCGAATGGTTTTGATAATGTTGGTGGTAGAGATACCCTCTTCGAAGTTCAGCACCTTTACGTCACCGCCATTTGCCCACACTTCTTTACTGCCTGCAATATCTTCCGGTTTGTAATCGCCACCTTTGACCAGCAGGTCAGGCAGAATGCCCGCAATCAGACGCTGCGGCGTATCCTCTTCAAATACCACCACCCAGTCGACCGCTTCAAGCGCGCCGAGCACGATCATCCGGTTTTCCTGCGGATTCACCGGACGGCTTTCACCTTTCAGACGCTTAGTAGACGCATCGCTGTTCACCGCGACGATCAGGCGATCGCCGAGCTTACGGGCGTTGGCCAGATAAGAGACATGTCCTGCATGCAGAATGTCGAACACGCCGTTAGTCATCACCACTTTTTCGCCACGACGGCGGGCCATCTCAACGGCGGCTTTTAACTGCGCTTCCGTCATGATGCCGAAACCCTGTTCCGGGCGAGCGTGAATCGCATTTTCCAGCTCCACCGTGCTGACAGTTGAGGTACCCAATTTACCCACCACCACGCCAGCCGCAGCGTTGGCAAGGAAACAAGCTTCCTCAAGCGAATCACCCGCGGCTAAAGCCGCGGCCAGCACGCCAATAACCGTATCGCCTGCACCCGTTACGTCATAGACTTCCTGTGCCTGAGTCGGCAGATGCAGAGGCGCTTTACCCGGCTGCAGCAGCGTCATGCCATTTTCTGAACGGGTCACCAGCAGTGCGGAAAGATCAAAATCCGTGATCAGCTGCATGCCGCGCGACACAATCTCCTCTTCGTTTTTGCATTTGCCGACCACGGCTTCAAATTCAGAGAGGTTCGGCGTCAGCAGCGTCGCACCACGGTAGCGCACAAAATCGGTGCCCTTCGGGTCGATTAATACCGGCACGCCAGCTTCGCGCGCCAGGGTAATCATAGTTTGCACGCTGCACAGCGCGCCTTTGGCATAATCGGACAGCACCAGCGCACCCGTTGCGGCCAGAGACTCACGCATTTTCTGGTGAATCGGCTCCGGATCAACCTGATCAAAGCCCTCTTCAAAATCGAGTCGGATCAGCTGCTGATTGCGGGAAAGCACGCGCAGCTTGGTAATGGTCGGATGGCTTTTAACCGCCACGAAGTCACAATGAACGTTGACGTCTTTCAGTGTGTTACTCAATACACGCGCCGCATCATCTTCACCGGTCAAGCCGATCAATCGCGACACGGCACCGAGTGCTGCAATGTTCATCGCCACGTTTGCCGCGCCGCCAGGACGCTCTTCAACCGTGTCCACTTTCACCACCGGAACCGGTGCTTCAGGAGAGATACGGCTGGTTGGGCCATACCAGTAACGATCCAACATTACATCGCCAACAACCAGCACTGAGGCTTGGCCGAACGCGGGCAGAGTCACTTTCATTCCAGACACTCCAGACTGCATTAAAAATAGTGCGCGGATAATAGCACAGTTGCGATTTGTGCTATCAGCATCACGCCAGGATAGACGCAGGCGCTATCAGCCAGCGTTGCCAGCTGTTCAGAACTGTCTGCCGCTCTGCTGCGTACGCCTCTGGCTCAACGTGACCAGGCAGCTCCTGCAGCGCGCGATGGTGCAATGCGTCACGCAACGTCACATAAGCCTGCGTCAGAACCTGTGCTTCATCGGCGGGCATTTTATGGTACTTCGCCATCAGCTCAAAAATGCGCACATTGTCAGACCAGCGCGTCAGTTCAGGCTGCTCAGCCGCGTAGCATAAGACAAGATATTGGGCGATGAATTCAATATCGGTGATGCCGCCCGCGTCGGTTTTGATATCCCAGCGACCTTTATGTTTGTTGCTGAGGTGAGCACGCATTTTTTCACGCATCTCACGCACTTCGGTTTGCAGCATTGTCGCTGTCCGTGGTAGCGACAGAATCGCCTGACGAATGACGTTGAAACGCTCACCGAGTACCGCCTCGCCAAACACCACGCGTGCCCGGACCAGCGCCTGATGCTCCCAGGTCCAGGCCTCACTACGCTGATACTCTTCGAAAGCCCCAAACGTACTGACCAGCATGCCCGCCGCGCCGGATGGACGGAGCCGCGCATCTACTTCGTAGAGAATGCCGGAGGAGGTACGGGTACTGAAGAGGTGCATGATGCGCTGGGCGAGGCGCAGATAGAACTGACGGCCATCGATACTGCGCTCCCCTTCTGTCACCGCGTCTGCCGGGCAGTCATGCAGAAAGACCAGATCGAGGTCGGAACTGTAACCCAGCTCCCAGCCCCCCAGTTTGCCGTAGCCCAGCACCGCAAACCCGCGTTCATGTTCATTACTCAGATGTGAAGGGCGACCGTAGCGTTGCACCATCATATTCCATGCCTGCCGCACCACGGATTCGATAATCGCCTCAGCCAGCCAGGTGAGATGGTCGCTGACTTTCATCACCGGCAACGTGCCGGCAATGTCGGCGGCAGCAATACGCAGATGCTGTGCCTGCTTAAACTGCCGCACCGCTTCCAACTGCTGTTCTTCATCTTCGGTGGGGATGCGCAGCAGATACTGCCGCAGCTCATCGCGATAGGCATCGGTAGCGGTCGGCTGATAGAGCGTGGCGGGATCGAGCAGTTCATCCAGCAATAATGGGTGACGCGCCAGCTGGCTGGCCACCATCGGTGAGGCGGCGCACAGGCGAATCAGGTGACGGAGCGCACCGTGATATTCGGTCAACAGCTCCAGATAAGTACTGCGGGTCAGCACGCCGAGCAATAGCGGCGTCAGGCGGCTGAGCGTCACAGCCGCATCTTCACGCGGGCAGACTTCGCTGAGCAGACGCGGCATCAGCTGATCCAGCGCCTGGCGACCACGCGGGCCGATGGTGCGCCGATTGATATCCTGACGAAATGCCTCCAGCGTCTGATGCAGCGTAAGCCGCTGATCGTCGCTGAGCTGCGGCACCAGTGGGGCCAGCTCGCTCTCCTCCAGCTGGTCATGCCACAGCACCTGAAACTCCGCCAGCTCACGCTGATCGCCAATTTCCGGAGTATCTTCGCCAATCAACTCGTCAAAGATGGCCCGCACTGCCGCCATCTGGCTGTCGAGCCGGGTCATCAGGGAAGTCCAGTCGGCACAATTCATCGCCCATGCCAGCCGGGCGCGATGCAGCGCATCCTCTGGCAGAGTCTGGGTCTGCTCGTCGCCCAGGCTTTGCAGCAGATTTTCCAGCCGCCGCAGGAACAGGTAGGCTTCACGCAGTGCATCGGCCTGCTCATTAGGCAACAGGGACAGGGTTTTGATCGCCTCCAGCGTTGGCAGTAATGCACGCAGCTGCAACGAGCGTTCACGCCCGCCGCGAATCAGCTGGAACACCTGCACGATAAATTCCGTTTCACGGATGCCGCCCGCGCCCAGCTTGATATTGTTTTTCAGCCCGCGTCGCCGGACTTCGCGGCTGATCATCCCTTTCATATTACGTAGCGACTGGATCACGCTGAAGTCAATGTAACGCCGGTAAACGAATGGCCTTAGCATCTGCTGCAGCTCCAGGCTCCAGCGATCGTGGTCATCGCCCATCAGCCGCGCCTTGACCATGGCGTAACGTTCCCAGTCGCGCCCCTGCTCCTGGTAATAATCTTCAAGCGCGGCAAAACTCATTACCAGCGGGCCGCTGTCTCCAAACGGGCGCAGCCGCATATCTACCCGATAGACAAAGCCATCCATGGTTGGTTGATCCAGCACCTTGATTAGCCGCTGGCCCATGCGAGTAAAGAATTGAGCGTTGTCGAGCTGACGCCGTCCGCCTCGCGTGGTGCCGTTTTCTGGCCAGGCAAAAATCAGGTCGATATCAGAAGAAAAATTGAGTTCGCCGCCGCCCAACTTGCCCATGCCCAGAATCAGCATCGGCTGCGCATCGCCGTCCACATTACAGGGTGTGCCAAAATCGCGACAGCAATCGTGATAAACCCAGTCACGCGCCCGGCTAATCTGAACCTCGGCTAATACACTGAGCTGCTGCAGGCTCTGTTCGGTCGTGGCGTGTTGCAGAGCCTGCATCCAGGCGATACGCACCAGCATACGGCGGCGAAACAGCCGCAGTTCGCGCATCAGGCTTGCTTCACTGTCGACCACGTTCAGCGCCTGATTCAGCCACGCAGAATAGTGTTGCCACTCATCAGGCTGTGGCGGCTGGTCGAGCATCGTCTGCCACCAGTCGGGATGTTGTTGCAGGTTTTCCAGCACAAAATCGCTGAAAGCCAGCCCGGCGGTCTGCTCCGCGCTGAGCGAAGCCAGCGGAACGCCAAGCTGTCGGGCGGCCTGGTCGGCCTGGTCGCGAAGCAACGCGGGAAGTGGTGACAACATAAATCCCTCCTTGATAGCATGACGGAATGCCCGTTAGCGGCCAGCGCCGCTGGTGAGCCAGAACGGCTGCTGTTTCAGCGCCTGCATCGCCAGCCAGGCTAACCCGGACATCTGCTTTTCATGAATCGCCGACAGCAGTTGCTGCCAGGGTTCCAGCCAGGCCATAACCGTTTCCGCGGGATAGGATCCGGCCAGCAGATGCACCGTGAGCAGCTGACGCGCCAGACGGCTGGCTTTGTCCTGATATTCATTGGGCTGTTTTACCGTGATGAACGTCTCTCTCAGGTCGGCATTAACGCGGCTCAGCATGATGTCGCTGAAGCGCTTAAACGACCCCTGCAGCTTGCTTTCACCTTTGAGATCGATCCACTGACGCCACTGGGATTCAGCCAGCCAGTGTGTCAGTGCCAGCTGAGTCTCAACTGAAAGCGAAGATAAGCAGAAAGTGGTCACATCCTGCTCTTCATTCACCAGCGTCTCTTCCAGCATGGTCAGCTGCTGACGCAGGACACTGCTCGCTTTGCGTGGCACCAGTGCGCCAAACAAACTGAACGCCTGACGCAACAGGTCCAGCGCTTCGCGCACCGCATTCTGGGCTGCCGCGTTGCCGCGCAGCCAGACTTCTTCATGATATTGCCAGTGACGGAGCCCCGCCGACATCGCGGCGACCATACCCTGTTCTACGGTGGCTTTGGCTACTGCTTTCAGCAGCGGGAAAGCCTCTATCTGCCGCGGTGGATTACCCTGCGCCAGCTGATAGCCGCGAGCGGCTTTGCTCAGGCTGCCCATACGCAGGCCGCCCAGCGCCACCAGCTGCTGCGCAAAGGCCAGCAGATCCTGGCGCTCACCACGTTTCAGTTCCAGTTCGATCTCGCACAGCGGTTCGCTGAACTCACCCGCCGCTACCTCGCCTTGATCAAATGCCACTTCAATTTCACTGTTGCCTGTGGTAATCAGCCAGACCTCGCGCTGGAAATGGGTGGTGAACAGCGGTTGTAAGCGCGGCTGCAGTGCGGCGACATCCGTGCCCTGTGGCCAGATTTCTGCGGGCAGACGCGCAATATCCAGCACGGGTTCGCTGAGCTCAACATTATATTCCGGACGCTGATGCAGCCCGCCGAGCGTCTGACCGGCGGCTTTCAGCGTCATTTCATACCGCTGGTCGACGCCACGGATACGCAATCCCATATCCCAGCGTCGCAGCTGGTTGTCGTCGGTTTCAAAATAGATGTTAGTCAGCTCGCGAGCAGCCAGATGCTGATGCGGCAGAGTGGAGAGCCGTTCAGCCAGTTTCCCAGCCGCCTGTGGAGTTGCAATGAACTTTAGTTCGATTTCGATGGTCATAATTTTTTATTCACTACGCCGCTGGCACTTTAGAGGATGTTTCCTGCATATTTCAGGCGCTTATCAGCAGGTTACTCACGCTGTCGCCTGGAGGGCAAGGGGTTATCAGGCGAAGATTAATGCACAGAAGCCGCGCTGTCTCTGCTTTCTTTGCTCTTTCGCAGACCTTTTTGCACTCTCATGAGACCAGGATAGTTCTCATTCAGATTTATGCGAGGCCTCTCCAGACTGTGCCGGTAAATTTTTAGTCAGATTAAGCCAAACGAAATCGAATGAAAAAAATCACACTTGCTGGACTCACTTTGCTGGCCCTTAGCCCCCTTTCACCTGCCCATGCCGACGAAAAACGCTATGTTTCTGATGAACTTTCGACCTGGGTACGTAGCGGACCGGGCGATCAATTCCGCCTGCTCGGTAAGCTGAACGCCGGGGAAGAGGTGCAGCTGTTACAGACCAATAATGACACCCATTACGGGCAGATCCGTGACTCGGAAGGCCGCACCACCTGGATCCCCCTGTCGCAGCTCAGCGCGAATCCGAGCCTGCGCACCCGCGTGCCGCAACTTGAGCAGCAGGTGAAAGATCTGACGGCCAAACTGGATAACATCGACAACAGCTGGAACCAGCGCACTGCTGAGATGCAGAACAAAGTCGCCAGCAGCGACGGCGTGATCAACGGGCTAAAAGGCGAAAATCAGAAGCTGAAAAATGAGCTGATCGTCGCGCAGAAGAAAGTCAGCGCCGCTAACGTGCAGCTGGATGATAAGCAGCGTACCATCATCATGCAGTGGTTTATGTATGGCGGCGGCGTACTGGGCGTTGGCCTGCTGCTGGGACTATTACTGCCGCACATGCTGCCGAGCCGTAAGAAAAGCGATCGCTGGATGAACTGACACCCTTCTGTCGAATCTGATCAGGGGATCGCAGGATCCTCTTTTTGGCATGTCTGCAATCCGGGGAATCTGTGCAACAATAAAATGAGATGCACCGCTGCTTTCAGGCGCGGGATGCGCCCGGCGTGCAGGCCATTTCTTTTTCTCTGGAGTTTTGCGTGAAGACGTTTCTTGTTGGCGGTGCGGTGCGTGATGCGCTGCTGAATCTGCCGGTTACAGACAAAGATTGGGTGGTAACCGGTTCCACGCCCGATGCCATGCTTAAGCAGGGCTATCAACAGGTTGGCCGCGATTTTCCCGTTTTCCTGCATCCCGTCAGTCGTGAAGAGTATGCACTGGCTCGTACCGAACGGAAAAACGGGAAGGGTTACACCGGATTTGTCACCTGGTCCGCGCCCGATGTGACCCTGGAGCAAGACCTACAGCGTCGTGATCTCACCATCAATGCTATCGCGCAGGCTGAAAACGGGGAGCTGGTTGACCCCTGGCATGGCCAGCGTGATATCGCCCAGCGCCTGCTGCGTCACGTCTCTGACGCCTTCAGTGAAGACCCGCTCCGGGTATTACGGGTCGCGCGCTTTGCTGCGCGTTTTGCCCACCTCAACTTTCGTATTGCCCCCGAAACCCAGCTGCTGATGCAGCAGATGGCAGAAAGCGGCGAACTGGCGAATCTGACTGCCGAACGGGTATGGAAAGAGACGGAAAAGGCGCTGAGCGCCCGTAATCCGCAGGTCTATTTTCAGGTGCTGCGCGACTGCGGAGCGTTGCAGGTGCTGTTTCCTGAACTGGATAATCTGTTTGGTATTCCTGCGCCGATTAAGTGGCACCCGGAGATCGATACCGGTGTTCATACGCTGATGACACTGGCGATGGCCGCCGCGCTCTCCAGTGAGATTGATGTGCGCTTCGCCACGCTGTTCCATGACGTCGGCAAGGCCCTGACGCCACCTGAGCTGTGGCCAAGCCACCACGGTCATGGCCTGGCCGGTGTTCCGCTGGTCGAGACGTTGTGCCAGCGACTGCGGGTGCCAAACGCAATTCGCGATCTGGCGCTGATCGTAACCGAATTTCACGACGTGGTGCACACCATTGAACGGCAATCCGCGGCCTCGCTGGTGGGGCTGTTTGACCGGATCGATGCCTGGCGTAAGCCCCGGCGCGTTGAGCAGATGGCGCTGACCAGCGAAGCAGATGCCCGCGGGCGTGCAGGACTGGAGAGCATGGCCTATCCGCAAGGCGACTATCTGCGTCGTGCGTTTGCACTGGCGCAGTCGGTGCCGACAAAAGCGGTGGTCGAGGCGGGCTTTCAAGGAGCGGAAGTGCGGGAAGAATTAACGCGACGACGGATTAACGCCGTCGCGCAGGGTCTGGCGATCAGGTAGCCTGACCAGCAGGCTGCCCGGCGTTTACATGAAGATCATGTAAACCGCAGCCGCCACAATAAAGCGGTAAATGGCAAAAGACACAAAAGAGATGCGTTTAATTAGCTCAAGGAAGGCTTTAATCGCGATCAGCGCCACGATAAATGCCGTCACAAAGCCCACCGCAAACATCGGGAAGTCCGCCATTGTCAGGAAGCCGATGCTCTTGTACATATCCAGTACGGTCGCACCCATCATCATTGGCACCGCCAGGATGAAAGAGAACTCCGACGCTGCATAGCGGCTCACGCCCATCAGCATCCCACCAGAGATGGTCGCACCAGAACGTGAGAAGCCCGGCCACAGCGCTAAGCACTGAAAACAGCCAATCATAAACGCCTGACGATAGGTAATATCATCGACGCCCACCGCTTTCGGCTGTTTTGGCTTGAGGTACTCTGCTGCCAGCAGCAGCACACCCCCCACCACCAGGGCGTACATCACGTTGATCGGATTAAACAGCGTTTTGATCTGATCGTGCAGCACCAGACCCACCACCACCGCCGGTACCATACCTAACAGGATATGGATCAGCGACAGACGACCGGTGCCGACACCTTCATGTCTGACTTCGCCAAAGTGGATGCCGATCAGGCCAAACAGGCGGCGCCAGAACATTACTACCACAGCCAGAATTGATCCTAACTGGATCACAACTTCAAAGGTCTCGGCTTTCTGGCCCTCAAAGCCCAGCAGGTGACCCACTATAATCATGTGCCCTGTGGAAGAGACCGGTAAAAATTCGGTAAGCCCTTCCACAAGGCCCAGGATTGCAGCTACCCAAAGCTGATGAATATCTGCCATCAAATGTTCCCTCTATCCGTTTCAAAACCATCAAAAAGGCGGTAGCACGTGGCTATCGCCTGAAATCATGCCGCTATTAGCCTGAATTAAACCTTATGGTTTACACCTTTTCGCCTGCTGTAACGAAACGGCCCACGCTATGACAGACAGTAATTTGGTTTGGTTTCATTGTGATGGCAATCACATCATGGTTATTTAGGAATAGTCCCGCGCTCAATTCGCACGCCAACTTGCGCCGCCTGGGCTACAGCGCCCGGTTTGCTTACCTTTATGCGCACACCAGGCGAATTGAAACGGTTCATCAACAGATCCGCGATTTCTTCAGCAACCCGCTCAACCAGGGCAAAACGACCGCCGTTGAGATGCGTCAGAATTGCTGAGGAGACATCCGCATAGCTGAGACAATCTTTCACATCGTCGCTGCTGGCCGCCAGACGGTTATCCCAGGCCATTTCGACATCGAGCACCAGCTTCTGCTGTATGCCCTGTTCCCAGTCATAAACGCCAATGGTGGTGAACACCGTGAGTTGTTCTATAAATACGATATCCATGATGAGGGTCTCTGTTTTTGGCTAAGCCGGATACCACTTCCGGCGGATTATGCGTATTATCCACGGTTGATGAGATCAAAACGACCCTAAAGGGAACGGTACGGTGTTATGAGTGCTTTCGCGCTTGGTATGATTATTTTCGCGTATCTTTGCGGTTCGATTTCCAGTGCGATTCTGGTGTGCAAACTCGCTGGCCTGCCCGATCCCCGCACACACGGTTCCGGGAACCCCGGTGCCACCAACGTGCTGCGTCTGGGCGGTAAAGCCGCAGCAGCCAGCGTATTAGTGTTTGATGTGCTGAAAGGGATGGTGCCGGTCTGGCTGGCCTGGCTGATGCACGTTACCCCGCTCTATCTCGGCCTGACCGCCATTGCCGCCTGTCTGGGTCATATCTACCCGGTATTCTTTCACTTTCGCGGTGGCAAAGGCGTGGCAACGGCGTTCGGCGCGATTGCACCAATTGGCTGGGACTTAACCGGGCTGGTCACCGGCACCTGGCTGTTAACGGTCTTACTTAGCGGCTACTCATCGTTAGGTGCCATCGTCAGCGCGCTGATTGCGCCTTTTTATGTCTGGTGGTTCAAACCGCAGTTCACCTTCCCGGTTTCCATGCTCTCCTGTCTGATCCTGCTGCGTCATCACGATAATATTCAGCGGCTATGGCGAGGTCAGGAAGGCAAAATCTGGAAGCGTAAAAAGAAATCTCAGCCATAAAAAAGCCGGCAAGCCGGCTTTTTTCACATCAGATGGCGGGTAGTTCTGCCAGCGGCCAGCGCGGTCGCACGCTGACACTTAACTCTCCCCGCGTTCCGCCTTTTAACCGCACCATGCCCGCATACGCGATCATCGCACCGTTATCCGTGCAGAACTCCGGGCGGGCGTAGAACACTTCACCGCCGCGCTTTTGCATCAGGGTCGCCATCTGCTCACGCAGAGTACGATTGGCGCTCACGCCACCGGCAATCACCAGACGCTTAAAACCGGTCTGATCCAACGCACGCTTACATTTGATTGAGAGCGTGTCTACAACCGCATCTTCAAATGCGCGGGCGATGTCGGCACGCGTCTGTGCATCATCCGAATTGGCGCGAATCGTATTGGCGGCAAAGGTTTTCAGACCAGAGAAACTGAAGTCCAGACCCGGACGATCGGTCATCGGACGCGGGAACGTAAAACGTCCTGCCGTCCCCTGCTGCGCCATCTTCGACAGCATAGGGCCGCCCGGATAATCCAGACCGAGCAGCTTCGCCGTCTTATCAAAGGCTTCACCCGCGGCATCATCAATTGATTCACCCAGCAGCGCATATTCACCGACGCCAGTGACGCTGATCAGCTGTGTATGTCCGCCCGACACCAATAGTGCGACAAAAGGAAATTCCGGTGGATTCTCTTCCAGCATCGGCGCCAGCAGGTGACCCTCCATATGATGGACCGGCACCGCGGGCACTTTCCAGGCAAACGCCAGGGCGCGGCCAATGGTGGCACCGACCAGCAGCGCACCGACCAGTCCAGGACCGGCAGTGTAAGCCACCGCGTCGATCTGCTGCGGTTCCAGCCCGGCCTCTTTCAGCGCCGCCTGAATCAACGGCACAGTTTTCCTCACGTGATCACGTGAGGCCAGTTCCGGCACCACACCGCCATAATCGGCGTGCAGTTTTACCTGACTGTAGAGTTGGTTAGCCAGTAATCCGGCCTCATCATCATAGATTGCGATGCCGGTTTCATCGCACGACGTTTCAATACCCAGAATTCGCATTGCATCACCTCATTCTTGCGGCGCGCAGTTTATCACAGCAATTGGATGTGCAGCGCGGGCATCCCGTGCAAAAAGTCATTTTCTGTCGGCTAAAGAGTGCGCTATACTCCCGCCCCTGGAAAAACCGGCAGCCGCACAGGCAAACGCTCCTGTTGGTTTCAAATTATCCTTGGTGCTTTACAAACCAACTTGAGTTGGAGTAAAATGCTGCACCATTTTGAAATGTGCTGGCGCCGCAGTCAGCAGCAAAAACCGAATTTTATCGAGGTGAGAGTTACATGCCGGTAATTAAAGTACGTGAAAACGAGCCATTTGACGTAGCATTGCGTCGCTTCAAGCGTTCTTGCGAGAAAGCAGGCGTTCTGGCTGAAGTTCGTCGTCGTGAGTTCTATGAAAAACCGACTACCGAACGTAAGCGCGCCAAAGCGTCAGCAGTTAAGCGTCACGCCAAAAAACTGGCTCGCGAAAACGCACGCCGCACTCGTCTGTACTAAGCCGTTCCGGGGGTTCGCCTCCACCGCGTGATTCACGCAGACAGAGTCAAGTAAAAGGCCGTGCTTTCCGAAAGGAAGCGCGGCTTGTTGCCGTTTATGAGCTGAAAATCTGGGGCGTATGGCTGGACGAATTCCACGCGTATTTATCAACGATTTACTTGCCCGCACGGATATCGTGGATCTTATCGATGCCCGCGTTAAGCTGAAAAAGCAGGGCAAGAATTTCCATGCGTGCTGTCCTTTCCATAATGAAAAAACGCCTTCTTTCACTGTAAACGGCGAAAAGCAGTTCTATCATTGTTTCGGCTGTGGTGCACACGGCAACGCTATCGACTTTTTAATGAACTTTGATCGTCTGGAGTTTGTTGAAAGTATTGAAGAGTTAGCCACTTCCCACGGTTTAGACGTGCCTTACGAAGCAGGCAGCGGGCCAAGCCAGATGGAACGCCATCAGCGCCAGAGCCTGTATCAGCTGATGGAGAACCTGAACGGTTTTTATCAGCAGGGTCTGCAGCAATCCAGCGCGCAACCAGCACGCGACTATCTGGATCGTCGTGGTCTGAGTGCCGACATCATCAATCATTTCGCCATCGGTTACGCACCAGCCGGCTGGGATAACGTTCTCAAGCGTTTTGGTAAGCAATCGGAAGACCGCGAGTCATTGATGGAAGCGGGCATGCTGGTCAGCAATGACAAAGGCCGTACCTATGACCGGTTTCGCGACCGCGTCATGTTTCCGATTCGCGATAAGCGTGGCCGCGTCATAGGTTTTGGCGGACGCGTGCTGGGTAACGAAATACCGAAGTATCTGAACTCGCCGGAAACACCGATTTTCCATAAAGGCCGCCAGCTCTATGGTCTTTATGAAGTAGTAAAAAACCATCCTGAACCCGCCCGCCTGTTAGTGGTCGAGGGATACATGGACGTGGTTGCGCTGGCGCAGTACGGAATAGATTATGCCGTCGCGTCACTAGGCACCTCAACCACTGCTGAACATATTCAGTTGCTGTTTCGCAGTACCGACACCGTAATCTGCTGTTACGACGGCGATCGGGCTGGTCGCGAAGCAGCATGGCGTGCGCTTGAAACCGCATTGCCTTACATGAATGATGGGCGTCAGCTACGCTTTATGTTTTTACCCGAGGGTGAAGACCCGGATACGCTGGTACGCAAAGAGGGTAAAATCGCCTTCGAAGCAAGGATGGAGCAGGCGATGCCGCTCTCTTCGTTTTTATTTGATAGCCTGCTGCCGCAGGTGGATCTGAGCTCACGCGACGGAAAAGCGCGCCTGAGCACGCTGGCTTTACCGCTGATTACGCAGATCCCTGGTGAGACCTTACGTATTTATCTACGTCAGGAACTGGGGAATAAACTGGGTATTCTGGACGACAATCAGCTTGAAAAGCTGATGCCGAAGCTTGCCGCAAGCGGAACCGCGCCGGTTGCGCCACCGCTGAAACGTACTACCATGCGCGTGCTGATTGCGTTGCTGATTCAGAACCCGCAACTGGCGACCATAGTGCCTTCGCTTGATGGGTTGTCTGATTCAAAAATGCCGGGTTTACCACTATTTATTGAATTAGTGGGCCGTTGTAATGAGAATCCTGGATTGACCACCGGTCAGCTACTAGAGTTATATCGCGGAACAAATTTTAGTCAGGCGCTTGAAACGCTGGCGATCTGGAACCACATGATAGTAGATGAAGAAGCCGAAGCGGTATTTCAGGACTCGCTGGCCAGCATCTACGATGCTGCTCTTGAAGAGCGCCTGGAATTTTTGATTGCGCGTGAACGCACCCAGGGACTGAGCGCCGATGAGCGCCGTGAACTCTGGACACTCAGTCAGGCGTTCGCCCGAAAATAAGTGTTTTCAGCATGCTGCCCGTTCTGACAGATGAAAGGGCGGCTTGCCTTTTTAGTGCAGTGACGCCAGCTGTTTCGCTACGGTGAGTTCTATCAGCACCGAAATAGCCAGCAGCACGATAATTTAAGGCCGTCGGCGTCAAAGCCAGTCTGGTCACCGCCAGCGCACAGCTTCCGAAGCGTACTGAAGTACGTGAGGAAAGTGAGCACTACTGGGGAACAGAATGGCGAGTAAGCCAGGCCACGAACACCAAAATTTATACAAGCGGCTTAAGTGCCGATTACTGATGGGCAAAGCCCACGCCGCGACGAAGGCAGCGGCAAGAATTAAACGCCTTTACTGCTTATTGTTGGCGCGCTGCCGACCGACACCAATCTAATTAACAGAAGTGTGGATACCGTCTTATGGAGCAAAACCCGCAGTCACAGCTCAAGCTTCTTGTCACCCGTGGTAAGGAGCAAGGCTATCTGACCTATGCTGAGGTCAATGACCATCTGCCGGAAGATATCGTCGACTCAGATCAGATCGAAGACATCATCCAGATGATTAACGACATGGGTATTCAGGTGGTTGAAGAAGCCCCGGATGCCGACGATCTGATGCTGAACGAAAACAGCTCTGATACTGACGAAGATGCCGCGGAAGCTGCCGCTCAGGTGTTATCCAGCGTTGAATCTGAAATCGGGCGTACTACTGATCCGGTTCGCATGTATATGCGTGAAATGGGTACCGTTGAACTGCTGACGCGTGAAGGCGAAATCGACATCGCTAAACGTATTGAAGACGGTATCAACCAGGTTCAGTGTTCTGTTGCCGAATATCCTGAGGCCATTACTTACCTGCTGGATCAGTATGACAAAGTTGAAGCAGGCGAATCACGCCTCTCCGATCTGATCACCGGTTTCGTCGATCCTAACGCAGAAGAAGACCTGGCCCCAACGGCAACGCACGTGGGTTCTGAACTCTCTGAAGCCGATCGTAATGACGACGAAGAAGAAGATGAAGAGGATGACGACAGCTCCGACGACGATAACTCAATCGACCCGGAACTGGCGCGCGAGAAGTTTTCTGATCTGCGTAAGCAGTATGAAGCCACCCGTAGCGTGATCAAAACCAAAGGTCGCAGTCATGCTGCCGCCGTTGCCGAAATCCAGAACCTCTCCGACGTCTTTAAACAGTTCCGCCTGGTACCGAAGCAGTTCGATTACCTGGTAGGCAGCATGCGCACCATGATGGAACGTGTCCGTACTCAGGAACGTCTGATCATGAAGCTCTGTATTGAGCTGTGCAAAATGCCGAAGAAAAACTTCATCACACTGTTTACCGGCAACGAAACCAACGAAAGCTGGTTTAAAGCTGCTCTGGCGATGAACAAGCCGTGGTCTGAAAAACTGCTGGAAGTGCAGGATGACGTCATGCGTTCCCTGCAGAAACTGGCGCAGGTTGAAGAAGAGACCGGCCTGACCATTGAACAGGTTAAAGATATTAACCGTCGCATGTCGATCGGTGAAGCCAAAGCGCGTCGCGCCAAGAAAGAGATGGTGGAAGCTAACCTGCGTCTGGTTATTTCGATTGCGAAGAAATACACCAACCGCGGTCTGCAGTTCCTTGACCTGATTCAGGAAGGTAATATCGGCCTGATGAAAGCCGTAGATAAGTTTGAATATCGCCGTGGTTACAAGTTCTCGACCTATGCGACCTGGTGGATCCGTCAAGCTATTACCCGCTCTATCGCCGACCAGGCGCGTACCATCCGTATTCCGGTGCATATGATTGAGACCATCAACAAGCTCAACCGTATTTCGCGCCAGATGCTGCAGGAGATGGGTCGCGAGCCGTCGCCGGAAGAGCTGGCTGAACGTATGCTGATGCCAGAAGATAAAATCCGTAAAGTGCTGAAAATCGCTAAAGAGCCGATCTCTATGGAGACGCCGATTGGTGATGATGAAGATTCACATCTGGGCGATTTTATCGAAGACACAACGCTGGAGCTGCCGCTGGATTCAGCTACCTCAGAGAGCCTGCGTTCTGCCACCCACGATGTGCTGGCTGGCCTGACTGCGCGTGAAGCAAAAGTGTTGCGCATGCGTTTCGGTATCGATATGAACACGGACCATACGCTGGAAGAAGTGGGCAAACAGTTCGACGTGACGCGTGAGCGTATTCGTCAGATTGAGGCGAAAGCCCTGCGCAAACTGCGCCATCCGAGCCGTTCGGAAGTGCTGCGCAGCTTCCTCGACGATTAAGTCCGACAACACCCCGGTTCGCCGGGGTTTTTTATGCCTGCCTGCAATCGCTCTCCCCCGCCCTGCTCAGCTTCAGTTGCTCACCCGGATACAGTTCCACATACAGTTGACGATAAGCCTGTACCATCTGATCCAGTGATGCGCGATTAAGTCCGCTGGGATTCGGCAACACCCACACGTTGGTTTTCCCCATACATATCGGCTGCTTGCCCCATTCGACCTTGCTCTGCTTAAAAGCGCGACGAAACGCATCTTTACCCAGGATAGCCAGCGCGGCGGGCTGATAATCCAGCACCTTTTCCATCAGGCGTTTACCGCCATCCCGCAACTCGTCAGGCGCTAGCTCACTTGCCTGTACCGTGGGCCGTTCAACCAGCATGGTGATGCCGCAGCCGGTTTCCGTTAAGCGCAGTTCCTCTTCAGGCTTCAGCTGCTGCCGGGTGAATCCGGCCAGATGAATCACTTTCCAGAAGCGATTGCCAGGATGCGCGAAATGATATCCCTGATGGGCGGTTGACTGACCCGGATTAATACCACAGAACAGCACATCGAGGTCCGAGATGAGGATATCGCGGATAGCGTGTCCACTCATGCCATTAGCTCCAGCGTGCGCTGCTTAAGGGCAGCTTGACTGCGTTGCAATATCAGGCTGGTGTGCAACGCATCAACGCCCTGCGCGAAGAGCTGCCGCGTCGGCTGTGAAAGATGCGCCACTTCGCTCACCAGAGCCGTCAGCGGATAACCCTGCGCCGGAGCATTGCGGTGTGCTTCGGAGAGATAGCGATCAATAAACCCAGCCAGCTTCGGTGCTGGCTGGGTTACGGAGACAGCGGGCTTAAAGGTACTGGCTTCATGAAACATATGCTTCAGCACCTCCTCAACCAGCGCCTCGCGTGATGCAAAATGCGCATAAAAACCGCCGTGTGTCAGACCGACCCGCTTCATCAGTGCCGCCACACTGATTCCTTTGGTGCCGGTTTCTCGGATCACGCGTACCGCCTCGCTCAGGATACGCTGGCGCGTATGCACTTTGCTGCTCTGCTTCTCCATTTTATCTCCTGCGGTTTTAGCTGCGGTGCTTCTGGCTTTTATAGTAATTATTACGCTCATCATATTCCAGCCAGATGGAAAATATGATGGAAGGGAAAATGTCACAATCTGGCACAGCTTTAATCACCGCCACGTCCAGCGGTATTGGTGCAACCTATGCAAAGTGACTGGCAGCACGTGGTTATGATCTGATCGCGGTGGCGCGGGATCAGGCGCGACTTACCCCTCTGGCAGATGCCCTGGCGTAACGGCACGATATTCAGGTGACGGTGATGGCAGGTGACTTAACGTACGAGCAGGTTCTGCAACGCGTGGAAACGGATCTGGCGAACAACGCGGGCATGAATGTTGAAGGTGAGATTCTGCAGGCAGACATCACGCGCACCAACAGCATGCTGGCATTAATAATTCTGGCGCCAACCCATCTGGCACAAGCGGTTGGCCAGGCTAAGCGTGTGAGCACGGCATCATCATCAATATCGCCTCGGTGCTATCGCTGATGCATGAGATTTTCGACGGCGCCTATAACGCTACCAAATTTTACGTGCTGAGTCTGACGCGCGCTCGCGCGCTATGTAACGTGAACGTGCAGAGAGCGGCGTGCAGGAACAGGCAGTGATGCCTGGCGGCACCGAAATTTTTGACCGTGCAGGACAGCCGATTAATGAACCCCCGGCTGAAATGCTGATGGGGGTTGATGATAGGGTGGACATCGCACTTGCCGGCCTCGACACAAAGGAGGCGGTAACCCATTTCAGCGCGGGAGGATCTGCTGATGTGGCACAACTACGATCGGGCGCGTGGCGCGATAGCCCCTATCTTTCGCAAGATCGCGCTGCGGCTCATTATCGTCAGAACTGATTCAGTCATCCATCGTAGCACCTGACGTCCGGTTTGGCTTAACGTATGGAGACGCATTATCCGTGCCATTTTGCGACTTCAACAGCACGGTTATACAAATTGGTATAGAAATCAGCAGGTAAATCACTGCTGCTTATTTCAGCAACCGGTGGCTGAGTGCTGGATCGCCCTGAAGAGATACTTTATAATCCCCGCTCCGCTGGCCCCTTAGCTCAGTGGTTAGAGCAGGCGACTCATAATCGCTTGGTCGCTGGTTCAAACCCAGCAGGGGCCACCAAATTTAGTGATGTAAATCATGCAGTTAAGCAACCCTTGATGGTGGCTTTTTTGTTTACACACTCGACCGTTGGCAGCAAAATGGCAGCAGATTTTTACTCATAGTCCACATGAAGGTGCGAACATGAAAAAATTACTTTTAGCAATTTCTGTGTTGTTAACAGCTTTCAGTGCGGTAGCTTCCCCAATTCCTGACTATGTAGAAAAAACCCTTAAAACTTATCAGTTCGATAACTATTCATTGCGTAATGGCGTGCTTACGCTATCTCTCAGAAAACCTGTGATAAATAAAGAAACGGCCTATTTCTTTTTTTCTGGCATCTGCAATACGATTTTTGTGCATCCTTGGGATGAAAACATAATTACTTCAATGCGTATCTGGAATTCAAAACAAGATCAGGGATTTGAGTTCGACGGCGGGGGAAAGGAGTGTAAACAGATTGGTCCATTTAATGCTGATAAAAGCAAGGCCTTCATTGATTCACGAACTTCAGAATTATAAGCCCGCAGAGCGGGCTAATCTTACAACCACAGGCCACCTTGAAGATTCCTGTCCGGGTGAGGTGGAACGGGCTTAATAGTCCCAGGACTCATGATAATTTCAGAGACAGTTTCATGTGATTTGAAAGTGCAACTGCAGTTTATATTCTGGCACTGGTTATAACGCTCTTTTGTGGTTTTTGAAACCTGAAAACTACTTCTTGTGTGGGCTGAGTTCCCGCACAACGGACAATTCATCATCTGATAACCCTCACCCAATCTCATTTTGGTTGAATCATACACACAAAACCCCAATTGAGATAGTTCTCATTCCATCTCTAATGAGTCTATTTTCACTTCCAATTCAATGCTTGTTGTAAATCCGCTGTCAGCACTCAGGCTGTGCGTCAGCGTTGTGATGATCCACTCCCCTGCATCAATCTGCTGCTTAAACCCGCTAACTTTCACCGGCATTTCCGTATGCAGATCAGCGCGCCCTTTTGCCAGCTGAATGGAAAACGTTGCAGCCCCCCGCTGCAGACGCTCCCACTGCATTTTGGCTGCGCGTTCGGCGTTACTGCGGTTTGCGTAAGTTCGGCTCAGTACCAGCACGTTTTCATCGGTGCCGATCAGGTAATCCCCCTGCTTCGCCTCCGGTTCCTTCTTCTTTGCAGTGGTTTTACGTCGCCTGCGCTTAACCTTTGCCACCGGTTTTTTTGCGGGTTCGCGTGTATGCAGCCAGCTGGCAATTACGCCGGTGTAAGCGTCCCGGTCCGCAAGCGTGAAACGGTGGCCGTCTCCGTTCCTGCGCTGAAGAATAATGACCGGCAACACCTTACCGCTTGCCGTCTTCCCCTGCCCCTGCCGGATAAACAGCAGATTGCTGTCCTTGACGCAGGCCACAGCGCCGCACTGTTTAGCCAGGCGCATCAGAAAGCTGGCGTCGGATTCGTTAGTCTGGTCAAGGTGATCAATTTCTGCGGCCGCCATGTCCTCACCCATCGCCGCCTTCAGCTTATGCCGCCCGGCAATATCCCGGACGATTTCGCCCGCCGTGGTTTTATGCCAGGACTTCTCCCTTTTAATGTTGAGCGTCTCCCGGAAGTCCGCGCTGCGCGCCCTGAGCGTCAGCCGGTCAGGCGTGCCGCTGTGCTCGATTTCGTCAACCGTATAGCTGCCTTTCGGAAAAAGTGCCTCTCCCTGCCAGCCCAGCGACAACGAAAGCACGACGCCCCGGCGTGGCAGCTGCAGCTGGCCGTCTGCGTCGTCCAGCTCGATGTCCAGCTGGTCCGCCTCAAAGCCCCGGTTATCGGTGAGCGTCAGGCTCAGCAGGCGCTTTTCCAGCTTCTGCGTGATGTCTGCACCGTCCATCGTCAGCCGAAACGCGGGGGAATTCTGCTTGCCGGAGATCCACGGGCTGGTCATCATGAGAATAACCCTCCCGCTGCGGCGCTGACCTTACCGGCGGCGGTGGTAGCAGCACTCTGCATGGCAGACAGCTGATCGCTGAGGCTGCCGAACATTTCCCCCAGCGATTCATCGGTGCGCTTAAGCGTCAGCGTGAATTCAATGCGGCGGCACACGCCGCTGCTGAAGAACTCCGCTTTGGTCTGGTTAAGACTCTCGATCACGAACATGCCGTAAATTGTCCCGCTGCCCTCAATGAGGGGCCACGCGCGGCCAAGCTCCGCAATCTGCTCCAGCGCGAACAGCGACAGCCTGCCGCCGGTAATCTCCGGCAGCAGCACGCCGGAAAGCGTCAGCGTGTCGTTGTCCGGGCCTAAAAACTGCAGCGATGGTCGCACGCCTACCCGGCTGTTTGACGGGAAGCGCCAGCTGCGCTGGTACTGCAGTTCCTGATACGGCACCGTCTTCAGCATGAAAACAAACAATCCCAGCGTCATCATCATTCCTCAAATCCTCCCCTGTCACGGTAACTGCTGCGGGCGCGGGCCTGCGCCTGACGCTCTTTTGCCTCAAGCCTGCGCATCAGTTCATCAAGCAAATCGTTAGTGCTCTGACCCGGCTGCTGCACAATGGTGATGGGCGCGTGAAGGCTAAACGCTGGCATGGCTGCGCCTGCAGACGGCTGACGCGGCGCGTCCTGCCGGTATGCCTGTGCGGGCAGGCTCAGCGGATGCAGCGGTGCGGCTGTGGCAGGTGCGGCAGCACTGCCCAGCGCCAGCGCCGCCATTGCGGCCAGCCGTGCGGTACGCCTGCGGCTGGTCACGTTTACTGGCCCGTTGATCAGCTCCGGCCCGTTTTCCCCGACGATGCCGGTGTGGCCGGACGGAATATTTCCGCCGGTGTCGTACATGCGCGGGAACCCGCCCGGCGGCAGCACCACCTTTCCGCCCGCGTTAACCGTGGCGGCCTGCTGGCGCGTGACGTGCTCCGGCAGCTTCGCGTTTGCCGCCTCTTTTGTCACGATGCCGAGTTTATCCAGCAGCCAGGACACTCCTGATTTCAGCGTGTCCAGCGGGTGCATCACCATGCTGAGGCCATCGGCCAGCGCCTGACCAAACGCCTTACCCTTCGCGGCTGCGCTGTCCAGTTCAGCCCCCGTGGACTGCACCGGTGTCAGCAGGTCGCGGAACCAGCCGAACAGCGCCTGCACTTTATCCCCGACCCACTGAAAAACCGGTTTCAGCGGGGCAAATGCCTCACTTACCGGGGCGGCGGCAGCCCTGAATCCCTCAACCACGCCGCCGAGAAACGCCTTAATCGGCTGCCAGTATTTCCAGACAACCAGCGCCACGCCTGCCAGCGCGGCGACCAGCAGCCCGACCGGACTCAGCAGCGCGCCCATGGCCCACGAAATGCCGGTCAGCGCAACGCGAAGCACCGCCACGGGACCGGACGCCAGCCAGCGCAGCACCTGACCTGTACCGCTCAGCAGCACCCGTCCTGCCGCTACCGGGTTCATCATCATTCCGGCAGCGGCGGACACGCCGCGCATGGCTCCCCTGAACAGGCGCAGTGGCGCACCGGCCACCGCCTTAAGCGCATTACCCGCCATGCCTGCGCTGGCGCGGAGTGAAGCAAGCGGCCCGGCCAGCAGGCTGACGCGCCCTCCCGTGTCGCCCATTCCCCGCCGCAGCAGGCCCAGAGGGGCGCTTCCCAGCCAGCCGAACATACTGCCTGCCCGTGACGCGGCTGAAGCAAGCCCCGGCAGCGCCTTGATCCCCAGCACGCTGCAGCTCAGGCGCAGCAGCGCCAGCGGGCCGAGAATGGCCGCTGCCGCCAGTGATAGCGCACCCACTGCGGTGACGGCGATGGCGAAACCTGCCGCCATCCTGAACAACGCTGCCGTCAGCTGCGGATGCTGCTGCGCAAAATTACCCAGGGCGCTGGCAAGGTCGCCCAGCCAGTCAACCAGCCGTTTGAGGTCAGGGGCGATAGTTGCACCGATTGCGGACAGTGCATTCGTGAATGAACCGCCCGCCGCGTCCCAGCGGTTTGCCAGCGTTTTCAGCGAGGCGTCCACACGTTCACGCAGCGAAGCCTGATTCTCAAGTTTTGCGGCTGTTTCCCTGTACCCCTCTATCCCCTTGCTGATCATGATGTTCAGCGCCTGCAGGGTTTCGGCGTCGTCACCAAAAAGGGTATTCAGCACGGACTGTCGCTTACCGTCGTCCGTCATTTTTCTGAGTTTCGCCAGCTGCGCATACAGGTTTTCAAGCCCGGCAAACTGACCTTTCTTATTCTGAAAATTCAGCGTGATGCCGGTGCCCGCCAGTGCGTCGTTTGCCTTGCCAATCTTTTTATTATTCAGTGTGGCCTGAAAAATCTTGCGGTAGGCGTTGCCCGCTGACTCACCGGCCATACTCGCCTGATCGGCCATCACCAGCAGCGGCGCAAAGGTTTTCGCAGCGTCGATGCCCTTCTGATGAAGGATATCCATCGCGCTGCCTATTTTGGAGAAGCCCTGCAGCATGTTGTCCGAATCGACGCCCGCATAAAATCCCTTCTGGATAATGTCGGTGAGCGCCATCATGTCCTTTTCGCTGGTCTGCGTGGCGTCCTGCAGCTTCGCGGCAAATTCCGCCGCATCGGTCGGTGCCATACGCAGCTGCACGCCAAGATACGCCGTAGCCTCACCCAGCCCGCCGAGTATTGCCTGTGCAGTCATACCCTGACGGCGAAGCATGGTCATCATGTTCTGAAAGTCCGCCGTTGTGCCGGGCAGCTTATCGCCCAGGCTTACGGCCAGCCGGTTAATCTGCTCGTACTCCGGCAGTACTTTTGCCCCCGGCCCCATCATGGACGCGGCCAGCTGCGTCGCGGCGTTCTCCGAGTCCGAATAGGCCCGTACAGGGGCCATCAGGGTAACGCCGGTCGTCACGCCGGTGGCAACCATGCCCGCCCCGTTACCGGCCAGCTTGTTACGCGTTTCGTTCAGTTTTTCATGACGCGCCCGGATGGCGGCCAGCTTCTGCTGACGTTCGCCCAGCTTTCGCAGTTCGGCCTGCTGACGCTCAATTGCCCCTGTTGCCGCCTGTGCATCAGTACGCAAGTGGCGCTGCGCAGCACTCAGCTGCTTTGTGTCGATACCGGCGGCGCTCAGCGCCTCACGCTGGCGCTGCACTGACAGGCGCAGCCCGTTATAGGTCTGCTGCAGCTGGCTGGCGCGGCTCTTTGCCTGCTCAAGCAGCCTGGCCTGCTGCGCAGTTGGGCGATTCGTTGCGGCAAACTGCTGCGCCAGTGCGGCGGCCTCCTGCCGGGCACCGGCCAGATTTTTTTCAGTGATGGCAAGCTGGCTGCGCGTTTTGCGAAAGCCATCAATGCGGCCCGCCTGCTCGTTGAGGGATTTCAGGCCGTCTTTACTGGCCTTAAGCGCAGCGGCCAGCTCTTTCGAGCCGTCGCGCGCATTGCGGAAGGGGCGCGTGATTTTATCAACCGCGCTTAAAACCACCTGCAGGCGCAGGTTTGTGTCACTCATCGTCACCGGCTCCGCTTCGCTGGATTGCTTTATGCCGCCACTCCAGCACGTCCGTCAGCGATTCCGCGTACATGACCGGCGGCGGCCAGTGAAAAACGGTAGCAATATCGGCTACCAGATCTTCAATTGTCAGGCCGTCGGGAAAGCTGACAGCGCCGACTTCGGCAACAAAAAAGAGACAACCTCAACGGACAGCGACAGCAAATCCGCCGGGTCCATCTCGTTGATTTCCTGCGCTGTCAGCGCCGGGCTGGTCACGCGGGGCAGCACAACCATCATGGCGTTCACGTCCATGTCCATCAGCGCCTGCAGGCGTGTACCGCGCAGCGCACCGGACTGCGGCTTGCGCACGGTGACGGAGGTGATTTCGGTTTTACCGCGCAGGATCGGGGTGTCCAGCTCGACGGCTTTTTCATTAGGTGCAATTTTGTCTGTCATGATGCGATTCCTTTAAAAAGAGAGATAAGCGGCAGGCGCGCGGCCTGCCGGTGTGATTACAGGCCCAGCGCGTTGCGGTGCGCTTCCATCAGGTCGGTGCCGTCCACGATGTGGATCATGTTCACGATGTCGATTTCGTAAACCACCTCGCCGTTGATGGTCAGCTTTGCATAGCTGTTGGTTGCGGACACTTTCGTGGTGCTGGATTCGCCCGTTTTCCATTCGCCGGAATCCAGCTCCTTATAGCGTCCGCGCGTGACCAGCTCGACCGCCTGCACCTCACCGGTATCGTCGCGCTGAATGGAGCCGGTAAAGCGCAACTGGATGCCGTCCACCGTTTCGGTGCCAAGCTGTTTAAACAGCAGGGCTTCAGTGCCGCCGATGGTAAATTCCGTGTCCAGCGCGCCGTCGTCCAGGCCCATGTCGATGTCCACCGCACCGGCCATGCCGCCGCCGCGATACTTTTCGAACTTGCGCGCGACTTTTGGCAGCGTCAGGGACTCAACCAGCCCCTGCCAGTTGTTGCCTGCGTTGAACAGGTTCAGGTGCTTGAGTTTGCGGGGTAATGCCATCTTTCCGTCTCCTTATGCGCTGACGCGGCTGCTGAAATCGACCAGATACTGGTCGGTGATGCGCTGACGCAGCAGCAGGTTTTCCAGCGGCGGCACCGGCGTGTAGTCGTAATCGATCAGCAGCTTGCCCGCCTTGAGCGTGTCCTTGTCGTTCACGCTCTCGTCCAGCCAGCAGTCCGCGCCAATCAGATAGCCCTGATTCACCAGGCTGCGCAGCTTCGCGCGGATGCTCTCGATGATGTCGCGGGCCAGCGACGGGTTCAGCGCACCGTCAACACTCCACATCTGCGCTTCTGCCATCGTGTCCATCAGCACCTGCGCGGTGCGGGTGTAACACTCAAACTGAAACAGCGCGTCATCACTGAGGCAGCGGGAACCCCAGAAGCGGAAGCCGTCTTTACGGATTAGCGTGGTGACGTCGTTCTGGTTCAGCAGGCCCGCATCGGTGGCCGGATCCTGCAGGTCCCAGAAAACGTCTTTTGAAATGCCGGTGACGCCGTTCACGCCGACGTTTGACAGGGACTTATGCCAGCCGGTCTGCTCGTCGATTTTTGCACGCAGCCCCAGCGCGCGCGCGGTGGCGTAGGCCGTCGCGTCCGCCTTCAGCACGGTGTCAAAGCTGATAAAGTCAGGCCAGATCAGCATCCCTTCGCGCTGGCTGAAGTTGGCACGGTAGGCAATCGCCTCTTCAACGCTCTTGCAGCCGTACGCTGACAGGTAGGCAAAGCCGCGCAGGCTCTGCGCCACGCTCAGCAGCTCGGTGGCAACGGCTTTGGTGTCGTGACCCGGCACGCCCAGAATGCGGGGCTTTACGCCGCACACGGACTGCGCGGCCAGCAGCGCCTTCATGCCGGTGCGCTGGCCGTCGGTCACGCCGCCGATAATGTTGGCGGTGGTTTCCGCTTCGGTCTGGCCCTGTGGAACGCGCACAACGACGGTGACGGGTTTTGACTGGTCCGCGATGGCGTCCAGTGAACGGGCCAGCGTACCGGATTCCCCGGCCTTGCCGCTGGCGGTGAGTACGTCGGTTAACAGCACCGGGCGGTTAAGCGGGAAGGTGGCCGCGTCGGCGTCGTCGCCGGTGCAGACCAGCCCGACAATCGCGGTGCTGACGGTGGTGATGGTTCGGGTGCCCTCGTTGATTTCCTCAACGCGCACGCCGTGGTGATAATCCTGTGCCATGTGGCGGTTCTCCTGTGAAGGGGTTCCGCTATGGTGAAAGGTCGCGGGCGCGGGTGCATCCTGATGGCGTTGTGTGGAAAATCACACAATGAAAAAAGGCCCGTAGCGGGCCTGATGGTTACTGCGGTTTTGCGGGCCAGCTTATATCCGGCGCGCCTGACACGTCGGTGGCCTGCACAGCCTGCACGTACTTCATCCAGGCGGTAAGCGTGGCCTTATCCGCATCGGTGATGATGCCTAACAGCAGCTGCGTCTGCCATGCCTGGGTGATGCCGTTTGCCTCGCTCACGCGCGCCGCTTTTTCGCTGGCCGCCGCGTCAAGCCGCGACTGCTGCTGTGCATCGCTGTCGGTCACCCACTTTTCACCGCCCCATTTATCAAAAGCCGTTGCGGGCTTCTGCGGGGTGGTGCCGCCGGGATAGTCGCCCGGCAGCGTGACGGTCACGGCTTCGCCGGTTTCGGTGCTGTAGACCGTTTCCCCGCGATGGTCGGCCACCTGCTGCCAGCCCCCGTCACGGAATACGCAGACTTTCCCCGGCACGTCTGCGGGCGGAGCCATACCGGTTGAATGCGCGGGGATGCCGACGCCCTTTGCCAGAAACTCCTGGCAGCTGCCGGTAAACAGACCCGTTTCAGGGGCAAAGCTGTACACGGTCAGGCTGCCTGACGCCTGCGCCAGTCCGTCACCATCCAGCGTTACGTTTATTTCTTCGGTCATTATGCGGCCCTCACAATGTAGTTAAACGCCACGTTGCGCGGGCGACTGTCACCCGCAGTCACGTTAATCGTCTTATAAACCGAAGACGGCTCGTCATTAAATGTCTCACCGGCTAACGTGAAGAAATCCATGACGGGTGTTCCGTTCTCATTTGCCAGAACTTTGATAGGATTCGAACTTGCAATAAAACTGCCTGCTGACGCTGCCTGAATGGAAAGTAAACTGCGCCCGCTGTCCACACCCCGCCCGTCGTCCCAGCCGCGGATAAATTCCCCCCGCAGGTCCGGCAGCACCAGAGAGGGAAAGGCTTTAGCCAGCTTCGGGTAGGTGGCCGCTGCAAACGCTGCACCGTTACACTTAAGCCAGCCAGTGGGCGGGGTTGCTGCAGGCCACGGCACCGGCACGCCGACCGGCAGCGCCGAACCGTCACCCAGCCCCAGATTTTTCAGGAAAGCAGACACGTCGGCGATGTCTGAACCGTTTTTCGCTATATCCATTTTCCCGGCCAGCTTATTAAGGACTGTGGCGGAAAAGTTAGCATCCCCGCCCAGCGCGTCGGCCAGCTCCTTCAGCGTATCAAGCGCAGCGGGCGCACCGCCTGCCAGCGCGGCCAGCGCCGCCTGCACAAATTCAGTGGTTGCCAGCTGGGTGGAGTTGTTACCCGCCGCTGCCGTGGGCGCTTTCGGTGTACCGGTCAGCACCGGGCTGGCTTTCGGCGCGTACTGAGTATGGGGATCAGCGGCCTTCTGATGTTCGGCCAGCAGGCCGTCAGCGTACTGGCGTACCTCAACCACCCGCTCGTCCGTATACTGCCGCGTTGCCAGCACCACGGACGGGTCCACCTTCAGCGTCACGGCGTCGGTGCTGCTCACGATGATGATCATGCGCAGCCGCTGTGTGCGCCCGCTTCCCTCCTGCAGCTGCGGCTTGTAGGTTTCGGCGGTGTTGCACACGGCAATCAGCGTGCCGTCACCGTCAAACAGCCCCATTTCCCGGATCCAGAATCCGCCCTCGGTTTCCGGGATGACCTGCTCTGCAATAATCTGGCTGCTGTTGGCCGCGTCCACCGTCAGCGAATTAAGCGCGGCGCGGCGCACCTCGTTAACCAGCTTCGTCTGGCTGGCGTTCGGCGTCGGCAGCGTGCCGCCGCCGTCGCCCACGGCCATGTGCGTGATATTCAGTTTTGTGCCGAGCGACACGGCGTTGGCAATCTTTGCCGCGCCGGTGCTGGTCACGATGGCATAAAATTTTGTCATGGTCCCACTTCCATCAGGTCGATAACGTGAACCGCCGCGCCCGTGTAGCTCTGGCCGCCGACGGAGATAATGTCCGGGGTGTAGGGGTAGACGGTGAGATCGTCGCCGTCATAGCTGCCCGCGCCGGTAAATAACGTCCCGCCACTCTGCAGGTTGATGGACATCCCCAGCAGGTGACGGCTGCACGGTTTCGCGTCGCTTATCAGCCGCTCCAGTTCCGTGTAGGTTTCTTCCGTAATGCCCTGGTCCTGCACGCCAATGTCCAGGCGGAACGTGCCGGGCGGCTCATTGTTGTTCCACCACTCAATAACCCGGATCAGGAAGCCGAACGGCTCCACCACGCGGCGGATGGCGCTGATGGTGCCTTTGTGCTGATGAATGTAAAACGCATCGCTCACCACCTGCCGCTTGACGCTCTCCGCCCAGCTTTCGTCCCAGCGGTCCACCGAAAACGCCCAGGCCAGATAAGGCAGGAAGCCCGCCGGGCAGGTGGCCGGATTCCACAGATCGCGCAGCGGCACGCTCAGCCCGGAAATGCCGCTGCAGGCTTCTGCCAGGCGGCGCTCCAGCGCAGACGAACCGGGCGGCATCAGGCTGCTGTTGCTCATGTCACCCCCTGATCGCCCGCCACGGAAATGTCCGTGCCGGTGCAGTAGCCCGCCTGCGTGCGGTCCATGATGATGTCCTGCGCCGGTTCGGTGATTTCCACCCAGTCCACACCGGCCACGCGCATCACCGCCCCGCAGGACTCACGCCGCACGCTGCGCCCCAGCTTTTTCTGCTCGGTCAGGTAAGCAGCCAGATTCGCGTTTGCCGCCTCAAGGCAGGGACCGGCGGCCACGCCGTCGAACAGGTGCAGCCTGGCCTTCACGCTGTAGCTGCGGATAGCTGCTCCCTGAACCGTCACGCGGTCAGCCACCGGGCGCACGCTGTCTGCGTTCAGCGCGGTGTTCACTGTGGTCAGCAAGTCCGCTGCCGCCGTGCCGTCGCCTTCGCGGCTCAGGACGGTGATCAGCACCGTCGCCGGTGACGGGCTGATGGCGGACACGTCCTGCACCCGGCCATCGGCGCTTTTTGCGTGAAACTCATACGCACCCGTCGGCCCGGCCACGCTCAGCCCCTCAAACGCCTCCGGCACGCGCACGCGCAGCGCGTCGTCCGATTCCATTACCGCATCCACCGGCGGCACCGCGTCCGGGTCAGCAGGGGTCACGGTCAGGCGCTGCACGTTACTGCGGGCGGCCAGCTGGTCCAGATCGCTGCCGATGGCGTAAGCCACCATGACCGCCTGTGCTGCCTCGTTAATGCGCTGGCGCAGCAGGATTTCCCTGTAGACGTTCTCCTGCAGGCTTTTAACCACCGGCTCAGACTCCAGCGCCAGCACGCGGCGCATGGCGGCCTGTTCATCCGCCGGATAAAGCGCAATCAGCGCCTCTTTGCGCTCTGCCAGCAGCGATTCAAAGTCCGGCACCTCAATAATCTGCGGCGCGGGCAGCTGGGAAAGATCAATTACCGCCACTGTTTACCCCCGTTGAAACCGTCATAGAAAGCGGTGAGCCGTCGGCGCGCTGACCGCTAAGATCAACCTGCATAGAGCCGTCCGCATTGCGCGTGATGTTTACCGACGCCAGCCGGATGCGTGGCTCCCAGCGGCTCAGTGCGGTATAGGTGGCGGCCATTACCTGCAGTTCGGTGGCGTCGTTCTGCGGCCAGTCAATCATCGCGGACAACATCGAACCATAACCACGCCGGGCAATGCGGCTGCCTTCCGGGGTGATCAGGATGTCGCGCACGCTCTGCCGGATGTGTTCGATGTCGGTAATGGCTTCGCCGGTGTCGCGGTTCATGCCGAGATACATCATTGCGGGCCTCCTGACATATCGCTGCCTTTCTTCACCCCGTCATGTAAGTGCTTATCAGCAATTACGCCGTTAGAACTCATTGAACCGCCACCGTGAATCACATCACCGTTCATCGTGGTGTCACTGTTAATTCGGGTCTGGCTGGCCTCTATCCCCAGCGCGTCGGTGATCAGCTGAATACCGTCTGCTGCTTCAATGCGCACGCTTTTGATATTCTTTATCAGCAGCTGGCCGGTTTGCGGCTCGTACTGAAACCAGCCGCCGTCCTTGAACACGGTAGTGGTGCCGTCTTCTGAATAGTCGGGCGGCGGAAAGGCTTCGGAATAAATGGCGGGCAGCGCAAAGGCGGTTTCAAGATTACCGCCCAGGCTCAGCAGCACCACCTGTTCCCCGACGGTGGGCTTCCACCATGTGCGGGTGTTACCGGCGCGCAGGGTGAGCCAGTTAATCCAGTTGGTTTCGAGGTCGCCCGTTTTCACCCGGCACAGCCAGTTCACCGGATCCACTTCGGACACGGTGCCGGTGCGGATCAGGTTGGTGATAAGGCGCATAATTTCGGTGAGTTGTGTGTTCATAAACATAAAGCTAATCTAATAATTCCAGATATCCCATATCTCGCAGTTTGTGTGAGGGTTGACACAAGTAATATTTTTTCAATGGAGAACTTAGTCGATGGAAAACCAAACAAGTGTTAGTGCAATATTAAATGCTCCTTGGTTAATAGCTTTGTTACCTACGCTATTAACTATGGTGATAACTGTAATAAGGAAATTAAACTCACCACTGAAAGAAAATGCTAGTTATTTTAAGGATTGTGGCATTCCGCCGTTAATACTGAGAATGTCTCTTTCTCGCGCAAAACTAAAAGAATTTAAGCCTTATGATAAAGTTACATATGCGTTCACTTTAATTCTTGGTCTGACTGTTTTTTCAGGGGCTGGCTGGGTCACGTATTTAGTGAGTGAGACTTACCATGAATCCCCAAAAGGATGGGCGTTATTAAAATTAACCTCAACTAATGAGGATTTTCTCATCTCCTTAAATAAGGCATCTTCTCCTGACAGAAAAAGCTGGACAATCACACCTGAAACCTGCAGGTCAAAAACTTATGATAACATTGCTTCAGAATTTAAAATATCGACAGAGCTTGTTTATAAGTTATGTACAGCAACCACTTTCAAGAGTGAAGAAGAAGAAATTAAAGAATGGATTGTCAAGGTGCATTATGGTGCATTTAAATTAGTCATATTTTTCGCCCCGATATTGTTTCTAATGTATTGGTTTGCAATAGCGTTGTTTTTGGACGCCGCTTTAAAGTTATCAATTGATAAATATAACCAGCAGCAGGCAGAACGCGCAAAGTTTTACCTTACTTGACCTGCAAGCCACTGTAAAAGCGTTTCTCGTACCGAAATTTCAACATTATTATTGACGCCCAGCAATGGGCGTTCCGCATATTTCACCACCGGGCCGCGACGGCTTACCCGGTCCCGCAGGCCGAAGTGATGGACGCGCGCCAGCTTCTGCACCCCCGGAACAAAGGCAACCTCAGCGGCGTCCGCGCCTGCCTGCGCCTTCAGGTACTTTGCCGTTTTCAGCTTCGCAAACATGCCGCGACGGATGCGCCCCTTTTTGCTGCGGGCGCTGATGCGGCGCGGCTCCCATGCGGTGCCGTCCGGGGAACGCTGTGCGGTGATGTTTCCCTGCTGAATGCGGCGCACGTCGCGCGCCACCTCGCGCAGCATCTTTTTCCGGGCGGCAGGCTCCAGCTGTGAGAGCAGCGCCGCCAGCCAGGCGTCCACTTCATGCAGTTCAGCCACGTTTCACCGTCCAGACTTCCTCCGGCGCGTCCGGCTCGGACACCGCCTCAATGCTGATTTTCCCGTCTACCGCCGTTGCCACCACGCGCTCGGTCAGCTTCAGATCCATGCTGATGTCGCAGCGGTCATTCCCCAGAATATCGACCTCAAACGAAAACAGCCTTTCGCGCGCCTCGCTGTTCTGCAGCGCGTCGGGCTGGTTTTCCCGCAGCCACAAAAGTACCGGGGCCATCAGCAGGTTCTGGTCGCCGGTAAAGTCGGTGATCACGACGTTCAGGGTGTAGCGATACTCCCACGACAGGGACGCGGCGGACGTGGCGACCAGCTGGCCGCTGTCCACGAACAGGTGCAGGCGGTCCGGGTTGTCGGCCACATACTGAACGGACTTATTCAGGGCGCTGCGTAAGGACTGCGGCTTGTTCATCGTCTTTTTCCTGACAGCTGATGATGGTGTCTACCTTATCCGCGCACGCCGCCCAGGCGGCCTCGGTTTCGTCCAGCAGGGCCAGAAGGTCGCCGTTAGTGCGCGGCGCTGCCGGGTCCAGCTGGCAGCGGGTGATTTTCGGACAGCCACTTACGGTAAGATTCACCTCCTGCGAGGGCCGGTCGCTGGCGCAGCCGGACAACAGGATCAGGCAAAGCAGTATCACTCCAGCGGCGCAGGTCTTCATTTTCACGTTTCAGTTCCTCAATTTTTCGCTGCCGTTCGCGCAGCAACTGGCCGTTGCGTTCGGCGGCGGCGTAAAGCTGCGTCTGCGCCTGGCTGCTGTTCTGCGTCAGGATGTTCAGGGCAATCAGCTGGCTGTTTTTCTGGCTCAGTTTTTTGCTCTGTCCCTCAATCGTGGTCTGCTGCGCATCAATCCTGCCGTGGGCGCTGCTCAGCCGGTAAGACTGCACCCCGGCAATAAGCAGCAGGATCAGCACAATGACTGCCAGTGCACGCGTCATGCCGCCGCCCGTTCAAGTTCGGACCTGATCATTCGGCGGTAAAAAACTGCATGAATACCGGCAAATGCCGCCAGCTTCCAGCCCGTGTCCCACATCACCACCGCAATAAATACGCGGTGATACCACCTGAGCGGCACGCGGTCAGCCAGCTGCGCAAACCGCAGCAGCCACGCAAACACCCGCTTACGTTCGCCGCCGGTCAGGGCGCAGGCGTACAGGCCGGAAAACCCGATAACGGCCCAGGCGAAGAAGTCAGCCCACAGCAGGGCCGCCAGCGGATAGCCCGCAAAGCTGCCGTGACTGATGCTGACCAGCGTCAGCAGGACGGTGAGTAACGCCGTAAACCACCATTTTTTAACCATCTGCATTTCAGACTCCTTTAAGGCACCAGGCCAGTTCACGTCCGCGCCGGTTATCCAGCCCCTGATTGAATTCGCCTTTCACGTACACCCAGCGCGGCAGCTGGTAACACGCCTCGCGCCACTGGCCCTTTTTCAGCAGCGCCACCATGGTGGAGCCGCATACGTTGCCGGTTCCCACGTTGAATGCCAGCGACACCAGCGCGTCATAAACCTGCTGCGGCATGGAAACCGCCACGCAGCGCGCCAGTGCCGCCTCGGTGCGTAACACGTTGGTGATGAAATTCCCCGCCGCCTGCCGTTCCGTGATGGACTTACCCGGCACCACACCGGACGTGTTGCCGATCCCGTCGGTCCACTTTCCCGCGCTGCACTGGTACGGCTGCAGGCGGCAGCCCTCATAGTCGGCAATCAGCCGCAGCCCCTCCACGGAGGTGTGCAGCTGCTGAAAGCCTGGCATCGTGGCGGCCAGTGCCAGCACCACACCCACGGCGCAGCGTTTAACGGTCTGCAGATTCATATTCCCCCCGCGTAATGCGCCCGCTTGCCAGCAGCTGATAGGTTTTGTGTTTGTAGTACCAGCTGATAAGCGCCATCAGCAGGCCGATTAATACACCGGCCACGGTGGACACGTCTTTCAGGTCCATGCCGCCCAGCCACGCCATCACCACCGCAATGCACCAGGTTAAAAAGGTGCTGATTTTTTCCCACATGATTCAGTCCCAAAGCTGGACGGCCTGCACGGTGGCCGTCGCTGTCACGTCCGGCAACTCCACCTCCAGCCCGTGCGGTAAGAGGGGGCCGTGCTCCGCCAGCCCCGGATTTGCCTGCAGCACCTGCTCCGTCATGCCCTGCGTGCGCCCGTAGTGACGCCAGCAGAGTGCGTCCACCGTGTCATACTGCTGCGCACGTACTTTCATCAGATAAGCTCCATGGTGCAGTGCGGCATGTCCTGCACGCGGCTGACGGCCCAGCGCGCATCGCGCCAGAGATTGCCGCTGGCATCACTCAGTTCTTCGCCGCGCTTAACCGCTGTCGCGGTGGCGTCAAAGTCCTGATAACGCTCGTTCAGCACCGCGCGGGTCCAGCACCACACCGCATTTTCATAGTGATGCAGCCGCACGCTCACACCGGCCAGCTTCTCAGCCGGAACGTCAGCCAGGCTGTTACGCCCGGCCAGCTCCTGCCGCTCACGCCACGGATAAAGCTCCGCGTTAACCTCCGCCATGGCGGTCAGCACCACCTGACGCAGACGCTCCGGCGTTACGGTGCCGTCAACGCGCATCACGCTGCGGAACTTCGCCAGATCAACGTCCGGCCAGAATGAGTTGTTGGGGATAATGTCCGGCGCTGCCGTCGCCTTCTGTGGCGCGATAAATTCCATTGCTCTGTTACTCCTGAATAGGTGGGCGGTGGACGGGGTTTTGATGCGGCGCTGCCTGTCGCCACCCCGTGCCGCCCCGCGCGTGGGCACGTCCGGTTATCAGCTGGCGTTACGGATTTTCCGCTCCAGCTGCTCTATGTCTTTTTTCACACCGCAGCGTTCATCAAGCTGCATGGCCTGCTGCAGATGGTTCAGCGCAGAAACGGGCTGGCTTTCACGCAGCACCCAGCCGATGGACTTATGCAGGCGCGCACGCGACTGATCGGGCATATCCCGATCGCCAATCGCATCAAGCGTCTGCAGCAGCAGTGCGGAGTCGAAGGTATTTTTTGCCTGAAGGGCATTTTTTGCGGCGTCGGCCATTTCTTCGGCCAGCAGCGTCTGCACGTTGCGGTTAAAGCCCTGCGGCATTCCCCAGCCGTGCCTGAGCGCATGGCGGCCAATCATGAGCGCACCGGCATAGTCACCGGCGTCAATGCGCCAGAGCATCACGTACATCAGTACGTCGTCCTGCTGCGCGCCATCAGCGGCCAGCACACCGTCCACCCAGGCAACGTATTTCGGCAGGACTTCCACCTTGATTTCCGCCTTCTTCACGGTGGACTGAATGCCCTTGAGGCGGCGGCGGTCTTCATTCAGCTGCATGAGCATCAGCTCATAGCCGCTGGCGTGGCGAACACTGCCGCCCTGACGGGCGGCCTGTTCAGCCTGGACGCGCTGACGGTGCTGCCGTGCGGGACTCAGGCTCATGGATTAACCCTCTGCACCGGCTGACTGCGCAGCAGCAGCGGCGGCCACGATTTCGATATTCTCGATCAGCGCCGCGCAGCGGTAATCCTCCACCACGTACGCCTCGTTGACCGACTCAAAGTTTTCGATGCGGTCACGCTTCGGATTATCAATCAGCGAACGGCGGCGGGAATCTTCCTGCCAGTAGATGGACAGGTTATCCAGACGGGTGATCAGTACGGCGTTTGCCGGGAAGTACGGCGCGCGCACCGCCTGCAGGCCGCCCATGCGTTTCTGGCTGATAATCAGGTCAGCGGCCAGCTTTTCGGTGTTGGCCTGATCGCTGTTGACCAGCGGGAAATACTTGTCAGACAGCAGCTCACGTCCGCAGATCACCACCAGTTCGTCGTCGTCCTGGAAGATGGGATCGATAAGCTCGTTCACCGCATCCATCACCAGCGCGTCCAGGTTGGCATAGGCTCCGCCCTTGCCGACCTTCACCGGCGCGGCGGTAGTTGCGCCTTCTTTGGTGGTGCTGCCCATGACGTTATCCGGCGCATCTTCGCGGACCTTCTGCAGCCAGCCTTTATTCACGTCCTGCAGCAGCGGGTTTTTAACGCGGTCAGAGGTCTTTTCACGCTTCACGCCGTTGAAGCCGATCATGATGCGGTCCAGCGCCTGACGTTTCACGATGGCGTCGCGGATGCGGGTCTGGAAGTCCTGAAACTTCGCCCACAGGTCCAGCTTCGCGTAGGTGATGGCCGTATCGAAGTTGGTCTGCTCGCACTTGTAGCTGATGTCCGACATATCCGTCGGGTCCGTCGGCTCACGCTCTTTGGAACCGGTATCGGTGGTGCCTGCGATGGTGCTGCCGACGCCGAGTCCCAGCAGCTGACCTGACTGATCGGTTACGCCGATCACGTTAATCAGGGTCAGAAAGGCAGTGGACTGCTGGATGGTATCTTCCAGCGTCTGCGCCACGGACGGCTCCACGCTGAACTTGCCGTGCAGCTCTTCCTGCTCAACTTTGTAAACGCGCGCCAGCTGCACCAGAAAGGCGTTGAAGGCAAAACGGGTATTCTTTTTCATGGGGTTTACTGCTCCTTTAGCAGTTGGTCAGGTGTCCGGCTGGCGCGTTGCCACCCGGCGTGCGCTGGCGGAAATCTTTGCGGCCGTCTTCGCGCTCCAGCTGCTCTTTCAGCTCACTGAAATCAGCTTTCTGAGCGTCAAACTCAAGGACGCGCGTCTGCAGGTCCGCTTCCAGCCTGCTCAGGCGTTCGGTCTGCTCCTGCAGCGCCTTGTCGGTGCGGGAGCCGTACTGCTGCTGTTCGCTGGCAATCAGCTCAACCGCCTGATGCACGTCGCTGAAGCGGGCGGCATCGGTCTGCTGCTGCTTTGCAAACATGGCTTTGATACGGGTAAACAGGGCGGGCTTTTCCTCCGGCACGTCTTCCAGCTCGATCACCGTTTCGGTCGCGGCGCTGAACAGGTTTTCCGGGTGCTGCTTGCGGTTTGCCAGCGGGTTCTGCTCCGCTCTGGCACTGAAGGCCAGCATTTCGGTGCCGAGGCTTGCCGGGTCGTCAGTGACGGCCAGACCAACCAGATAAGGTGCGTCGGTATCGGCAAACTTCAGGCTGATTTCCATCGACGTGAACAGCTTCTGCATTTTGCCGGTCATATCGATCAGATCATCCGACGGGGAAATCGTGGCAAAAAGCCCCAGCTTGCCTTTCAGCATTCCGTCTTTGATTTCTTCCGTGTCCAGCGCATCAACGACACCGAACCGGCGGAACGGACTGTCCGGCGTGTAGCCCTTGATGTGTTCCATGTTGATGACGGCGGTATAAACAGCCGGATCGTAATTTGCCGCCATCTGCTCAAGCCAGCTGCGCTCGATGGTGCGCCCATCCGTGGTGGCACCTTCCACCCCGATACGGAAACGCTTTGCTTTCTTTGCCATTGTCCAGGCTCCGTTGTGATAAATCGCTCTGAGGCCCTATGTTTGCGGCGAGGGGGGTAGTGAAACAACGCGCGGACGTTGTGCGGCTTACCACACAATGAGGGGCAGCAGAAAAGGCGGCGACGGGGCCGTATTTTGGCTGCATGAACATGACACCCGCCCCCGAAGACCTCGATCCCCGCAGGCAGGCTTTGCTGCTGTACTTTCAGGGATACCGCATCGCCCGCATTGCTGAAATGCTGGGAGAGAAACCCGCAACCGTTCACAGCTGGAAAAAGCGCGACAGGTGGGGCGACTATGGCCCGCTGGATCAGATGCAGCTGACCACCGCCGCACGCTACTGCCAGCTGGTTATGAAGGAGACGAAGGAAGGAAAGGACTATAAAGAAATCGACCTGCTGGCCCGGCAGTCAGAGCGCCACGCCCGGATCGGGAAATTCAATAACGGCGGCAATGAAGCCGACCTGAACCCCAACGTGGAAAACCGCAACAAAGGCCCGCGGGCAGCACCGATTAAAAACCTGTTTACCGACGAACAGATTGAGAAACTGCAGGAAATCTTCCACAGCTCGATGTTCGGGTATCAGCGCCAGTGGTGGGAAGCCGGTAATAAGCACCGCATCCGCAACGTGCTTAAATCCCGCCAGATTGGTGCGACGTTTTACTTTGCCCGCGAGGCGCTGATCGATGCGCTGACCACCGGGCGCAACCAGATTTTTCTGTCGGCCAGCAAGGCGCAGGCGCACGTCTTTAAGCAGTACATCATCGAATTCGCCAAAGAGGCGGACGTTGAACTTAAGGGCGACCCGATGACGCTGAGTAACGGCGCGTGCCTGTACTTTTTAGGCACCAACGCCCGCACCGCACAGAGCTATCACGGCAATCTTTACCTGGATGAATATTTCTGGATCCCGAAGTTTCAGGAACTGCGCAAGGTGGCGTCCGGCATGGCGCTGCATAAGAAGTGGCGGCAGACCTATTTCTCCACGCCGTCCAGCCTGACGCACAGCGCCTATCCGTTCTGGTCCGGCGCGCTCTTTAACCGGGGCCGCGCGAAGGCGGACCGCGTAGACATCGACCTGACGCACCCGAACCTGTCGCCGGGCCGCTTCTGCGATGACGGCCAGTTCCGCCAGATTGTCACCGTTGAGGATGCGGTGCGCGGCGGCTGTAACCTGTTTGACCTCGACCAGCTGCGCCTGGAATACAGCCCGCCGGAATACCAGAACCTGCTGATGTGTGAATTCGTGGATGACCTCGCGTCCGTATTCCCGTTGCAGCTGCTGCAGAAATGCATGGTGGACAGCTGGGAAGTGTGGAAAGACGATTTCGAAGCACTGGCGCTGCGTCCGTTCGGCTGGCGTGAAGTCTGGATCGGGTACGACCCGGCGAAGGGCACGCAGAACGGCGACAGCGCCGGGTGCGTGGTCATGGCTCCGCCCGCCGTGCCGGGCGGTAAGTTCCGCATCCTTGAGCGGCATCAGTGGCGCGGGATGGACTTCCGGGCGCAGGCTGAGTCCATTAAAAAACTGACGCAGCAGTATAACGTGACCTATATCGGCATCGACTCCACCGGCGTTGGCCTGGGGGTTTATGAAAACGTAAAAGCGTTTTTCCCGGCGGTGAAAGAGTTCGTCTACAACCCGACCGTGAAAAACGCCCTGGTGCTTAAGGCGTTCGACATCATCAGCGGCGGGCGGCTTGAGTTCGACGCCGGACACCTCGACATCGCGCAGTCATTTATGGCAATCCGCCGCGCCACCACGGCCAGCGGCAACCGCCCGACCTACGAAGCCAGCCGCAGCGAAGAAGCCAGCCACGCGGACTTAGCCTGGGCGGCCATGCACGCGCTGGCAAACGAACCGCTGCAGGGTGAATCCGCCCACACACGCAACATCATGGAGATTTTTTAAATGAGCAAACGCAGGAACCCCACGCGCACGCAGCCCGTGCAGGAGCAGATGACCGGCGGCCCGGCGGCGGAAGCATTCACCTTTGGCGACCCGATCCCGGTACTGGACCGCCGCGAACTGCTGGACTACGTGGAATGCGTTGTGCTGGACAGGTGGTATGAGCCTCCGGTGAGTTTTGACGGGCTGGCGCGCACGTTCCGCGCCGCCGTGCATCACAGCTCACCGCTGAACGTGAAGCGCAACATCCTGACCAGCACGTTTATCCCGCACCGGCTGCTCAGCGGTCAGGCGTTCAGCCGCTTTATCCAGGACTATCTGGTATTCGGCAACGCCTATCTTGAAAAGCGAACTAACCGCCTGGGCGGCGTGATTGCACTTGAGCCGTCGCTGGCGAAATTCACCCGGCGCGGCACTGACCTGGACACCTACTGGTTTGCGCAGTACGGCCTGACCACGCAGCCCTACCAGTTCACGCCGGGCAGCGTTTTTCACCTGATGGAGCCGGACCTTAATCAGGAGATTTACGGCCTGCCGGAATACCTGTCCGCTATCCCGTCAACGCTGCTGAATGAGTCGGCTACGCTGTTCCGCCGCAAGTATTACCTCAACGGCAGCCACGCCGGTTTCATCATGTACATGACCGACGCCGCGCAGAATCAGGAGGATGTGGACAACATCCGCAAAGCGATGAAGAGCGCGAAGGGTCCGGGAAACTTCCGTAACCTGTTTATGTATTCACCCAACGGGAAGAAAGACGGGATTCAGATCATCCCGCTGTCAGAGGTGGCGGCTAAAGATGAGTTCCTGAACATCAAGAACGTGAGCCGCGATGACATGATGGCAGCGCACCGCGTGCCACCGCAGATGATGGGGATCATTCCGAACAACACGGGCGGTTTCGGTGACGTTGAAAAGGCCAGCCGCGTGTTCGTACGCAATGAACTGATGCCGCTGCAAAAACGATTTGAGGAACTGAACAGCTGGCTGGGCGAAGAGGTGATCCGCTTCGCACCCTACAGTCTCGACTTAAATAGCAACGATTCTGAGTGAGGTTAAGCGCCTAAGGGCGCTTATTTTTTACCTAACCATTTCCCGGCTATTGCAGAATCAATCAGTAGCTGAATAGTAAGTGGTTCCGGCGCATCACCATAATCGGGAAAATAATAAGTGAAGTTAATATCGGAGGGTTCAATATCGAATTTTTCAGCGAATTGCTCCATCAGATCATAAGCATCCAGTGGGTCCATGCGAAAATCTTTATTGAGATCGGTATCATGGCGCAGCTTAAAACGGCGTAAAGTAAATAAACTTCGACCATTATATGATTCAACAAGATCGAAAACAGCCTGCTCAATATCCGCAGTTACCATATCTTATCCTCTTTACTTACGATCCTGTTGTACTGAACCATAGCCTGGTAACTAATTTGGGCTACATCAGTGGCTAGTACGACCCATCCGACCACAGGGATAGTACGTCCGGCAAAAGTCGCCAGTCGTTGCGTCATTAGCTGCTTTATCCTGAATGGGTTGCCGGGTTTAGGGGAATGAATCCATGTCGGCAACTTGAAAGGTAACATTATTTCTTTGAGCAACTTCCGGGAATATATCGATGCATAGCTTGTACCTTTGGTTGCTCCCCCAAGTTTACCTTTGACTGCAATTTGATTGCTGCCAGCATAGATTGCAGCTCCAGCGATGACATCTTTCGCTCCGGTAAAGTGCTCTGCAGTCACATCAACCATAATCCAGAAGAACAATTCTCCTGCACTCAGATTGGTCAGCCCGCCATAGAAATACGTTCCGTTTAACTGCTCTGTCGTGTCCATCCCAATTCCCTGCGCTGAGATCCTGACCTAACCATAAACCCATCTCTGTCACATTACCACCCGCCAGACCGCCCCAGCGGCATTCTGCGAGGTGCTATCTTTTTACCCCTCCAGACTCAGCCACACATCAGCGACGCGCCAGCGGCCCGGAAATTGCGGCCCTTTCTGACCACCTGGCACCTGCAGCGCGCGCTCGTAGCCCCGCCACGCCTGCCCGCTTCATGCAGTGATTTTCATGCAGCTGCATGACATAAGCAAAAGCCCGCCATTACTGGCGGGCCGGGGCATAAACGATCCTTCAGGGATCATGCAGATTCATGCAGCATAGACATGCACTCACATGAAAAGCTGTAATCTCAGAGCGGACTGATGTACCGGGAAGTCATATGCTTCGCTTTATTGCTTTGATCCTATCTATGTCTCTAACTTTCTTCCATCATTGCTCTTGGTAAGATGGTTTTAGTGCCTCTACCCATTTTCTTAATGTAGAGGCTCTTCTTTGCATGGTTTTAACACTCAATGATAAACATTTATCGAGTAAGAAAGCCTCTGCTGTACTGGGATCAAGCTCTGAAAGGTTCTTGGCCTGACTCCAAGTGATCCAAGCCCAGCCGCAATGGCTAGATTCAAAACTACGTGCTGCAATTCTTAACCGTTTATCATGGTCTGATTCAGCAACCTGCTGCCCCAGAGCAGAAACAGAGCCATTACTATTAATAAACCCTAATATTTTAGCAGCATGAATATAGTATAAAATATGCCTATCATCCAAGCCTGTGCTAATTAAATTAAGATGCTTATCTTGCCATTTTAATTCAACTATTTTGAAAACCTGATCAATTAAATTAGCTTGAGGCACTTGATAGCCGCCTACCACCTGTGCAGACATTTTTGCTAATACGCCATTGTAAAACTCTGCGTCATTTTTTCTTACTACCAAAACCAATTCGTCTGTGGTGTTACTTTTAAGTTCAAAACTTGAGCTTGTTTCAATTATATTTTCAAAAAGTGCAGAAAGCACCTGAACATCGATCTTAGTTCTTTTAATGAAACTAACGATATCTCCCCGAGATATTATCAATTCATTCAAGCTCTTAAGCAGTGGTTCAACCTGATGCATCTTATCTGCCTGAAAAGACAAAACAAATGAACCAGGGCGTCCAGATACAGGCCGCATTATATCCTTTTCATCTAAAGAATTCATAATTGATGAATAAAGATCATTAAAACATTCAAATAGCTTTGAAACACCTTTTAATACTAGCGGTTCTTTAGATGAGGCAGTTTTCTCAACATGGATCTCATGTGTTGAAAACTCAATACTCGAACCTAGCTTGCCAGTTGGCAACATCGGTATTACAGAGCTAATATACAAACCCACTTTCGGAAACTTTATTGAACTTTTGAAATCATCAGCATTTAATCTGTTAAAAACATGCTTTTGGCTATCATCATATGGTATATTTAGCTGGAAGCAAAAACTTTGCTCCTGATACATAAGCAAACTATTGATGTCTATTCTTTTACGTTCGAGGTGTTCTAAGCGTCCTTTTGAAATGGGCAGTACTATCCACTTATCGAAATCTTCTTCATCACCAATCCAATAGACAACAAACAAACCATCCACTTCATTAGTTACAGAAAACAGTTTAGGCCCTTCAAAAAACTCATACACGTTTTTTATGTAAAGTGTGCCTAAAAGAGTATCTGCAAGAAAAATGTTACTCATTTCACTAGCCCTCTGATGCAAGAGAACTTTTGATGAATCTCAGCATCTGTACTAAGCCAAATAGTGTAATGAGTAGAATCAGGAGCTCCTGTCTTCATCATCGCACCGTCAGCAGTATCAAGCGTTCCTTTCGCTATGAAACGTTCACCTACCCCTTCGGGAAATTTGTCGAATGCATTAATCAGCGATTGTTCTTCTGTATACATTGAGACCCCATAACAACACTTCAAGAGAAGACCTTTGAAACGGCTCATTCTTTTGGGGTTTTCATCATGCATGTTAAGGAAACAATCTTTTCCCGGAGGTTTAGCTCTAGTTAAGCGATAAAACTCCCCGGATGCTTCTTTTGCCTCTTTTGGTGGAACGCCAGAAGGAAAGTAACCGGGAAAAGAAACTTGCGCAGGCTGTGAAGCTGCAGGCTGTGAATTTTTTGACATTTTTTGGAACCTATTAACTTATAAAAAACTGCCAAAATAAGAAAAGGTTAACGCTCAATCCTTGGCATCTCTATGAATATAACAAATGTAAAATAAATTTCTTATATCCATATGAAATAACAAGAAAGATATTTTTGTATAAAACACACCAAGCACTACATATGGTTAAAACATCATGGATGTGTTCTATATATAGTCATCGCCTTATCTTTTCACCTGCTACAGCTAATCCAGTTATCCTGCTGCTCCTTATAGTTTCTTTATAGAATCTAATGCCTTCTCAGCTTTACTCTGACAACAACATTTACGCATACAACCACATAAGTTCTTGCTTTTATTGAATTTTTATCTTTTCACATCTTAGCCTGAACAATCTCCCGATGCTCTTACTATTTTGAAACTTCCATGGAACGGGCGTATTCGTGATTTCTAACCTTGCGCATCAGCTCGTCAGTAAGCTCAGAAACCCACTGAATCGCTAACCGTTTTTCTTCCTCTGAACAATCGCTTGCAGCGACAAGTTTTATAAAAAAATCAATACGCTGCAACTTCATTGACTCTAAAAAAAAATCCTGCATATTCCCTCCGCACAATCAACAACTGGTTATACATACAGTATATTATCAGTTTTCAAATGTGAAATTATTTTTTACGATCAATAGGCCGTTTTCTGATTTTTTGCCGAAACATGTGCTTTGTCTAGCCCTTGATTTTTATCCATTTACACCACCTGGATGCGATTAAGGCTAGATCCATCGACTCCATTTATCATCCTCCTGCAGCCGTCCATTACTGTAAAAAATGCGCATGCCTGCCCCGGAATCAAGGCTACCCCCGGACAGAAGCAGGTTTATTTCCCTTTCTTCCCCGGTAAATCCCCTCACCCGCAGTTCTGCAACCAGAAACGCCCGCTGATTGTCGTCAATTTCCTGCTTATAACCCTGCTTCTGGCGCGGTTTCACCACCCGCAGACGCGCCAGCAGATCCCGGCGCTGCTTTCTGGTCATGTTCTCGAAATCAGCCGGACCATAAATAGCAACTTCGCCCGGCTCTGCAGGTTCAACTGATACAGGATTGCCCCCTGAAATGTTCAGTTTTTCATCAGGGGGACAGTTATTGCCACGAGTCCAAGGGGCGCTAGCGCCCTGGTCGGCTGTCGCCTCCTGAACGTCAACGGCCTTACGAACCATTTTCCATTTCGTTGCGTGCGTGCAGATGCGGCCTGCCACTAATGGGGACCAGATGCCATAAATGCGGGTGCCGTGGTCGCCGTAAGGGGTTGGCTCGTCGTTAAGCTCGTAGGCAGTTCTTACGATGTGATGCTTGCGCGGAACCAGTACGCCGCCCTGTTTCGTAATGTAGGTGGCAAAGCAGCCCGCATCTGCAGCGGCCAGCACCGCATCCAGCTGCGCATTTTCAAGCACCGGCGCACCGGCTTTTTTATCGCTCTGATTCCTTAACGCCTGACGGGCAAGCACGCGCAGCTCCCGGTAAGCCTGGCGGCCCGGAATGCCAAAGAAACGAAACTGCTGAACACGGTGAAGTGACGCCCACGCGCCCACGTTCTCCGTGTTATCACGCAGTGATTTTCCGGTTTCTGCACTGATTTCATCAGACAGGCCACGGCCATCAATATTTTTACTGACGTATTTAGCGATGTAGCTGGTCGGCGTTCCCTCGCGCGGATCGATAAGCACCGCTTTAAATCGCGGCTCTGTATTGCCGCCAAGCTCTTCGCGGGCTTCCCGAATGGCGAACTTTTTTAGCAGAGCCGTGACTGAACGGCGCTCTTTTTTGCGCATAAAGCACAACAGGTGCCAGTGTACGGTGCCGTCGTGATGTGGCTCAGCAACCCGCACGCCATACCAGCGCATACCGGTTTTGTGCATGGCTTTGCGGAAGGCGGCAAACGTATCGACCAGATAATCACTGCTCTGGCGAACCGTTGCCGTGGTCCATTTAGGATTGGGCCTGCCGTTGTTAAGCGTTGCGTGAAAACGTGACGGGCAGGTGATGGTGTAAAACACGGCGCAGTCGCCGCGCATTTCCGCGATAAGCTCCAACCCCTTAACACAGGCCATCATTTCTAGGCGGCGGTTAGCGGGATTGCTGTTGCTGGCATTTACAACATCTTCCATATCCAGCGTATCGCCTTCATCGCTGACCAGCTCATGTGAGCGGAAGAACTCCAGAGACTTCCGGCGCTGCTCCCGCTTATGGATCACCGCTTCAAAGCTGACGTAGGGGGACGCTTTCTTGTTGACCAGGCAGACAGCACGCAGCTGCTCTTCACGCCATTCACAACGCAGTTGCCATAACTTGCGATACCACCAGTCCGCGCAGAGCATACGGGCCAGCGATGGCGGAATCAGATCATAAGGCACAGGCTTGCGGCGGCGCTTTTTGCGGCGCAGCTGCTCAAAGGCCGGGGGGATAATGTCCAGGCGCATCGCTTCCGCTGCAACAGCCTCCCATGCCTGGCGGACCTGCTCCGGCGTCACGTCGTCACTGACGAACAGGTGGCCGCTGGCTTTATCAAGGCACATGCTCATGTGCGCTGCTACCAGCGTTGATAAACGCTTGACCTGATTCTGGCTCATTTCTGGCAACGCCAGCAGGCCGTCCAGCCCGTCGTGACCGGCCATAAAACGGAAAGAGGCTGAAATCTGGCTTTCCCGCACGCGGGCCAGCCTCTCAAGGCAGGGGCGGATGGTTTCGCGCAGGTAGCGGGAATAAGCCTGCGGCCTGCCGAGATTGTGGAAAAACTTAACGCGCTCCATGAGTGGCTTGCTGATGTGCGAAGGCTGGGCGCTGACATCGGCCACGATAATCAGATCGGGATTGTGTTGCTGCTGTTCGCGGGCCATCTTTGCCCGGCTGATAATTCTGTCCTGCACAATTTCGCGCTGGACAGGATCGCGGGACTCATTGAAAAAGTAGCGGTCCCAGACCTGATCGCTCACTGCCTCACGGCGCAGCTGCTCCTGCTCGTTATCCGTAGCATAGAGAGCGATTAGGTTTGAAAGCGCGGAAACCGGCGCAACTTCCGCCGGGTCCATTTTTGGATTTATTGCCGCTTTAGGGGCATTCCACGGATATGCATAAGCCTGAGTCATTACACCGCCAGACTCATGTGACGCACTGCGATGATTTCGGATGCGCGCTTGCCTTCACCGGCAGCCACGCCAACAGAGCGGGAAGCGCTGATTTTTGTTAGTTCAAATTCGCGGAATATACTGCGGGTAAACAGGTTATCGCTGTTTGAAACGATGACCGGGTTAAGCTCAGAGATACCCAACAGGATGCAGGCCAGCGAGTGCTGATCATCGTCGCTGAATCCATCGGTGTGATAAGCGGTGAATGTGCCGTGATAAGGCGGATCGCAGTAAACGACATCACCAGCACGGACCATGCTCAGTGTTTCGCTATAGCCCTGACATTCAAACGTCGCGCGTTGAGCCTTTGCGGCAAACGCCTCAATTTCGGCCAGCGGGAAATATGGCTCTTTATAATTGCCGTATGGGATATTGAATTCACCGCGCTTGTTATAGCGGCAAAGTCCACGGTAGCCATGGCGGTTCAGGTAGAGGAATTGCGCGGCGCGCTCCAGCAGTGGCAGCGCTGCGTTGAAGTTGAATTCTTCGCGGACCTGCTTATAACTCTCTTCCGTTTTATTCTGATGAAAGAGCGATGCCGCCAGCACGATAAACGGGCGCGTATGCTCTTTAACCTGTCGATACAGGTTAATCAGATCGGGATTTACGTCGGCCACCAGATAAGCCGGGTAATCCGTATTCATCATGACCGCACAGGAACCGGCAAACGGCTCAACCAGACGATCACCGGCGGGCAGATGCTTAATCAGCTCAGGCATCAGGCCGGACTTGCTGCCGGCCCATTTCAGGATGGTTTTATTCATTGCCGCCACCCCGCGCCATCTTTTCAATAATTCCCAGCGTCATCAGGCAGTCTGACATGGCGCGGTGCGCGCTCCCGAGGCGGTTCACCCCTTCGTACTTTCCGGCATCTTCCAGCCTGTGCCACTTCGCACTGCGTCCGTCCCGGCCCGGCTTGTCGCGGTAGTCGGCATACAGCAGCATGGCGCACTCGTGCCAGCAGACAAGCGGCGTGAACAATCGGGCGTTGCTGCCAAAGGTCTGCTCACTGGTTTGACGCAGCAGGCGGGAATCAAAATCCGCGTTGTAAGCGAGGAACTTTTTATCACCGATGACGCTTGCCAGTTTCCCCATCACCTCCGGCCAGCGCGGCGCGCCAGACACCATTTCATCAGTGATGCCGTGAATGGCGCTTGCTTCTGCCGGAATGGCAGAGCGTGGTCTGACAAAAGTGTTAAGCAGCACGCGACCAGCGCAGTTGATAGCGGCAATCTCAACGATTTCCGCCTCCGGGCCGAGGCCGGTTGTTTCGGTATCAATAATGACGCGGTTTTCACGCAGCCATATCGCAGCCTGCTGAGAGGCCAGCTTCTTACGTATCATTTACTCACCCTTCCTGTAATGCGCTGCCATGCGCTCGTTAATGTCCTGACAGGTGACGCAGAAGCACACGCCGGGAAGGATTTCCCGGCGCTTTTGCGGAATATCTGCCCCGCACGACTCACAGAAGAACGCCGACGGCAGCGGCTTACGCTGCGTGGCCCTGGTGATGTTGCGCGCCAGCTCTTCGGTGACGTGCTGCTGCACCCTGTCCATTGCGTCGGCCATTAGTGCAGCTCCTGCGCTAAGTTCTCGAAGCGTTCTGCCTCTTTGGCCAACAGCTCAATGATTTCCACAGCTGACATTTCTTTCTGCCTGGCATGAACTGCCAGCGCTACAAGGCGGATTGAAACGGACAGCGCATCATCAGAACGCTGCTCAGTTTTGGCCTTGCTCAGCAGGGCATTAAGCGCGTCGTCGTCAGCTTTAAAATTACGGTTCTGGATATTTCGCATTTATCTTTCTCCTGAATTCGGGCATAAGAATGCCCGGCGGGTTTACGCCATTTAATTTGTTCGGGTTAATTAATTAGGTAACGTCAGATTCTTTGGAAATAAACTCACGACTGCCTTTAAGTGATTCATCGCGCCAATCAGCGCCGTTACTTCGTCACTCGTCAGTTCACTGAAATCAACGCCGTGACGTTCTTTGCTAATATTTGCCAGGAAGTAAATTGCGCTCAGTGCGCGGCCATTCTGTTCAGCCTGGTGATCGCGCTTATTACGCATGTCTGCGATAAAGCGTTTCAGTTCGTGGCTGCAATCGCCGTACATCATGGTGCGAAGTGCAGAGATATGATTAAGCGCACTTGCGCGCTGACCCGCATTCATCTGAACAGTGATACTCTCAGCTTTGTAACCCATGATTCTTTCCTCTTACCGGTTAACTCTGCCAGCAGTTCGGCCTGTGAAATTGCCGGATGCCAGCGCCTGCCCTTATCTGCCGCAATCCAGCCGTGACCGTATGCGTGGGACGGGCTTTGCCGCTTCAGAAGCGGAGCCACTGAAAAAGCCATATCTCAGACCATCCCGATAGATGCACCGATACCGCTTAAAACATCAGCAGTACCTGACAGTGCAGGGTTAGAGTGAACGCGACTCTGAACAGCGAGAGCCGCCAGCATCATGCAGCGAATGCCGGTATTAGCTGCTTCAACAATCCCGCGACGGCATGAGGTGGTAATGCTTGCGTGATTTGCAGCACTGGCCGCAAGGGTTCCAACCTGGGCGGAAGCATTTAGAACATAAGCTGTAAACTTCTCTGAAGCGTGCTCATTTACTGGAACACAAGGCAAGCAGCTTAACTGAGCCAGCGCCCCATCAATCAGCGTTGCGTCTTCTGTCAAATCAGTCAGCAGTAGCATTTCTTCAACAGTCAGCTTGTGAACCTGATCCGGGTTCAGCTTGTTGCGCAGAGTCTGGACCTTCATTTCCGCTCGCTTAGCCAGCTCGTTCATGTTGTGAGTCAGCGCGAACTTGCGGCAAGCGTCTTCAAAATGAGTTTGGGTGGAAACACGAAAATCAAACATGCCAATTCCTTTTAGATGTCTCAATATGGTTTTATCAGGCCGACATTGAGATGTGATAATCAGACGCTGCCTCAACAATCAAAGCCAGCATGTTCACCTCAATAAGAGAATTCACGCCCTCTTTCTTCCTGATTGGCAGGCGGTTTTCTTGACACATCTTACGCGCGGTTCGCTTACAGATTCCGGTGCGGCGGCAGTATTCATCCAGAGAGATGAACGGCTCAGCAATTACGAAGTTGAGATTTGGTCGCATTGAAAAATCACTTTTCATGATGCAAGATTCCTTTTTGGTAGTTGGATGTCACTAAATGTCGCTATATGTCAAACACCACAAATGCGATGATAGGATCTCAAATAAAACATGTCAAACACTAATAAAACCCCAGAAGAGACAAACCAGCATCTTTACCCATCCCAAAGCGGCGGAAGAGAGGCAATCACCCGCCTAATGGAGGCGTATCAGTTCTCGACACGCCAAGCCTTATGCAACCACTTAGGCATCTCACAGAGCACAATGGCAAATCGCTGGATGCGCGACACTTTTCCACATGATTGGCTTATTGCATGTCACCTTGATACTGGCACTTCATTGCTGTGGCTCGCTACAGGACAGGGATCACCAGAAGCTCCTGCATCAACCAATACCGCCAATCAATTGAGATTAAAAAAGATCACAAATGGGTTTTTCGAGAGTGAGAGTTTTGTTTATTACGATTCCAAATTGATACCCCAAAGCATCTCTGAACCGTTTTTAGTTGAGATTGACAACGCGATTTACTTAGTTGAAGGGGCTAGAAATGAGATTACGGACGGAATGTGGTTGATAGATATTGATGGCTTAGTGAGCATTAAGAGGCTTTATCGCCTTCCTGGCAAAAAAATGCGTGTTGAAAATGGCCCCGCATCCTTTGACTGCTCACCTGATGACATTTCAGTTTTGGGTAAAGTCACATTTAAAACGGAGCAAGTCTAAAGCGCATGGCCGTAAGCAAATTACCTAATGGCAAATGGCAGGCACAAGTTTTTCCCAACGGACGAGATGGCAAGAGAATACGCCGCCAGTTTGCGACAAAAGGCGAAGCCTTATCTTTTGAAAAGCACATCAAAGATCAGGCTCAAGATAAGCCCTGGCTCGGTGAAAAAACCGATAAACGCACCGTATTCGACTTGGTTAATACATGGTACGGGGCACATGGCATAACCTTAACAGACGGCCAAAAGCGGAAAGACGCGATGGAGTTTGCCTGCAAAGCTATGGGAAATCCGCTTGCATCAGAATTCAATGCTCGTATTTTCTCCTCTTATCGTGAGCAACGCCTATCCGGGAAAATCACTCGATCATCTCGTGTGAAAACTGTGACACCGCGAACGGTCAATCTTGAACTGGCTTATTTTCGAGCAGTATTTAATGAGCTTAGACGGTTAGACGAATGGCAAGCACCTAACCCTTTAGATAACGTTCGAGAATATAAAATTGCTGAATCTGAAATGGCCTACCTTACAGACGAAGAGATTAGGGCATTACTGAGAGAATGCGAGGCAAGCACATCGAAAGATTTACTCACTGTAGTTAAGCTATGTCTAGCTACGGGCGCGCGCTGGGGAGAAGCTGAAACACTGAAGGGCAACCAAATCAGAGCAGGAAAAGTAATTTTCACGAAGACTAAAGGGAAGAAAAACAGAGCGATTCCGATAAGCGAAGCATTAATAGCAGAGCTACCAACAAGCAGAAAAGCAAAACCCCTTTTTAATTCATGCTATGCAGCCTTCCGTTCAGCACTCAAGAGGGCCGAAATCGAAACGCCAGCGGGTCAGTTAACACATGTACTACGCCACACTTTTGCCTCTCACTTTATGATGAACGGCGGAAATATTTTGGTGCTACAGCGCATTTTAGGTCATACCGATATTAAGGTGACAATGCGCTATTCTCACTTTGCACCTGATCATCTTTTTGAAGCTATCAACCTCAACCCCCTTGAGAGGCTGTGAGAGAAAATTGGCAGCAAAATGGCAGCAGAGGATGTCACTACTTGATACTATATGTCACTATATGCCACTCAACAATGCAATAAAATCAGTAACTTATTGATTTAATGAAAAACATTTTCGGACTCATAATCGCTTGGTCGCTGGTTCAAACCCAGCAGGGGCCACCAAATAAAACAAGGAGTTAGATGAGAAATCGTCTGACTCCTTTTTCTTTGGGCGCGAATCAGGTGATGTAGTGGGTGACGTAAGTGAATGGCTGGGTGACGTAAGTAGTGTGGGTTTAAATGTCTGGCTGGCCGGTTGCCAGAAACCTGATTTCCTTTTTCGAAAAGCCTGACAGCCATCCAGATTCAATCATTAAGACAGCCTTATCTGACCCCCCAGGATTGCAGTACAAAAACAAGCCATGAGTTTCGACGATTCCATTCAGCAATTGCGTAATGAGCAACTCGCGCGCCGGTCCGATACAGAACGCTTCATCAGTGTTAAGACTCTATTTGAACAGCTCAAACAGCGTTATCCAGATCAGAGCTACAACGCCCTGTGCCTTTTAGCGCTGAAAAAGTATCGACGTTCAGAGCATCAGCCTTCGCTGTATTGGTTTAGATATGAAAGCTGGTATTGTAAACAGACCCGTTTTAGTTCCACACACTTTTTGAGATTTCCGGTTTCTCAGCCATCAGCCGATATTCTTCCGGCGTCAGGTTATTCAGGGATTCATGAGGCCGCTCGC